>NZ_FOVO01000092.1 GCF_900115195.1 Xenorhabdus japonica
GATTGTAAATCACAAACGATCATCAATGTTCCTACCTTTATGTACTGAAGGCACATCACTGAACTAACTGTTCAATTTAGACCCGTTTGCCCTAGAATGATGGGGCATCATTATTGCACGAAATTTCTCATGACGATACCATCTAGTGTTTTTTGTGATCTCTTCGGTATTGTCATTATTGAAAAGCCTATTTGGCAGCCTTTTTGGCGGCTTGTTTGGTGGTTCAGGCTCTGATCGTACAAAAAGTGATAACGATGATGATAGCTTTTCCGGTGGCGGTGGTAGCAGTAGCGGTGGTGGCGCTTCAAGCGATTGGTAATTTTTCATGGTGCCTCTGCATATATCAGCAGCAACCAGTTAATACTCTGAAAAATAATAAAAAAGCTCTCATGGAATGAGAGCTAAACAGGTGGAAACATGAGGATAAAATATTTACAAATCTTTTCATTAATACAGTGGTAGTTTTTCGTATAAATTGATTATGTTCATTCAGACAGTTATCGAAATGAATTCTCACGCCTCAAAAGTGCTATTATTTATAATCGAAAGAAATGAAATAATTATATTTATTAGAATCAATTAAGTGCTTAAAATGAGATTGTAAAACTGGTATCCATTCACCTAATACATCAAATTCACCATTATTCAATGTGCCTTTCAAAGGGAGGCCACATCTTTCAATAATGGAATTGTCATATCCCAGATCTTGTGAATATTCCTCACCAACGAATTCTTCACTTGTTTTTTCAAACCAAGTTAAATTTAATTCCCATTATTTTTCTCTCTTAACGATATTTTTTGATATTACGTGTTGGGTCTGCTGGTTTCAATTGATTACCAGTTTTTGGGTCAAATGAACCTATATGTTGACCATTACTAGCTCGATAACCCTCCAGTTCACTATGTTTTGAATCCCATTCGTAAATTCTACGTCCTTTATCACCAATCCATCTAGGACGTTTACCTCCGCCGCCTTGTACTGGGGTTTTTGGAGTACTTCTTATTAATACTTGGATTCGCATGATAGGTGCAATTTCTGAAAAAGGTGGTCAGTTGCTATAGTAGGCATCTTTCTCGCCAAAGGAAAATGCGCTATGGCCTATA
>NZ_FOVO01000091.1 GCF_900115195.1 Xenorhabdus japonica
GGATTGTAAATCACAAACGATCATCAATGTTCCTACCTTTATGTACTGAAGGCACATCACTGAACTAACTGTTCAATTTAGACCCGTTTGCCCTAATGTTTGAGGGTGATCAACGCTTTGAATACATAACTAAAAGCCCCACTGGGTTAGTGAGGCTTACATTTATAATTGGAAATTACATAATGGTTTATTTATTGTCAAGAACAATAGCTGGATCCCAATAAACAAATCCCCTGAAATTACCATTAGAATATATACCCACAATGAATGTATAAAATTCTGTAGACGCAGAATGAGGAGGAGGCATACTTTTAACCATAGTTTCCCAATGGTAATTAACTGTTGACTGGAGATCTACGTCCAGCAGATCAGGGTTTACTATTGTATCGTCAGACTTCAATACAGGGACATAAGAATGAATCGGCTTTACCACTGGCGCAGTAAAAAATTCACTTGCTCTCCGACTCAGCGGGACAATTTTCAATAATGCAGCTGAGTACTCTGCATCTTTAGACAAAGTAGCCCCACGCCAACGAATAACATCACCATTTTTAGCGTCAATTTTTAATTCACTTCCACCCTGACCAGATATAACATATTTTGGCCGCGCCAACATATGAATATCGTCGCTTCTACAGCCAAGATAAGTAGGCGCATTAATATTAGTACTAATTCTACCATATTGCTCCATAATAGATTGCGCATCCACAGCAACTAATATATCGATCACATTTGACATTGTAGCACCCTCATTAGTTAATGGTATTATCATCTTTTATACGTAAACTAAAATAACAATAGGCCCATATTTAATTAGCAAGCTGCTTACACCACTACCATACCAAAGAAAAACAAAATATAAACATTAAAAATTAACGTTTATGAAATCAAATTTACCACAATGAAAGATATCTGAATTATATTTAAATAGCATTTATTAATAATCATATTTAGACAAATGATTTAATGTTTATATTTTACTCTTCTGAAATGACATAAATCTAAATAACGCGATTATGAACAATTATGCATTTTTAGGTCGTGACATCAATTTATTGAATCATGTATATAGGGCAAACGGGTCTAAATTGAACAGTTAGTTCAGTGATGTGCCTTCAGTACATAAAGGTAGGAACATTGATGATCGTTTGTGATTTACAATCC
>NZ_FOVO01000090.1 GCF_900115195.1 Xenorhabdus japonica
TGTCTAAAGAAAAGTTTGAACGTTCAAAACCGCACGTTAACGTTGGTACTATCGGCCACGTTGACCACGGTAAAACTACCCTGACTGCTGCAATCACCACCGTTTTGGCAAAAACTTACGGCGGTAGCGCTCGTGCATTCGATCAGATCGATAACGCACCAGAAGAAAAAGCGCGTGGTATCACCATCTCTACTTCTCACGTAGAGTACGATACCCCAACTCGTCACTACGCACATGTTGACTGCCCAGGCCACGCCGACTATGTGAAAAACATGATCACCGGTGCTGCGCAGATGGACGGCGCGATCCTGGTTGTTGCTGCAACTGATGGCCCAATGCCACAGACTCGTGAGCACATCCTGCTGGGTCGTCAGGTAGGCGTTCCATACATCATCGTATTCCTGAACAAATGTGACATGGTTGATGATGAAGAGCTGCTGGAACTGGTAGAAATGGAAGTCCGTGAGCTGCTGTCTCAGTACGATTTCCCAGGCGACGACACTCCAATCATCCGTGGTTCTGCTCTGAAAGCGCTGGAAGGCGAAGCCGAGTGGGAAGCGAAGATCATTGAACTGGCTGAAGCACTGGATTCTTACATCCCAGAACCAGAGCGTGACATTGACAAGCCATTCCTGCTGCCAATCGAAGACGTATTCTCCATCTCCGGCCGTGGTACGGTTGTAACCGGTCGTGTAGAGCGTGGTATCGTTAAAGTCGGTGACGAAGTAGAAATCGTGGGTATCAAAGAAACCACGAAAACAACTTGTACCGGCGTTGAAATGTTCCGCAAACTGCTGGACGAAGGCCGTGCTGGTGAGAACGTAGGTGTTCTGCTGCGTGGTACTAAGCGTGATGACGTTGAGCGTGGTCAGGTTCTGGCGAAACCAGGTTCTATCCACCCACACACTCAGTTCGAATCTGAAGTGTATATCCTGAGCAAAGATGAAGGTGGCCGTCATACTCCATTCTTCAAAGGTTACCGTCCACAGTTCTACTTCCGTACCACAGACGTAACCGGTACTATCGAACTGCCAGAAGGCGTTGAGATGGTCATGCCAGGTGATAACATCAACATGATCGTTAACCTGATTGCCCCAATCGCAATGGATGAGGGTCTGCGTTTTGCTATCCGTGAAGGCGGCCGTACTGTAGGTGCTGGTGTTGTTGCTAA
>NZ_FOVO01000088.1 GCF_900115195.1 Xenorhabdus japonica
AAGATGACAACAGTTGGTATCGATCTGGCAAAAAATGTCTTCCAGATCCACGGCGTTGATGTACAGGGTGAAACAGTGCTCAAAAAACAGCTGTCGCGAGCGAAGATGCTGACGTTTTTCGTCAATCTTCCATCTTGCCTGATTGGTATGGAAGCCTGTGGTGGAGCGCATTATTGGGCACGTAAGCTGCAAGATTTTGGCCACGAAGTCAAATTAAGGGCTCCACAGTTTGTTAAACCCTATGTCAAAACCAATAAAAACGATGCCGCAGACGCGGAAGCGATTTGTGAAGCGGTAACACGACCGAATAGGCGTTTTGTCCCGGTAAAAACAGAAGAACAGCAAAGCATCCTGTCGGTGCATCGCGCACGAGAGAGATTTGTCAAAGCTCGTACAGCGCAGGCCAATGCCATTCGTGGTTTACTGAGCGAATTTGGGATCGTTATCGCCCAGGGGATAAAACAGATTGCAGTACGACTACCAGAGATTCTGGAGGATGCCAGTCATAGCCTGCCAGATACCTTCAGGCAACTGCTCCAGCGGTTGGGGGAACACCTGAAGGAGCTTGATCGTCAGGTTATGGAACTGGAACAGGAAATTCAACACTGGCATCGTGGCAATGCAGACAGCCGAAGATTATCGAAAATACCCGGTATCGGCCCGCTAACAGCCAGTGCCCGGGTGGCATCGGTAGGGGATGCCAGTCACTTCGCTAATGGTCGTCAACTGGCGGCATGGCTGGGTCTGGTCCCCCGGCAACATTCGAGTGGGGGGAAGTCAACCTTGCGGGGGATCAGCAAACGGGGTGACAAGTATTTGCGGACACTGCTGATTCATGGAGCCAGAGCCGTGGTGCGATACGCCAAAGAGAAAACAGAGCGAACAGGGAACTGGCTGAACGATCTCCTGTCAAGGCGTAATATCAATGTTACTGTGGTAGCGCTGGCCAATAAAAATGCCCGAATTGTCTGGGCATTGCTGGCACATGACAGGGAATTCGAGCCGAATTATGGCCGCCCGGAACCAAGCAACTAAAATCATCCCGTGCAAATAAGGGAGCCCATTTAAAAGCAGTTTCCAAAGGTTGCGCGGGCAATCGAGAAGTGATGGCAAGACAGGTCGAACCGTGATCAGGAAACTCTGGTATCGTGCAAGCGCTCATAGCGCGTTGAAATGATGAGAGCCTGGCCAGTGAATTCCATCAGGGACAGAGGCGACGGCCTTAACTAAAGTCCGGATGT
>NZ_FOVO01000083.1 GCF_900115195.1 Xenorhabdus japonica
CTGTCTCTTAGTCACATCTCCACATCAACCGATTTAGCCAGTAAATACCCATCAATAAGCGTTTGTAGCAGGAACCAGCCTTCCCATAGTCTTTCCCACCCGACCCGGCCTGTCCGTTTTGAGTCATGCCAGCCTGCCAGTTTGCCTAAATTGATATACGCCCAGTAAAGGCTCGGCGGCTCTTGGGGAGGGCGACTTTTCTCCTGTTTTAACCACAGTAGCTTCCAGGCCTGCGGGCTCAGGATGACTTCGCAGCTTTGTTTTTCCGCTTTTTCTTTATTCAGCCCCAGGTCACGAAGCTGATGTATTCGCACGGCAATGAACGCCAGTAACACTATCATTCGTTCCAGATTTTCTTTACTTTGCATTCGTAAATCTTCGACCTGCGTTCCGCCAGTTTTCCAGGCCTTATGAAATTCCTCAATGAGCCAGCGATGTTCGTAATAAGTGAAGATACGATGTGCGTCCTCTGCGCTACACACGGACTCGGAGGTCAGCAGATGCCAGCTTAATCCGTCTTCATACCCTTTTCATGGCAGCCAACATAAACTAAAGACACTGCGTTTCCGGTGTTACCTTCCGGTACTTTATAGGGTCACTTCGGCATAACAGACATCACAGTGCGCTAAGCGGGCTTTGCGTCCCCCTTTCTGCCTGACTTGTACATGCCGCTCTCCTGCGGGTTTCAGTGTACTGATAAAATCATACAGTCTGTCTTGACTCTCTTCTATACGGCGGCTTGGCATTGAACGGATAACAAAACGCTGGTTTTGCTCAGTTTTATAGGTCAGATATTCAAAAATATCCGACTCACGGTCACAGACGGAAATCACCTTTTTCATCTGCTCTCCCAGCCGTTGTGCTGTCGCCATTGAGGCACGTTCCCATTTATCACTTTCTTTTTCTTTGTAAGGGCGAGAGTCACGCTTTCGGCTTTTACCGTATTCACTGAGCTTACGGCGCCAGCAATGCGGCTCAATCAGTCCCACAACCTGTTGTTCAGCCGGGGCAAATAACAGAACGGAGTGGGCCTGTATTCCCCGGGATGTCTGGCTTGATGTGGTATATCCCAGTTCATTTTTAACGGAGGCATGTGAAAACGACAGTGTCGTGGTGTCTTCCAGTGCCAGCAGGCAATCATATTGGCGCGCCGGTGAGAGGGTGGCGCTGAATCCCGCCTCGGCGATGGCCTGAGGGGAAATTGCCTGATTGCGAGTAAACCGGTAGGCGGCTTCAATATCGGCGGGCGAATTTAAGGATTGCATCAGGGATTGTCCGGTGTGTTCGGCCAGTGAGGTGGCAATCTGAATCAGGCGTTTCGTGCGTCTTGAGTCACCTAATTCCGCGTGTTCAAAAGTTTTTTCTGCCCATTTATGGGCATTTGCTGAGAATGGCATCGCGGGCCTCAAACAGGCTTTATTGTTGAGTTCCACAATAAATACAAAAATTCAAAAACAGATGCAACTTCCGGCAATATTTGTGTAGGAAAGACAGG
>NZ_FOVO01000081.1 GCF_900115195.1 Xenorhabdus japonica
TAAAATCACGATAATGCGACAGATGAAAGAGGCGCAAGATGGTCATGATTTCACTGGGATACATATGACCTTTTCTACGACGTAGGCGATATCCCCTCTTGAGACAAAACTGTTCCCATTGTGGAATGAAAAAACGACAAAAGTCATCGACATCGATGAAAATTTCAACTAAGTTGTTCATAGCCTGTTCCTCCCTGGAGCTGTTTTGGCCTTCACCAAAACATTGCTCCGGGAACAGGCTTCTCGTCAATTTCTTATCCAGAATTCGGGTTTATTAGACGAATTGGTTATACAGGGCAAGCAACGAGCCACGGATTCCGCCACACAATGAGTACTATTTTGCACGAACAAAATTACCCCTCTGAGTGGATTGAAACACAACTTGCTCATGTTGATAAAAACAGCATTCGTGGCACGTATAACCATGCTCAATATTTGGATGGTCGTCAGGAAATGCTTCAATGGTATGCCGACTATATGGGTGCACTAGAACGAGGCGAAAATGTGGTACATGGCAAATTTGGGAAACGTGCTTAATTGGATGAATAGACAGCGATAATTGACTTTAGTAGACTATCCAAGACGTTAAAGAATAAAGCTATGCCTAGGCTGATCCCCGAAAACCCGTACACCTCTACGGGCTGGCATAGCTTCTATTAAATGAGGGCGTGAGGTGGCGTGATGAATAATGTGTTTTTAGCGGATCCGCTTAGTGAATTAAAAAGCAAAGCAAAAGATTTTATTTCTATAGAAGATACTCTAAATATTATTTGCGAGATGCTGGATTGCTCCTTAGTGACTGCCGCTGAGATTATTTTATTGAAATTACCAGATGATAGAGATTGGAATAATAGTCCAGTTAATCCTCCTTTTTTTTGGGGAAAAATTAGGAATAGCTACATTTTCATACTGTGATAATAGACCTCTGATTCGAGAGTTACTAAAAAACATCATTGAAAATGATCCATTTAGCTTTGAAGACAGCATCCCTTTTTAGAGTGAGTTTATTATGACAGAGCGTAAATTAGCTAGCGAATATAGGAAGTTTGGTTTTGTGAAATCCCAACTTGAGGATGTTTTAGGTTTCTCTCTAGGGGGAGAGCGTTCTTTGCCTGATTATCTTAAACCATATAAAACAAGAATAGGCATACAACTAGATGAAGCTGCAAATATTTTTGCTGGGTGTAGACCTAGTGAACATATAAATTCTGGTCCATTGGTTGATATTATTCGTGGTTATAGAGCCTCTCTTTGGGATGCATATGATAATGATATATTGTCAGGCAACAATATCATCATGGATTATAACTATAATGAAGAATATAGAGTCGATGTTACTTTAGTTAAAGACCAAGTTACTAAATGGGCTAGAGAGCATAACCTAGATTGGCCTTTTGAATTACCTGAAAGTGAAATAGATAATGAAAGTAGTTCAGTTGATTTACTCTCAAAAATTGAAAGTTTAGAATTAGAAAATAAATCTTTAAAAACAAAAATCAATGAATTAAGTGCTCAAGAAAAATTAATTGCAAATTGATCACCATAACCGTCCAATAAAGTATTTAGCTCATCCTCCATTGTATCCTGAGTCCGGGTGATAAAACGTCGCCAGTGATATTTGGCTTGTTTCCAGATGATTTCAATCAGATTCAGTTCGGGGCTGTAGGCAGGAAGATAAAGTAAAAGCA
>NZ_FOVO01000078.1 GCF_900115195.1 Xenorhabdus japonica
GACTAAGCGCCAGAAGGCTGGCTGGGATAATGGCTATATGATGAAAATCCTGACAGTGGGATTTTCATCTGTATAAATTAGACCCGTTTGCCCTAAGGCAGAAGTAAGGGTTTCGGTTAGTGCGTTGGATACCAATGTACAATTGAAGCAACGGCTAGATTTTATTGAAAAATATCGCAATGCAGGAGGGATCGTAATCCCTATAGTATTAACTGCGTTCTTTAAAGATATTGCGTTGATGGAACGACAACAAAACATTGTCGATTGGATGGTAAAGCATGATTATCCTGCGGCCGAGAACAGCCTGCGATTCCCTTACAACGCTAAAATTTCTGAGTTAATCAATCCTGACATGGTTAAATCACTGGATAAAGGTAATGAATTCTGGAGTGGTCGTTTGTATCCAGAACAACTTGTTTTTCCCACGACAACGACGATTCCAGAAAATTATCAGGGTATTCATAGTGGTTATCTTTCCACACTACAACTGGATGAAATCTATCAATTATTCATTGACCCAGTAAAAACACATCAAGAAGTTATGCAATCTGATTTGCCTCTAGCCAGTCCCAAAATGTGCGGAGTCTCTGATATGCGCCGCCGTGCCGAAGAATAATATGTCGTCTTTGCCAAAGCATTTATTGAAGCAGGTTTTCGGGGCATATCAGATAAAAGTGGTGGTACAGAAGAATACTAGGTTAAGGCTAGTGACGCCGACTAAGTGACGGTGTCACTAGAAAATCTTTCAATGAAAGCACAATTACCACAATAAAGCAGCTTCCCAATATTATCATCGTGGTTGCAGTACCATATTGTGTCAGCAGCATAGTGGCTATCGGAAGTAAAAACAGAATGGCTAAGTTATTCAGACTTTCTGAGATAGCAATTATTTGACCTTTATCCTGTTTTGCCCGATTTGCCAGAATCGAAGTACTAACGATAATAAAAGTGTGCACTCATCCTTAATATTAATGCGCCTCACAACACTCACGGATAAATTCCCCAAACCAAATCCGATACCAAATGCGGAAACAGAGACTCCGACAGCTCCCGTTCCTAGCCCATAATGGTGTCGCAAAACCTCCCCAGACAATATAAAAGCAGAGACTGCCGTGCCATTCCAAAATCCTTTTGCAATAAGAGGGCAAATTAAATTTCCTTGGTACACCCATTGAAATATTACCGTTTGGCGAACGGTTTTTAGGGTATTAACATTTCGGTTATTAATCTGGTTTGGAATGTATTTTTTATTTAAGACATTTTTACTTAAAACACAGAGCAAAAGACATCCTGCTGCGCTGACCAAAAATGGCACCTGCCAATAAAACAACTCCGTTGAAACGCCAGCAAATACAGGACCACCAGCAATGCCCGCGGTCATACCAAACATAACGACTCCCATTGCTGACGCTTGTTTATGAGATGGAAAGATTTCTGCAATCAACGCAAAAATGGTCGGAATCAAAGCGGCAGAATCAATACCACCAAAAATGCGCAATCCGACTGCAATCTCCAAATTGGGAGCTATTGCCAACGCCAATCTGTTGTTGTTTTAAATGCATCAGCTAAAGGCTTAAGCATAGGTGATAACATGAATTCCATTGCACCGATAAAAAATACAGAGAGTGAAAAAATAGGCAAAATAAGATTGATAGAAATAGTACGTGGCAGCACCTCAGCTTCCTTAAATTAAAACAGGATTAGGATTAATAAAAATAGAGTTAAAAACTAACTGATGAAAAATGATGAGATGATGGTATAAAGAAAAAGAGTAGGGAGAGTGAAAATGAGAAGTTTAATATGGTACTAAGGTTTATCTGACATGGCAATTGATCGACTCTATCAGGATAGCACATTAGCTCAGTTTTACGATTTCGATAGGTACTTATTACCAAGTTTTAAACGATAAACAAGAACATCAGGTGCTTTCAAAAATTACATTTGCTAACAATAGCTTTCCAAGCGGAAAGGTTAGGCATTCTATCATAAAAGTAGGTTCCGTGCAACTGCTCAACGGTATCCATGTAGGGCAAACGGGTCTAATTTATACAGATGAAAATCCCACTGTCAGGATTTTCATCATATAGCCATTATCCCAGCCAGCCTTCTGGCGCTTAGT
>NZ_FOVO01000077.1 GCF_900115195.1 Xenorhabdus japonica
ATTGTAAATCACAAACGATCATCAATGTTCCTACCTTTATGTACTGAAGGCACATCACTGAACTAACTGTTCAATTTAGACCCGTTTGCCCTAGCTTCCCCCCAAGAGCTATATGTAATTATATGATTAGAATAATAAAGTTACCGATATAAATTACCAATAAGAGATGTTATCAAGATCAAAATAATCCCAACTATAAAACATAAATTCTTTTATTGATCTACTTTTCTGTAAGTACAGGATATATTTTCAATTATCCATTACGAAAATACTAAAAAAACTCGTCCATGAATCCACAACAAAATATCAATTATAACTTGTTCTTTTTAATGGCTCTTGCTATCGGCTTGGTTATTAATTAGCGTTTCTATCTTTGTAGTATTCAGTATCATTTTATTTTTATCCCGAAAAACGGGTTTTTGAAGCAGCCGAGATTTTTAGTGAAATATCTATAAATTTTGAATTTCCTTAAAATAATCAAAATAATGTCGGTGAGTATATAGCAGCTAATTTAGATTATTTTGGATACTATCCGTGCGATGCAAGTTGTTCCAATCCGTTATCTTCCCGGAAAAGAAAAATATGCTTTAATCAACAGAACAGAATTCTAATCGTTTACGGTTATAAGGTGTTGATATTACACCTTATAAAAATAGGCAGATTCATCATTTTTAAGGCACATCATCATATTTATGAAGATTAATCATATATTGATCCCTTTTACTATATAATGTAAATGCCTATTCTTGTAGATTATTAGTGCAAAACTCGAATTTCAGTATGGCTACTATCTTCATCCATTATTTCGTCGTCAAATGAGCCTTCCATTTGATCCCGCAATAGAGAATTAACAACATCAGCAAAACCGTCTTTCATATATTGTTCTATAAAAATGCCTTTCGCATTTGGCCAAGGTAATTGAGCTATCGGCCAGTCACAATGCTCTTTGTAAAACAAAAATTCTTTCAGACGCCCTTTTACAGTATCAAAATCCCGGCTCCAATAGGCATTTCCCAGTCGGTAATTTGTGTGGAACGCATCAAAACTGTCAAAAATTTCATAAACATAATCGGCTGTTTTAAGTATATTTTTCCACGCTGTCTCTTCACTGATATAACCGGCAGCAAAACAGTTTCGGCTCAGTACAATCGCTCGCCAGAGATCAAATCCCCAAAGTAAAGCGGGAGGGTGACCATTAATTGAACGAGAACATTGCTGTACATATTCAGGCTGTTCTTCAATCAAGCTACCAAGTACCTTAAACATTTCTCCATCGGTAAAAACCGCATCAACCGCAAAACGTTCTGAATGCATCCCGGCCCATAATTCATGCAATATTTTCCAATAATCTTTTTCATTAAGAATGCCCCAATTTTTGTAAACTTCGGATTGATGAGGCTTTGCATCAGACAAAGGTAAAAGACGATATTGATAATTATCATGAGAAACACTGCTTTTCAAAGGGTAATGTTCTAATGTTTCTGTCCAAAATCCGTCGTAATAGCAGCTAACGATATGCAAACGTAATGCCTGACGTTTCTCTTCCGGCAAAACAGAGCACTTTGCTTGTGAGTAATAGTGTTTTTGTTCAGTAATAGGAAGGTTTTTGATGCGTTGGAAACTGTAGATGGAGAGATATATTCCAAGTGAATTCAAACCAATTAAACTAGCCCAGAGCAGATATCCCCCCGAAGGCATGTTATTGGTATCAAAGATTAATACCGTGATTACGAGCGTTAGTACACTCAGCAAAAATGTTACAACCCAAAGAATGATTAAACCAACCGCCTGAACAGGCTTGAGAAACGCTACTCCTTTTCTTTCCTTGAGGATATTTTTGATTATCCGAAAACCATTAACAGGAAATCTTCTATTATTGGGGTGGTTTTGCAGTAATTCTTTCATTTTTAATCCATTAATCAAGTAAGCTATATTTGAAATATTTTTAATGCTGTGATCTTTTTCCTTCCTAAGTGTAACCATTAGGATGCTATATTTAAACAATATATGAGTTTAACTGACAATATAATTACCCTGATAAATCAATTCAAATATCCAGATATTATCTAATATTTCTTGGATTCGCATGATAGGTGCAATTTCTGAAAAAGGTGGTCAGTTGCTATAGTAGGCATCTTTCTCGCCAAAGGAAAATGCGCTATGGCCTATA
>NZ_FOVO01000075.1 GCF_900115195.1 Xenorhabdus japonica
TCAGCAAGAATGGCATCAAAACCATCAGAGTCGTTACTTGCAGTGAACTGTGCAAACTCATGACTGGCAGCGATGTCCAGTGTGGCTTTAGAAACTGTGATCAAGGCGTTTTATTATCGAAACGGTTAATGGGCAATTAAAAAATATCTGTCAAATAGAACATGCTCGTCATCGAAGTATGAAAGGATTTCTGTTGACTGTTTTAACGGGGTTAATGGCTTATTGTCATAAAAAGAAGAAACCATCACTGAAAGTTTTCTACTCAGAAGAAAAAGATATTCCAGTGACGGCTTAAACAGAATTGGGGTTAAATACGATACTTGTACTTTTTATGACTATACCTGGTATTGCCTTATTTTATGGGGGGTTACTACGCAGCAAAAATGTTTTATCACTGATGTCGCAGATTATTGTCAGCTTTTCATTGGATTGTGTGCTCTGGGTTATTTATGGATATAGTATGACTTTTGGAATGGGTAATTATTTTTGGGGTGGCTTTGATCAGGTCATGTTGAAAAATATATCTATAACTGATTTAAATGGCAGTTTTTATCAGTTGATCCATGTTGTTTTCCAAGGTGCATTTGCGTGTATTACTGTTGCTTTGATTGTAGGGGCTTTATGTGAAAGAGTTCGTTTTTCAGCTTTGTTGATTTTTAGTGCATTGTGGTTGACAGCATCTTATATTCCCATGGCCCATATAGTGTGGGGAGGTGGTTGGCTTGCTAAAGATGGAGCTTTGGATTTTGCTGGTGGGCCTGTTGTCCACATCAATGCAGCAGCTGCAGGGCTAGTTGGTGCTTACTTACTTGGTAAGCGTTCAGGTTTTGGGCGGGAAGCATTTAAACCTCATAACTTATCAATGACTTTTATTGGAACAGCGATCCTTTACATTGGTTGGTTTGGCTTTAATGTGGGATCTGCGGGAACAGTGAATGGTATCTCAGCGTTAGCTTTAGTGAATACGGTGGTAGCAACGGCAGGCGCGGTATTGTCATGGATTTTCTTTGAGTGGTTGTTTCGCCAGAAGCCTTCGCTTTTAGGGGCATGTTCCGGATGTATTTCTGGTTTAGTGGTCATTACACCTGCTGCTGCAACAGTTGGAATTGGTGGCGCATTGGTAATGGGACTGATTGCAGGCATTACAGGCTTATGGGGTGTGGTCATATTGAAGAGATGGTTACGTGTTGATGATGTCTGTGATGTTTTCGGGATACATGGAGTATGCGGCGTCGTTGGTCGTTGGTTGTTTGTTGACTAGTATTTTTACTTCATCCGCTTTAGGAGGAACAGGCTTTCCCAAAGGAATGACAATGCTAAGACAGTTTGGCATTCAGGTTATTAGTATACGGTATTGATTCAATTCATTATAGCTTTCGGATTACGTCCCTCCTGAACAGCAGAAGCGATAAGCACACCTGAACGGTTATAGATATGCCCACGAACAAAACCACGGGTACCTGATGCAGATGGGCTTTCGATTGAATAAAGTAACCAATCATCCATACTGAAAGGGCGATGATACCACATTGAGTGGTCAATTGTGGCTATTTGCATATTTTTTTCCATAAACTCTACATCATGAGGCTGTAATGCTGTAGGTAAAAAATTGAAATCTGATGCGTAGCCCAGCAGACAATGATGAATGAATGGATCTTCTGGCATTTTTCCATTGCTACGGAACCAAACATAACGCACAGGGACTTGGGATGAATGATTGGGTAGCTTTTGAAGGGGAACTAGCTTCATTTCCAATGGTGCGACGGAAAAAGTTTTTTTTAATTGAGGAGAGAGTGAGTTAGCCATTTTTTTCACAATTTCCTCTTGGGACTCTAACTCTTCGGGAGGGGGGATCAGAGGCATGATATTTTGGTGTTCAAAACTTTTTTCATGTCCTTGAAAGGAAGCCGTCATGTAGAAAATAGGATGACCATTTTGTATTGCGCTGACACGGCGGGCGCTGAAACTTTTTCCATCACGTAATATTTCAACATAATACACAATGGGTTTATGGCTATCACCTGGGCGTAGAAAATAGCTATGGAAAGAGTGAATCATTCTATCATTCGCTACGGTTTGTTTTGCTGCATATAGAGCTTGACCTATTACTTGTCCGCCGAAAACCTGAGGAAATCCTAAGTCTTCACTTTGTCCTCGGTAAATTCCTTCTTCTATTTTTTCTAAGTGTATCAAGTTAATTAAGTATTGTAATGCTTGGCTCATAACATGCCTTTAGTGTTTAAAAGCGTTTAAAAAGTATAAACGAAAAATTATAGATAATAAGTTTTTTATTTACTCGAAAGTAAATGGGATCATTGTAAATGAAATTATCCTTGTGTTTTTATTTTAGATGTGAATTATTACGATTAATTTTATCAATGCTTATCAAATAATGCGAATGTATTGTTTTAGTTGTCTGTGTATTGATTTATATGGTTATTTTTTACTTTTAAGTAATGGAGGATAGGGAAATTGGTATTTGATTTAGGTAGATTATGGCAGTGAATTTATGTGATTTTTATATGATCTTGGATTCACATATTAAGCGCAACACCGTAATGAACGAAGTAAATGAGTGGGTATTCCTTTAAATAACTCATTCGGTGTTTTGTAATCTCGTGT
>NZ_FOVO01000074.1 GCF_900115195.1 Xenorhabdus japonica
GAAAGACTATGGGAAGGCTGGTTCCTGCTACAAACGCTTATTGATGGGTATTTACTGGCTAAATCGGTTGATGTGGAGATGTGACTAAGAGACAGCTTTAGGCCGGGGAGAATGTCAAAGGGTAATCTAACTATATTAGTATGTTAATTTATGTCAATCAGTAGAAAATCCGTATAATAGAATTATGCAAAAAATTACCTTATTCATGTACATTCTGGCTCTGTTTATTTTTGCTCAACCGGCAAACGCGCTGTCTGAAAATGAAGCAGAAGAGCTTGCAGATCTAGAGGCAGTCTTTATTTATCTAAAATTTGACTGTGGCTATAGTCAAATCCCGAAGAGTCAAATTCAGCACGCCATTTTCTATTTTGCCCAACGTCAAAAATGGGATCTCAGTAACTATGACACTCAGTTAATGCTGGAGCTAAAGAGATTAGGATACAACGACTTGAAGGGAATCAGCCTGCCTCATGAGACTAAATGCCACTCTTTTGCACGGAACTCCCTCGGTTTACTCTCCTATGTAAAATAACTCCTTTGGATACTTCTACAGGTTAATTTCATGTTGAAACTAAGTGACAACTACGTGAATAGTTGGTTACTATGTGCTCTATCTATATGCACCTAATGCCTATGAATATCACAGTGGAGGAATGCCAGAAGATGTCACAAAAAGAAATTTGGTATGAAACGTTACATTCTAATTTCGGTCAGTATTTCGCCGTTGAAAGCGTGCTCTATCACGATAAAACTGAGCATCAAAATCTAATCATTTTCGAAAATGCAGAACTAGGTCGCATCATGGCACTTGATGGTGTAGTGCAAACTACAGAGCGTGATGAATTTATCTATCATGAAATGATGGCTCATGTGCCACTATTTGCCCACGGTCAAGCCAAAAAAGTATTGATCATTGGCGGTGGTGATGGTGGGATGCTACGTGAAGTTTGCCGCCATAACTATCTCGACAATATCACAATGGTAGAAATTGATGCTGATGTCGTCGAATTCTGCCGCCAGTATTTGCCAAACCATAGCGCTGGAGCTTATGACGATCTCCGTTTCAACCTAGTGATTGACGACGGCGTTAATTTTGTCAAAACCACATCTGAAAAATTTGATGTCATCATTTCTGATTGTACCGACCCCGCAGGGCTAGGTGAAAGCCTGTTTACCTCTGAATTTTATGCAGGCTGCGCTCGTTGCCTGAGCGACGGAGGTATTTTTGTAGCCCAAAACGGTGTTTGTTTCCTGCAACAAGATGAAGCTATTAATAGCCATAAGAAGTTAACTCATTATTTTGCTGACAGCAGTTTTTACCAAGCCGCCATTCCAACCTATTACGGTGGAATCATGACGTTTGTATGGGCAACACAGAATATCGCCTTACGTCAGGTGCCTCTGACAATACTACAACAACGTTTTGAAGATGCAGGCATAACCTGCCGTTACTACACACCAGCTGTACATGCAGGAAGTTTTGCACTACCGCAATACTTACTGAATGCGCTATCTGGAAACCCATAATCACCCATCATCCGGGAGGTGAGTTAAATTGCGCAAACTGAAATTGCACGGCTTTAATAATCTAACAAAAAGCTTGAGTTTTTGTATTTACGACATCTGTTATGCAAAAACGAATGCCGATCGCGACAGTTATATCGCGTACATTGATGAACAGTATAATGCAACCCGCCTAACTGAAATACTCAGTGAAACCTGTTCAATCATTGGTGCAAACATTCTTAATATTGCCCGCCAAGACTATGATCCACAAGGTGCGAGCGTTACCATTCTGATTAGTGAAGAGCCTATTGATCCCAACCTTGTGGACAATACGGAAAACCCTGGCCCACTCCCCGATTCTGTCATTGCCCACTTGGACAAGAGCCATATCTGTGTGCATACCTATCCGGAAAGCCATCCAGATGGTGGTATATGTACTTTCAGAGCAGATATTGAAGTGTCAACCTGCGGTGTTATTTCTCCCCTTAAGGCGCTGAATTATCTGATACATGAATTGGAATCTGATATTGTGACGATGGATTATCGTGTTCGTGGTTTTACTCGGGATATTAATGGCGTAAAACACTATATCGATCATGAAATTAATTCTATCCAAAATTATGTGACAGAAGAAATCCAATCTCAGTACTATATGATTGATGTAAATATTTTTCAGGAAAATCTTTTCCATACCAAAATGATGTTGAAAGAATTTGATCTGAATGAATATTTATTCAATACCACAGCTGAAGAACTGCGTGAAACGGAAAAGAAAGAAATAACCCATTTACTTAAAAAAGAGATACAGGAAATCTATTACGGCCGAAATTTACCCGACCTATAGAAATTCGCACTCGACCTGATCTATTTGACTGGAAGAATATAATATAACCTTTATCTTTATGCTTCAATTAAGTAACTTACTAAAAAGCATATTTATTGATCTTAAAAATAATGGATAATAAAAATAGGATTTATCATTCTGATATAGAAATATTAAAACGATAACCCAAAAAACAATAATTAAAAATAATTTAAATAAATATAGTTTAGTCGTTTTACAATTAAATTTGTTATCTAACTAAGTGCTCAAGAAAAATTAATTACAAATTGTTCGCCATAACCGTCCAATAGCGTATTTAGCTCATCCTCCATTGTGTCCTGAGTCCAGGTGATAAAACGTCGCCAGTGATATTTGGCTTGTTTCCAAAC
>NZ_FOVO01000071.1 GCF_900115195.1 Xenorhabdus japonica
GACAGGCGCCTAAAGGAAGAGCGCCGATCTTAATGGATAACATGAGCTTTTGCGACACCCTCTGAAGGCCGGGGTTTTACGGCGCACTGGATAAAGAATAGTATTTACGTTCGATGAAACTCCCTATCACCTTGTCGTGTATCTCTTCTGATTTGAAATAGCCAATCGTCTTTCGATTCAGTCTTTTTAAACGGGTACGGAATATCAAATTGGTTCTTTCTATACGTTGGGTGTAATGAACTATTTATTTCCTACTCCGCCGTAATCAACGGCGGAGTATCAGATTTTGGTTATTACGTTCTTAATCCTCGCCCTGATTCAATTAGATACCAAGCCAGGAAATAAAACACAATAATAAATAGGCTCAACATACCTAATGACATCGCCAAAGAAACATCCGTAATACCGAGAAAACCATGGCGGAAGCCACTGACCATATAGACGATTGGGTTAAGTTTTGATACTGCCTGCCAAAAAGTCGGCAACAAGGTAAGGGAGTAAAATACACCTCCCAGATAAGTCAATGGAGTCAGAACAAATGTTGGGATAATGCTAATATCATCGAATGTTTTCGCAAAAATAGCATTCAACAGCCCCGCCAACGAAAATAGAATCGCTGTTGCCAGCAAAGTGATTACCACCATTCCCCATGAATGTATCTGTAACGGTACGAATAATAAGGAAACTAATGTCACCAGAATACCAACGCACACCCCACGAGCCACTCCTCCTCCAACAAACCCAGCAATGATAATATGGGTTGGAACCGGAGCAACCAGCACTTCTTCAATACTGCGCTGGAACTTAGCGCCAAAGAAAGACGAAGAAACGTTAGAGTAAGAGTTGGTGATTACTGACATCATTATCAGCCCAGGCACAATAAACTGCATATAGCCAAATCCCCCCATTTCACCAATGCGGGAACCCACCAGATTACCGAATATAACGAAATAAAGGGACATAGTGATTACAGGTGGTAGTAATGTCTGTACCCAAATACGACCAAAACGGGTAATCTCTTTAATCCAAATGGTTTTCAGAGCCACCCAATACAGTTGGAACATTATCTATCCCCTTGATTACTATTAGTTAATCCGACAAACAGCTCTTCCAGACGGTTCGCTTTGTTACGCATGCTGCTGATTTGTATACCCTGCGTACTCAGCTGGGAGAAAATATCATTCAAACCCTGCCCACGTTTTACATCTACTTCCAACGTTGCTGTGTCGACCAGCCGATAGCCGTAACCTTCAACGATAGGCACCGTTCCTTTCGGTGTTAAATCGAACAAGAATGTTTCACTTTCAAGCTGGCTGAGCAGATCTTTCATCGTCGTGTTTTCTACCAACTGACCGTGTTGAATAATGCCAATGTTACGGCACAACATTTCAGCTTCTTCAAGATAATGGGTCGTCAGAATGATCGTAGTTCCCTGCGTATTCAATTCTCTCAAAAATTCCCACATAGCTCGGCGTAGTTCGATGTCCACTCCCGCTGTAGGTTCATCGAGAATCAACAATTTTGGCTGATGCATTAAAGCGCGGGCAATCATTAAACGCCGTTTCATACCACCCGACAAACGAATTGCTCGTTCGTTGCGCTTTTCCCATAAATCCAATTGAGTAAGATAGATTTCAGCTCTTTCCTGCGCTACATTGCGCGGAACGCCATAATATCCCGCCTGGTTCAATACAATCTGAATCACCGTCTCAAATTGATTGAAATTAAATTCCTGTGGAACAAGACCAAGCTGCCGTTTAGCATTGACGAGATCCGTATCAATATCGTAGCCAAAGACCTTGACCTTACCACTACTTTTATTGACCAAGGAGCTGATAATACCTATCGTTGTGGATTTCCCTGCCCCATTTGGCCCTAAAAGCGCGTAGAAATCACCTGCTTCTACATGTAAATCAATCCCCCGCAGCGCTTTCACTCCACCCTCATAGACTTTCGTGAGCTGCGTCAATTCCAATGCGTAAGCCATAAGTAAAAAATACCTTTATTATTCGCTAGTTCTGAGTGCAAGATAGGAATTATGCCATTATTTTTCCCCTATTTCTTAGCAATGACTGGGGCCAAATAAAAAACATTCTTCAATTAAATATTAAATTCTCAATTAATGTTGTATATGATTCTATCTCAAAAATGTTGCCAGGCTATTCGTTATGATGAGAAAAATTGAAGAGCTGTTTTCCAGGAACAAACAGTGGTCAAAGTCCGTAAATGAAGAGAATCCGCTTTTTTTCAAGGAATTATCAAAAGCGCAAAAACCTCATTTTCTGTGGATAGGCTGTTCTGATAGCCGCGTACCTGCTGAAAAGTTGATTGATGCCGCACCCGGCGATCTTTTTGTTCATCGAAATGTCGCTAATCTTGTTATTCATACCGATTTAAACTGTTTATCGGTCGTACAATATGCTGTTGATGTCTTGCAGGTTGAACACATCATTATTTGTGGTCACTACGGTTGTGGTGGTATTGAATCCGCCGTGGATGGTACTGAATTGGGTTTAATCAATAACTGGCTACTCCACATCCGTGATTTATGGTACAAGCACAGTTCCATGCTTGGTGAGTTACCTCCTAGCGATAGACTGAATCGCTTGTGTGAACTGAATGTCATTGAGCAGGTTTATAACCTCGGTCACTCAACCATTATGCAATCTGCATGGAAACGCGGACAGAAAGTGATGGTCCACGGTTGGGTTTATGGTTTGAAGGATGGCGAGTTGCATGATCTGGATATCACCGCTGACAGTCGTGAAAAATTGGAACTCAATTATCGTCAGGCTATTTCCAAGTTATCTCAAACAAAATGACGTTAAAACATAACGCATTGATTATAAAAACAAATGACAGCCTTTCGCTGCCATTTGTTCACACTGTAGGAATTAAAACTAATCTTCCAGCAGGGTGACATGTCCGATATAAGGCAAATGACGATAATGTTGTGCATAATCAATGCCGTAACCGACGACAAATTTATCTTCAATTGAATAACCAATCCACTCAACCGGAACATCGACTTCACGACGAGATGGTTTGTTCAGCAAAGTACAAATCGCCAGTGAATTAGGTTCACGCAGCCCCAGAATCTCGCGGATTTTATTCAGTGTATTGCCTGAGTCGATGATATCTTCAACGATCAACACATCTTTACCACGAATGTCTTCATCCAGATCCTTGAGAATTTTCACATCGCGGGTAGAACTCATCTCATTGCCATAGCTGGATGCCGTCATAAAATCCACTTCATGAGGAACCTGAACTTCGCGACATAGATCTGCCATAAAGATAAATGATCCTTTTAACAGGCCAACCAACACCAATTCACGATCGCTATTACGATAATGTTCTGTAATCTGTTGCCCCAGCTCAGCAATACGTTGCTTAATCTCCTGTTCGGAGATCATCACTTCTACAATATGTTTCTTCATTAATATAACCATTTGTTTTTTAACAACAAATTCATGTTAAATCATGTGATAAATCTTAAAAATTGATACACCGATTGGATACACCGTTCGCCGCACAAATACACACACATAAGAAAACATGAGAACAAAATATTTTGCAGAGTATAACAGAACTCATTATTTACAGTAAAAGAAGGGGCTGACTCCCTAGGGCAAACGGGTCTAAATTGAACAGTTAGTTCAGTGATGTGCCTTCAGTACATAAAGGTAGGAACATTGATGATCGTTTGTGATTTACAATC
>NZ_FOVO01000070.1 GCF_900115195.1 Xenorhabdus japonica
ACGCCATATTGATGGCTTTATCCTTGTTATATGTCTCTTGTTGCTCTTTTCTGCGCTCATGCCTTCTTTTTCTTGCATTGTTGTAGCCATGAACGTTGTGCATATCATCCCCCTTAGTTGATTGGTGATTGAGTAGTTTTCACATCTCAGTCAGTAATCAACTGGTAAGAATGGTGCGCTTTTTCAGCGTTGTCTGTTAAAGAGCAGTGTTATTGGTATTTTTGATGCTGTTGTTTTTATCAAATCATCTACATCTTCATCCGCCTGTAGCGGCTACTTCGTGGGCGTCCTGCCTGTTTGATGATTAGAATATACAATTAAAATTGTTTAATGACAACAACTAAGGCTGTATTTATTGTTATTTTTTTGTACCTTTTTGTATTTATAAGAATTTTTAATAAAAAACCCGCGCCGGGCGGGCTGAAAAAGAGGAGGGCTAATAAAAATTATCGTTTTCTACGGTAAATTCGATGTTCAACCATTGTTCCCATAATGGTGATTTTTATCCGCTGATTATCCAAAATAGGATAATCATTATTTAATGGGATGAGTTCAAAGTGCTGCGTTCCATCAATATTTATAGCTATTGGCCTATATTTTTTAAATGTTGCCTCCCGTTCATAGCTTGCTGCTACTACGAACTCTCCGGGATTAGGAGTAACTTCTGGATCGATAATAACAATATCACCAGCCTTAAAATCGGGTTCCATTGAATCCCCGTCTATACGCAATGCAAATGCGCGTCCTGACCAATTCATATCGGTTATGATGTGTTCTAAGTCATTGTAGCCGCGTATAGGAAAGCCTCTCGCTATCTTCTCTGCCTGTACGTAACTTATTAACGGCACTCTTCGAATGTTGACATCACAAAGGGGTTGGAAATCGCCACCTGTCATTAGCCATTCAGCATTGCATTTCAGAGCTTTGGCTATGCTTATTATATTCCGTGGCCTCAGAGTTTTCCCATCTTCAATAGTGGCCCAAGATTGCTGACTAATGCCAGCAATCATAGCCGCCTCTACTTGAGTTAACTTTAACTCAAGCCTTCTGTTTTTGACTCTACCTGCAAGACTCATAACCCCTCCTTTAATTAAAGGAGGATTCTTACAATAAAAACTGTATTTTACAAACAGTATAATGTGTTATTAAATACAATCAAACTTGTATAAAGGAGATTTGCAAGGATGGAAACTATATCCAAGCGATTAAAAAATAGACGATACGAGCTAAATATGACTCAAGCTCAATTAGCTGAACTATCTGGAACAAGACAGCAATCAATTCAGCGAATTGAAGCTGGGATCACTAAACGCCCTAGATTTATTTTAGAAATTGCTAAAGCCTTAGATTGCGATCCATTATGGCTTCAATACGGCTCAAAATAATCGTTACTGCTCTTTAACATCCTTGTGCTGAAAAAGCACACTCGCCTACACATCATCTATCTCAGGATAGACGACAGTTCTGTATTTTTGTCAAACAAAACTTAATCAAAATTTAACTTCAGTAATTTTTGCGCATAGAACACGCCCACTCGGCGTGCAGAAAGCACGTGTCTACACACAGGCTGAAAAGCAAAGTTTCTATTCCCAGTTGAAGTACTACCAGAACCAGCGGGCGTCACAGGGCAAGGCGATCAGTGACGGCTGGGTATCCAACACGTTTAAAGACAAGTTCGGCGTCGAACCTCGCGGACTCTATGACACTCCGCAGGAACTGACTCCCGAAGTGAATAACTTCATCAAGCACAAGCAAATCGCTTGGGCAAAATCCCGCAAGAAGTCAGAACAAACACAGCAGTCCCGCCACGAACAGCAGGCAATGCGCCTTGAGGTTGCCCGCCAGAAGGTGCGCGATATCCGTGAACAACTGGGCACCTCAGCCTATCAGGGAGGCGCACAATGAACAGAATAAAAACGACCGAGGCGGTTATTGGCCACTGGCCTGAAATTTTCGCTTATTACAAATTGCCCCCGGTGACAGGCAAGAAACACTTTAAAGGGAAGTGCCCGATATGCAAACGGAAAGGCAAATTCCGTATTGACGATAAAGAAGGACGGGGAACATTCATTTGTACCTGCCATGCGGGGGATGGCTGGCGGCTGCTCACACTGACTCAGGGCAAGGACTATAAAACACTGGCCGATGAGATTGACGTGCTTCTCGGTATCCAGTCGGATAAACGCAGTGTGGTGAAAAAAGTGACCAATATCACCCCGTTCAGGAACAGAGTCACCGCCTGCTACGCCAACTTGCCCAGCCTGAAAGGGACGCAAGGGGAAGCCTATTTGCGCAGCCGGGGCATTCATGTTCTGCCTGCCGACAATGTGAGGTACTGCCCCGACCAGCCTGTTTATCAGGGAAAACTGCAAGCCCTCTGGGCATTGGTCACGGATGCGAAAGGCACGTTGTGCTATCTGCACCGTACCTACCTTGACGGGGACAGAAAGGCGGACATCACCCCACAGAAAAAACTGGATGCGACACAGGAGGACAGTTACCGCGATCATGCTCAGTCACTGGCAATCCGTCTTTTCCCGGTTGATTCGACATTGGGGATTGCCGAAGAGATTGAGACGGCATTGTCCTGCAAGCAGATTTACGGCGTTAACACGTGGTCAGTGTTGCATGCGGGGTTTATGGAGCGCTTTCTGGTTCCCAACGGCGTTAAGCATTTAATCATTTTCGCGGATACGGACTGGAGCGCCACAGGCCATGCGGCGGCAATGGCGTGCGCGACTAAAAATCTAAAGGCGAATAACGACTTGGAAAGGGTCAGTGTTCGCTGGCCTGATAACGGGGATTTTAACGACCTCCTCCAGAACGGGGATCAGGCCAGAGAATTGACATTTATGAAAAAGACAGCGGAGACAGCTTGATGCGTGATATTCAGATGGTATTGGAGCGCTGGGGTGCATGGGCGGCGGATAATCGTGAGGCGGTTAACTGGCCCTCAATTGCCGCAGGGTTCAAGGGGCTGGTGCCCAACAGAGTGAAATCCCGCCCTCAGTGTTGTGATGATGATGCCATCATCATTTCTAACTGCATGGCAAGACTGAATCAGAAAAATAGCGAGGCGCATGATTTGCTGTTCGACTATTACGTATTCGGTAAAACGTTCATGCAATTGGCGCATGATCATCATTGCTCTGACACGCATATCGGGAAGAGGCTACAAAAAGCCGAGGGAATGCTGATGATGTTAGATATCCCATTAGAAATGGATAAATGTGTCCAAAAAGAGCCAATGAATATCAGCGCGCACCAATTATGCAGTAACTTTTGAAAATAACTTTACGATCGTAAAAATGCTGCTATTGTGATAAGAGTGATAGCAATGTCACACAGCTTATTGAATTATCAGACCTCGCCCAGTGCGGGGTTTTTTATGCCCGAAATTCAGATTTAAAAAGATAGTAGTCACCCGCTTTGAAATTGATAAACAAAACGGGTAATTGTCAGATTATGCTTAATTGCAGGCTGGCAAGTTTGCCTTTTATCGCTACATACCACCTTCATTTATACCTTTACCTACAACCCTGATTTCTTTTTCGACTAACCGTCCGATTTCTTTGCTGTTGCGGATAACTGACGATGTTCTTTCGATCAACGCATCAATTTCACCTTGCAATTTGTCAGGTATTAAATCTTTTACGTCGTCAAGTAAACACCCGTCTATAATTATCTTAGATAATTCTTTAGATGATTTTATGGTCTCCAGTAAATCGGAAACATAAGGCTTGAATATAAACCCTTCTGCCTCATCAATAGATATGAGTTTTTTATCCAAGGCTTGTAGTACCCCCAAAACTAAAAGACTAATAAATTTCTCTGCATGTTTATCTTCAATATGATAACTAAGTTTCATATTTTGTTGCTCCAGCCATGTATAACCTTTACATTAAACACTTGACCACTTTTGCTTTCAAAATAATGAATAGATACTTTTTGTCCATTAACTAGTCCATCCTTATAAACTTTATACCATTTTCCTGGCTCTATGTCCCTTCGTAATTCTGCCAACAATGGGCTGTTGCCCATAGGACGTTTCGTGGTTCCATTTTGTCTATTTATAAATTCCTTAGGATATTGTGGTGCATCCTTGATTGATTTGTAAGTATGCTTAATACCACTCGTTCCATGTTTCTTTGGAGTTTTCGGAGGTCTCGGAGGTTTTGGGGTGCTCGGAATCTTAATGCCTAAGATTTGATGTGTGTTTTTCTCCTGAGTTGGCGCTTGAAAGCTGTGCCCCGAAAAAGGAAGTGACACCAACACAAAGCTAAATAAAACCTTTGCAAGTCGTTTCATATGAATATCTAGGGCAAACGGGTCTAAATTGAACAGTTAGTTCAGTGATGTGCCTTCAGTACATAAAGGTAGGAACATTGATGATCGTTTGTGATTTACAATC
>NZ_FOVO01000067.1 GCF_900115195.1 Xenorhabdus japonica
ATAAACAAGGCATAGAGGGCTAAAGCCGCCATCATCCTCTGGCATTCTTTCTTTGACACTGACCCAAGGAATTCCTTGAGTTTTCTTGTTTTCATCCGCCTTTTTCAACAACCACTCTGCCCACTCGCGCCCATCATCAATGTGACCGGGCAACCCAATTTCATTCTGTGCGTTATCAATGCTGATCATTGTTGTTCTCCGCTGTTTTCATCATCAAAGATAGCCATTTGGCCTGCTTCTTTCAGTGCACTAATCATTTTCTGACGCTTCCCTTTGGTTTTTTTGCGTGCGTTCATGATTTGGCTGCACACAGAAAGCAACTCAGCTTCGTTCTTCTCATTCTTTGCTAGCTGGTGGCGTAACTCATCAAATCTTCCAACCATGTGATCGAGAGACGGCAGGGCATTAATGCCGATATTTGATTTTCCCGATTTGAAATCGATAAATGCCTGGTTCACATCAAGCTGAAAATCCGGTCGAATCCACCCTGCATATGAAACGGCTATCAGTTCATGAGCGTAAGTGCCGGGTGATGTACCTCCACGAGCTACATTGATTACTTTTCGACCTAAGCCCGAATTCGGGCTTTGATTGTTTTTCAACAACTTAACTTCAAGTTCTCTAATAAGCTCTCTTGCTTGTTTTGTTTCCAGCCACTTGGAAGGGCGCTTGTGTTCACCTTCTTTACTGGCCTTATGCAGTGCGTTCAGGTTGTAGCGCCCGAATTCATCAAGGGGAATTTCAACACCGACAACCACAGGCAATAGTTTGCCTTTCATTATTTTTTACCTCGCTTTACGCTTTTGTTATTCTTCACGGGTGTTATCTTCACGTCTGCCACTTTCGGTGCGGGTGGCAGAGGAGGGCTGATGCCCTCGTGAATGTAAAAGTTACGTCTCATGGTGTGGATATGCTGCTGTGTGTAATCCCTGCCGTCGTCGATGTGGACTACCGTCCTGACCAGCTCGTCGTTGATGTCCACCCTCTGGTGGTGCTTATTTGTCACAGCTTACCTCCCTGTAACTACACCCGACATGGCATGACAACAAACTGGGGGTTGCCATAACGCTGATTGATGTTGTCGCTAAACTTCATCAAGCAGCTATCTGTCATACCGGAGGGATACATGGAAACGGTGATGAACCCTGAATCGGCCTTAAACATTTCGTAGGGGTAGGCCAAGTACTCCGCTTGAAAGTGGGGAATACCATTTTCCACCTTCTTTGGGATCACGCGGTCTAAATCAGGAAAGAGACCATCCAGCATCGATAAGACGGTAAACCCCACTCTCACTCCGGCGATATCCCTGTGTACGGCATAAGGCTCTTTGGTGAAATGCAGTTCCGTTGTCTCTGCTTTCTTGGGGATCTTCCCGTGAAACTGGACGATGGCTTGACGGCGCGTGTTTACGCCGTGCTCTAACCGTAAGGCCACATGACCGTTTGTTGATTCCAGATATTTTGAGGTGATATGCACCCCATACAGGTAATAACGCGGGTCATTTTTAGCTACACAGACCAACGCAGCGCGCAACAGATTGGACTTAATAATCATTACTCGCCCTCCCAGCCGATAACCTGAAAGATCCCCATTTTGGGATGTGTCCAGCGAGTACCACGCTTCTCGGCTTCACCCATCATCAAACGGCACGCGCTCATGAAATCTTCCTTGAATACAATTTTCATGGGGCGGGGTTGTCCGTCTGGCGTCATGATGGTGACGGTATCGATAGGAACGTTGTACTGCTCAGCCAACGTGCGGCATTTGGGATTGGTTAGCCCTGATTCGGTCGCTGCCAGAGAGAACCCAATCCAACCAGCGGGAATAGTTCCACGCTTGATTTGCTCGACCGTTTCCTGAACCTGATCAACCCTCTCATCAATGTGGTTGATTTGGCGCTGTTGTTGGGCTGTGTGGCTGGCTATCCTGGCAATCATCTCAAGTTCGCTCAATGCTGTTTGTGGCTTGCGGAAGTAGCCATTCACTAATTCGCGTTGAACCTGCCAGGCCAAGTCGTCAGTGAAAGACTTAACCAACATCAAGTAACCAGACTCTGTAAGGACGATACCTTTTGGAGTTCTTGGTGCAAAAATATGAGTTAGCGACTGACGACGAATTTCGTCGGCAGTGAGTTCATAAAAATCTTCGCCTTCAATCAGGCGTGAACGATTTTCACGGAAGTTGCGTCCGGCTGTTCCTTCTGGTCGTGCGTGAACCTGATCAATCATGGAAAACGTCACAACACGTTGCCCTTGGTATTCCACGACAGGCATTTGAGTTTTATTGATAGTGATTACTTCATTCATTATTTTGCTTCCTTAATTTCAATCTTTATTCTTTTTGCTAAACGGCGATAGCTTTATGGTCATTCCCATATAACCTTGTTGGGTTTTACTTCTTTTTCGTTTTGCCATTACCACCCCTCCCGAATAGTTATTCTTGCTTGTCGAATGCAGCGCAGATTATTCTTGGTGCATTCCTGTTCTTGTTTTTTATTGCAAGATAATGAAAGTGCTTCACCCCATTTATTGGCAGCACGGCGAAATAAGCCTTTGAGTTCTAAATTCCGCGCTAATTCTTTTGCTTGTTCATATACGGTCATTATTCACCCCCTGTTTATTCATGTGTTTTTTCAATGCGGCTGCCATTCGTCTATTTTCTTTTTGGCTTCTTAATGCGGTGCTATGGCTATGATGTAGTGAATGCCTTTTTTCGTTGTGCTCTTGGCGATATTCAGACCATAATTGAGCATTAAAACTGGTGGCTACATTTTTGGCCTTCCCCCAATATATGGCTGCAAGGTCATACTTTTCTTCTTTCTCTTATTTCACTTACTGCATTTACATTGTTTTCGTATTCAGCTTCAATAATAAGAGGCAATACAGAAAACAGCCGGGATAATCTATCAAGGTCAGTCATTGCTTCATCGGGTGAATATTCCTCACCGTTAACCGCTGCACCAGATAAATTAGCAATAGCCTTCATGCCACTTGTTATCGAATAAATGACTTCATGGCTTGATGAAAATAAAAATTGTAAATTTTCATCACTCATTTCTGAGAGTCTTTCACTGTTGACACGGATATGGTGGAATATATTATTCATGAGTAATTCACCCCTCGGACTCGTGCTATTTCTTTGCCTATATTACATACTGCGAGCAATGCAATACTAAGCAATTGTGCACCGGATAAACTTTCATCCGCCTCCATTAATAAAGAAACATATGTTCTTATATTTTCTATTTCACTCGCAACGCCTTCCAATTCATCGAATGCCTGATTATCCTCCATAATATATTCTTTATTTATGTCCCTTAACCGCTGAGCTAAATTACAAGTCTGACGATGAATACCACGGCACATTAAGTGAGTATCCGGTTCGGCTTCAATTTCTTCTGCAATTTCGACGGCTGCTTGTAGTTTATTTATCATGTTTAATTCCCGGTTGAATGCGTTGATATATTTCCTCACGGTGTACAGAAATACCTTCGGGTGCTTTAACGCCTATTTTAATTTGATTGCCGTTGATACCTAATATTACTATTTCAATATCATCACCTATGATGATTTTTTCTTGTCGGCGGCGAGTTAGGATTAACATTAGATCTCCTTTGTCAGATCGCATAAATGAACCTGTTTGTTTTACCACCTCAGGTGGCAGTGGTATCCTGATATTCCCCAACAGACAGGATTTTGTTATATTTCAGCCCCCCGAATAGACACGAGGTCTTTTTTATGATTCAAGATTCTGGTCAAGAAAAAATGTTAAAGCAGATTGAAATTGAAACAGCCGCCTTTAACCGGATTATTCACTCCATTCTCAAAGTGTTAACCGAAGAACAAAGGGAACGCATTTATCATAATCTAGAAACAATTAGCCTTACTCTTGTGAGAGACATGAAGGATGACAGTGACAACAAGCTTTACAATCGCGAACAAACTATTCGTGAGCATGCTCTTCGTCTCTTGAGTCATGAATCGAACGAATAAGTTCAATTCGCTTCCTTTCTATTTCCATGATCGGGTCATTATTTATTTCCCGATCATAATCTTGTTTATAAAGATTTATTTTAGATTGATTGACTGCATCAACGAATTGTTGATTGATTCCTTCGCGCGCCCTGTTTAGCGAGTTGAGTTCGTTTGCGAGAGTAACTACAGCACGGTGCGCTTTTAATTTATTTTTCATCCACTGATAAACTTCTTCAATTGTGTTTCCATTTGCGATAATTACAGGTTCTTTCTTTTGCATTTTACTTCCCCTCAAAATTAATATTGTTTATCTCAGTTACAATTAACTATTTGTCCCATCCAGCCATAAATTACATATACAGGAGCTAATATTCTTCTTGCTTCTTCCCTATCACTTGCCTGAGTCCTAACATATGCAGGGCGACGTTGTTTCATATTGGAGCGCGCTATTGCAGCGAAGATAAAAGTTTTCATTATTCACCTTTTATTAGAAGTAATGTTGGTTATCCCTTATTGTTAGCATCGGTTATTATTTCTGAATATTTAACCACTAGACAGTGGTTACCGTGTTCCCCAGTGCAAAGAAATGGGGTAGAATAAATCCCTCAATATAATGAGAAGAAAATTTAATCTATGGATAGAAGTCGGAGTAAAAAGATTGTCGGCTGGTTGGGTAAGAAAGCTAACAAATCGAATTTTGCTTTGTTGGGTTACGTCCTGTTAATTACATGTCGTCCTGAGCTACTCGAATTATGGCTACGCGAACATGCACCTAATTTTCTGCCAGAAATCGTAACTTATTGTGCTTCCATGTACCTTATCAGTATGGCTATAGTCTATATTCCATCAATACTGATCAATTATCTGAGAAAGAAAATATCATACCCTCGCCGTCACCCCGCCTGACTCCAGACGACGGCGGGTGCGAGTTTTGGTTGAGTAAAGAGCTGCATTGGGAAGACAGCGGTTATTGAAATTATCATATGTTGGCGCAGATTGGACTAAGATTGCCTTACTCACACGATCCCTTGCTTTTCTGTTCAGTGATAATACTGGTCGTGTTGGTTTTGTAATTTCTTCTGGATTGAGAGCAGTCTTTAACGCCATATTGATGGCTTTATCCTTGTTATATGTCTCTTGTTGCTCTTTTCTGCGCTCATGCCTTCTTTTTCTTGCATTGTTGTAGCCATGAACG
>NZ_FOVO01000066.1:2075-5305 GCF_900115195.1 Xenorhabdus japonica
TATGCTCTTTAACAATCCGGAACAAGCTGAAAATTTGAAACAATCAGTGTTATTGCATAATGACATTGATGAGTCTCTCAATGACTCCAGTCCGAAGACACCTTCGGGTTGTGAGGTTAAGCGACTAAGCGTACACGGTGGATGCCTAGGCAGTCAGAGGCGATGAAGGACGTGCTAATCTGCGAAAAGCGCCGGTGAGCTGATATGAAGCGCCATCAGCCGGCGATATCCGAATGGGGAAACCCAGTGCAATCCGTTGCACTATCATTAACTGAATCCATAGGTTAATGAGGCGAACCGGGGGAACTGAAACATCTCAGTACCCCGAGGAAAAGAAATCAACCGAGATTCCCCCAGTAGCGGCGAGCGAACGGGGAGCAGCCCAGAACCAGCAGCAGTGTCAGCGTCAGGAGAACGGTCTGGAAAGGCCGGCAGTAAAGGGTGACAGCCCCGTATCTGAAGACGCTGGCAGTGGGAGTTCGATGAGTAGGGCGGGACACGTGGTATCCTGTCTGAAGATGGGGGGACCATCCTCCAAGGCTAAATACTCCTGACTGACCGATAGTGAACCAGTACCGTGAGGGAAAGGCGAAAAGAACCCCGGCGAGGGGAGTGAAAGAGAACCTGAAACCGTGTACGTACAAGCAGTGGGAGCCCCCTTTTAGGGGGTGACTGCGTACCTTTTGTATAATGGGTCAGCGACTTATATTCTGTAGCAAGGTTAACCGCATAGGGGAGCCGCAGGGAAACCGAGTCTTAACGGGGCGTTAAGTTGCAGGGTATAGACCCGAAACCCGGTGATCTAGCCATGGGCAGGTTGAAGGTTGGGTAACACTAACTGGAGGACCGAACCGACTAATGTTGAAAAATTAGCGGATGACTTGTGGCTGGGGGTGAAAGGCCAATCAAACCGGGAGATAGCTGGTTCTCCCCGAAAGCTATTTAGGTAGCGCCTCGTGAAGTCATCTTCGGGGGTAGAGCACTGTTTCGGCTAGGGGGTCATCCCGACTTACCAACCCGATGCAAACTGCGAATACCGAAGAATGTTATCACGGGAGACACACGGCGGGTGCTAACGTCCGTCGTGAAGAGGGAAACAACCCAGACCGCCAGCTAAGGTCCCCAAGTCATGGTTAAGTGGGAAACGAAGTGGGAAGGCTCAGACAGCCAGGATGTTGGCTTAGAAGCAGCCACCATTTAAAGAAAGCGTAATAGCTCACTGGTCGAGTCGGCCTGCGCGGAAGATGTAACGGGGCTAAACCATGCACCGAAGCTGCGGCAGCGACATGAATGTGTTGTTGGGTAGGGGAGCGTTCTGTAAGCCGTTGAAGGTGAACTGTGAGGTTTGCTGGAGGTATCAGAAGTGCGAATGCTGACATAAGTAACGATAAAGCGGGTGAAAAACCCGCTCGCCGGAAGACCAAGGGTTCCTGTCCAACGTTAATCGGGGCAGGGTGAGTCGACCCCTAAGGCGAGGCCGACAGGCGTAGTCGATGGGCAACGGGTTAATATTCCCGTACCCGGTGTTACTGCGAAGGGGGGACGGAGAAGGCTAGGCTGGCCGGGCGACGGTTTGTCCCGGTTTAAGCGTGTAGGTGGGGTGACCTGGCAAATCCGGTCACCTGTGAACACTGAGGCGTGATGACGAGGCACTACGGTGCTGAAGTAGCTGATGCCCTGCTTCCAGGAAAAGCCTCTAAGCACCAGGTAACATTGGATCGTACCCCAAACCGACACAGGTGGTCAGGTAGAGAATACTCAGGCGCTTGAGAGAACTCGGGTGAAGGAACTAGGCAAAATGGTGCCGTAACTTCGGGAGAAGGCACGCTGGCACTAGGTGAAGGGCCCCGCGCCCGGAGCCGAAGCCAGCCGCAGATACCAGCTGGCTGCAACTGTTTAATAAAAACACAGCACTGTGCAAACACGAAAGTGGACGTATACGGTGTGACGCCTGCCCGGTGCTGGAAGGTTAATTGATGGGGTTAGCCGCAAGGCGAAGCTCTTGATCGAAGCCCCAGTAAACGGCGGCCGTAACTATAACGGTCCTAAGGTAGCGAAATTCCTTGTCGGGTAAGTTCCGACCTGCACGAATGGCGTAATGATGGCCAGGCTGTCTCCACCCGAGACTCAGTGAAATTGAACTCGCTGTGAAGATGCAGTGTACCCGCGGCAAGACGGAAAGACCCCGTGAACCTTTACTATAGCTTGACACTGAACCTGGAGCCTTGATGTGTAGGATAGGTGGGAGGCTGTGAAGTGCGGACGCCAGTCTGCACGGAGCCGACCTTGAAATACCACCCTTGAATGTTTGAGGTTCTAACGTGGGCCCGTTATCCGGGCTGCGGACAGTGTCTGGTGGGTAGTTTGACTGGGGCGGTCTCCTCCCAAAGCGTAACGGAGGAGCACGAAGGTCAGCTAATCACGGTCGGACATCGTGAGGTTAGTGCAATGGCATAAGCTGGCTTGACTGCGAGAGTGACAGCTCGAGCAGGTACGAAAGTAGGTCATAGTGATCCGGTGGTTCTGCATGGAAGGGCCATCGCTCAACGGATAAAAGGTACTCCGGGGATAACAGGCTGATACCGCCCAAGAGTTCATATCGACGGCGGTGTTTGGCACCTCGATGTCGGCTCATCACATCCTGGGGCTGAAGTAGGTCCCAAGGGTACGGCTGTTCGCCGTTTAAAGTGGTACGCGAGCTGGGTTTAGAACGTCGTGAGACAGTTCGGTCCCTATCTGCCGTGGGCGTTGGAAGATTGAAAGGGGCTGCTCCTAGTACGAGAGGACCGGAGTGGACGCACCACTGGTGTTCGGGTTGTCATGCCAATGGCACGGCCCGGTAGCTAAGTGCGGCAGAGATAACCGCTGAAAGCATCTAAGCGGGAAACTTGCCTTGAGATGAGTCTTCCCTTGTCCTTAGAGGACACTGAAGGAACGTTCGAGACGAGGACGTGGATAGGCTGGGTGTGTAAGCGTTGCGAGACGTTGAGCTGACCAGTACTAATGAACCGTGCGGCTTAACCTGACAACACCGAAGGTGTTTTGGGCTGAGAGAGCAGATGACAAAGTTTCAAAGCAGATGGCAGCTTGTTCGGGGTTGAACACAGGATTTGTCTGGCGGCAACAGCGCGGTGGTCCCACCTGACCCCATGCCGAACTCAGCAGTGAAACACCGTAGCGCCGATGGTAGTGTGGGGCCTCCCCATGTGAGAGTAGGACACTGCCAGACA
>NZ_FOVO01000064.1 GCF_900115195.1 Xenorhabdus japonica
GGGGGATTCAAAGCCAGTTGTTGCAATGTAATTCGTTCAGGCTCAGAAAGTGTTATCGTCGATTTCATCAGAACAGGTGGAAAATCGGGTTATCGATTATAACAGTAATGCAGATAATTTATCTGATTAACTTAATAGCATTAAATGCGGGAATAGCAAGGCGTTACGCGATCATTGCTAATAATGATGATATGTATACTACCTAGCTGAATACCCCGGCTTTTCTTGGGTATCATTTTGCGCAGTTTGTTGCTTTGCGCACTTTGCTTGCGCAGATGTGGCCTGAATTTGTGCAGTTCCATTTGCGCAGCAGGTTACAGGTACGAAACGGGGTTGTGGTGCTTCGTAGAACGGTTTTAATGTTAAGAATTGTTAGGATTTAGCGATTAGTGATCTGCCTGATTGGTCTGCCAAAAGAGGCTTTTACCTTAGGATTTTTTAAGATTTTACTTATGCTATTTCTTTGAAGTATGGCGCAGAGAAGAACATCAACCTTATCAAAACTTATCATTGTGCTGGATTGGGTGTGCGCAGAATCACTGTCTGTCTTCTCAGCATTGACGTTATCAAATGTTATCATTTGGCTTGCCTGAGTTTTGGTTTTGTAGTCTTGAGTGCGAAGAGTATTTGCTCTGGGGCAATGTTTCTCCAATTCCAAATCGGGAAAATCAGCACGCCCTATCCAACCATAACGGAGATCATTACGGTTGCTGCGAGCGGCTCAAATTTGAGCCATTACAATATTAGCTGGATTTTAACCCGCAACCTACTGCGGGTTCACTGGGCGAAAATTTGACGGATTGACAGGCCAGAGTGAGGACCACGGCAGCAGGTAGGTATATTAAACGTATTGAGTTATTTTCAACCAACCTTCTTAAAGAGGGGAGCCTCTGAGTTCGTTTCCACTGACTCCGTTTCAAGCGGAACGATGACATATAACTAAACCTGCACCATGCAGGAGATAAAGGATATCAGGGAGTTAAAGGTAGTTTTACGTGAAAAAGGCCAGGCCATGCGCAACCTTGAATTCAGTGTGTAAACTTGGGTGAATTATTCATCACGCCAAGTTAAACAGAAACATTTGGTTTGGCCTGTCTGCTTTAATATTTCACTTAATTTTTTGACATTAAGTTTCTGAGGATTATGGGCGTCATATCTACTATCATAAGTGTAGCTCACGTTGCGCGTGTAAAGACCATTCTGCCCCCAACTTGAGTGAATGCCAAGGTCATAAATTTCATTATCAACGGTAACATAAAAATTTTTATTAAATATTTGAGATACCTTTTGATCGCTATTTTTATCAGTAGATACTTGCAAAGCTATTATAAGAAGAGTTGGGATAGTATTATCAACATCCAAATAGAACCACTGTATATCAATAATTCCTATTTTATTTTGAATTATATTTAAAGTACCAGTATGAATGTTTTTACTTCCCCAATTATTGTATCCCCACCATTTGTCACCCGCTGGAATCTGTTCAAATCCTAGTTTAAGGTCAAAAATCAGCATACTATCTTCTGGGCACACTGACTCGAGCTGCTTCCAGTCACAAACTAATAAATCTTCTTGAGTTGGCACCCAACGAGACCAATAGCCATCTTTATCACTTTTTTCAATATAAGCATTACCATCATCTGTATTACCAACTTCTGATTTATGAGCAAGACGCATGTGCTCTATAGGAGCATTCCAACCGCTACGGTGTACCTGTTTTCCCAAATACACGAGGCTCAGCGCCCATGCAGAAGTACCGGCTGGGACAGTTATATTGTCATCGCCAATATTATATTGGTCTGGATTAAATGGACACTTGAGATCCAGCTTATTAACGTCAGACATAAATCCCTCACTTTATTATTCGTTAAAGGTAATTTCATCCTACTGTTAACTCACCGGAAACTTTACTTAGGTCAGATTTTTACCTCAATCGGATTCTTACTATAGCAAGGCTTATAATTTGAAAGGTGATGTGCGATTCAGTGAGGCGTAAATTTGAAGTTTGGTGCTGATAGTCAATACCATTTATTAAATGCAGGGTATTAATTGTCCCGTTATGGGATTTCCCATATCTGATTATTCAATAATCTATGTAGCCTTTTTATTACGTTAATTTCCATCAACAGTGAAGATAATTTTATTAATTTCCCACCTGCTATTCTATGCCATCCTACCATCAAAACATGCCTCAAATTGAATTCAAGCCCTATTCTCCAATATTGATGAACCGATTTTATTGATGTTCACCGGCGGAGAAGTCTCCCACCGCCTTCATGTTATTTAGCAATCTGTATTGTTGATTAGATGAGGGAATAAATATGAGTATTCAAGACAGTAATAGCTCTGTAGTGGCTCCAACAATAGAAGATGTTAAAAGAGCAATTGAAGAAGTAACTTCTTTGATGGATAAGCGTTTCGCTAAGCTTGATGCTGATGGTAAATATATCCAAGATATTCGCTTAGGTTCAGTGGAAAGCGTGTCAGTTTGGAAATCATATGGATTTTCTGATTTTCCACCATATGTTATTACTGGTGTTATTAATCATAATTCTGATAAATACATTGATTCTGTTTATCGGCGTCCATTGCAAAAATTAGTTAATGGAGTTTGGTATAATATAGGATTTATATAATGTTACACTTCAGAAAATTCTCCAGATATCCTCCAAGTAATGAAGATGAAAAAGAAATTGAAAAAAGATATAAAGCAATATTTTATCGCAGTGAGGACAATCAAGATTGGTATGCATGTATTTCGAAATTCAATAACGACACGTATAAAATAAAGTACGACTCTAATGGTATAATTGTTGCGATAAGTAAGGATGCTTCAACAATATGCCCTGAAAACGGAAGCATTGTTGAAGTTGAATTATTACCTGATAACATTGATACTCTGGGAAATTGGCAGTATTCAAATGGTAGCATTAAGTTGCGGAACTATACTCAAGATGAACTTATTGCTCATGCATATGAACATAAGAAAAAATTATTGAGTAAAGCGAATGCTGTAATTATGCCTTTAGAAGATGCTGTAGAGCTTGATATATCAACAGTTCAGGAAATTACTGAACTAACAAAATGGAAACGTTACCGAGTACTACTCAATCGGATAGATTGCACTACTGCACCTGATATCGTATGGCCGGAACAACCGAAGGAATGACAAGGTGTGTAGCTATGTATTAGCCGTATACCAACTAGACACGGACGTCTAACCAATACCCTTCGTCAATATCACATACCCACATCACCTACAGAACGCACACCAAAACGTAAAGATTTGTCAGTATCCTGTCTATGCGTTGCATCTTATTGACAATCACACGCCTTACCAATCTGCAATCGCCATGTTCAGCGAGAGCCATCGTCACCTCAGTCAATACACCACACGTAAGATGGAAGCTGTCTGTTCAGGCTGGGAACTGTTAGACGGGGAAGATAAGAATCTGGAGGCATTCAACTACAGTCTGAGGGCCCAATGATGCGAATGGGTATCAGGCATCATGACGGGCGGAGAGTGAGAAGCTGGAACGGCACATTGAGCCGCTGAACTGGGAAGACATCGAAAGACTGGGCAACCATCATGCTTAAAACTTTTTGGGTCCTTACCTGAGATCTTATATAACAGGGGCATTGCGCGCCGCGTTTTTTCACTAGCTATGAACTTTTGAAATTTGGGTCCCATGTCCCATTGAAAATATTTTATATAACTGATTGTTAATAAATAAATTATGTGATTTTTGGTGTGTATTTTGTGTCCCATTTGTGTCCCCGAAATTGGGGACATTCACGCAAAAATGTCCCATTCAAAACGGAGTATGTCCCATGTCTACTATGACCATTGGTAAGTATGCAAAACATGTCGGTGTGAACCGTAAAACAATTTCACGATGGATCAGGGATGGAAAGTATATTGTGATGTGTGGTGATGATATTGACGTGGAAGCCAGCGACAGAAATATCAAACAGTATCGTGACAGTCAGGATCCACGCATACAGAATGCCAAGAAGCCTATCAGCAACACAGAGAGTTTTCAGGCGCGTGCCGAATCAGTCTACACCTCGCTGACATCGGGTGATACACAGGTACGCCCATTGGAAGAGTCCAAAGCCATCAAAGAGCACTATCTGGCGGAATTAGTAAAACTGGAGCACAGCATCAAATCCGGTGAGGTTCTCCCTTGGCGGGATATGGTGAACAAGGTCGGTGAAGAGTACTCAAGGATGCGTACCCGATTGATCGCTATCGCCCCTGAACATGGTTCTCGCCTGAGAGCCTTGGCAAGCACATCAACGGATGGAGAATTTGTAGCAGCACTGCAAGATGTACGAACTGAGCCTTGATGATGAGGCTGCTACGGTGTGATAAGGGCAGAATATGCCTGCCAGTAAGAAACAGTCCATACACCCCACACAGCCAACGGGAGGGCTTGAAATTAAGCCGTCCTCTTTACCTTCTGCGCTTATCTTTTAGAATAGCGATAATTATTAACTATCAAAGTGTTGTTATGTCAGCAGAACTGCATTGTTCGTTTTGTGGTAAATCAAACAGTGATTGCCACGGTATTAGTAGCTGGTCCGCGTATTTATATTTGTGATGAGTGTATCGATCTTGGTCATGAAGTTGTTTTAGAGCACAGAAAAATCAAAGAAGTTGAAGTGCTCGATAAAAGCGCCGCTGACCTGTATCGCTTTCTCTATGGCGCTTCTTCAGGGGCATTTGATCGGGCGGTGGTATGCTCTCATACGATACTACAAGAACAAACCGGTCTTGATAACGCGCAAATAAATGTCGCTATAGCTCTGCTGACAGAACGGCATATGCTACAGGTTATTCCCTATGGGGAAGATTGCGCATTGTATCTGGTAGGTGGCCTTCCCGCAGAAACCAAGTTTAACGATTTAAGCCAGTCATACAGCATAAAAGCGAATGTACTGGTAAAACCCAGCCCAGAGATCAAACTATTCTCATAGGCGGAATTTAGGTAACTTGCTGATTCTAGCTAATTCTGTCAGAAAACCAGAATTCCGGTTCTGAGCAGGAATTAAGTAATATCAATAAGTTAAAAGTGACAAATCTTACCTTTATGCAACCTATTGATTTTACTTATTTCCGATATGGTGACAGAGATCAAGGAAATCAACGAGTTAGCCAACTGTTGGGGAAATCCCTATAGTTGCCGTAGATGGCTCAAATCTGAGTTATTAATAACATGTTGATTTTTATGGTGATGGATTTTCCCATCATCTCAAAGTGTGATATCCCATCTTGGGTATAGTGGAAATCTCAATGCCTTTTAGCAGAGCAAAGCCCGAATTCGGGCTTTGGTGATAACCCATTGATAAATAGCCAGACGCCAGATTTGGCGTTTGGTCATACTTTAGGATACCCAATAGTTTTGGGTTGCCTGTCTCGTTGTCCGGAACAAGAACTACACCTTTTTAAGAGGTTCAGTTTGTCCCGACGAAATTCGTCGCTGCAAAATCCAATATCCGATAATCGGACTTTGTGTGTAACTGATAGTTACTCGCAAATGACGTTGTGCATAAATGACATTTACTCACAATTTGAGCGTCAGTCTGGCTGACTCACAGAATTTGCACAATTCATTAAGAGGTGTGCACAAAAGAGTTATGTAAAAACAGATGGTTAAGCCATTTTGTCCAGTACGTTATGTCCAAGTAATTCATTGAAATACAGTGAATTTACTGCGTTTGTCCAGCATGTAAATCAACCATCACGGAAATCATGATAGGGTGGTCAAAGTGACGGCCTCGGAAAAATCAATGGGTTAGCTAACTATAGCGAAAATCATCACGGTTACTACTGGTCATTGCTTCCGTGAGCAGTGGTACAGATATGGACAGTTATTTTTCGTATCTGTACCACCTTAATTTATTGATATAAAACTAAAATATTTTAAGTGGTACAGATGGTACAGTTATTTTGCGATTTTTTCGTTAGAGCGTGATTTTCGAATAAATTAGCCAAATCTTCATTGTGGTAATCACAACGCAGAGGCTTGAGTTTACGCCGTTCAGCGCAAGGTTACTTAATGTAACTCAGTACGTATTACGTTCGCAGTGATTTAAATTATTGATTTTTATCATGAAGCAAAAAGCAGATCATCTACAGGCGGTGGAGAATGGCACGAAGACAGAAAAAGAACTCACCCTCGATAGTCGCCACGGTCACAGGCAAGATTACCGTTTCCCCCAAGCGTATAAAGTGCCAGACGGGGAAAGTGATAGCAGTCGCTACCATGCAGGCACAGAGCGATAAGCGCAGTGATTATTCGCTGCGTGTCGTGGGCTTTGATGAGATGGCGCTATCGGTGATGCTGTTATAGAAAGGTCAGATAATCACGGTAACGGGAAAGGCTTCTTACTGGCAGGGCTATCAGTTAATGGCTTCCTCAATCACTCAATAGGTTCCGACGAATGGCGTCGCAACCTCCTTACAAGGTTGGTACTTTTAATGTACTAACCTCGCCTCTTGACTACTGAAAACATATTGGTAGCACAATAGAACTGGCGAGAGTTCTTAGCAAAATGCAAGTTGTATAGAAATTTGTATAGATTTAAAGATATAACAAATTTTATGATTTTAAATCAATGAAATAATTTTCATGCTTGGATTCACATATTAAGCGCAACACCGTAATGAACGAAGTAAATGAGTGGGTATTCCTTTAAATAACTCATTCGGTGTTTTGTAATCTCG
>NZ_FOVO01000062.1 GCF_900115195.1 Xenorhabdus japonica
CACTGAAATCGATTAATGCCCTGACACGGGATATCGATATACTGTTTCAATCTGCGCTCATGAGGTCGAAGAACGGGGCGGATATTCCCAATAAACCGGAATTTGTGCGGAATATCGGTGCGGTATCAGCTAATGGTGGGAACTATCCGGGATATTATCGATTTTCACAGGTAACCGCGGATGGGTTGATTGTCAGGTCAAGCGGTTCGTGGGGAGGGGTGAGTTCATACCGACCCAGCGGGACATATTGGAGAATAGAAGGCGGCCCTGACGATGCTGATTTCCTGTTAAACTTTATAGATAGGAATCCAGATGGCTCAAACAAGAGCGTGCAGACACTACCCAAAGGAAACGGCACATTATTATCTTTAGGCGCTAACTGCTGGCGTGATAACAATGGATTTATTAAGCAGGGTTCCCCCATCCTCCAAATCTACCCCGATGGTACATTTACCACCAACGACGAATCCGAGGGCGCGACTGTTACCAAACTCGGAATCGGTCACTATCGGGTATTCGGTGTGCTGGGCTATAACGCGGATGGGGCTTGGGGTGTGCATGGGGGACTCAGTGTGCCCCGTGACAGCAACGGCAATGAATTAGTGTATGTGGAGGACAAAGTGCTGCCGGACGGGACGATTGATATCAAAATCACCCACCGACAAAATACTCATATGCCCGCGAGACTACAGAACCGACGCCTCAAAGACGTGGAGGAACAGACCTATTACACCGATGATGAGCCGTGTGACATTCCCGCAGGCACCCGCCTAGACGTCCGCGTCCAGATGCCAGAGGAATAGGCAGGTGTTACAGAACGCCTTGTGCATGTGCTTGCTGGATGTGTGCAAATCATCGTGATGTATTTGGTATGAGTATCAAAGAAATTCGCGATAGAGCTAAATATACTGATTAATCATCCTAGCCCGCCCCACGCGGGTTTTTCATAATCGCATTACCTCCTCCCAAACCATTGATTTCATTGAATTCCCATCTAATGCCGGAAAGGGATTTAAAAGTCCATTTAGGTTAAGGGTGGATTGCTGGCCTGTAGTGATAGTAACTTTATCGTCAGATGATGACCATTTTATCCCACTACCTCATCAAACTGCCCTGTAATTTCCCATTTTCATCACCATTTTGTTTATTGTATCCATTTAATATGGGCAAGCAGCCCATATTAATCTTTTCAGGGTGGGGAAATATTGTAGTGTTTGATAATAGCGTTTTCGATCAGTCTTACTTTGGTCTCTGGTTGTTCGTTCAGCCAATCAATAATCCATTTTGGAATTTTTATGGTCACAGGCATCTTTCTTAGATTTTTGTCAATAGGTGGTCTGCCAGCGCCCGCTCGTTTACCACCTCGCAATTCTAATTTATCACCCATTTTATTGTTCCATTCATTGTTTTAATAATTAAATTGTTAGTTGTGTCAACTGCTTGTCATAGAATTTTTTATCGTTGCTATCTTTTGTCCAAGCCTGACTAAAACACTTGTTACTGAACAATGCAGCCAATCCTGATATTTGCTTTAAGCGCAGAAGTTCGTCAGCGTCCATACCGATATTTTTCATGATCCATGCGTCAGACATTCCTGACTCGACCAGCTCACTGACGATGTTCGTCATAAGTTCAATGTTATGTGTGCCTCTTGCACGGTTATGACGTATGGTGCTGGCCATGCGATTATGTAACGGTTTATCAATGACAACAACAGGTAATAGGCCATTCTCCCGCTTATATATTCGTTTACTGGTTTTTAGCACCGTGTAGCGGTGGTAACCATCAACAATTTCATATGTATCAGTATCATTCATGTAGTAACAGACTATCGGCTGGGTAAATCCATCCTCCCAAATGGATAACTCCAGCAATTTCATTTCAGGAGGGGCAACCGCATTTGGGTTATATGCGTTTGAGCAAACTTTATCAACGGGGACAGCTTTAACATTATAAATTGGGCTTTTCATTTAATGACCTCATAAATCTTTGTATTTTTCTATGGCGGATTTTCGTTTGAGCATTTCGGCTTTTGTCTGGCTAAATCCCATGTATTTACCCACGTGGTCATTTTTTAATATACAGACACAGAGTCGTTTCCATGTAGGGATCAACTGAAATTCTTTGCTGTCGATGTCATCTGCATACTCCATACGGACGGGTGATTTTTCAGTTTTGTAGTTTGTTTTCTCACCAATATCAAATTTGATTCCAGCTGTGTTCAAGTCATTTATAGCATCCCTGCTTAGGACTCCACCTTTTTCTCGCCAGAATTTAATACTGGTTGCGAGTTTTTTCCGGTAATTTTCGGCTATATCCTCTGGTAACGTATTCAACAAAAATTTGGCGTATTGTTCCCAATTGAAATGCGATGGTTTTGTTATGTTTCTCCATCCCATAACTGTAGTGCCGCCATATATGGCAGTAAAATTGACGCCATTAACCCGTGATATCATTTTACCCCACATATCAGGGTCTATTGCGCGGTATAACCCAAGGGACGCTTTTGCTGCATTATGGAATGGTGAGGCTACTCGCATGGCATGAATGGGTAATCCTGCATAATAAAATAAATCATAGAGTCTATTGTAATCCCACCCAAACTTAGCATTGGCTATCCAGATATCTTCAGTGCACCAATCGTAGATTGGGTAGGCGTTGTAAATATTATCTGCAACTTTTGTTGTCCATGCTTTATTTTTATATTTGTTAATATTTTTATCACTAATAATGGTTCGCCAGCGGTCTAGACTCTCGTCTGAGCGAATGCCCACCAAAACACACGTTTTTTTGGCACCTTTCTTTTTGTGATACCACAGTGAAAACTGCTCCTGAAACTGATAATCTGTAGTATCCTGATTCAGGAAATCAAAATCATCCCATCCCAAATATTGTTCCGGTAACTCCCTGACCCATAACTCGCGTTTATCTGCGTCCCACGGGCGCCAATAGGTTTCAAACATACTGGTACATGTTGGACTCTTAACTGGAACGCAGCAACGTAAATTTTCTACCTCTCCATCCAGTTCTGCATATGTTTTATCCACGTATTCTGTAGTTGCGTTGTACTGCGCCTCATAATCAATATGAAAAACACCGAGTTTATGGCTCAGTTTGTTTTCTCTGGCATAGTTCAGTGCCAAATTCAGCAGCACGCCGCTGTCTTTACCACCTGAAAATGATATATATATATTGTCAAACTCAGAGAATATATATTCCAATCTAGCCATGGCCGCCTGATATACATTACAGTTCAGTTTTTTCATAGCGCCTTCACTATCGTTAATAGATTATCTGGGTTATTTTTTTTGGCATCTATAAGCTCATATTTAAATGATTCCATAGCGTTACTTTTTTTCTCATGTGATCTTCTAATCCTGTCCTCTATTCCAGAATCCGACCAAATATCAGTATAGAGAACATTGCGATACTGACCTATCCGGTGAAGCCTGTCCTCACACTGAATTCGTTCACCATATTTAAATCCGTTGCTAAAAAACACACAATCATTTGATTTTGTTAAATCCAGACCAAAACCGCCACAGCTTGCAGTTGCCAAAAAATACCCTCCGTTGTCACGCCACCGGGTTAAATTTTTATATCTGTTTCTTTTTTCAGTCAGTTTTCCATAATAGGTACTGATATTTTTATTAAACATACTCCCTAAAGTTTCTTCAATCAACTCTATGGATTTTCTGTGCTGTGTAAATATGACTACAGGCCTGTCAGGATGAATTGAATTCAGTGTATTTTTCAGCTCTTCAATTTTATTATTCCCGATATCATCGTATTCACATTTAAAATCAGGTGGAACTATGCCGTTAACAACTGACTTTAATGAGGTGAATAGTTTGTATATCGCAATCCCCATTTCGTGTTTTTCCATATCGAGAACATCTTCATAAAATTTATCTTTAATTTTTTCGTATAACTCTTTTTGCTTTAATGTGAGTTTAACCATTCGTGATGAATAGGTTTTTTCTGGTAAATCTAAGCATTCATCTTTTGTAATCTGATAGATATAAGGCTCTATTTTCTTAGCAATCAAATCGATGTTTTTACGATTTGTTATTAACCCCTTATATTCTTCACTGTATTCAAGGTGTTTTCTAACGAATGAATACCATGAGCGATACCCCAAAATTTTATCACTCAGAAATGATATTTGGCTATATAGATCCTCTATTCCCTGACTGATTGGCGTCCCTGTGAGTATTAACCTATATTTTGCCCGCTCACCTATCAGTTTTAATCGTTTAGTCCGTTTAGCAGTATGTCCTTTTATATAGCTTGATTCATCAACTATCAGCATGGTGTTTTCATCAATAAGATTATTAAACGCCATAGTGACTCGGTCGCTACCCCCGATACTTTCCAGTCCGACAATGTACCAGAACGCATTTTTTATATTGTCATCAGTGGTATTATCATCAAAAATATAAATGCTGCTATTTTTTGTATGTTTGGTAATTTGCTCAACAGCATTCATTTTCAGCGATACCGGGCAACACCAAACAAATTTATTAATTTTATGTTTTCGGTTATACCCTATCTGAATTGCTGTCAGGCTCTTGCCTGTGCCCATCTCCATAAATAACCCACCCACTCTAAGGTTATCCAGTTTTTTTACGGCCTTTGTTTGGTGTGTCATTAATGGGGTGATAATTTCCCACTGAGGTCTATTCATCATCAATTAAGTCCTTATGTATGCCATTAATACCTGAATCATTTTCAATGGGTAAAAGGTCATGATTTTTTGGCTCAGGAATGGAGCCGACAATTAATCTTGATTTCTCCTTATTCTCTGCCATTTTTAATTGTGCCTCAGCTTCTGAGGTAATTTTAAATCTGTGAATTTCAGCAAAATCTCTGATAGATGCCCATTGTTCAACCCTGATTTTCCATAGATTAGGCCTGGCATAACTCTCTATAGCTCCGTCCAGCATTTTTATTTCTTTTGTCAAATTGGCCTTATCATTCCATGAGATGAAAACATAATTTTTATTATTGCTTCTAACTGAGAAATAAATCCAGCGCGGGTATTTCGGTTCAAAACTGGCATTAATCGCCATTTTTCTGATGGATTCGTTAATAGTTGAAACAGGGAAGCCGTTTTTCAGTAGTGCATGTATAATTTCAGCCGCTCTGTCTTTTGAATCTCCGCTATCCCATTTTATTCGTAAAATCCATTTTTTCAGTCCGTCTTTATACTTAAATCCGTAAGAATGGACTATCTGAATAAATTGACCATTATCGCCATCAAATTCCAGATGAACCTCGTCACTGTATGCTGTCACCAGCGTACTTATTTTTTCAACTGGATTCTCTGGCTGAATAGTGGACTCATCAAAAACAGAATGCCTATAATTTTCACAGGTTATTTCAACCGCAAGTATCTCATCACGAAGCTCATGAATTATAGTGGATAATGAGCTTTCCCTGTTATCAATCCACCATGATGCATGTGATTTTTGTTTGATGGCATCTAAAAATGCCCTGGTAAAAATATTTAATTCATTGTCACCTATCCTGACGCGGCTATATTTTTCTTTTGCCAGCCCCGTGAGCAAGCTATCAACCAGATTATCAGCCCAAGCCCTTGTCTTTACTCGCCTTAAATCATATTCATCAAATTCATCAACAGAGTTAACAAATTCATCATAAGGAACTAACATTGAAATAATAACTGACCTGATATTCTCAGCCCATGCAACTTGTTTCTCGGTTCCTGTTAGTGGTAATAATCCCAATTCTTTATTTTTCATGGCTGCTTCTGCATTTTCCTTTATCCTCTTTTGAGGTAAGCAGTCATTATCCGAAACTGATGATTATTTCTAGGGTTCCATTCTCGTATGGAAGATTACATAATTTATGAAGCGGATTAATATCATGATAATCAACACGAACAGTCAAATATTTTTTATCTTCATCCGTCAATATAGATGATATCTCTAATGCAGATCGAAGTTTATCGTATAAATTATCTCTGAAGCATTTAGTGGTATAGTCATTTACAGTTAATCTTTTGCTCATATAACGCCCTCTCATGTCATTGATTCAATATTCATCTGAATTAACTCAGTATATGTTTAATATAGTCCAGAGTTTGAATTTAGGCAATCCTAAATTCAAAAATTGTACAATTTTTTTGATTTGGATCACTAAACCAATCGTTTTCATGCAGGAGCTAGCTAATGTGATTCTCGCTATTGTATAGCCGGATATCTATTGATGTGGTCGGTGGGGTGGTGGGTTGGGTGGGTGGGACGGATTTGGGACGGGTATTGAAAAGTAACCAGAAGTAACAATAGGTAACTTTGGGTAAGGTGGGACGTGTGAGCGCCAGTAAATGCGGTAATTGATTGATTTAGATAGTGACTCTACTCACTTCTAAGCCGTAGGTCACAGGTTCGAATCCTGTAGGGCGTACCATCCTTTAATATCTTAACGTCTTCCAAAGTCCATAAAACTCCAGTAAATACGCAGTATTAGCCATTTTTCGTTCTCCCGTAGTCTAGTAAGGTATGTTGAAATCTACGATCTTATGGGGGTATATTTAGGGGTACGTTCAGGTTCAATGAAGTGAGATACCCCCAAATGAAGCTAACAGCCCGACAGGTAGACACTGCAAAGCCTAAAGATAAACCTTATAAACTTGCAGATGGTGGTGGATTATATCTATTGGTTAACCCTAATGGCTCTCGTTATTGGCGGTTAAAGTATCGGATCGCAGGCAAAGAAAAATTACTCGCATTGGGGGTATATCCTGATATATCTCTCGCAGAAGCAAGAAATAAGCGAAATGAGGCAAGGAGAACGCTATCAGGTGGTAGTGATCCGCTTGAGGAAAAGAAAGCTGAAAAAGTCGCCAGAGCTTTTGCGGTCAATAATAGTTTTGAGTCCATCGCCATTGAGTGGCACGAACATAAGCGCCCTAATTGGTCAAAAGGATATGCCGAAGACATTCTGGAATACCTGCGAAAAGATATTTTTCCCTATGTTGGGAAACGTGCTATTACTGATATCAAACCCGCTGACATGTTAGCCGTTCTCCGAAAGATGGAGCAACGCGGCGTGTTAGATAAATTGAAAAAAACCAGACAAGCATGTCGGCAAATTTTCACATATGCCGTTATTACAGGACGAGCAGAATTCAATCCCGTTACTGATCTTGCCAGCGCGCTTAAGGCACCAAAGCAAAAACACTTCCCACACCTTTTAGCAGATCAAATGAATGACTTCCTGATAGCCTTGAATGATTATAGTGGAAGTAAGGTTACTCAATCAGCTACATGTTTGCTGATGCTTACTGGAGTGCGTACCATCGAATTGAGAGAATCAGAATGGACTGAATTCGATTTAGATAAAGATATCTGGCAAATACCTGCCGAACGTATGAAGATGCGCCGTCCTCACATCGTACCGCTATCAAATCAGGTTAAAGCTATTCTTATTAAGTTACACGCTATTACAGGGCGCGGGAAATATGTTTTCCCTGGTCGTAATGATGCGGGTAAGCCAATGAGTGAAGCCGCCATTAATCAGGTTCTTAAGCGTATTGGTTATGATGGCAGGGCAACAGGCCACGGATTCCGCCACACTATGAGTACAATTTTGCATGAACAGGGCTATAACACCGCATGGATTGAGACACAGCTTGCTCATGTTGATAAGAACAGTATCAGAGGAACATACAATCACGCCCAATATTTGGATGGTCGTAGGGAAATGTTGCAATGGTATGCCGACTATATGGATGTACTCGAACAAGGCGAAAATGTATTACATGGCGAATTTAAGAAGCGCGCTTAATTGGGTGAATAAACAACAATAGTTGTCGTTCAATATATAACTACTTAAGGTTATTTTTAATCATAAGTAGTTATTTCTGTAAACTGTAAGATATATTACATTCTTTGTATGAAGCAAGTTACTATTCCAACGTGATGATCTCACATTATAAATTCGGTTTAATTACTCCTGTTCTAATAACATCCAGAAACATCAAATATGGACAAACTAACAGGGGAAACTATATGTCAAAAATTACCACATCTAAAGAAAGTCTTATTCGCTTGTCCGAGGTTCAACGCAGAACGGGTTACAGTAAAGCGTGGATTTACAAACTCATTGAAGAAGATAAATTTCCGAAGCAAGTCAAAATTGGCACTCGCTCAATAGCTTTTATTGAGTCAGAAATTGATAGCTGGATAGCTCAACGTATCGCTGAATCTCGCGGTGAGATGATGTAATGAAAAAATACATCTCACCAACCGACGAACAGAGGAAATATATTCTTTCTGCTTATGGTGAATCTGAAAGAAGAATAAGGGAAACAGAACGAAAAAGATTAACGAGTATATCAAGAGGACATTGCTATAAATTAGAAGCCTTGGGTTTATTTCCTCCACGTTGTCATTTTGGGCGTAATTCCTGTGCGTGGCTTTTAAGTGATATTTTATGGTGGATACGCAATCCTCCAAAAGTAGAAAACGTAAACAACCCATATAGCCGAAAAGCACAGTAAATAAAGAAAAATCATGAAAAATAAAAAGACGGATAATAACCGTTACGGATATCCCTACGCCAAAAATAAGAAAAGTGATATTTCAATTATTTCTATAGTGATTAGTTGGAAGGAAAAGGATAGCACCGTGAATGCTATCCTTGGTGTGATCTATTTGCCCTCTTTGAAAGAGAAAAGATTGATTCAACTTTTAACTTTACGCTTCTCTAATTTGATCTTTTTTTCACAGGCATCAATAACCCATGCTGAGAAATTAGAATTTGGATTTATAGACTTATCACCATCCACATATGTATTGATTTCATCAAGTAACTCATGCGGAAAGCGGATGCCTTTTGTTGTTGAACGATTATTTTTATATCCCGTAGCCATAGTGAATTCTCATAGTTGGTGTACTAACACTATACCCGAAAAAATTGAAATTAAAACACTTGACGTGTTTGTACACCAAAGTGTAAGGTGTTTGTGCACTAAGAATTATTTGATTAGTGAAAATAACAACGCCTCGAAGTGCTGGAACACTGTCGAGGCGTCTAACCACAACGTAAAAGAGACTTACGCTATGGCTGACATACAGCATAACCAAACTCGCCTTAAATTTACATTCTTAATTGCATCCGGCATAGGGCAAACGGGTCTAATTTATACAGATGAAAATCCCACTGTCAGGATTTTCATCATATAGCCATTATCCCAGCCAGCCTTCTGGCGCTTAGTC
>NZ_FOVO01000076.1 GCF_900115195.1 Xenorhabdus japonica
GGATTGTAAATCACAAACGATCATCAATGTTCCTACCTTTATGTACTGAAGGCACATCACTGAACTAACTGTTCAATTTAGACCCGTTTGCCCTAACCATAGGCGACAGATTTTGTTAATGTGCTATCTGCCATTCCGTGCCATCCTAATCAGAAGTTCTCTCCAGTATTGATGAACTTATTTTATTGATGTTCACTGGCGGAGAAGTAACCCACCTTCATAAAGTTATAAAGACATAATTGGAGGTAATACTATGTATGATTGGTCTGGAACTGTTCCCGGCAAACTAGCGCAAGGTCAACCGACAGGGCTTGTACTCCAAAAAGGGGATGTAATATCCATCATTGCGACAGGGTGGATAAAATACGGCCATCCAGATAATTACTGGGCAGCACCTCAGAGTTCTATACCCACCAACCCAAGGCCAGAACCACTCATCTCACTCGTAGCTAAAATTGGAAACAGTACCTATAAAATAGGAAATGGTGTACTCCACAGAACAGTTACCACAGATGGGGAATTAACCCTTTTATTTTTAGATACCTATTATCAAGATAATTCCGATGACTTTTATGTTAACGTTAAAATAGAATCACGTTATTCTCCTCTCGAAGAAATACAATAAATAATCTCATTATCTAACCCGTGACTTTCTGCGGGTTAAATGTCAACTCCATCAACAATAACCATAAAATACAGTTTTAATTTGAAATATATTTTTTATCACATGCCTATAAATTAGCTCTCTTTCCACTTCACAGATTAGGAAAGTTCTGATCATATATTAGGGGAAGTGATGTAGTAACGAGAGTCCAATGACTCTTTTCCTTTATTATCCCTTCGATAACCTATTGCCACACCAATGCTTTTTAAACCTTTCCATTCAGGGAACGCCTGAGTCAACTCGCCCGCCGGTAAGACGTGATATTCACGCGCTTCAGTGCATCCATGTCCTTTTTCCCGGATGACATTTTCTGCGTTGCTGACAGCTGATACCTGTGTTGACAATGCCTACTTCACAGCTCGATACAAGGTTTCTTGTATTCCGATCATAAAAGCCCCTCAATCTTTTCCCATCAATGGCAATAATTTCTCCTTCTGTTCGGTCATTGACCACCTGAACCCACTGAATAAAACACGGCTGGAACTGAGTTGGATCAAGGCGCGAGATAATACGAGCAATGGTGTCATCAACAGGCAACCCTGTTGGAAATAGGCCTTTTTTCTGGAGCCAGTCCAAATATGTTTTTCCAAAATCTTCAATATCCTCCCATCCTTCTGCCCCGGCGATAATGGCGCACATGGTCAGAAACAGCACATCAAATAAAGGGTAACTGATTTTGGCAGATTGGCGAGGGTCGGTTAACTCACCAAAGTATTGAGAAAAAGCATCAATATTTATGGGGTAATTCCGAGAAAAAAGCGTATCAGATCATATCTGTTCCTGTCGGTCAAATCTGAATGTTGTTAACAAAATTTTCACGCTCTCGCCCTGATCTGATTATCCATCGCTTTGAGCAGGATGCGACAAAAATCATTGTTAACGTTGGGGTAGTTGAACCAGAAAAATAGCGATGCGCATGATTTACTGTTCGACTATTACGTATTCGGTAAAGCGTTCATGCAATTGGCGCGTGATCATCATTGCTCTGACACGCACATCGGGAAGAGGCCACAAAAAGCTGAGGGAATGATTGAGGGGATGTTGATGATGTTAGATATCCCATTAGAAATGGATAAATGCGTCCAAAAAGAACCAATGAATATTAGCTCACATCAATTATGCAGTAATTTTTGAAAATAACTTTACGTACGTAAAAATGCTGCTATTGTGATAAGATTGATAGCAATGTCACACAGCTTATTGAATTATCATACCTCGCCTCGGCGGGGTTTTTTTATGTCATTACAGATTAAAAATGCATAATTGTTTGTAGTCGCGTTATTTTGATTTATATCATTTCAGAAGAGTAAAATAAAAAATTTAAATTATTATTCTCAATATTATTGTTAATAAATATTGCGTGAATATAATTCAGATATATTTTATTGTGACAAGTTTAATTTCATAAATGCTAATTTTTAATGTTTTTATTTTGTTTTTCTTTGGTATGGTAGTGGTGTAAGCAGCTTGCTAATTAAATATGGGCCCATTGTTATTCTGGTTATGTATGAAAGATAATAATTCAATTAACTAATGAGGGTGCTATAATGTCTGATATTAACTTAGAAATGTATTTGGATTTACAATCAATCGTAGATTATAATATGTTTGATTCGGATATGGCCAAGCCGAAAAAAATTAATAATGCTTGGATTCACATATTAAGCGCAACACCGTAATGAACGAAGTAAATGAGTGGGTATTCCTTTAAATAACTCATTCGGTGTTTTGTAATCTCG
>NZ_FOVO01000060.1 GCF_900115195.1 Xenorhabdus japonica
TCCCACCTGACCCCATGCCGAACTCAGCAGTGAAACACCGTAGCGCCGATGGTAGTGTGGGGCCTCCCCATGTGAGAGTAGGACACTGCCAGACATCAATTTATAAGTGTTGCCCATTTGGCAACACTTTTTATTTTAGCATTTGCTGATATGGCTCAGTTGGTAGAGCACACCCTTGGTAAGGGTGAGGTCCCCAGTTCGAATCTGGGTATCAGCACCATGAATAATATGTTCGGCAAGTAAAACAGAATTTGCTTGGCAGCAATAGCGCGGTGGTCCCACCTGACCCCATGCCGAACTCAGCAGTGAAACACCGTAGCGCCGATGGTAGTGTGGGGTCTCCCCATGTGAGAGTAGGGAACTGCCAAGCTTTAATATCCAGTCAAAAGGCCACTCATATGAGTGGCCTTTTGCATTTCTAGTTTTTTCAACAAGATATAAGTATTAGTCAATTACTTGCTTATCTTTCAAATGTAGAGTCTGATAGACTACGCTCAAATTACCTATTGAGTTTGAAGTGAATGTCTGTTTGTCAATCTACTCAGCTAAAAACGTTAAACACATTTTGCATTTCAGCCAGTGCTGATTATATCAGTATAGCCATCTCTATTGAGTCTCTTCTGGCCTTATGGCAAGAAGCAATAGAAAAGAATCACTCTATTTTATTGCTGGGAGGGGGAAGTAACGTCCTCTTCACTGAGAATTTTAAAGGTACTGTGATTCTAAATCGTATCCTTGGTATTAATGTACAAGAGTCTGATATTGCATGGCATATTCATGTTGGTGCAGGTGAAAATTGGCATGAGCTGATTACTTATTTATTTAAACAACAAATCTACGGCTTGGAAAATTTAGCCTTGATCCCCGGAAATGTTGGGTCTGCTCCAATCCAGAATATTGGCGCATATGGAATTGAGTTTAAACATGTCTGTGAATATGTAGATTTTGTCGAGTTAAAAACAGGCAATTCAATTCGTCTAACGGCGAATGAGTGTCAATTTGCGTATAGAGACAGTATCTTTAAACATCAATATAAAGATGGTTATGCTATTACCGCCGTTGGTTTATGTTTGAATAAGAAATGGGAGCCAATTTTGACGTACGGTGCCTTAGCGCAGTTTTCACGAGAAAATGTTACTCCAAAACAAATATTCGATGCGGTGTGTGAAATGCGCCAGAGTAAACTGCCAGATCCTACGTTGATGGGGAACGCTGGAAGTTTCTTTAAAAATCCTATTGTATCGATTGAATTGGCATGCAAAATTAAGTCTGAATATCCAGACTGTCCCCAATATCCTTATAATGAGCAAAGTGTAAAGATTGCTGCGGGTTGGCTTATCGATCAATGTCAATTGAAGGGCTATTCTATTGGTGGTGCTGCCGTACATACGAAACAAGCATTGGTATTAATTAATAAAGGTAATGCAACGGGACAAGATGTTGTTGCTTTGGCTGCTTATGTATATAACAAAGTTGCGGAAAAATTTAATATTTTCTTAGAGCCTGAGGTTCGCTTCATTGGTAGTAAGGGTGAGATAGATGCAGTGGAATGTATTTCATGAAAGATATTAGTACTCCGTTAAAACTAATTAAAGTGTTATCTGATGGTGAGATTCATTCAGGTCAACAACTTGGCCAAGAGTTGGGAATGAGTCGAGCAGGAATTAATAAACATATTCAAACTATTCGTGAATGGGGAGTCGAAGTTCTAACTCTTCCAGGTAAAGGTTACCGTTTCCCCGCCCCAATGAATCTCTTGGATAAAGAAGTTATTAAAAATTATCTTCCCAATAATCACATTGAAGTGATACCTGTCATTGATTCCACAAATCAGTATATTCAGGAAAGATTAGCAGAACTCGATTCAGGGGATGCTTGTGTTGCAGAATACCAGTATGCAGGTAGAGGGCGTCGTGGTAGGAAATGGGTTTCTGCTTTTGGTCGAAACTTATATCTATCCATGTATTGGCGTTTGGAGCAGGGACCAGCAGCAGCAATAGGTTTAAGCTTAGTAGTAGGTATTGTCATTGCGGAAGTTCTTAACCGTCAGGGCGCAGAGAGAGTAAAAGTAAAATGGCCGAATGATTTATATTTGGATGATAAAAAACTAGCAGGAATATTGGTTGAGTTGACGGGAAAAACAGGAGATGCAGCTCATGTTGTGATCGGAATAGGTATGAATATTTCGATGAGTAACGATCAACAGAAATTAATTAACCAGCATTGGACTAATTTACAACAAGCAGGAACGATTTTTGAGCGGAATAAGTTGGTTGCTGAAGTCATAGTGGAACTTAAAGAATCATTAATTCAGTTTGGAAACGAGGGGCTAACACCTTTCATTCCCCAATGGTTTAAGTTAGATAATTTTATTGATCGTCCTGCGAAATTAATTATTGGCGATCAGGAAGTTCATGGTATAGCCCGTGGAATTGATCGACAAGGCGCTCTGTTACTTGATATTAACGGGGTTATTACGCCCTATATCGGTGGCGAAATCTCCTTGAGGGGTTGCTGAGTATAAAGTCGGAAATATTTCCGGCTTCAGATTATTTACAAGGTGATTATTTTTTATCCATCATTTTGCTTTAATCAAGTTTCGCGCAGATATTTATAAAAAAGGGTAACATGATTTTTTATAAAGAACTCAGGGAAAGGCAACCTCTCCCTGAGTCTCTGAATATTTACGATCAAATCGGCTTCTCTATTAAATCATACAGCTTATCAAGTTGATTAATACGTGTACGGTAACTTTGCAGTAAACAGGCGGTATCTCCCTTACATTTTTGGCGCTGTTTCAGCCATGCAGTTTGGCTGTCATATATCTCACCTGACACTCCCATGGCAAACAATCCCCGCAGAAAGTGATATTTCACACTCATTTCCACGTCCAGATCATTCAGCTTTAAATTTGAACAAATTGCCTTTTCATCCGGTGTCTTGGCTTTTGTGCAGTCAAAACTGGCAGCGAAATTCAGTGGAGAGAAGATAAGTAACATAAACCAGAGATATTTCATTTACTGCTCCTTATGGGGAAGAACTACAGGCCCTGGCCCGGTTTGCAATTTTGGCGGCACAATTTTTTCAAACTGGAATGACTTGGCTTTGCCGGTTGCATCTAATTTGCAGGAGAATCGAATGTCGTGCCAGCCATCATCTGTCCGATACATGCCTAGACCAACCAACTCAGAAGGGTGTTCGAGCCTTATACTATCTGGTGATACATCACCGAGGAAAACTGTATCAGCATCTCTGTAATGTTGCTTAATGATGGGTAAAGCAAAAGGGCGACAAATAAACTCGGCCACTTTTTTGGCATCTGACCAATCCTTTACCATTGACAGAGCAGATTTATCTGTCGTTTGTTCATTAATTTGTTGTTGCAGGTATTCTTTCTGGCTTGGGGATAATTGTTGGGATGGTGTTTTTGCTTGTACAAAGGCAGATAATAGTAAACAGCTTGCCCCCAAATAAGTTAAGTATTTTGAGTAAAACATAATGGCATACTCCTTGTTTGAGACTAAAAAAGTATGGCACAGATTTTGTACAGATGCCATTGCATGAATATATAACTATAGATTAGCAAGAGTAATGCTGACGGGTATATTTTCTACTCTTATTTAGAATAAGAAAGTACTTTCCAAGTGATAGCTAGAGCGAAAATTGTAGTTACTGTGTCTCTTACATTATCGATAAGAATGATATTAGGATACACCGTGTCTGTGATATGCTGATAAAGATATTCAACTAACTTATCATTTGCTTCATTTGCCAAATGTTTAATATCAGAGGAGAGTGTTGTAGCACATGTCGATGCTTGTAACGGATCTTGGGTCAGGATCCACGATAATTCAAAATATTGTTTAGGAGCATAGTCTTTCATCTTTTTAATTTGATCTGACCCCATTTGAAATGTGCTATTTGTATTAGAATAAAGATGATACATATCTAACTCGCTAAGATAAAAAAAGCCAGAGTTTTTATATTGTTCCAGATCAATATCAGCTTTCTTGTTTTCTATAAAGAATAAAACGGCTGGGCGAGTTCCATTATTGGTTAGGGAGTTTAAAGTTGAGTTGGAAATGTTTTCCGTACCATTATGATAGTACAAGTGTTTAATGTTAACTAATTGATTGAATAAATCAAACCACTCAGTTTTGTTAAAATGACGATATTTGTGCCAGAAACCTACATCTAAATTGAGGGAATGATCAAGTCTTATTATAATTAACTCATTATGAGATTCTGTAAACAGATTTATTCCATTAATAATAGATTCAATTGACTCACCATTTGCGCCTTCCCATATAATTATATCTCTATAGTGACCAGTAAAAAATTTTCCATCACTGAGGACAGGCCTAATATCAAAGTATCTTATACCGAGATTCAATTGCCCTAAGACATCATTATATTGAGTTAGAGTGTTGCATTCAGAAGCTAAAGTGGTTTTCCATGTTACTGTACTCATTCCTGCATCATGGGAACCCGGAATACAAAGTTTATTAACTGGCAGATCCCCCAGTATATTGCTATAATTTTGCATCCAATATTCAGGATTTATATCAGGGCCTATATAATTACCAACATCACCAATAAGAAAGAAGTGAATCAATCCATTTGGTTTCCAACCAAGACTGACTATAGAGCCTTTTTTATAGTTTCTTGTTTCTAAATTATCTAGATGAATTTCTAAATCAAATTTTTCAAGTTCGATTTTATATCTTCCCCGTATTATAAAACTATTTTTTTCTGAATCTATTATTTGATATTTTATTTCAAAATTACAATCGGTTATATTGTTATCAACACATATAATGGAGAAAAAGAGGTCTTCTTTAGATTTGATTGATTTTGGAAAATTTGAGATATCAATATTATGAAAATTCTTTGAAATTATTTTCCAAGAGGAATTGGTGCTGTTAACTAGAATGAGATTTGAAATTTGAAACATATTTTTTTGTTAATGTTGTTTGAGCATACTCTACCTCGCCTTATTTTTAGCGAGGTAGAGTGTCTAAAATATTTTGTAAACAATATATTATGACAGATTGTGCTGCATAAATAATATTATTGTGTGGACATTAAGTATATTGCCTCATAAGGTTTAATTTTCATTTTATGATCAACCTCTTGGGAAGATGAATAATTACTTATTAATACCTGCCATTCTTTGTTTGAAAGAGAAGCTTCTGGAGACCAAAGTTGTGTTTCATCGCTTAGATTTGCGATGACCAGCAAGGTTTGATTCTGCCAACGACGCAGATAACACCACAGTGACGGGTGTTCTGGCAGCAGATCCAAGTAATCACCATATGTCAGGATAGGCTGTTGCTTTCTCAATTTAATCAAATCGTGGTAGCAATAGAAGACGGAATCTTCATCCTGTAATGCTGCTTCGGCGTTGATCTCTGAGTAATTACTGCAAGGCGCAATCCACGGCGTTCCTGTGGTGAATCCTGCATTTGCAGAATTATTCCATTGCATAGGAGTTCGGCTGTTGTCACGGGATTTCTGCTCCAAAATTGCCAGTATGTCCTCTGGTTTTATGCCTTTCTCAATGCATTCTTGATACATATTCAGGCTTTCGATATCCCGATAGTCTTCAATCTGCGTAAAGTGAGGGTTTGTCATGCCCAACTCTTCACCCTGATAGATATAAGGAGTACCCTGCATACCATGCAGCACCATTGCCAGCATTTTGGCGGATATGTTGTGGTACTGATGTTCATCCCCAAATCGAGAAACAATGCGAGGTTGATCATGATTACACCAGAAGAGTGCATTCCACGCTTTTTGGTGCATACCTTGCTGCCATGTTGAGAAAATCTTTTTCAATTCAACATAATCTGGTTTTGCTAGCGTCCATTTCTCTCCATTTGGATAATCAACTTTCAGATGGTGAAAATTAAACGTCATGGACAGCGCCGTTCCGTCCAGAGCAGCATAGCGCTGACAGTGCTCAAGACCTGTAGAGGACATTTCACCAACGGTCATTAATCCTTTTGGTTGGAAAACATCACGACTCATTTCTTGCAGATACTCATGTATCAGCGGGCCATCGGTGTAGAATCGGCGGCCATCGCCGTGATCATCATCAGGATAATCTTGCTGTTTTGAGACAAGATTAATGACATCCAGTCGCAAGCCATCAACACCACGATCAGCCCAGAACTCACATATTTTTTTCAGCTCATCGCGAACTGGTTCATGTTCCCAATTTAAGTCGGCTTGTTCTACCGCAAACAGGTGAAGGTAATATTGTTGGCTCTCTGCATGCCATTGCCACGCATTACCGCCGAATTTAGATTTCCAGTTATTGGGTAGGGAACCTTTGGAACCATCCCGCCAGATATAAAACTGGCGGTAAGGGCTATCAACTTCCTGCGCCGCTTGAAACCACGAATGTTGGGTTGAGGTGTGATTGAAAACCATATCCAAAATAATGCGAATGCCACGGTGATGCGCATTTTGCACCAAATTATCAAAGTCCTCCATAGAACCATAATCAGGATTGATAGCACAGTAATCAGCGACATCATAGCCATTATCAACTTGTGGCGATGGGTAAATTGGGGTTATCCAGATAGCATCCACACCGAGTCGCTGTAGATAATCGAGCCGTTGGGTGATCCCGTTGATATCTCCCACACCTCTACCGGTACTATCCTGAAAACTTTTTGGATAAATTTGATAGATAACGCTATCCATCCACCATGGTTTTTGTTCCGTCATAAATAGATACCTACAAAATTAATTAGCTAGTTCATTGGATAAGGTTGCTTTGCGTTCATTTCGACGATAAGTCAGAACGGTCAATAGGAGCGGTACAATAATTGCGACGAGCATAGCAATAAGATAAATCATCCAGAATTGCGGCTTGATAGAAAGAATTCCTGGGATTCCTCCAACGCCGATACCATTGGCAGTCACATGATTGAGTCCACAAATCAGCCCAGCCAGAGCCGCGCCAATCATCGCGCAGAACATTGGGTAACGGTATTTAAGGTTGATGCCGTACATGGCGGGTTCAGTGACACCCAGATAGGCTGAAATTGCCGCGGGAATGGAAACCTCGCGTTCTTTTTGTTTCTTACTGGCCCAGACAATGCCGACAACAGCAGAACCTTGAGCGATATTAGACAGCGCAATAATAGGCCAGATTGGAGTTCCTCCGGTGCTTTGGATCATTTGCAGGTCGATTGCCAGCGTTGTTTGATGTACACCCGTAATCACCAGCGGAGCGTAGAAGAAGCCAAACAAGGCGGCACCGATGGGAGCAAAACTACCTGTCATTAATCCTTTGACAGCCCAGGCAACACCGTCCCCGATAGCGCGTCCGGCAGGGCCAATCAGGGCATGGGCAAGGAAGACTGCTAGTAGCAGAGAAGTCACAGGAACAATAACAAGATAGAGGTAGTCTGGCACCCATTTTTTCAGCCGCGTTTCAATCCATCCCAACGTTAAACCAGCTAATAAGGAAGGAATAACCTGTGCCTGATAACCGACTTTAGAAATGGTGAACCAGCCGAAATTCCAAACTTCGGGCGCTTGCTGCCCCAGCAGATAAGCGTTCATCAATTGCGGGGAAACCAGCGTAATTCCGAGAATAATTCCCAGAATTGGCGTTCCGCCCATCTTTTTGACCGCAGACCAGCAGATACCTACAGGGAGGTAGAAAAATATCGCTTCACCGATGAGCCAGAGAAAATCATAGATACTGTGCCAAACAGGGTAGAGTTGAGCGAGCGATTTTCCTTCACTAAATGGGATATCCCCGATCAGGTTACGAAAACCAAGAATTAAACCACCACTAATCAGGGCGGGCAGTAATGGGAAAAAGATCTCAGCAAAATGTGAAATTGCATTTTCATACCATTTCATATTTTGACGAGCAGCTTGTTTAACTTCTTCTTTATTAACGGATTGTTTCCCTGTGGTCTCAAGCAAAGCTTTATAATAGATATCCACATTCGTTCCAATCACCACCTGAAATTGCCCGGCATTGGTGAAACACCCCTTAACCATCGGTAATTCTTCAATGGCTTTGGCATCGGCATTTTCTGGTGTATTAAGAACGAATCTGAGGCGGGTAATACAATGACTGACGGAAGCAATATTCTCTCTTCCACCGATCAAGGTGATAAGATTATCAACATCCTTTTGATTTACTTGTTTTTTTTTCATGCCTTTTCTCCTTTGTATGGCAGGAGTGATAAATAATGGGATCTTTCTATTAACGTGCGATTAACAGAATGATTACTCTCGTAATGAGATAATGAATAGACTGAAATAATAGCAGGTTAATCCTAGACAGATCTTAGTATTTTGAATATGAAAAGATGCTTTGTTTGAGTTTTAGATCACATTTTATGCCATTGATTTGAAATTAAAGGTTTTTTATATTGTTAACGCTTGTTATTGTAGAGTTTTTAATTACTTCGGTAATTAATAGACGTGGGTTATGGGTTTATTCCGTCCTACGGTAATATAAAAAAGGTTCGCATTCTACTGAGTCGCAATCACGATAAATAATGTCATCGTTATTTATAAAAGTAATTACTCCACCGCCATTGATATGAAAATCCTATATTCTACATTTAACTTGGATTTTCCTGTTATATCACATGAGGTTTGAGAGAAAGCATAGTATGGAGTTGCCTTCATACACGCTACTTATTTTAAAAATCTTATATATGTCTTGTTTATTTAGATTCCATTTTTTGCATGCATCTATTATTGTTTTGTCATTACCTTCATGCTTCAGTAAATTGAGTGCCCTGCCATAATTAGAAGCCTTATCCGTATTGAGGATTATGGGCACTTTATTCTCACAGAAACCTTTCAATGCTTTCTCTAAAAACCGACAGGCGGTTCGGATATTGCGCTGGGGTGAAAGGTAGAAATCGATGGTGTTGTCTTCACTATCAACAGCCTTGTACAGATAAGCCTATTTACCGGCGATCTTCACGCAAGTTAAGTTTCGTTTATCTGGCAGGAATGGTGATATTTAGAATGTCGCCAGCACCAGCGTAACCATTTTCCAATGGGCGCAAATCCTCATGTAGTGAAGTTTTGTCCCACAAATTACCATCATTTGGAGAAATATTATGAAAACATGTGCATTGCTCTTATTGATACCTATGTTAATAAGTTGTTCATCCAATGGGAAAGAAACAGAGAAAGAGGCAGTTAAAGAACATCCGTCTATAACAAACACATTTAGCCCAAGCGTGTTTGCAATCAGCTTAATGAAGGAATGTGGACATAGTTATGTTGTTGGAGTGTGGTCAAACGCTAATAAATGGAATGAATGGGCAGTTTGGTTATCACCAAAAGGTCGGCATTTTAGTAAGGATGCACAAATATATTGGGCTTACGGCAAATTAAATACCAATTATGACAGTGGGAAAAATGCTTACGCAACTATCTTAGCTGCCCAGGCTAAATAAGCTTTCATAATCACGATACACTCATTTTTTTCATTCCCGGTTGTTGCCCTAATGAAAAGGCAATCATAAATTCTTCAACGCACGCTAAGAGTGGCCATATAGACTGACAGCAATGATTTCGGGTGACGGTTTCATGCAAGGATTGCCACAGGCGTTCAATCTTATTTAGCCATGGCGAATAAACCGGTAAAAA
>NZ_FOVO01000059.1 GCF_900115195.1 Xenorhabdus japonica
TATAGGCCATAGCGCATTTTCCTTTGGCGAGAAAGATGCCTACTATAGCAACTGACCACCTTTTTCAGAAATTGCACCTATCATGCGAATCCAAGATGTATTATGAGTTCTACTTTGAAAAAATGATAAAGATTTAATTACTCTTTCATATGTTAGCGATGATAGCCATGACTGTTTTAATATAAATAACGGAGTGGTTATTACATATTATTAAGAAAACTTAAAATGGTTACTAATAATCTCCATGTGTTTAAATAGCGAAATTGACAATCAATAATAGTCAGTTGATTACACAAAAAACGCTTGTAAGCAATTATGGAACATTTTCTACTCCTTAGAATTTCCTGTGCCAGGATTTTCAAAATATTTGATGCTATTAGACGTTTTTAAACAGGATTGTTTTTCGGGGCAATTTCCTTTCAAAATAATTAAAATTGATAAATTTCGTGGCTCAAAATACTCAGTTTATTTCTAATTGACATCTAATTCGGTTATTTCGAAACTTATAAGGAACTCAGCCAAAAGTAATAGGGAAAGAGGTTCCTCAAATAACTGTGATTTATTGATATGGCGTAGCGGCATTAATGATTGTTACATTCATCAACGAACCACAATACCCTCAGAAATATGGGATGTGGCTATAACTTAAATTTATTGCAATCAAGAAAGTAGATAGTTTGGTTTTTTCTTAAATAATATTGAGAGGGCTAAAAGATGGCTACTTACATGGTTCGTGTTGAAATTTTTGGTGCAGGCTTAAGAGAATATGAATCACTGCATGAATCAATGAAGCTAATTGATTTTAATAGAAATATCAGAACTTCCGATGGTCAGATTATGGCTTTACCTACAGGAACTTATGTAGGAGTCTCGCTAAATACTGCGGCACAGATAAGAGATAAAGTTAAGAGATTAGCAGATCCATTATCATCAAAAGCTGCTGCTATATTTATTTGTCAGTATGGTGAATGGGCTGCTTACCTGTACTCGGCGTCAATGTCTGCGTCAGCATTCTCATCTGAATCCTGATAGATTCAGCCTTAAGCAAGCTGGTTTAGCAACAAGTAGTTTAGCGGCCAGCTTTTTATGGTATACAAATTATTTATCGAAATTCATTCAAGCGCGTGTAAGTCATCACAATTTCAAAAATTGTTGATAAAAGAGATGAGAGTGTGTTGGCATTTTTCACTAAAAAGCATGTTGTTATGCTGTATAAATATGTTAAAACCGAGTGATATTCATCTATATTTATCATTGATTGCATTACATTCAAAATGAAGAAAAAACGCCCAGTTTTACAAGATGTTGCAGACCTCGTTGGGGTCACCAAAATGACAATCAGCCGTTTTTTACGTAATCCAGATCAGGTTTCTGAAGCATTGGGAAAACGAATCGTGGACGCTGTGGATCAACTTGGTTACATTCCCAATCGTGTGCCAGATATTCTTTCCAATTCCACCAGTCGTGCAATAGGCGTTTTACTTCCTTCATTGACGAATCAAGTCTTTGCTGAAGTTATTCGTGGTATCGAGCAATTGACTGATCACAATGGATACCAAACCATGCTCGCCCACTATGGTTATTCTGCCCAGAAAGAAGAAGAGCGTTTGCTTTCTCTGCTTTCTTACAATATTGATGGCCTGATTCTGGCGGAACGCACGCATACACCCAAGACGTTGAAATTATTGCAGACAGTAGGTATTCCTGTGGTCGAACTGATGGATAGTGTATCGCCTTGCTTTGATATTGCCGTTGGGATCGATAATTTTGAAGCGGCACGTCAGATGACGATGGCAATGATCGAACGTGGCCGCAAGAACGTGGTTTATCTCGGTGCAAGGCAGGACGAGCGGACGTTGATCCGTTTGCAGGGGTTTGAAATAGCAATGCGCAGCGCCGGACTTCAACCGAAAAAAATGATGACGCCAGCCAGTTCATCCTATTCATTGGGAACGCAGCTTTTACAAGAAACCTGCCAGAAATATCCTGACGTTGATGGCCTGTTTTGTACAAATGATGATATCGCCATTGGGGCTATTTTTGAGTGTCAGCGACAGGGGATCAAAGTACCGGAAGAGATTGCGGTAGCCGGATTTCATGGTCATGACATCGGTCAGGTAATGACTCCGAAACTTGCCAGCGTACTGACTCCTCGTGAACTAATGGGGCGCAAGGCTGCAGAATCCTTGCTTGCTCGTTTGAAGGGGGAAAAGCTGGAAAAAACTCTGATCGATGTTGGATTTACCCTTTCATTGGGCGAAAGCGTTTAATGGATGAAAGTATTTAGTTTTTGTAGCTTAAAATGATGCTTTCTCATCTTCAATTGCGATAAGCCTCACATTTTCCTTTCTTGTTGATCTTGATTGATTACTCACCATCCTGTGCTGCTGTTAATGTTACTGACAATAGGTTACCGGTAACATTTTTGTGGGTAATATTTTATAGATAATATCTCATAGTCAAAAGTTTGCAGGTAAGTCACAGAGATCGCTAAGCAATAAGATCTGCATAAAGGAGTTTGATATGAGTGATACCCAACAACCAAACCATGTTTTTGTATTGATGGGGGTATCCGGCAGCGGTAAATCCGCAGTTGCTAGTGGTGTTGCCCGTAAGTTGGGGGCTGCGTTTCTGGATGGAGACTTCCTTCATCCCCGCGCCAATATTATTAAAATGGCACAAGGCCACGCTTTGGATGATGATGATCGTCAGCCGTGGTTGAAGGCACTCAATGACGCCATTTTTGCCATGCAGCGTACCAACCCTGCCTCTCTGCTTGTGTGTTCTGCCTTGAAAAAAAGTTATCGGGATATTCTGCGTGATGGCAATAACAACCTGTCATTCCTCTATATGAAAGGGGATTTTGATTTAATCGAAAGCCGTCTGAAAGCACGTAAAGGGCACTTCTTCAAACCACAAATGCTAATCTCGCAATTTGAGACACTGGAAGAGCCGACCAGTGATGAAAAAGATGTTCATTATATTGATATAAAACCTGATCTTGATAATGTCATCAAAAATGTGATTAAAGCCATTGAACATATTCAATCCGTTAATCATGCAGAAGCTGTTGATCATATAGAAACCGTTGATCATATCAGCGAGGGGCATTCATGAGCACTTTAACTCTAGTTCTGACAGCCGTTGGCTCTGTTCTTCTACTATTATTTCTGGTGATGAAAGCCAGAATGCATGCTTTTATTGCCTTGATGTTGGTTTCCATGGGAGCAGGAATTTTTTCTGGTATGCCACTGGAGAACATCACCCAGACAATGCAAAACGGTATGGCCGGTACTTTGGGTTTCCTTGCTGTTGTTGTGGCTCTTGGTGCAATGTTTGGCAAGATCTTGCATGAAACAGGGGCCTTAGATCAGATTGCCGTGAAACTGCTGGGGGGCTTTGGTGAAAAAAGGGCTAACTATGCGTTGGGTATAGCTGGGCTTATTTGCGCATTACCACTGTTTTTTGACGTGGCAGTTGTATTGTTGATTGGCGTGGTATTTGCTGTTGCACGTCGCACCGGCGGCAATGTCGTAAAACTGGCGCTTCCATTGTTTGCAGGTGTTGCGGCCGCTGCCGCGTTTTTGGTTCCGGGGCCAACGCCGATGATGCTGGCTTCCCAAATGGGTGCTGATTTTGGCTGGATGATCCTGATCGGCCTGAGTGCCGCAGTTCCCGGTATGTTATTGGCTGGCCCGCTTTACGGTAACTTTATCAGCAAATATGTGACGCTGGATTTACCGAAAGATCTGAGTACACCAAGCATTGGCAAAAGCCAGATGCCTTCCTTTGGTTTCAGTCTGGCGTTGGTGCTGTTCCCATTGGCGTTGGTTGGTTTGAAAACTATTGGTGCGCGCTTTGTTGATCAACAATCTACGCTATACCATTGGCTGGAATTTATTGGTCATCCTTTTACGGCGATTTTGATCGCTTGTCTGGTGGCGATTTACGGTCTGGCGATCCGTCGCGGTATGAGCAAAGAAAAAGTGATGGATGTCTGCTCTGCGGCAATTCAACCGGCGGGGATTATCCTGTTGGTAACGGGTGCTGGTGGCGTATTCAAACAAGTGTTAGTGGATTCTGGTGTTGGCCCTGCGTTAGGTAATGCTTTGATCGGTGCTGGCCTGCCAATCGCACTGGCATGTTTTATTCTGTCGGGTGCAGTGCGTGTGATTCAGGGTTCAGCAACTGTGGCATGTTTGACCACGGTGGGGCTGGTTCTGCCAGTGATTGGTGAACTGGGCTATTCCGGTGCGCAAATGGCGGCGTTGTCAGTGTGTATTGCCGGCGGTTCTTTGGTGCTTAGCCATGTGAACGATTCCGGTTTCTGGCTGTTCAGTAAATTTACCGGCGCGACAGAAGTGCAGACCCTGAAAACCTGGACAATGATGGAAACCATTCTCGGTACAACTGGCGCAATTGTTGGCATCATCTATTTTGCAATGCTGTAATACACTAAAGTCTTTTTAAGTAATTTTTAACGGCACCTTAGGATGGTTAAGGTGCCGTTTTTCTTATCAACTTTTCCATTTTTCAACATAATTTTTATAATTAGGTATAAGTCATTGACTGATAGTTTTGGAGTGATAGTATGGATTTTATCCATAAGCCATTGAACGATAGTCATGTTATTTATTGAAACAAAAATATTTACAGATGATGTAGTTCAGTTACTAACAGATGATGAATATCGCGAATTTCAAACATTTTTGGCTATTCAGCCTGAGTTTGGTCAAGTTATTCCTGATACAGGTGGGCTTCGTAAGATTCGATGGAGTTCCAGTGGAAAAGGAAAACGTAGTGGTGTAAGAGTTATTTATTACTACAAACTACCTGATTCACAGATCCGGTTATTATTAATCCATAAAAAAGGGATTAAAGATAATCTAACAGAACATGAGAAAAAAATACTACGTGATCTCAATGAGAGGTGGTAAATGGATATAAAATTATTTGAGCGTCTAACTGAAAGCATGATGCAAATGAATGAAATTATTGATGGTACTCGCAAACCTTCTCGCGAAACATATATAGTAGCCGTGCAAGTAAAGAAAATTCGCCAATCAACGGGCTTATCTCAAACTGGATTTGCAAAATTGATTTCAGTGAGTGTTGATACTTTGAGAAATTGGGAACAAGGACGCCGTCAGCCTACCGGCCCTGCCAAAGCGCTTTTGCGCGCTATTGAACGTGACCCTGAGCATGTATTGCCAGCGCTTTCAAGTACAAATTAAGCAGTTTTACACCAAGTATTATGGTGAAGTTGACGCGTATAAGCCCAGATTCGCAATTGTGGCAGACTAAAGCCTTATTTAAGCGATTTTAGTGGCATCTTATGATGGATAAGATGCCGTTTTATGTTATTCCCGTGCTATTTACGTTCACTGGCTGCTATTGTTGTCAGAATTTGATAAGACATATCGTGCTCATTGTTTGAATTATCGTTCAACTAACCCCATAAATTGCTTATAAAGCGCTTCGGCACTGCGTTCATAGCCGGCTACAGAGAGATGAACGTAATCAGGACGCGCGAGGTTTTTCTGTTCCCATCCTCTGACTGAACATGGTCCGCCCATATATTCCCGCCAATCCCAGAGTAGAGTGCGCTGATTTTTGGCAACGGCTTGTTGAATCTGAATCACATTGTCAAGCAAGGCAGGTTGTTGTTCACTACAACTTGCCGCGGTTTTATTCTTCAGTGAATCATTTGGCCCAATCAGCAGGATAACGGCCTGCGGTATTGCCTTGCGAATGTCTTGCACTTTGGATGTCAGGTCTTTTTGATAAGCGACCAGATCCAGCGAATCGTTAAAGGCTTCATTGGTGCCATAGGCGAGGATCACCATGTCTGGTTTCATCTGAGCCAGAGTCTCAATCCATTGCGGTTGCCATTTATCCAGCATATTAATGGTAGCGCCATTAATGCCCAATGCGGACAACATAACTCCGGGGTTTTGACGTTTTACCAGCCAGCCGCCAATTTTCAATTGTGTATCCTGCGGATAGAGATTGATTGGGAAACTGATCACCTGTTCTGGTGAGAAACGCCATTCACTTTGTGTTGCAGGTAAGTTCATTGTGGTAAATGGTGTTTTGATTTGAGCCGCGTCATAGGATTGATAGAGCGCACTTAACCAGTATTTACCTTGGGAAGAGGGGGAATCGAGTTGTATTGTGCTGTTGGCACTTTCCGGGATAGCAATAAATCCCCCCAGCGGGTAATCCGCCCGATTGTCCTTGCGGCTGCTTGAAAGCCACCAGCCGGTTTTATCCTCAGTGAATTGCACGGAGGCGTTACGCTGGCCGGGAATGCTCATTGGGGGAATAAACCCCGGCCCTGCATCACCATAACGATTCTGCAATAAACAGCGCAACTTACCGGTAAAGAAATCGGCAGCAGTGTGTGAATCACCCAGTTGTACAAAATGGAGCTGGCGAGTATCGCTGTGGCGCAATTTATCCGCCAATGGTGCGAGATTGGGATCACCAAAATCCGTCAATTGTTGCTGACGATGTATTTGTATTGTGTGGAGTTCCGATGAAGGCTTGGATTTTTTTCCTTCGCACGATAATAAGCTCACGGAGAGCGCAATAAACAGACCTGCACCCATTATCCGATAAAATCCACGGAACATGCTAAATGGTTGCATCTTCTTTTACTGGCTCCTGAATAAATGTGATCAATGAAAATAGATAATCCGCGATGGTTTGTTGCCCTTTAAGACTGAAATGAATACCGTCTCCACTGCGGAGCTTGATTGTACTACTGCCATCGCCAGCATAGTCTGAATAATTATCTGATTGATATTTGAACACATCATTAACCGCAACATAGATCTCCCCCATTTTTCCCACTTCTGTTTGATATAATTTATTGAGGTAAACCATACTGCCGGAGAGTTTTTTCTGGCGCATATTTGGTGGGCCAACCCAAATGACATCGACCTTATGTCGGCGCGCATCATTTAAGATAGTTTCAATTCTTTGGCGGTAAAAATTCTCCCAATTTTCACTGGCGAATTTCAAATAAGGGCCTCCACGTCTTGACGGCATATCCCACGGATCATTTGGGCCTAAAAACACTACCATTAACTTAATATCAGAGTTGGTTCTCAAGGCATCGCTGATGGTTTTTGGCCAATCAAAGAATCCAGGATAAGACAATCCGGTGCTCTGCTTACTTAAGTTAATACTGGAAATGCCATATTCCTGAGACAATCGACGTTTTAAATATGGAGCTACTCCCTGCATCATCGAATCACCGGCAAATAACACTTTATCTTCTGCGCTCAGACTGACGTGGGTTTTCTGGACAATTTCAGTAACAGAGTTGTCAGTTGGGGTCGCTGGCAGCAAGAAAGGCTGAACGAGCTTGATGTCTTTACTCAACAGTTCAGGAAAGGTGAAAGAGAAATTCTCGATGGGATACAAGTATCCTTCCAAAAAGCGCAGACCAACCTGAAATTCAGGGGGAAATACTGTCCGGCTGTTATCGACATTAATGGCTGATGATGGAGTATCCTGATATTTACCCTTTGCATGTGCCATAAAAGTTTCACTGGCAACAATAGCGCCTTGTTGCATATTATTTCCTAAATCCCACAATGGCTCTCCCTTGAGAGATGCCCAAGGACTATTGCGGTGATATTTCTGTTGCCAGAAGTTCTCCAGGGAATTCTGATTCAGCCAAATTAGCATCAAACTGGTCAAGGTCACGATACAAATCACTTGTCCGACTTTTTTAAAATTAGGTGTAAATTCAAAAGTTGGCATAGATAAATCCTGGCATTCCTGAAGGTGACAAAATAAATACCAAAGTAAGGATCAGGGCTAAGGGAATTGGGTAATAAACCCAGGGGATCAGGCTATGATTTTTTTCAATTTGATTTCTGAGACTTACCAACCAGGGATAGATAATAAATAATCCCCAGAAAACCATTAATAGAGAACTACTGGATAACAAGGATATGAATATTTCGCCAGAGAACAGTTGATTTAATACCGCCAGAGCATCATTAAATGTCGGGCTACGGAAAAAGATCCATGCAAAGCAGACAAAATGGAATGTCACCACGCGGGATAAGAATAATAAAATGGAATTCTTGGCTTGTAGCTCATTGTGTTTCTTGGAAGTAGAAAACAGGGCATTTTTAATATTTTGCAGAATTAAACCTAAACCATGAATAGCGCCCCAAATAATAAAACCAAGGCCGACACCGTGCCATAAACCAGAAATCACCATGGCTGTAAACATATTCAGGTTTTTGCGGTATACACCTTTTTTGTTCCCGCCCAATGGAATGTAGACATAGTCGCGGATGAAAGTTGACAAGCTGATATGCCAGAGTCGCCAAAATACTTGTAAGTTTTCAGCAAGATAAGGTGCATCGAAATTGCGTGGCACTTTGAAGCCTAACAGCAAGGCGATGCCAGTCACAAGGTCGGTATAGCCGGAAAAGTTAAAGTAGATATTCCAGGCATAAGCATAAATTGCTACAAGAACTTGCCCTGCATGATGGCTGGTCGGATCTTCAAAGACGGGATTCACAAAATATTCAGAGAGCGTAGAACTAAGCAAAAAGAGTTTTGCGATGGCGAGCGCAATTAATAACAGCGCCTTCAATGGTTCCAGCATAATTCTGGATGCCGCCTGAATCTGTGGCATGAAATCTTTGGCCCGATTAATCGGCCCAGCGACGATACTGGGGAAAAAGCAAAGATACAAAATAACATCAGGAAATGGTGCGGCAGGTAGCTCTTTCTTGCACACTGATACGACATAGCTGACCGAATGGAACGCATAGAATGACAGGCCCAGCGGCATCAATAATTCAAGTACAGGCAGTTCCACGCTGATCCCAACATTGGCCAATGCTTGTTGAATTGTCTCTTGGAAGAAAGAGTAATATTTGAAAGCCGTGAAACAGCCGAGAATCCCGAATGTCAGTAGAATGAATATAATTTTGTTAGATAAATAATGGCTGAGAATATTCGCCAAAAAGTAAATAAATAGGGTATAGGCGAATAAAATGTAGGCGAACTTTGCTGCAAAACAGAATACAAATAAATAACTAACTAAAATTAATACGCCATTCTGTAGTCTGGGAGCTTTTTGTAAAAGCCAATAGACAATCAGCAGAATAACAAACGATCCAAGAAACTCAAAAGAGAAGAAATTCATATCAGGCTCTGGCTAATCATTTATCGTTGGGAGAAAGAATGTAATTCTTACTGTGCATTATAGTATGGAATTTGCTTATGTTTACAGTAGGAAATATAAAGATAGGTTATAAAAAAATCCACCTTGTAATTAATACAAAGTGGATTATCTGGAGAGTGTTATTGAATAGCTAATTCCTGAGCCTGTGAGATTAGCTGCCTATTGACATTAAATACTCTATGTAAATAGCGATTATAGTCAGCACCTAGTTCAGAATAACCATTGAGATTATCGATCAGCTTACTGGTATTCAGTGGCTCCTGTGTTGTCCTCTGCTTTGCACGTGAAGAACGCAATGATTCATAAGCACGATGCGTATTCAGATTCTTCATATAGGCAATGACAGAAGCATTAATAGTCGGATAAGCTGAATAACCTTTGACTTTTCCATTAGTTCTGCCGCAAGAGCTACAACGCATCCCAAACAGATTATTATTTTTTTTGGCGAGTTCTGACGTTCCCCAGCCCGATTCAGCGGCTGCCTGTGTGGCAACGAAATGGGTAGGGATAATGTCAACCCGACGTAGCAATTGCTTCCAATTGACCTGTTTTGGTGAATTGCAGGTTATTTTGTAATCTATGCAAATCTTTTTTAATCGATTACTATCCTGTACAGACCAATGATGATTTTTTTGGTGTGTCAGGAGCCATTTGCGGTCTTGCATAATTTTCTGATTATGTTGATCAATTACAGGAACAATAATATTTAAAAACGCTTTCTTCCGGGGTGTACCTGAAGGGTATTTTCGCAAATCAGGCAAATTTACTGGCATGCCATTGTGAGAATACTCTTGCATTTTCGAGGTACTGGTCGAGGCATGGCCCAGACCGACAAAGATTAATGAGATAAAGAAAGCGAAGACCGCACTTGTCCTCATCATTATTAGAGAGGGCATCTGCTTCTCCTCGTTTTATTACTCTGGATAAAAAAAACAAACGAATATTAGCAGAGCAAACGATATATAGCTACTGTTATTCGTCATTTATAAGTTTCATTTCTATAACGAATGTTAGCACCCTACTGACAAATATCTATATTTTTCATTCCATATAGTAAATTAGTGTAATAATTATTATGATTTTATATGGTGAGTAATATTGTATATATGATGATTTATGGTGCTATATTATTTCTCTGAACGGTTTGATTTTATCACTGATTGCTGAATAACTTCATGTTATTTAATTAAATTTACCTGCCTGACTTGACTCTTATTAGAGTGAGAATTTTTCTTTATTACATCTATCACAAGTAACCTTATTTTTTATATTTGGTTATCTATTTTTAGGGTTAATTTAAAAATAATTATCTGGCTTGGATTCGCATGATAGGTGCAATTTCTGAAAAAGGTGGTCAGTTGCTATAGTAGGCATCTTTCTCGCCAAAGGAAAATGCGCTATGGCCTATA
>NZ_FOVO01000056.1 GCF_900115195.1 Xenorhabdus japonica
TGATGAAGGCAATTTACCGACTGTGACTAAACAGGTCAGGGAACGGTATCCAGACGCGAGAATTATCCTTGCCGCCGACAATGACTGGCACGCACTGGGCGAACTGGACGACAACGGTAAGCCTAAGAAGAACGTCGGCAAGGTAGCAGCCGAGAAGACCGCTAAAGCGATTAATGGGTGGGTCACATTACCGCCAACAGAGCATAAAGCTGATTGGGACGATTATCGCCAGCAGCACGGCATCGAGACAGTAAAGCAGGCATTCAGTGAAGGGTTGTATCAGGTGGGGGAGAAGAAAGTGGAAACAGATAACGTTATTTCAATTAATCCGGGAAAGCAGAAGAGAAAACGCACAGGTAACAACCTTACACAACTGGCGGATAATGAAAAGGCTCTATTGCTAACAGAACGGTATGAGGGAATTGCTATTCACTCAGAAAGCGAGGGGTTCTATACCTATCAATCGGGAGTCTGGAAGAAAACATCATGCTTGGATCTAAGCCGGGAAATGGGAAAAGTGTATACCTTGCATGGCACTAATTTTAGCAAACGTGCGCTCAATAATGTGGTGGAAGCATTAAAGATTGTTGCGCCTGTCATGGGGGAACCGTGTCAGAGCATGATCCCCTTTGCGAATGGTGTCTTTGATATTGAAACAAAAATCTTCTCATCTCACCGACCTGAAAATTGGTTATTAAATCACAATGGCATTGAATATACCCCGGCAAAACCGGATGAGAATTTGCGAGATGGAGCACCTAATTTCCATAAATGGATAAGCCACGCCGCTGACCGAGATCCGTACAAGATGAAGCGTATATTTGCAGCGTTATATATGGTGCTGGCTAACCGTTATGACTGGCAGCTATTTTTAGAAATTACGGGTGAAGGGGGTAGCGGTAAAAGCGTCTTTACTCAGATAGCAACGTTATTAGCAGGTCAGCACAATACAGCCAGTGGCAATATGGCGGCGTTGGACACGGCACGAGGACGGGCACAGTTTGTCGGGAAAAGCATGATCACCTTACCTGACCAACCTAAATACACCGGAGAAGGCACGGGGATAAAAGCGATTACGGGTGGTGACGCCATAGAGATTGATCCCAAGCATGAACAGCAATACACAACAATCATACGGGCAGTTGTTATTGCAACAAATAATACCCCGATGATATTTACTGAACGTGCGGGCGGCGTGGCTCGTCGGCGTGTCATTTACCAGTTTAACAATAAAGTAAAAGAAGAAGATAAAGACCCGCATTTGTCAGACAAGATAGCCCATGAAATCCCGGTTATTGTCAGGCGATTGCTGGCAACATTCGACGACCCCGAACAGGCCAAAGTGCTATTACTTGAGCAGCGTGATAGTGATGAAGCATTGGAGGTTAAACGGGCATCTAACCCTGTTTTAGATTTGTGCGCGGCACTGGCTTTTATGGGAGAACCACGAGGGTTAGAAATGGGCGGTGGACGTAAAACGGAAGAAGAGCGCCAGCCAAAAAAATACCTTTATCACCTTTACCTCTCATTTATGGAATATCAAGGACTGGGGCGTCCCCTGAGTGTAACCGAGTTTGGGAAAGCGGTTAAAGAAGCCGCGAAGGAGTACAGGGCTGAATATCTGACTCGAACCATAAAAGGCAGACGGCAGACCAATGTACAACTCACCGATAAAACGGACGAGTTTTTATAAAAATAGTGTTTGGTTATCTACCTTGTCTACCTAAAGGTTATTTATTTATATTAATCATATAGTTAATTGGGTAGATAACTGTTTTAAGATTATCTACCTGTTATCTACCTTATCTACCTTATCTACCCAAAGGAAAAAAATAGGTAGATAAAGTCGAGACAGGTAGATAACGGGTAGAGAGCTAAAAGTCAGTCATCTACCCACTCAAAGCCTTGTGCCACTTGGGATAGAGTGAGTTGGTAGATAAGGTAGATAACCCCGAGGCATTTTTTTATAAACGTTAAAACACAAACGTATTGACCCTCAATAGCTTTTATTCTCATGCGCGAGTTGCGCTATCTAGGGGTTGATATTCAAAACCTCGATAAGACAATTGAGAGTCATTGATGATAGTGATTCTTTCTGGCAGGTATATCTTGCAACTAATCAGGAGAATATGATGAACAAAATTAACTTAGACGTCGAATGTTCGAAGAAAAGCCTTGAAGAAGTGACTCAGCATAAAAAGTTATTTGGCTTCCCTGAGTACTTAAGTGAAATATCCCCAAGACAGTATCGGGAACTGGTTAACAAAGGGGCGTTCTTTTTTGTTGATCATCACAACAGCCTACGACACCAGTTCTCAGGTGAAATAATGGCAACTGACAGGCAACAGGTTGATATTCTCATTGCACAACTGGAACTATTAAGAGCAGAACTACCTGATAAAAGGTAAAGATTTGTAAATATCATGTCCTCATGTTTCCGCCTGTTTAGCTCTCATATTATGAGGGCTTTTTTATTATTTTTCATGGTGTTAAATAGTGATTGCTGATACATGTAGGCGCGTCCTGACTTCAATTGCTCTGTAGCAAGTCCTCCAAAGCGGTAGTGCCAGACTACTACCGCTTCCCCAAACCTGCATGACAGCGAACCTTTAACCTACATGCAGAGGCACCATGAAGAAATTACTCGAATTACGTCAGCAAAAAGCAACCTTTACCGAACAAATGCGTTCGCTACTGACTAAAGCCGAAGATGAAAAGCGCTCTCTTAATGCCGATGAAGCGAAACAGTTTGACGAGCTGCGCACTCAGTCTGATGCACTCAATGCGGAAATTGCCCGTTATGAAGCACTGTCTGATGAAGAACGCAATCAGGCCAAGGATCAGCCCGCCAATGAAACACTCAGCAATGACGAACTGCGTCACTATATTGTGACCGGTGAAACGCGCACCTTGTCTACGGGCGTACCCTCAGAGGGTGGCTATACCGTTATCCCGGAACTGAACAAGCAGATCATGCAGCAACTGGCTGATGAGTCGGTCATGCGCCGAATCTGTACAATCAAGACCACACGCAGCAACGAATATAAACAACTTGTTTCGGTCGGTGGGGCAGCCGTAGCCCACGGGGAAGAAGGCAAGGCACGCGGTGAGACGGCTACGCCGAAGATGGAAGAAGTCAGTATCAAGCTGTTTCCTATCTACGCCTATCCTAAGACTACCCAAGAAATCATCGATTTTAGCGATGTGGATATCTTGGGCTGGCTGACCTCAGAGATTGCAGATACGTTTGTGGATACCGAAGAAACGGATCTCGTGAGCGGTGACGGCAGCAAGAGAGCGAAAGGCTTTCTGTCTTATCCCCGTGATACCCAAGCTGACAAGGTACGTGCATTCGGTACGCTGCAAAAGCTGGAAGTTGCCAAGCTGGAAGCCGATAGCCTGATTGACCTGAAATTCCTGCTCAAAAACAAATACCGCAAAAATGCGGTGTGGGTGATGAACTCCACAACGGCCGCCCAAGTGCAGAAGCTGAAAAACGGTAACGGGGATTACATCTGGCGCGAACGTCTGCAAGCCGGTGATCCTGATATGTTGCTGGGCTTGCCTGTCCATTACCTCGAATTTATGCCCGATAGCCTCATTGGTCTGGGCGACTTCAAACGCGGTTACTTCATTGTTGACCATGAAACCGGCACCCGTACCCGCCCTGACAATATCACCGAGCCGGGATTTTATAAGGTGCACTCAGACAAATATTTAGGTGGCGGTCTGGTGGACTCCAACGCGATTAAGGTGCTGGAAGTCAAAAGCACCACGAAATAAGCAAGAGGGGCACAGCGCCCCTTTTCAGTCTTGGAGTCTATCGAATGAATGATATTGAATTAAGAACGGCATCACTTTCTGCCAGTGATAAGAAACTAACAGGCTATGTGATTAAGTGGAACAGCCGATCCCAAATTCTGTGGGATGAATTTGTAGAGCAGTTTGCCCCGAATGCCTTTAGTACAAGCCTAGCTACAAGTGCTGATATCAGGGCGCTGTATGAGCATGATTATACGAATCTGTTAGGCCGAACCACGTCCGGCACGTTGCAATTGAGTGAAGATGCCACCGGGTTACGCTTTGAGTTAACCCCGCCTGATACGCAATTAGGGCGTGATGTACTGGCACTGGTTGAACGGGGTGATATTTCCGGTATGTCCTTTGGTTTTCGAGCCATTAAAGATCAGTGGGATGTTGGACAAGAACCGTATCTGAGAACTGTTTTAGAAGCCGAACTGCGGGAAATCACCATCACCAGTTTGCCCGCCTACCCTGAAAGTGGTGTTGAGATTGCCAAGCGTTCCCTGAATGCGGTTAAGCCCTGTCATGCGGATTTGCGTCATTACTGGCTGAAACTGTCCGAGGTGTAACTATGTGGCCTTTTAAGCGAAAAGCCCCAGAAAGGCGCAGCATGAGCATTGATGAGTTTCTTTCTCTGGCGGGTATATCTAATACCAAATCAGGCGAGCATGTTTCACCCTCAACAGCCGAGGGCTTGCCTGCGGTGATGAATGCCGTCACGGTGATTAGTGAAGCCGTGGCGACCATGCCTTGCTACCTTTATCGGGTTCGGCACCAGAACGGCAAAGAGTCCCGTGAATGGCTCAGTGATCACCCTGTGGATTATTTGCTCAATGAATACCCGAATGACTGCCAGACGCCTTTTCAGTTTAAGCGAACCCTGATGCGTCATTGCTTACTCAATGGTAATGCCTATGCCGTGATAGTCTGGGGGCGGGATGGTCAGCCGCAATCGTTACACCCTTACCCGCCGTCAGCGGTTGTACCACAACGATTATCTGATCACCGATTTGCTTACACTATCACTGAGCCTTATAGCGGCAAGGTCAAAACTTACCTGCAAGAAGAAATCCTGCATTTGCGTTATGCCACCGAAGACGGCTTTTTGGGACGCTCGCCTGTCACGATTTGCCGTGAAACATTGGGCTTAGGATTGGCACAACAGCGCCACGGAGCCAGCATCATGAGAGAAGGCATGATGGCAGCAGGCGTGATTAAAGCCGCTGAGTGGCTGGATGGCGTCAAAGGCAATAAGGCACTGGAAGCCCTCGAACGCTATAAAGGCGCTCGCAATGCAGGCAAAACGCCCATTCTTGAGGGCGGGATGGAATACCAGCAATTAGGCATGAGTAATCAGGATGCGGAGTGGCTGGCTTCCCGTCGCTTCACGATTGACGATATCGCCCGGATGTTCAACGTCAGTCCGATCTTCCTGCAAGAGTATTCGAACAGTACCTACAGTAACTTTAGCGAAGCCTCCCGCGCTTTTCTGACAATCACCATGCGCCCGTGGCTGGCTAACTTTGAGCAGCAAATCAAATCGGCCTTGCTGATGGCATCACCAAAACGGGGCATTCGCTATCAGGTGGAATTTGATACCGCCGATCTATTGCGAGCCAATCCGAAAGAACGCTTCCAGAGTTATGAGACGGCGATTAAATCCGGTGTGATGTGCCCGAATGAAGCCCGTGAACGCGAGGGATTATCACCCCGCGAAGGTGGCGATGAGTTTAGCCAGGCATGGAAACAGACGGTAGAAGTGAAGAAACAACCGGAGGGCAAGGAATGAGAGCAGGCGCATTAAGGCATCGTATTACGTTACAAAACTTCACCCAGATCCAATTACCATCGGGGCAGCGTATGCAGAAATGGCAGGATGTCGCCACGGTCTGGGCGGAGGTCAAACATATCAGCGGACGGGAATTAATGGCTTCCGGTGCGGTGTTCTCAGAAGCCACCGTGCGTATCTGGCTGCGTTACCGTGCTGATATCACCACCGCAAACCGTATCTTTTATCAGGGTGATAATGCCAGCGGCCAGTTCTTTAACATTGTGGCGGTTATCCCCGATCCCCAACACACCCGCTTAGAGCTGCTTTGCAAGGGAGGCTTACCGAATGGATAAGATTGATATTCCCCTAAGCGAAATCAAACAACATTGCCGGATAGACGAAAGCAATACGCTTGAAGATGAACTGCTTAAGGGCTATGCCGGGGCTGCATTGGAAGTTTGCCAGCAACATATCGGCAAGCGCTTTGATGAAGGCTTGGTATTCAGCCCTGCGATTAAAGTCGGTTGCTTACTCTATATTGGCTTGCTGTATGAAACTCGTGCGATGGCGGTAGAAGTGGAACTGAAAGAAGTGCCTTTCACTATCAAGTCATTGTGGTCTGTCTATCGTGATGTGGGGATCTACTGATGCCGTGGCAACCTTTAAAGCGTTGTCGTTATCCCGGATGCAAACAGCGGGTAAAGTCTGGTCGATGTGATGAACACAAACGGGAAGCGAGACGACAGCAGGACAGTAAGCGAGGAACCCGAACAGCACGCGGTTATAGTAATCAATGGGGTAAGTATCGGTTGATGTATTTGAAAGCGAATCCCGTATGTGTGATTTGCCTGAAAGCCAATATCTACACACCCGCAACCATTGTTGACCACATTATCCCGATAGACGGTGACAGTGATGTGTTGTTCTGGCCTGAATCCAATCACCAGTCAATATGTCATAGCTGCCATAACCGTAAGACCGTGCAGACAGACCCAATAACCAAGCAGAAGCGCAAGAACGGTGAGTATCGGGAACAGGAAGAAAGAGCGGCAAAGCATCAAGGCTGGTTAGTTGCAGGATGAAACAGTCACATCATGATTTGATATTAATTGCAATAAAAACAGTTTCAAGTGAAATGATTAGGTGGGGGAGTAAAAAATGACAAATGCCCCTCTCAGAGGAACCGCCCGCCTCCTCCAATTTTTATGCACGGCACTTTTTTCAATAGCAGTAACTTCATAGGAAACAATCTATTATGGCAAGAGCACCCAAACCCCCTGAGTATTTAAATGATATCGCTGCGCAACAATGGAAATCGAAAGCCAAAATCCTCAATGAACGGGAAGATCTCAGTCCGGCAGACTGGAACAACTTAGAACTCTATTGCGTCAACTATGCGATTTACCGGAAAGCCGTTGAAGACATTGAAGTGCGCGGGTTCGCAGTGGAAGGTTCACGCGGTGCAGCGACCAGTAACCCGTCACTGAAAGCGAAGGCCGATGCCGAGAAAATCATGATAAAGATGTCCTCACTGTTGGGCTTTGATCCGGTATCCCGCCGCCGAAATCCGGTAGAAAGCGATGAACCCGATGATTTAGATGTGCTGATGGCCTGAGTGATACCCCGATGAACGCATGGGAACAGTACGCTTTTGATATCGAAAACGGTACAATTCCGGCCTGTAAGCGCGTAAAACAGGCCGTGAAACGCTATTATAATGACCGGAATAACCCGCTTTATGTGTTCGATACCGAAGTCGTAGCGCGTTTTATTGGCTTTGCCCATCTCTGCCCGCACGTCAAAGGCCACTTGCGGGGCAAACCCATCATGCTTGAGCCGTGGCAGCAATTCGCCTTTGCTAATCTGTTCGGCTTCAAGGTCAAGGCCACGGGGCGCAGAAAGTACCGCAGTGCTTACATTCAGGTGCCACGAAAAAATGCCAAATCCACCGTGGCCGCAATACTGGCTAACTGGTTCCTCGTGATGGAGAACGGGCAGCAGGATATCTACACCGCCGCCGTGAGCCGTGACCAGGCGCGTATCGTGTTTGATGATGCCCGCCAGATGTGCCTGCTATCAAAGCCATTCAAGAAACGGGTATCTATTCAGCAACACAAAGTCACTTATGCCAAGAGCAACAGCCTGTTAAAGCCACTGGCCGCCAAAGCTGCCACCATTGAAGGGACTAACCCCTCTCTTGCTATTGTCGATGAATATCATTTGCACCCGGATAACGCGGTTTACTCTGCCCTTGAGCTGGGGATGGGTGCCCGTCCCGAAGGTATCCTGTTTGCCATTACCACGGCGGGCAGTAACGTGATATCCGCCTGTAAACAGCACTATGATTATTGCTGTCAGATATTGGACGGCGAAGAACAAAATGAATCGCTGTTTGCCCTGATTTACGAACTGGACGACGAGAATGAGATTGATGATGAAACGCTTTGGATAAAGGCCAATCCCAATCTGAATGTGTCGGTAGACAGTGCCGCTTTGCACGACACGATACAGAAAGCGCGTGGCATACCCTCACAATGGACGGAGATGTTAACCAAACGCTTTAATATCTGGTGTCAGGGTGAAACGCCGTGGATGGGTGAAGGCGCATGGAAAGCCTGCCAGTCAGACTATGATGAAAACGACCTCAAAGGGCTGGAGTGCTACGCTGGACTGGATTTATCCTCCACAGGCGATATCACCAGTATCTGCTACACGTTTCCGGTGGATAACGAGCTGTTATTACTGACCCGCCATTACCTGCCCGAAGCCCAGCTACAGAATCCGGCCAACAAGAATCGGGCAGTGTATCGCCAGTGGGCACAAATGGGCTGGATACGTACCACCGCAGGCGACTGCATTGATTATGACCGTATCCGTGATGATATCCTCAAGGACAGCCAGCACTTTGATATCAAACTGGTGGGCTTTGACACATGGAACGCCACACACTTAAGAACTCAGCTACAGGGCGCGGGGCTGGATGTTGAGCCGTTCCCGCAAACCTATATGCGGTATAGTCCCGTAGCCAAATCCGCCGAAGTCTTTGTTAACCGCAAAATCATTCGTCACAATGGCGATCCGGTGCTGGCGTGGGCGATGTCCAATGTGGTGATGGAAACGGATGCAAACGCCAATATCAAGCCGAATAAGAAGAAATCGGCGAATAAGATAGATCCGGCAATTGCGTTCCTGATGAGCTTCGGCACATGGCAGGCAGAGCATGAAGAGTTTGCTTTTAGTCTCAATGAGGAACAGAGGCAACGGCTGGCTGATTTTGATGGCATTTAGATAAGCTATTGATTTTATTCATACTCGGCATGGTGCAGTATTTATTAATAATCAATGAGTTACGTAGAGGTATTTTATAACCTATTGATTTTTCTTATTTCTGTCATTGTGCCAGAGATTAATGAAATCAAGGAGTTAACCAACTGTTGTGAGAATCACAATGGTTGCTACTTCTCCTTAAAGTGAGGATGAACAAGAATATCAATGGGTTATCCAACTATGGTGAAGATTACCACGGTTGCCACGGCCATTGCCCCGTGAGCGTGGTACAGATATGAACAGTTATTTTGCGTTTTTTTTCGTTAGAGCGTGATTTTCGAATAAATTTTCTAAACCTCTATTGTGGTAATCACAACGCAGGTGGGCTTGAGTTTAAGCCGTCCAGTACAAGGTTACTTAATGTCACTGAATACGTATTACGTTTGCAGTGAATCATAGGAAAGGTGTTATAATTTTAACCTATTGATTCTTAACATGATTGAAAAACCAGATCATCTAGAGGTCATTATGGCTTATACAGATCCCCCTATTCGCACAATCCGGCTTCATGGCGTCCTAGCTACCAAATTCGGCGAAACATTTGACTATGTCGCCAGAGATGCCGTACACGCCATCCGGCCATGAGTAAACTGGTTGCGGGCTTTGAAGCGTTCATGATTAATGCCCATAAACAGGGCGTCACTTTTTCGGTCATTGTGGGTGGGCGAAGTTACAACAAAGACGAACTGGACATGACCAAGGGGGGTGGGGATATTCATATCATGCCCGTGATCACCGGCAGCAAGCGGGCGGGACTTTTTCAAACCATTCTGGGCGTCGCCCTGATTGCTGTCGCATGGTGGCACCCGCTGAGCTGGTCGGCCTCGACGGCGTTATTTGTCGGTGCGTCAGGGGCATCAATGGCTATGGGTGGCGTCTCTCAAATGCTCGCACCTCAACCGCCGGGATTGGGAATACGCGAATCACCCGAAAATAAGCCCTCTTATGCATTCGGGAGTCCGGTTAATACGACCGCCCAGGGCAACCCGGTTCCCATTCTCTATGGTTCGCGCGAGATCGGCGGGGCAATTATTTCTGCGGGCGTCTACACCGAAGACCAGTATCAGACAGAGCAGATTGAGACACAGAGAAAACAGTAAGTAATAAATGACAGCTCAATCTCATGTCGCCACAATCACAGGCAAGATTACCGTTTCCCCCAAGCGTATAAAGTGCCAGACGGGTAAAGTGATGGCAGTCGCTACCATGCAGGCACAAAGCGAGAAGCGCAGTGATTACCCGCTACGTGTCGTGGATTTGATGAAATGGCGCTATCGGTGATGCTGCTACAGAAAGGTCAGGTGATCACGGTGACGGGAAAGGCTTCTTACTGGCGGGGCTATCAGTTGGCTGCTTCTTCTATCGCTTAATAGCTTCCGACGAAATTCGGCGTAACCTATTTACAAGGTTGGTGATTTTAACGTACTGACCTCTACTACCGACGAAATTCGTCGTCAGTCATTTGCGCTATAGATCTTTGTTCTCGTCTTATAAGCTGTTTATGTGGCTGTGCAAACATCTATGTATAAATATTTGTATAAACATAAACAAAAATTAACTTCATTAAGTTCATAAAAATACATTTAAAATCATATTATTATTGCAATATGATTAGTTCATAGCGGATATACTGGAAAAGGTCAAAACCATAGCGTTAGTCGGAGCGAGTGAGAAAACAGATCGTCCAAGTTATAAGGTAATGAAATACTTACTGAATCAGGGATATAAAGTTATTCCTGTCAGTCCTAAACTATCAGGGCAAACTTTATTGAACCAGTCCGTTGTGGGACAATTATCTGATATTAAACAGCGCATTGATATGGTTGATGTATTTCGCAATGTAGAAGCTGCTTATGGTGTTGCAGAGGACGCTATTGCCATAGGCGCTAAAGTACTTTGGTTACAAAAAGGCATTATCAATGAAGAAGCTAAATTACTGGCAGAAAAGGCAGGGCTAGACGTTGTGATGGATCGTTGTCCCAAAATTGAAATCCCGCGTTTAGGAATGGAAAAGTAAACAAGGCGGCGATTTTTTATTCACCACCTCACGGTTATAATTAGAATAAAAGCATTTAATGTCGTCGTCGCGGAGCTTGAAATTGAGTGCGGATAGCTTCTGCCAACTCATCCAGAGAAGATTGTTCTGGATGGTCATCTGATATTTCGTAAGTCAATTGAGCTTCTGCTAAATAGGTCTGGACGGGTTGCCCATCGTCACCTTCCATTACAACATGATACCACGGCGCTGAACGTAAGGTAGCATTAGATGCAATATCATTTTCCTGCGGCTGTTCTGAAGAGTATTCAGCATCAATATCTACAATAACACCCAAATAACCCAGCAACCTATGTCGTACTTGCTGGCCGATACCGAATTTGCTGGCGATCATCATAGTCACCTCCAAAGAAACCTTGCAATGACTCTTATATAAGGACAGTAAGGTAAATTTCAAGCGCACACCCGGTCACCGGAATTTCTGTATGATTTTTGAAACCAAGATGGCACGTGATCGCCACCTTATATTTTTAGGTTAGCTGTTGCGTATATAAAATACAATACCAAAAGTGTGTTTAACATTTCAAATGTTCTTACCACTTAATCTGGAGGAATACAATAATGACTGAAGACAGTATTATTATTTATGTTTACGGAAGGGTACAGGGCGTTGGATTTCGTTATCACACCTACCGTTGGGCAAAGAAGAATAAGCTGGTGGGATATGTCCGCAATATGAATGATGGAAGCGTCAAAATCGTTGCTTGCGGCAATGATGCACAAATCAAAATGTTAATACATTGGCTGGAGCAGGGAGGGCCGCCGAGGGCCAAAATAGAACATTTCCAATCTCAGTTTTGTGGAGTAGAAGAGATGAATGATTTTAGCATCCGCCATTAGCGACGGATGAATAAATCAAATACATTTGACTGGCTTAGGAAGGCCTGCAATTTTTGTTGCCTGCTTTGCAGGCCCTTTAGGAAATAGGCGATAGAGATAACGGCTATTTCCTTTCTCTTCACCATATTTTTGGGAGATCGCTTTGACTAACATACGAATAGCGGGTGAAGTATTAAATTCTTCATAGAATTCACGTACAAAACGTATAACTTCCCAATGCTGTTCAGTTAAAGTAATCGTTTCCTGCTCGGCAATGATGGGAGCCATACCCTCTTGCCAATCCCTGTAATTTTTCAGATAACCTTGTGCATCGGTTTCGATCTCACAACCTTCAAATACCAACATAACTTTTTTACCATCCAATAACGATGACTGCAATTTAGCAAAAATCACTTCTATTCCCAAGAAAGATTACCAAAAATGCTGAATAAATAGACCAATAGACAGTGTCATGAATAAATTAACGGCAGTTGAACAGATAAATGCTTTACATTGGGAACAGTGATGTTTATAGTGCTCGACATCGCGGAGGGGTGGCCGAGCGGCTGAAGGCAGCGGTCTTGAAAACCGCCGATGGGAAACTATCCGAGAGTTCGAATCTCTCCTCCTCCGCCATATACACTTCTAGCAGCATCTCTTAAAGTCTACTTTCCCCAGTAAAATCAACGAAAAATCCCAAATAAAGCTCTATTAACGTCTACTGGCATCTATTGCAATGTACCCCAGTCAGGGGGGATATATAGGGGGATTCTCTTTACCCTCTAGAAAAATACCCTCATTACTTTGAGGGGGCAAGGATGCTAGAAATATGAAACTAACAGCCCGACAAGTTGAAACAGTAAAACCCCAAGATAAAGATTTTAAGCTATCAGATGGCGGCGGTTTATATCTGCTGGTAAAGACAACCGGTTCTAAATACTGGAGACTGAAATACCGCATTGCAGGAAAAGAAAAATTACTCGCCATTGGCACTTTTCCACTTATCACTCTGGCAGAGGCCAGAATAAAGCGTGATGAAGCCAAGAAACTGATAGCCGAAGGTATTGCAATCAAGATAAAAAACAGAAGAAACTTGTGGCTCAGGGAGAAATCAGTAACACCTTTGAAAGCATTGCGAGTGAATGGTACGAGGGAAGAAAAGACAGATGGTCTGTTGGTTATCGTGAAGATATGATGGACGCTTTCGAAAAAGATGTTTTTCCTTATATTGGTCATCGCCCGATTGCTGAAATAAAACCCCGGTCGTGTATTCAACCCGTTGATATGTGTTAAATATAGTATTCACGTTCAATGAAAGTCCCAATGACTTTATCATGCATACATGGACGCCCCTTGTTTGCCAAATAATCATTTGTTATGACCCGAACCAGGTTAAGATTGCAGCCACACATCCGGACTTTAGTTAAGGCCGTCGCCTCTGTCCCTGATGGAATTCGCTGGCCAGGCTCTCATCATTTCAACGCGCTATGAGCGCTTGCACGA
>NZ_FOVO01000079.1 GCF_900115195.1 Xenorhabdus japonica
GGGCCTCAAACAGGCTTTATTGTTGAGTTCCACAATAAATACAAAAATTCAAAAACAGATGCAACTTCCGGCAATATTTGTGTAGGAAAGACAGGGCCTAAAGGCCGAGGATTCCTACGGTGTTCAGGTGTGAGCCTGACTCACTTCGGCGGGTTCCTGCATCATCGGGCGGCCTGACTGCACCGTTCCTCCACAGGCTAACACGGCATGTCCTGCCGCTAAAATATTACGAGCACCATTGATATCCGCGTTTTCTGTATAGTCACAGGCCAGGCATTCGAACCGACTTTGTGAGGGTCGGTTGGCTTTCTCTGTATGACCACAGCACGCACACTTCTGACTGGTATAGGCAGCATTAACTGCCAGTATCTGACCCCCTCGCTATTGTTGCTTATAGTCGAGTTGGCGACGGAACTCATACCAGCCCTGATCCAATATCGAACGGTTTAACCCTGATTTCGACCGCACGTTTCGTCCCGGTTGGCTTACCGTACCCGCAGCGGACTTGGACATGTTACCTACCTTCAAATCCTCAAGGACGATCATGGCGTGGTTTTTGCTGATTGTCGTGCTGACTTTATGAAGGTAATCGCGGCGGATATTACCAATACGGGAATGCAGGCGTTGGAGTTTTCGCTTTTGCTTTTGCCAGTTTTTGCTGAACTTCACCTTACGGCTCATGGCACGCTGGAGTTTGGCCAGTGTCTTCTGGTGGGTTTTAAAGCTGTTTACAGGCTCAAAAATAGTGCCGTCTGACAAGGTGGCCAACTTTGCCACACCGACATCCAGCCCTACTATCGACGGTGAGGGATGAATGGGCGCGACGACTTCGCACTCTGTCTGAATACTGACGTACCATTTACCACAAGACTGGCTGACGGTGACATTTTTAACCTCACCGATGACCTGACGGCTATTGCGATAGCTTATCCAGCCCAGTTTTGGCAAACAGATACGATTATTTTCCTGATCAAGTTTCACACCCTGCGGATAGCGGAATGAGTCACTTTGTCCCCGTTTTTTAAAACGCGGGAATGACGGGCGTTTTTGGAAAAAGTTTTTATAGGCACGCTCAAGATCTTTTAACGCTTGTTGCAATGCTTGAGAAGGCACCTCTTTCAACCACTGGGTTTCAGTCGTTGTTTTCCATTCAACCAACCATGATGCCATTTTTGTGTACGGAATATATTTATTACCGGTTTCATGATTCGTGTTCTGGCGTGCAAGAGCCTGATTAAAAACAAAACGACACGCACCCGCAAAGCGTTTCATCTCACGCTCCTGCTGACCCTTGGGTTTTAACTGGAATTTGAAGGCTTGTAATCGTTTCATGTGAAGAATGATACTTTGGTCTATGAAAAAAGAAACCGATATTCGCCGTGGCAGAAACTGTGTTTTTCTGCTGCATGTTCATTTGGTCTTTGTCACAAAATACCGAAAAAGAATCTTTGATCAGGATGCCATTGAAAAGCTGCGAAGTTATTTCGCCAGTGTCTGTACTGATTTTGCTGTGGAATTGGTTGAGATGAAAGGTGAACGCGATCATATTCACCTATTGATTAATTACCCGCCAAAATTATCAGTCTCAACTTTGGTGAACAGTCTCAAAGGCGTGTCCAGTCGATTACTTCGTCGTGACCGTCCCGATATTGCCCAGCGTTTTTATTACAAAAACGTGTTGTGGAGTCCCAGTTATTTTGCTGCCAGTTGCGGCGGTGCGCCTATTTCCCTTATTCGCCAATACATTGAGCAACAGGAAAAACCCAAAAGTTAGCAAGAAAACCCCGCGCCTTATATCCCCGGCCTAAAGAGGGTGTCGCAAAAGGGGGGAGGTCATTTTTTCAACGTGTCAAGTTGAGCCCATATCCCCTTTTTTAGTGCCTGTTACTTGTACGAATAACAGG
>NZ_FOVO01000055.1 GCF_900115195.1 Xenorhabdus japonica
AAAGACTATGGGAAGGCTGGTTCCTGCTACAAACGCTTATTGATGGGTATTTACTGGCTAAATCGGTTGATGTGGAGATGTGACTAAGAGACAGGGCATCCACGGGAAGAAAGGTGTTACCCAGAACATAGACATCCCCAACAACACAGAAGCCAAAATTCCGCCAACAAGCTGATTTCATAAAAATTATTCATGTTGGGAATCCTTATCCCTTTTATGTGAAGTGACAGTGATAAGCTTTTTAAATAATGGAAGAATAGAACATAAGATAATCAAGATTGGTCGGGATAACAATAGATTGGAGGGAGAATGAATTGATAAGTAATTCTTTCATTATAGTTGAGAAATTGTCCTTGAAATTTCAGGGAATAAACTTAAAAATCCTCCAGAATTTGTGCCAAGTTATAACATTGTATTTTTATTCGTGCCTGTATTATGAAAATGGTACAAAATACCAATAAGAAATCCACTTTCTATTCCGGTAAAGTCATGTTTAAAGAAACCGTTAAAAATCATTTATCTTGGAGTACTTTTTTCGTCGGTGGTTACATCGCGCTTGTCTATGTCACAGGCGTCACGCGCTATAAAAATCTATTTTTTGCATTGATAGCATTAACCGCGCTCTACTTTATTATTAAGAATCCCAAAGGATGCCTCCCCGCGTTGAAAAACAATATCGTACTGGCTTTGGGAATATTAACTTTGGCTTACCTCTATTCAATTTTTATTTCACCTGACCCCAAGCTCAGTTTCATTGAAATCAAAACTCCTTTTTTCAGGGATGTCGTTCTCTCCAGTATTCTTATCACCTTAGCATTAAGTCATACGAATACACATAAAATCCAGAAAATGATTATTGGTTCATTTTTACTTGGATTGTTATTCATCACGCTGAAAGAAATGTACCTGTTCTATGTAGATTATCAGAACAATATTATGCCATTCACCAACTATAATCATCGCAGCGTGTCAGATGGTATTGTTTTCTTCTTTCCAGCACTAATAGCCCTTTGGCATTTTCAAAAAACTCAAAATTATGTTCGTTTAGCGCTGACAATTTTGCTCATTTTATCCGTGCTTTTTGTATTGCTGGGCACCCTTTCCAGAGGAGCTTGGCTTGCAATTTTTGTTATGTTTTTCATGATGATCATTATGAACAAAAATTGGAAGACGTTAATTGCCAGTATTGTTTTTATCTGCGCCACCATCTTTGCCATCAAATCTGATTACCTTGGTAAGAAATCAATTTTAACCTATAAACTGGAACAAACCGACAGTAGTCACCGATATAGCAATGGAACGCAAGGTTCAGCACTCACCTTAATTCTGGATCATCCAATCAAAGGCTATGGTGCCGGCAACAAAATCTATGACCAAATTTATAACGATAACGTTAAGAATTACCCTGATTGGACATTTAGAACATCCCTTGGCCCTCATAATATTTTCCTGACAATCTGGTTTTCTGCCGGAATATTAGGCTTGGGTGCCTTTTTATTTTTAATCTTCGCGTATCTGAAACAATCAGCCAAGGATTGGAACGCAAGTATCGGCTGCAATAAGCAAGCTGGGTTAATTTTATTTATCTCTTTCTTTGGCTATTTTATTGTCAGAGGGAACTTTGAAAGTGTTCATTTGAATATCTTAGGAATTTATCTTGGTTTGCTAATCGCGCTGTGTCAACAAAAATTGAATAAAACAATATAGAGATTTAAACGCTAATGATTACAGGCTATTCCAAAAATAAATAGCCTGTAAAATCAATACCGTTAAAACCACTCAGACAACACAGTAGTTAGAGACTCACTTACCGTATGCCAATCGTAGTTTGTGAGAGCCATTTCTTTACCCTTTTCAGTAACATCGTGTAATCGACTATCTGACAGCGTATCTAAAATATCCTGAGCGATACTCTCTGGAGATAATGGCTCTTGCAGTAAGAAACCGGTATTGTTGGGAACCACAAACTCTTTGATTCCCCCTCTTGGACTAGCCAAAACAGGTGTACCTCTCGCCATTGACTCTAATGCAACCATACAAAATGGCTCCTCCCACAATGAAGGAACAACCGTTAAATCAGCAAATGAATAAACCTGATGCATATTTGCAGGCGGAATATTTCCTGCCAAAACACAACACTCTGTCATTTCCAACGCTTTATCAACGACTTTTTTACGGTAAATCTCACGCTCACCTTTTGTATTTTTTGTGTGTTCTCCGATCAAAAGAAGTGTGATTTGTGTATCCTTTTTATGCAATAAGGATACAGCTTCCATTAACTCAAGCACTCCTTTCCTCTTATCTAATCGCCCAGCATACAAAATTATTTTTGCCGTATTTTTGAGACCAAAGTGCTCCCTTTTCCAGCAACTTTGTTGCATATAAAGCATCTTATCAATACCATTTGGCACAACTTTAATGTTCTCTAACTTCGCTTCATTACGAAAGAAATCAGCCAGAAAATGACTTGGAGTAATAAGTCTTATCTCAGTACCCAAAGTAGTGACGTTATGCTTATTATGCAGGTGAAGTACCATCTGTTCTTCAGGATAATACTGCTTAATCTCGTTATAAAGTGAAACGGAGTTTTGAATAATCAAAATAGGTGCTACAGGAAACTGTGTCTATCACCCTTTTGACATAAGGGTAAGGATCTAAGCGGGACCATTTCCTGAAAAAACGTTTATAAATTGCGCTAGTGTGTATCCTATGAATGGAGGCATATTCACTGATTTTTTCTACAGTTTTCTCTGTTCTTTCTCCTTTATAAATAATTAAATTATTAGCCTGACTGATTTTGGCAACGTTATAGATCCACCACTTTACTGTAGCTGCATAATTTGGAGGAATGGAATGAAATTCAGGAGCAACAAAAACAAATTTTTTCATGAGAAAAACAATCAGTAGAAGTCATTCATCGGATTAGATAAAAAAAGATCAGTTTATACAAGCAAACTGCAATCAAAAAAAAGCCCCTCACGGGGGCTGAAAGACAGGAGGTCGTGTTTATTTTTATAATGTAATTCATTGTAACAAAATGATTTATAAAGATAAGCACTCACACCATGACCACATCGACATTTGAAAAAGCCCTTCGCATGCCAAGGGGCTTTTATAATTCACGTCACGTTTCCTTTTTGATCTTCTGAATCATAGATGAAATGCTACACGCTTACCGGTTGGAAGTGTCACATCAATACTTAATTCTCCGCCCAAAGCCGCTACATAGCGTTTGAGCGTTGAAAGGCGCGGATCATGATCGGTATTTTCCATTCGAGCAATAGAAGGCTGCTGAACACCCATAGCGGCTGCAAGCTCCGCCTGTGACATGTCTAATTCATCACGTAACTGACTAAGGGCCAATTTGATGCTAGCCTGTTCAACTCGCTTTTCAACGCGAGCCTGCATTTCCGAGCTTTCTTGTACTAACAATTCTCTGTAATTAGCCATAATTATTTCTCCAGGTTGTCCAAGTGACGGCGATACTCAAAATCAGCTTGTCGGATCATTTCCTTGTAGAACCGCTTTTCATTTACCCCAGTTTTATTGCCGGCACATAAAACGATTGCACGCCGCTTAGGGTCAAATGCAAAAAAAGCTCTAATCGGATCACCTGCGTGTTGAATACGCAACTCCTTCATGTTTGGGAAATCTGAGCCATATAGCGTATCAACATAAGGCCTGCCAAGATTCGGGCCGAACTTTTCCAGTATACCCATTGCTTCGTAAATCGACTCCCTGCGTTCATCATCCTGAGCCAAAAACCATCCGTCAAAGCACTCTGTCGTTATAACTTCCCACATGCCAGCCTCATAACTTATTCGTTATAATTAAGGATATAACATACTTGTTATATTAGCAAAATCAATTGAGCAACAAGAGTTGTTGCAGCTTCGTAAAGAAAACAAACAACTAAGAATGGAAAAAGCGATCTTAAAAAGATTTGCAGTTAGCAATAACATTGAATCCATTGAGTGAATGGTACAGAAATCTAGTAGCCAGAAGCAACTGTAGATAACTAAAGTGTCCACGCGAGTGTCCACACTTAGAAAATTTCAGATCATCTACAGTTGCTTGATAAATTCATATCAAACTGATTTTAAAGGAAATTAAATTTCAGGCATGGTAAAAAAAAAGCCCCTCACGGGGGCTGAAAGACAGGGATGGTGTCTATGGCAAGGAAAATCGTTATTGATGCTATTTGGTAGTAAAAGCACTCTTGCAGTAAAAATACTAGTGTTGTAAAAGTACTAGGCATCAAGAGTGCTAGCAAAAAATCAGTTTACTTTCCGAGTTACACATTTATTTGCTTTATAAGCTTTTTTCAATAACTCTTTCTGTTCTGGTGTTAACAATCGATAAACCTGATTATTAAAACGGGCAACTTCTATACCGAAAAGAACGTTCTTTTCGGCTATTTTTTCAAGCTGCAAGCGAATCTCAGCTTCATCAAAATTCTCTGCAACCGAAAGAGCATCCAGTTTTAGGCTTGCATCTTGCATATCAGCCAGTGGCTGCTCATACCCATGTTGCTCTCTGGCTAACCTCAATATCTGTAATATCTGTTCACGCTGCTGTTCAGTTAACACTATTCCACTGAAGATATAACTATAGTTATACTGATGACCACGGTAATGACTAAAATTCCTCTTATAATCACCTTGCCTACAAAGGGAGGAACTAGCTTCAGGAACATGATCCGCATCAGCAGTTTCAGCTAAGGTCTCCGTTGTTCCGAGAACAAGCATTGACGCTAAAGCCAATATTGCTATGTTACTCATTAAATTTCCTCGCTTTCTCGAACAACAGCATTCGATCTAGTGCGGATAACTATAACCCTGCGGCTGCAAACTAGCGTCAGAGCATGTAAAAGAACGTAAAGTCATGGAATAGCGAAGTTTGTTATCGTATTTTGCTCTTGGAGGAAAATTAATGCATAAAATCTTATTAGTTGATGATGACCGCGAACTGACATCGTTATTAAAAGAACTGCTCGAGATGGAAGGATTCAATATTGTGATCGCCCACAATGGTGAACAGGCTTTGCAATGTATTGATTCTTCAATTGACCTACTATTGCTGGATATCATGATGCCGCGCAAGAACGGTATTGAGACTCTGAAAGAGCTGCGAAGCCAGCGTCATAAAATCCCCGTTATCATGTTAACGGCTCGGGGTAGCGATTTAGACCGTGTTTTGGGATTAGAGCTAGGAGCGGATGACTATCTCCCCAAACCTTTTAACGATCGAGAACTAGTCGCCCGCATACGTGCCATTTTGCGCCGTTCCAACTGGAGTGAAAAACAATCTGAGATAGGAATACCTATTTTGGAAGTTGATAAACTACGGCTCAACTCTGGACGTCAGGAAGCCAGCTTTGATGGTACGATTTTGGATCTCACTGGCACCGAGTTCTCTCTACTTTATTTATTAGCACAACATTTAGGGCAGGTCGTTTCCCGTGAACATTTAAGTCAAGAAGTATTGGGAAAACGCTTAACGCCTTTTGATCGGGCTATTGATATGCACATTTCTAATCTACGCCGTAAATTACCAAACAGAACGGATGAACTACCATGGTTTAAGACATTACGCGGCCGTGGATACTTAATGGTTTCCGCAAAATGATCAATAGCTTGACAGCCCGTATATTCGCCATTTTTTGGTTTACACTCGCACTTGTCCTGATGATGGCCTTAATGGCCCCTAAACTGGATTCACGGCAATTAGCTCCTCTTTTGGACAATGAATATCAACTTGGAAAAAAACTGGCAAAACAAATAGAAGAAAAATTGATACACAGCCCAGGGAAAAGTTTCTGGTGGGTAAATATGCCGGACGCTATTAATCTGTTGGCTTCACCGAGCGAATACCTGCTCCTTGTCACCTATAATGAGAATATCATTAACCTTGACCCTACAATGTCACGCTACCAACGACAAGCTATCCGCAACTTTATCGGACAATCCGATAATACAGATCACCCTAAAAAGAAAAAATATGGTCGTTCGGAAATACTCGGCCCTTTTTCTATCTTTGATGACGAAGATCATTACCACCTCTACCTCATTAGGCCAGCGAGCAGCCCACAATCAGATTTTATTAATTTGATGTTTGATCGACCATTTTTACTGCCCGCTGCCACCATGTTAATAAGCGCTCCATTACTACTGTGGCTGGCATGGAGTTTGGCAAAGCCCGCCCGGAAACTAAAAAATGCAGCAGATGATGTCGCGAAAGGAAACTTACGGCAACATCCTGAACTGGAATCCGGTCCACAAGAATTTTTAGCTACTGGTAGTAGCTTTAACCATATGATTAGTGCACTGGAAAGAATGGTTACCGCCCAACAACGGCTGATTTCCGATATCTCCCATGAACTGCGCACACCGCTTACTCGCTTACAATTATCGACAGCCCTACTTCGCCGCCATCACAGTGAAAGCAAAGAATTGGCGCGCATTGAAACAGAAACTCAACGTTTAGATGGAATGATTAACGACCTATTAATACTTTCCCGTCATCAACATAAAAACGAATTACTGCGCGAAAATATCAAAGCTTACGATATATGGCATGACATATTGGAGAATGCCAAATTTGAAGTCGAACAAATGCACAAAACACTGGATATCGTTTCTCCTCCCGGAAACTGGGTTATTTACTGTAATCCTGCCACACTCGGCAGCGCACTCGAAAACATCGTCCGCAATGCATTACGTTACTCCAGCAGCCATATCGCTGTGGCATTCAAGGCCGATAACCAAGGTGTAACCATTACCGTTGATGACGATGGGCCTGGAGTCAGTCCAGAAGACCGAGAGCATATCTTCCGACCGTTTTATCGAACAGATGAAGCGAGAGACAGAGAATCCGGTGGAACGGGATTGGGATTAGCAATTGTTGAAGCAGCAGTGAACCAACATCGAGGTTGGGCCAAAGCAGAAGATAGTCCTTTAGGTGGATTACGGCTGGTGATTTGGTTGCCGTTACATGGGAGATAAATAACTTTCGTTTTGAAATTTAGTTAGTTACAAGATGTAACAATTAAAGAAAAAACACGGTTATACTTGACCTCAAAGCGACGAGATACTACTCTCGTCGCTGCTTAACACAACTCGTTGATATGTTTAGTTTTGTCAAGCAGAAAATTCCTTTTATATTAATTGGATAAATCAAATTGTTAAACACAACAGGCACTCTAGGAGCTGTAACCTAGTGCGGTAGCTTTGGTTATACATGGTAATTCATATTCCATAAAACTTCCTTCCAAATTCGGCATCAATCCTAAAATCAACTGAAAAATTTAAAAATGAAAATTCTGGTTACTGGTGGAGCAGGTTTTATTAGCTCTGCATTAATTCGACATATTATCAAGGCTGTTGACATTTTATGAGGGGAATTTGAACAGCATGATGATCTGGTATCCTTGTCTTCACGAAAAAATCATTACCCCAGACCATCATATGCCAAGAACAATGTGATATGGTTCAATAATTTTGGTCACCTTCTGAGAGGTGTTATTCTCATTTCAACTATGAAAAAGGTGACACAATGCAACGACGTTTCAGCCCCGAATTTAAACTGGAATGCGCCCAGTTGGTGCTTAACCAGAATTACTCCGTCAGCGAAGCCGCTAAGGCCATGAATGTCAGTAAATCGGCCATGGGGAGTTGGGTTCGCCAGCTCCGGCATGAACGGCACGGAAAATCGCCGAAAGCAGCCCCATGACGCCTGAGCAAATTGAAATACGTGACCTGAAGAAAAAGATACAACATGTTGAAATGGAAAATGAAATATTAAAAAAGGCATCAGCACTCTCGATGTTGGACTTCCTGAACACTTCTCGGTAATTGAGAAACTCAGAGTGCATTATCCTGAGGTCAGTCTTTGCCACGTGTTCGGGTTTCATCGTAGCAGCTATCAAGCGTGGCGGCATCGTATGGAAAAGCCAAAGCCTGAACGGGTTAAGCTAAAAAGCTTGGTTTGGGAAGCTTTCCTGGCAAGCAATAGCTCTGCCGATTGCCGCCATGGTGATCGCAAAAGGCGTACCACTGGGGCGCTGGCTGGCGGAAAAACTCATGGCAGAACTGGGGCTGGTCAGTCGCCAGCAGCCGAAACATAAGTACGCGCGGAGAAAGAAAGAGCATGTTGATATTCCTAATCAGCTTAACCAGCAGTTCGCGGTCACTGAACCTAATCAGGTCTGGTGCGGTGATGTGACCTTTATCTGGACGGGCAAACTTTGGACTTATCTCGCTGTAGTCATTGACCTTATGACTCAGGTTCAGGTTAATGATAACAAACTCACAACCGCATCCCTGATAATCAGTCAGGAGATTATCGCTCTACAAAAGTGATAATCAAGATATAAGGTTATTTACCTATTTTTATTTGACATTAAGGAAAAGAATGACTCAATAAAATTATCTCATTTTTTTATAAGCAAATTTAATCACAACCATAGGAGCTATATGTAAAAAGAATTTTATTACCAACAAAAAAACATTTTTTAGTGATACTTTTTTAAGAGTAAACATATTATTAAATCGTATTTTAATCTCAGATGACGCTTTTTTTATACCTCGCCTTCGTAACAAAGTTGATTCTGACAAACGGTATTTTAAAAGAACTTTGTCAACATTTGCAAAAAAATATCCTTCTTTTAATAATTCAAACCATAAGGACATATCTTCAGTCAAATTTGTATCAGTAGGATATCTAATTTTTGAGTTTTCGAAAACTCTCCGTCTGAACAATACTGTTGGATGGACAAATGGACATCTTGTTATGCTAAAATCAACCAACTGTTCGTGGGAGGTCGGCAATTTTTTTAAGGTAATTGCATAAGGAGAGCCGAACTCAGAACAAAAGGTACCGCAAACATCAATGTTAGTGTTATTTTTTAAGAAATTTACCTGCTCGCAAAATCGCCCTGGCAAAGAAATATCGTCACTATCCATTCTAGCTATAAAAGCATACTCTTTGACCAAAACTATATCAATCAATTTATTTAAAGCTCTTGCTAAACCTATGTTTTTTTCCCCCGAGTATACAAAAATATTATTTTTTTTATTAAACTTCTCAATTGAACTACATAATTCTGAACAAATAGCGCCGTCAGTATAAATATAAAGATCCAAGTTTTCACTTTGTGATAGCACACTCTCAACAGCTTCTTCAAAAAATACAAAATTATCTTTATAATAAACACACATAAGTACAGCTATTTCTTTTGTCATATAATTACCATTAAAAATTTTTTATTTTTTATAATGTTCTAATTTTCTTGATTTTATCAAGACTTGCACACACAGTAAGGAATAAACAATTATATTTGATAGGGAAAACAGCAATACTGAGATCGATGCTGACTGAAAGTAATAATATCCTGCGAATAATCCAGCACACCTTAAAACAATCCCAATTATCTCGTTTAATAAAAGATAATACTGTATTTTATAAATATATATTGCAGGAATAACTGGCCTGCTTGCTAGGATAAATATAAAGCTCGGAACTAAAAAAGATGCCAATTCACCGGAAATTTTCCACTCATGTCCAAAAAAAATTGAAAACAAATCGTCTCCCCAAAAAAATATTGGGGAAAAAATTACTGTCGAAAAGCAGAGCATGACCAAAACAAATTTTATAAGATAATTTGACAAGTTTTTACCAAACTTAAAAATCTCAGTTATTTTGGAGTAAGTAATATTGATAATAGCAGTGCCAAGTAAAGAGATTGGAATAAGCATTAGAGTATTTGCCAAACCATATTGTCCTGCCATATTATCACCGAAGAGAGCGGATATGATTAAAACAGGAAAACCTTGAGATAAAGCATTAATAATATTTTGTGGGGTTTGAAAAAATACAAAGTTACTATTGCATTGAAGTACTTTCAATGTGCGTTTATATGAAAATAATTTTTTTATTTTAAAGAAAAAAATATCCTTAGTATACAGAAGAAAAGTGCTGGCAACACCCACAATAGAACTCAGAATCAATAAAAAATATCCTGGCGTAAAAAACAGTGGAAGCATTAACTTAAAAAAGTTATTAACCGCAGACTGAAGGAAATTGGCATATGATATTTTCTTGAAATTCTCATATTTTACAGAAATTTGTTCGCCTATTTGTGTTAGCGAGTAAGACAATATATATATAGGTAATAGAAACCAGTATACTTGGTGTTTGGCAACACTACTCCACTCCCACATAAAAAATATGAATACATATGCAACAATAGTAAAAAAAATTAAATTTGAGCATATTACTTTTATAACTGAAACCAGATTGCTTTTCGTCAAAACAATCGAATACACTAGTGAAAGAGTAAATAGTGGGATTGCAATATTTGCTATTGCTATAAATTTATTTATAACACCTAGTGATTCTGGACTATACGTTCTGGTCACAATTGGCATTAACATAAAGCTAAGAATTTGAGCGGCCAAACTGCCAGTTATATAAACAAGCAATTTTCTAATAAAACTTTTATTTCCCATTGGAACACTCTAATTTTTGGCATTTTTTATTAGCTATTAACATCGAGAAAAATATTAATATATACATAGAATCATAAGGATATATAAGTGAAAATCCGCATAAAACATAAGGTAACAATATATACGGGGAGTCTTTTTTCAACTCTACATATACAGCGAATAAAATAATACATATAGAAATCAAACCAACTAGTCCAATTTCCCCTAAAACTAGAGGGATAAAAGCATGAGCATATCCCCCTTCTTTATAACTAAATATGTACCCCCCTATATCAAAGCCGCTACCAAAAAATAGGTTTACTAATTCAATATCTGTGATTTTTTTTAAACTTGAAAAAATTGTTACCTTACTTGCCAAACTTTGATCAACAAGTAGTCCATTAAACTCAGAATGGAAAACAGCAAAATATATCAAAGGAATCAGTATTAATGTAAAATAAAGCCCCATAACAAGAGTTTTACTTTTCTTATTTACTTTTCGAGTTACATATAATAAGAAAATAGCTACAAGCCCTATATATGCAGCACGACTGAATGTTAAGAAAAGCAATAAAATGCTAAATAGGATTAATTTTTTTTTATATCTGTGTGTATTAATGATTAATAATCCAATTACAAGGAGTATCTGCATTGCAACATAATTCGAATCTAAATACATTATACTCCCATATTTATATATATAGTATGTATCTCTTGCCAATTCGATAGCAAATTCGCCTTCATTACCCTTAAAAGCATATGAAGGCATCAGCAAACGGATTAATGTGTCGACCGATATCAGTACAAGACTGACATAAACAAAATAGAACAACCCTTTTATCGTTTCTTCAACGCTAAGATTTCTTGTGAGTGTCCAAACATTTATGATAATAAGCAACGGAAATATAAACTCTAATAACTGTTTACATTGTTCCGTTACAATCATTTCCTCTGAAACGCTCCACACTAGTATAAATAAAAAAGAAATAGATATATATATAATTGCTAGAATTAAATTTCTACTTTGTATTTTAATTTTGTTTATTATAAAAAATAAAAAACAAAAAATTGATAGTGCAATTGTTGCACGTAATGATATATATCTACTGGCACCATCAAAATAAAAACTTAATTTTATAGCCATAATCGAGGCATAAGCATAGTAGATTGTTTTAAATTTAATTGACATAACAATACTCAATAATTTCTAATATTCTATCGACTTTTGATTCGTCAATAATTTCGTTGACATCAAAATAATCAATATTAATCAACCATTGGTTTAAATAAGCTGCCGTCATTTGTTCATCAAAAACACTATATAATGCTTTTCCAAAAACCATGGTCTCTTTACCCAATATTTTTGCTTCTAGTCCTACTGTTGAATTATTGACACAAATTAGTTCCCCATCGGACAATAATTCCATTGTGGGTTTATTAGAAATATAAAATCCTATATCTTTAGATAAAATTTTTATTTTTTCTATCTCTTTTTGGTCCTTTTCTGCAGGATGCAATTTTACTACTAAATCTGCCCCTCTACTTTCTGAGATATCCTTTGCTTTCAGTATACACTGTACATTATCATATTCACTATTTAATTTTAACTGAGAGTCTGAGGACACTTGTAATGGAAGGAATACATAACACTCAGGAGTTTCCGAATACTTAAATTCACAGTTAAAAGACGAAATTTTTCTTAATTTCTTTTTCTTGAATAAATAATTTTTAATTTTTAGCTCATTACAGAATGGCATTTGAAATACTGCTGAGAATATACGATCAACTATGTATTCATTATTATATCGATTGATAATCTCTTTTTGTGGTAAAGGTAATAATTTCGCGTTATACCACCAATCAACCCAAGCAGGATCAAGTTTTGAATTTGGATATTTTTTTTGTAATATCTTAATATTTTTATACAACCAAGATCTAGCGTTGACACCATCAATATCAACAAAAATTTTCCCCGGGAAATTAGATAACTCCATGAACGCCGTTTTTATGGTTTTGTTAGTTGCAAAATCTTTTATTGCACAACCACTTGTTCCACTGCCATTCCATACAAATATATAATCTATTTTTATTTTTTTATTTATTTTATCAAGAGTATTATATACGCAAGAATAATATTTATTTGCATATGGAATACTCTGATTATTATTTATAACATCCAAACTTTCTGATAGGTCAGTGATATCATTTTTATTCGTATTCCTAACTAAGTAAACGCTCTCACGATCTTTAACATTTAGGTACGTGCTCAATGAATCTGTCAGAAAAACAACATTGAAGCCTTTCTGTCGAAATCCAAATGATAATCGCTTAAAAAAAGATAACCTTTCAAAACAGTCAACGAAAAATAGTACATTTTTATTAATATTTCGCATATCTATAAAACCTATATACAGCCTTATACATACTTTCAGGCACTTTAGAAAGTATCACGAATAACAACTTCCATTTAAATGAAAATAACCTTAAGCTGTTTTCTTTGAGAAACACTCTGTAATTTTTATTCTTCTTATTCATCAAAGCCATCAAATAGTATTTTGTAAACTCGGCTTTATAAAATTTAATAAGCAATTGTTCTTTTGTGAATCGAATACGTTTCAGATATGTAGGATACATTATATTATTAAAATTAGCTTGTGATAACGAACATTGATCTGATATATCATAATAACTATAAATCTTATTTATAAAGCAAACATTATATTTTTCACATACTCTACAAAAAAACTCGGGATCTTCTTGTAATCTTAAATTATTATCAAACCCATTTAGTTCTTCAAAAACCTTTTTTTGAATGCAGAAACTACTAGAAGTCATTCCTAAAAATTTATTCAGTTTAGCTCTTTGAAAGAAAAAAAGCCCCTCTAACTTATAAGCAATATTGCTACTATCCTTTTCGTCAAGAGAAAGCTCATCAAATTTTTGTACTTTTTCAATACCCCATGAAATGACTGGAGGATTAATATTTGAAATTATATTATGTAAATCATTAAATAATGCAGGTCTGAAGTAATCATCTGCATCCAAGAATAATATATAATCTGATTCTACTAAAGACGCTCCAAGATTGCGGCAATAGCTAGGCCCTTTATTTTCAACAAGCTCAATAAACTGGACTTTTTTATTATATTTATTATTAGGTATAGGTATAGGTGATTTATCATTGACTACATAAACTTTATTTATATAAAGATAATCCAAGCTGTTAAGGGCTCTAATTAATTTATCACCTTTATTATAATAAGGTATTACTACGGAGAACTTTTCGTCTTCCATTCATTAATCCTTTGAAAACTTCAAGTTTTTTATAACCATTATCTTTTGAAAATTTTGAAAAAAATGAAATCCTCAATATAAAAATAACACTTAGTATATTACCTAATACGCTATAATATACAGCCCCTTTAGCCTCCAAGATGTTATTATTTAACATCCCAGTCGCAGTACTTTCTTCTGGATGATATGCTATTACCTTATTAATGTATTCAATTGGAATATTTTGTTTATAAGCATGATTCAAAAATACAGATTCCTCACCACAAATAAATTCACCACCCAAGCCAAAACGCTCATCAAAGTATAATTCTTTTTCAATTACTTCTTTCGAAAAAGAAATTTCTATCGAACATGCTTTTAACAAATCTATTCGGGAATATTTTTTATCATGTGTAGGATACTTTCGAAACTCTTTATGGGTATCACTAGTCAAAATTTTGAATAGCTTTATACCATATTGACCTCTATTATATGCATTAATAACGGTCTGATATATGTTATTATCCAGAATAACATCATCATCTGTTATTAATCCAATATCAGCATCGAAATATTTTAATGCTAAGTTACGACTATTAGTAAGTCCCACACTATCTGCCTGAACATAATTTATATCAGTTCTTTTTTTTAACTCCTCCAGTTTCAGTAAATCACCTTTTTCATAAGCCTGGTGGATAATTACATATGTTATGTTTTCTTTAGGACGAAGTTTTAAATTATTTATCCTATCACCATAGGTAGAGATTAAAATTTGCAAATGAACATACATGTATTGCACCTTTGTCAACGGTCGTGTGCTAAATGGTTAGATCGCGTATTAAAAATAGTTCTCACGCTCAATGAAAGTGCCAATCACTTTATCGTGCATACATGGACGCCCCTTGTTTGCCAAATAATCATTTGTTATGACCCGAACCAGGTTAAGATTGCAGCCATACATCCGGACTTTAGTTAAGGCCGTCGCCTCTGTCCCTGATGGAATTCACTGGCCAGGCTCTCATCATTTCAACGCGCTATGAGCGCTTGCACGA
>NZ_FOVO01000054.1 GCF_900115195.1 Xenorhabdus japonica
ACTAAGCGCCAGAAGGCTGGCTGGGATAATGGCTATATGATGAAAATCCTGACAGTGGGATTTTCATCTGTATAAATTAGACCCGTTTGCCCTACCAATGTGGGAGAGGCTGTTACTCACGCAGGGCAATAATTGATTCAATTTCTATTTGCAAATCTGGATGAATAAGATTTGATACTTCAACTAAAGAGCAAGAGAGTAAATTTCCTTCATAAAAATCAAACAGCAATTCTCCTGATCAAGTATCGAAGTCATTTGTTGGAGAATGGCAAGGGTCTGTGATTCTACATTATGAGTTTGTGCTTCCGTACCAAAAGCCGTTAAACCTGACACATATAATAGACCGTGGTGTTTTGTTGCATGTACATATGGACCTTTGACTTGAGGTAAATCATCATAATTCATTCTAATAACCAAAATATGCTCCTTAATGATTTGCGCCTTTGTATCTTTTACCTTTCAGGTTGCGGCATTATTTCCTGAGTTGCAACCTGAGATCTATTGGGGATATTATGATGAGGTTAACATTAATAAATTATTCGTCATTTTTGTTATTCTTTGAAAACATTTTCTTAAATTGTTCAATAGCAACTTCCTGTTTATCGAAACTTATAAAATGTAAGGATTGCCATTTTTGTGTTTGGATAGCCTGTCTTGATATAGGCGATATCCATGTGGGATAGACCCGAATGGCTCTTTTACCTTTTTTGGTTTGACATTAGGTATGGAGAAATAGCGCCCTGTCTAAAAGGCAGAGCACCATACATTGGAGAGAATAAATACACTTAATTAAGATAAAGCACCAGAGCCATACCCGGCTTCATTTCTTTGATTTTAATGTTTTTATTCCAATTCTGTAGATCATTAGGGTTTACACCGTGGTGTTTAGCGATGCTGAAAAATGAATCACCTTTTCGTACATGATAGGTAATTGGGCCATTATTATCGATTTTCAGCACTTGACCGATCTTGAGCCGATCAGCGATTTTTAAGCTGTTCAATCTCTGCAATTCTCGGTGAGTAGTATTGAAGCGCTTCGCAATCGCTGACAGTGTATCCCCTGAACGAACCGTATAATGGCTTTGTTGTTGTAACTTGCGGGTATTGTGCACAACAGCCAGTCGGATGTCCTTCAAGACTTCTTTATTTGCCAAAGAAGTTTTAAATTGGCCTACGTTCTTTCTTGGTAGCATGATGTAATGCGGCCCATGAGGAGACGTCATACCTCGTTTATATCCTGGGTTATATGCCCTGATTGATGTCAACGACAGTCCGGCTAGTTCAGCCGCTTGTGACAACATGATTTGTTGTCCTACTTCCACTTTAGCCAGTGCTTGCTGGTTGTTAGGCTTAGGGAGCTCGAAAATAAATTTTTCGTCATGACGAATGATATTACTCAGTGCCAATATTTTGGGGACATAGTGCATCGTTTCCCGTGGCAGTGACAACGACCAAAAATCTGTTGGCTTTCCTTGTGCCTTATTTTCTCTGATTGCACGCATAACCCGACCTTCGCCACTATTATAGGCGGCAATGGTCAAAAGCCAATCCCCATTAAATCGTGTATTGAGGTATTGAAGCATATCAAGAGCGCTTGCTGTTGATGCAGCAATGTCACGACGTGCATCGTACCATTTATCTTGCCTCAGGCCATAATGACGGCCTGTACTTGGGATAATTTGCCATAAACCTGCGGCCTTGGCGTAGGACGTGGCATGAGGGTCAAAAGAACTCTCAACTATAGGCAGCAATATCAGCTCCATTGGCATATGTCGATTATCAAGCTGATCAACTATCCAATAAATGTATGGCCCCGCACGTAACATCACATTTTGGAGATGTTTCTTGTGTTTTAAATAGTAACTTTGTTGTTCGCCCACCCTGATATTGTCAGGAATTCCCATCTTCAACTCATCGCGGATATGTCCCCATAAATCTTGCTGGGCTGTCGGACTTACCTTCCAGTTTGCAGCATCTTCTGGTTCTGCAAAACTGTCTGTTTTCTGATTCGTTGAAGACATTTTCTGTGCTTGTTGCTGGGAAGGAGCCTTTGGTTGCAGGCTCGATTGGCACCCAGCAAGAAACACAGAGGCGAGCAAGATAGCTTTTGTCTTCATGTTATTTTTCGATTTTTGCCTAAAAGGTGAGCAATAATACTGACCTATTACACAGAAGACAACCCAACAAAATTAAAATCGATCTTTATAAGCCCTTAATTGCTGAAAAACAGAAGAAAGTGATATTGAATTGGGTTTGATACCGATATTTTTTTGTAAATCAATATCGTGGCAATTTAAGAAAACATTAATTTTTTTCTCTTTTTGTAAATTGGTTGGCACTGTTGCTTGGTTATTTTCACGTAATTTAAGCGTTTCTTGGTAATAATCGTGGATAATCTGATTGTTCGGTAATACTGCTTTTGCAAATTTCATATTTGCCTCAGTATATTCGTGAGCACAACAGATCAATGTATCGTCGGGTAATGATAAAATTTTCTCAAGCGAGGTAAACATTTGCTCGGCTGTACCTTCAAATAGACGTCCACAACCGCCAGAAAATAGAGTATCCCCACAAAATAGGTAGGGAGCCTGATAGAATGCAATGTGACCAAGTGTATGCCCTGGTAGTGCCATAATACGGAAAGAAAAACTTCCTATTTCAATGGTGTTATTTTCATGGACAATATGGGTTGCTCCTTTTTGTTGCGTCTCCTCAGGGCCATATACGGGTAATTCGGGGTGTTGTTTGAGTAGCCCGGAAACTCCGCCAACGTGATCATAATGGTGGTGTGTCAGCAGAATAGCGGCGGGAATAAGTTGGTTTGTTGCTAGAATATCAATAACAGGCGCTGATTCAGCTGGGTCGATAATGACACAATGTTTGTGTTCATCACAAAGTAACCAAATGTAGTTATCCGAAAGGGCAGGAATCCTGATAAGCTCCATTATACGCCTCGTTTTCATAGTAGGTTTTAGTAGGTTGGAAGGAAGATGACATGCAATCAGCACGTTCAATCAAGCAAATAACCCTCCCTGCTTCTTGGGCCGAGTTACCGTGGGGAGAATATTACCGTGTCGCTCTGGAACGTCAATTGGAACCGTGGTGGCCAAAAATCTTTGGCTTTCATTTAGTGAAAGTCGGTAACTTAAGCGCTGAAATTGACACTCGCTCCTGTTTGATCCGCCATCAAGTCAATATTGGATTGCAAGGGAAAAATATGGATGTCATTACTGATCCCAACTACCTCCCTTTTGAAAGTAAATCTGTTGATGCCTGTTTGTTGGCACATATGTTGACTTATAGTATTGATCCACATTGGTTATTGAGGGAAGTGGATAGGATCATGATCGATGATGGGTGGTTGGTGATCAGTGGTTTTAATCCAATAAGTATATTGGGTTTAAGGAAAATGATTTCCCCGATATATCGCCGACAATCTTGCAAGGTTCAGATGTTTTCAATGCTGCGCCAATTAGATTGGCTGCGTCTTCTTAATTATGAAATCATTCATCATGCTAATTTCCATGTCTTACCGTGGAACAAAAATGAAAAGAGTCTTTATAGCCTCAATGCGTCAATATTTGGTTGTCTGAATGTGATTATTGCCCGCAAGCGGACAATACCTTTGACATTAAATCCCATGCGAACAAAATTGTTGAAACCGAAATTCAGTAATGCGTTGGGGACGGTGAAGAAGATTCACCGACGCTCTTAAGAATGGATTAATTTTCGTTTTCAATATAGTCAGTATCGGCCTGAGTAGGGTTATTGGCGGCTGCGCGAGCCAGTTCATCACATAACTCATTTTCCCGATGCCCGGCGTGGCCTTTGACCCAGCGCCAATCAATGTCATGGCGCGAAATAGCTTTATCAAGTCGCTGCCAGAGATCAACATTGACGACAGGAGATTTGTCCGCTTTTTTCCAGCCGCGCTTTTTCCAGTTGTGGATCCATTGAGTGATCCCTTGACGTACATACTGACTGTCCGTCGTCAAAATCACATTACAGGGGCGCTTAAGCGTTTCCAGTCCTATTATGGCCGCCATTAATTCCATACGATTATTGGTTGTGTGAAAATAACCACCCTTCAAGGTTTTTTCTTGTTGTTGGTAGCGCAGTAAAACGCCATATCCGCCGGGACCGGGATTGCCGAGGCAAGAACCATCGGTGAAAATTTCTACCTGTTTGCTCATCTTTGGTAGACTCTTCCTATATCATCTTTAATCAAAACTCTAAGTCTGACACAAAAAAACACTATGAGCACTGCTATTACCCGCCAAATAGTCCTCGATACCGAAACAACTGGTATGAACAAGTTAGGTGTTCACTATGAGGGACACAACATCATTGAGATTGGTGCTGTGGAAGTTATCAACCGTCGTCTGACAGGACGCCATTTCCATATTTATATTAAGCCGGAACGTTTGGTTGATCCGGAAGCATTTGAAATTCACGGTATTAGTGATGAGTTTTTGCAGGATAAACCAAAATTTGCTGATATCGCTGATGAATTCATTGAGTTTATTCGTGGTGCTGAGTTAATTATTCATAACGCAACGTTTGATATCGGTTTTATGGATTATGAGTTCAGTAAACTGAATCGGGATATTCCACCAACAGCAGATTTTTGTACTATTACAGATAGCTTGGTGTTGGCAAGGGCGCTTTTCCCTGGCAAGCGCAATAACCTTGATGCGTTGTGTGATCGTTATCATATCGATAACTCAAAACGTACTCTCCACGGAGCGTTGCTTGATGCCGAGATTCTGTCTGATGTTTATCTGGCAATGACAGGTGGTCAGACATCATTGGCATTTTCAATGGAAGGTGAAGCATCAGGTAATTCTCAGGTTGCAGAAATCAAGAAGGTTATTCGTCCGCAGACTGGGCTGAAAATTGTTTATGCTTCTGATGAAGAATTAATTCAGCATGAATCTCGTTTGGATCTGGTGGAAAAGAAAGGGGGAGGCTGTCTTTGGCGTTCAAAACCTGAACAGTCACATTGATAAAACAGGAGAAAAAAGGGATAAATGCTTGGTTTAGGTGAAAAACCGTGCAAACGAAACCTTTTGTTATAAAAAGCTATTGACGGATTTTACTGTAGCCCGTATTATCCACCCCGTTCTTAACCAGAACGCCATGCGGTGCGGTAGTTCAGTTGGTTAGAATACCGGCCTGTCACGCCGGGGGTCGCGGGTTCGAGTCCCGTCCGCACCGCCAGAATTTATAAACCCTGAGTTTTTAACTCGGGGTTTTTTCTTTTTTTACAGAAAAATTTCTGCGAAAGAGAATAACTTTCCCCAATCTTGAAGCATTAGTCATTAACTCTCACATCCTTGTGGAAATATCATCATCAAGCATTGACCAAAATATGAACGTACAATATTATGAACGTACAATATATTGTACAAATGATTCAATCAATCGGTGTACATTATCAGCAAGTTGAAATGGGGCAGCCATAATGAAAGTCTTAACCTATAGTGAAGCCAGGCAGCATCTTTCCGAAACTATGATTAGCGTAGTTAACGATTGCAGCCCTGCAATTATTACTCGAAAAAATGGGGAAAGCTGTGTTTTGATGTCATTGTCTGATTATGAATCGTTGCAGGAAACCGCATACTTGATGCGTTCTCCAAATAATGCGAATCGTTTAATGGATTCAATTGCAGAATTACGCTCAGGAAAAGGGCAGACGAAGGAATTGGATTTAGAGTGATGAAAATTACCTTTTCCGGTAGTTCTTGGGAAGATTATCTTTACTGGCAACAAACAGATAAGGTAATACTGAAACGCATTAATCAGCTGATCAAAGACATATGCTGTCACCCTTTTGAAGGCATTGGTAAGCCAGAGCCATTAAAACATAATTTGTCGGGATTCTGGTCAAGGCGCATCACTGAGGAACATCGTTTGGTATATACGATTGAAGAAGATCAAATCATGATTGCAGCCTGCCGATACCATTATTGATAGATGTTCCAAATTGATAGATGTCCCGAGTTTTGTAACTCGGGATTTTTTTGCACTTGCAGAAAATCTTAAATCAACTTATAGAAATACGTAGTTCCTAAAAATTCTCCATTGGAATTAATGGTAAAGTTTGGAATTTGTCCGACTTCAATAAAAGTACATTTTCGATACAGTGCTGAAGCCGGATCATTGGTACGTGTATCCAAAACCAGCAAACTGCGTTGATGCTGTTTTGCCAATATTAATATTGCTCTGCTTCGTTCTATTATTTTTATAATCATGATCCTAACCTGGCAGAAAAACTCATTCTTTTGGCCTTGATTAACTTATTGGGTATCGTGTCTAATACATCACTTTCTTATTGCGCAAATCACGGTGTGAAATAATTCCCCATTTGCGCAAATTCGCCTTCAGTTGCACGCATTGACCTGAGAATGCATAGAAACAACGGGGTAAATCAAAGAATTTTTCCCAAAGGGGAATTAATATAGTTCTCCTTATCTGGTATTAATGATTGCGGTTTATATGCCGCGCTGCGAAAATTAGTTCTTAGTTCACTAACGCTTTTATCCGACTTGGAGTTAAAGAATGACCACTCGTAAAACCCTTGCTAATGCTATCCGCTTCTTGAGCATGGACGCTGTGCAGAAAGCAAAATCAGGGCATCCTGGTGCACCAATGGGAATGGCTGACATTGCCGAAGTGCTGTGGCGCGACTATCTGAACCATAACCCTTCTAACCCTCACTGGGCTGATCGTGACCGTTTCGTATTATCTAATGGTCACGGTTCTATGCTGATTTACAGCTTGCTGCATCTGACGGGTTATGATGTTTCCATTGATGATTTGAAAAATTTCCGTCAATTGCACTCTAAAACTCCGGGTCATCCAGAGTATGGCTATACTCCCGGTGTAGAAACCACTACTGGCCCATTGGGACAGGGTATCGCCAACGCAGTAGGTTTTGCGATTGCCGAACGTACACTGGCAGCGCAATTCAACCGCCCAGGCTATGATATTGTCGATCACTATACTTATGTGTTCATGGGTGACGGCTGTATGATGGAAGGGATCTCCCATGAAGTTTGCTCTTTGGCGGGCACACTGAAACTGGGCAAATTAATCGCATTCTATGATGACAACGGTATTTCTATTGATGGTGAAGTAGAAGGTTGGTTCACTGATGATACCGCAGCGCGCTTTGAAGCCTATGGCTGGCATGTTATCCGTGGCGTAGATGGTCATGACTCTGAGGCTATTGCGGCAGCCATTGAAGCAGCACGTAAAGAGACAGGCAAACCATCCCTGTTGATATGCAAAACCATCATCGGTTTTGGTTCACCAAACAAGGCAGGTAAAGAAGAATGTCACGGTGCTCCGCTGGGTGATGCTGAAATTGAAGCAACTCGTCAGGCTCTGGGCTGGGAACATCCTGCGTTTGAAGTCCCTCAGGACATTTACGCTGGCTGGAATGCCCAGCAAGCAGGCAAAACCAAAGAAACCGCGTGGGAAGAGAAATTTGCTGCATATGCCAATGCTCATCCAGAACTGGCTGCTGAATTTACCCGCCGTACTAGTGGTGAACTGCCAACGAACTGGGAAGCAGAATCTAAGGCATTCATTGAAAACCTGCAACAGAACCCAGCCTCCATCGCCAGCCGTAAGGCATCACAAAACGCATTGGAAGCATTCGGTAAAGTTCTGCCAGAATTCATGGGAGGCTCTGCTGACTTAGCACCAAGTAACCTGACTATGTGGTCTGGCTCCAAACCACTAAACGAAGTTCAGGACGGTAACTACATTCACTATGGTGTGCGTGAATTCGGTATGTCTGCCATTATGAACGGTATCGCACTGCATGGTGGTTTTGTGCCTTATGGCGCAACATTCCTGATGTTCGTGGAATATGCCCGTAACGCTGTACGTATGGCGGCACTGATGAAAGTGCGTAGCATCTTCGTTTATACCCATGACTCCATCGGTCTGGGTGAAGATGGCCCAACCCATCAGCCAGTAGAACAGATTGCCAGCCTGCGTGTAACTCCAAACATGAGTACATGGCGTCCATGTGACCAAGTTGAATCTGCGATTGCGTGGAAATATGCAATTGAGCGCAAAGATGGCCCAACTTCACTGATCTTCTCCCGTCAAAATCTGGCACAGCAAGAGCGTACAGCTGAGCAATTGGCGAATATCGAGAAAGGTGCTTATATCCTGAAAGATTGTGTAGGTCAGCCTGAGTTGATTCTGATTGCAACGGGTTCTGAAATGGAACTGGCTGTGAAAGCGGCTGAACAACTGAGTTCTGAAGGCCGTCAGGTTCGCGTGGTTTCCATGCCATCTACTGATGCTTTCGATAAGCAGGATGCGGCATACCGTGAAGCAGTATTGCCCGCGGCAGTTTCTGCTCGTGTTGCCATCGAAGCAGGTATTTCTGATTACTGGTTCAAATACGTTGGCATCAATGGTGCTATCGTTGGTATGAAGACTTTCGGTGAATCTGCACCTGCTGATGCTCTGTTCAAAGAATTTGGTTTCACTGTTGAAAATGTGGTCGCTAAGGCATCAGCTTTGCTGAAATAATCTGCAAATAGTTCGAATAAGCGCATTCGCATCAATGTTAGAGCGAATGCGTTCTTTTTTTGTCCAATTGTTCCTCTATAACATATCTAATGGCGCTTGCTATCACGCTTTTTTTCTCGTAATCTGCCTTTATAGTAGCTGAACCGTTTCAGTTTGATGTGTAAATTTAGTGTATAAATTAGATCAATAAAATGTCTTTTCTGTCACAATCTGATTAATTTTGTGATGAATTATCCGTACAAGCAGACATTGCTCAGTTATCCTAAGCGATCGCGTGGCTACAGATAAATTCAGGGAGTAACATGACTATCAAGATAGCTATTAACGGTTTTGGAAGAATAGGACGTAGCGTCTTGCGTGCTATTTACGAATCCGGGCGTCGGGCTGAAATTTCGATAATCGCTATTAATGAGTTGGCTGATGCCGAAGGTATTGCTCACTTATTGAAATATGATTCCAGTCATGGGCGTTTTGCATGGGATGTACGCCTGAATAATGATTTATTGCAAGTAGGGGATGACAGTATCCGGCTGTTTCATCAACCGGATATCTCGGCTCTGCCGTGGAAAGAACTGGGCATTGATATCGTCCTTGATTGTACGGGCAAGTATGGTGAGCGGGCAGACGGAGAGTCTCATATTGCCAGCGGAGCCAAAAAAGTCCTGTTTTCACATCCGGGAGGAAATACTCTGGATGCAACCGTGGTATATGGTGTCAACCACCATTCATTGGTTGCAGAAGATCGTATTGTTTCCAATGCATCCTGTACAACAAACTGTATCATTCCAATTATCAAAATGTTGGATGATGAGTTCAATATTGAATCTGGTACGGTGACAACCATCCACGCATCCATGAATGATCAACCCGTGATTGATGCTTATCACTGTGATTTACGTCGAACCCGGGCGGCCAGTCAATCCATCATTCCTGTTGATACAAAACTGGCTGCGGGGATCTCACGTGTTTTCCCTAAATTCAGCGATCGGTTTGAAGCAATTTCTGTTCGAGTGCCGACTATCAACGTGACAGCTATTGACTTGAGTGTGACAGTTCGTGCGGCAGTGAATGTTGAAGATGTTAACCAGCTCCTGCAAAAATCAGCAGCCAGAGAGTTTCGTGGTATAGTGGATTATACTGATTTGCCGTTGGTTTCAACAGATTTTAACCACGATCCCCACAGTGCCATTGTGGATGGCACACAAACGAGGGTTAGCGGGAAGCACCTGATTAAAACCCTTGTGTGGTGCGACAATGAGTGGGGCTTTGCCAATCGCATGATTGATACAACACTGGCAATGGCCGCAACGGGTTTCAAATAATCATTTGTTGTGTCGCACACGATACACAGCAGAAGATTGAGTAATTTTATAAAGAATCAATGAGAGGATTCACCATGTCTGTAATTAAGATGACTGATTTAGATCTGGCGGGCAAACGTGTACTGATCCGTGCTGATCTGAATGTGCCTGTAAAAGATGGCAAAGTGACTTCTGATGCACGTATCCGTGCGTCTTTGCCGACGATTGAGGCTGCGTTGAGTCAGGGAGCCAAGGTCATGGTTACTTCTCACCTGGGGCGCCCGATCGAGGGAGAATACAACGAAGAGTTCTCACTGCAACCTGTCGTTGATTATCTGAAAGAAGCACTTTCTTCTCCTGTTCGTCTGGAAAAAAACTATCTGGATGGTGTTGAAGTGGTGGAAGGCGAATTAGTTGTTCTGGAAAACGTTCGCTTCAACAAAGGTGAGAAAAAAGACGATGAAACATTATCAAAGCAGTATGCAGCACTATGTGATGTGTATGTAATGGATGCTTTTGGTACTGCACACCGTGCGCAAGCGTCAACTCACGGCGTTGCTAAGTTTGCCCCAATTGCCTGCGCTGGCCCGCTGCTGTTTGGTGAACTGGACGCTTTGGGTAAAGCCCTGCACAACCCAGCCCGCCCAATGGTGGCGATCGTGGGTGGTTCTAAAGTCTCAACCAAACTGACTGTTCTTGATTCACTATCCAAAATTGCCGATCAACTGATCGTGGGTGGTGGGATTGCCAATACATTCGTTGCCGCTGAAGGACACAATGTTGGCCGTTCACTGTACGAAGATGATTTGATTCCAGAAGCGAAAAAACTGCTGGAAAGTTGTGATATCCCAGTTCCTACTGATGTTCGTGTTGCGACAGAGTTCTCTGAAACTGCGGAAGCAACGCTGAAATCTACCAGCGAAATTAAAGACGAAGAACAGATCCTTGACTTGGGTGATGATTCTGCCGAATGTCTGGCTGAAATCCTGAAAAGTGCCAAGACCATTCTATGGAATGGGCCGGTAGGTGTTTTTGAATTCCCTAACTTCCGTAAAGGAACCGAAATTGTTGCCCGTGCAATTGCTGAAAGTGATGCTTTCTCAATCGCAGGTGGCGGTGATACCTTGGCAGCAATCGATCTGTTCGGAATTGCTGATAAGATCTCTTACATCTCTACTGGTGGTGGTGCTTTCCTTGAGTTCGTTGAAGGCAAAAAACTGCCAGCCGTTGTTATGCTGGAAGAACGTGCTAAAAGTAACTAAGTTGTAATAACAGGCAGCATTGACTGCCTGTTCAATGTCAATACAGGACCACGTAACATGTCTAAAATTTTTGATTTCGTAAAACCGGGTGTCATCACTGGTGATGATGTTCAGAAAGTCTTTGCCGTCGCTAAAGAAAACAACTTCGCGTTACCAGCGGTTAACTGTGTCGGTACTGATTCTATCAACGCAGTGTTGGAAACGGCGGCAAAAGTACGTGCTCCGGTCATTATCCAGTTTTCTAACGGCGGTGCATCTTTTGTTGCAGGTAAAGGTCTGAAAGCCGAAGGTCAGCAAGCCGCGATTATCGGTTCCATTTCTGGCGCTCACCATGTTCACCAGATGGCAGAACATTATGGTGTTCCTGTTATCCTGCATACTGACCATTGCGCACGTAAATTGCTGCCATGGATCGACGGTCTGTTGGATGCGGGTGAAAAACACTACGCGCAAACTGGCAAGCCATTGTTCTCTTCTCACATGATCGATCTGTCTGAAGAATCTCTGGAAGAAAACATCGAGATTTGCGGCCAATATTTGGCACGTATGGCGAAAATCGACATGACGCTGGAAATTGAACTGGGTTGTACTGGCGGTGAAGAAGATGGTGTTGATAACACTCATTTGGACAGCTCTTCCCTGTATACTCAGCCAGAAGATGTGGCTTACGCGTATGAGAAACTGAACGCTATCAGCCCACGTTTCACTATCGCGGCTTCTTTCGGCAACGTTCACGGTGTCTATAAACCAGGCAACGTTAAACTGACGCCAAAAATCCTGCGCAACTCACAGGACTACATTTCTGAGAAATTCAACCTGCCACACAACAGCCTGGATTTTGTCTTCCACGGTGGCTCCGGCTCTACTGCAGAAGAGATTCAGGAAGCGGTTAGCTACGGTGTAGTAAAAATGAATATCGATACCGATACCCAATGGGCAACTTGGGAAGGTATTCTGAACTACTACAAAAAGAACGAAGGCTATCTGCAAGGTCAGTTGGGTAACCCAGAAGGTGCGGACAAGCCTAACAAAAAATTCTACGATCCGCGTGTTTGGTTGCGTGCCGGTCAGGCTGCCATGATCGTTCGTCTGGAACAGGCTTTTAAAGAACTAAATGCGATTGACGTGCTGTAATTGAGATAATTCATTGCATTACATTGTAATGCATAGATAGATAGTCAATTTTCAGATTGCACTCCGTTATGGCGTGCAATCTGAGTTAGGGCTTAAATCAGATTCATAGGATAGAACAACCTGAACATCTTGATAAGTGCTTAACAATCCAGATAAGGTGACATTAAATTTGAAGAGACCGAATTCCCGCCCGTTATTTGAATTATCAGCGAGCGGAAAATTTGTTCAATAAAGCAGAATTAGGCAGATTACGCCTTAACTTCCTCTTTCATAATACGATTCAGCCACGGCACCATGAACGCCATAATCACAGCAACAATCAGAGTGGCAATCCCGATTTTACTGAATACGCCAGTATAAATTGGCAGAGTTTGTAGGGGATCAGTCACACCTTCTGGTGCGGCAGTAAAGGTTGCCACATAACTGCCCAATACTGATGCAGCGGCTTGTGATAGGAACCACATACCCAGAATAAAGCCAGTCAGATAGCTAGGAACAAACGCAGCCACCATTGCCAGCCCCAGAGCACTAATCATCAATTCACCGACACTTTGGAACAGATAAACCAGCACAATAAACCACGGGGAAGTTATGCCATTCTCATCGGCAAATAGACCTGAAGCTGCGGCTGTCAAGAAGCCCAGAGAGCACAGGAACATACCGAAGGTGAATTTTGTTGGCATGGAAAAATCTTTGCCTTTGGCACCCAACTTGGTATAGACAACCGCCAATATTGGGCTAATAACGATAATCCAGAATGGGTTTAGCGCCTGAAAACTAACTGGATTGACATCAAAACCCAAAATTTGGTGATGCACATTATTAATAGCAAAGAAATTGAGGGAAGTGGGCATTTGGTTATACAGGATGAAAAATACGACGGTCTGAAGCATCAGAATAAATGCCACGAACATTTTATTACGGCCAATGCGATTTTGTTTAAATGCTTGCCAGAAAAAAATGAAAACGACAACGGCGGAAATCACCATCAGGGCGATATTGGCAATTTTGATATTGCGGAGCAACCAAGTACAGATGCCAATCGTGATCACTGTGCCGATAAGAACCGCGAGCAAAGTTGCATAGTTTACCGGAGCATGATCTGGTTCTGAACCAATGTTATGCACCATACGGCGGCAGGCGATATAAACCAGCAGGGCGATAATCAGACCAATGCCACAGATATTATAGGTGACGGCATAACCATATTTTTCAGCAATCACGGGAGCAAGGGAGAGAGAAACCAGAGAACCAAGATTGATGGACATATAGAAGAGTGTAAATGCACCATCCAAACGTGGATCTTGTGGTTGGTAACATTTTGCCAGCAGGCTGGCGGGGTTGGCTTTGAAAAGACCATTACCGACAGCGACGGTTCCCAATGCATAAAAAATCAGGTCAGGATGCATGATAGACAGGCCAATCATGAAATAACCGATTGCCATTACAATGGCACCCAGAACGATAGTACGTTTTGTCCCTAGTAAGTGATCACCAACATAACCACCGATAGAAATCAGGCCGTAAACCAGAGCAGTAAATGCACCAAAAGTGATAAATGATTGTGCTTCTGAAAATCCGAGCTGTTTAACAAAGTAAACAGCAAGAATGCCTTGAACGCCGTAGAAACCAAATCGCTCCCATAATTCTACAAAAAAGATCATGAAAAAGGGTTTTGGTTGATCCCATAAACCGACCGGACCGGTTTTACTCATAGTGAATGCCTCTATTAGCTATCATTTCGATGGGCAATACATCCAGATAATTATACTGTTGTTAACATGCTTGTAACTAATGTATCGCACGGGTTGTGATTTGGTTTATTTATTCAAGGTGATCGTGAAGCGAGGGAGGTTAATATACTGGTATGGTATCTTCTCAATGGTTGATCACACTAACGAAAAAAAGTAATACCAGATTTGACAGAATATTCACTAAATTAATATCAAAAATTATTAACCAGAGAGTTATATGGTCGCAAATGAATCGATTTGATTGTTATTTAACCTGTTGCATTTATTATGTGGGAAAAATGAGAGAGGAAATGAAAGTAAACGCCAAATAAAATCAGTAATATCTATATATTAATTTTTTATTATGTATTTGGTTGTCAATTTCATCTTTTAAAATGAGATTAAGGAACCCCAATTCTGTTTAAGCCGTCACTGGAATATCTTTTTCTTCTGAGTAGAAAACTTTCAGTGATGGTTTCTTCTTTTTATGACAATAAGCCATTCACCCCGTTAAAACAGTCAACAGAAATCCTTTTATACTTCGATGACGAGCATGTTCTATTTGACAAATATTTTTTAATTGCCCATTAACCGTTTCGATAATAAAACGCCTTGATCACATTATCTTATCCCAATATTCCAGCACACTCGCTTTCATATTACTCCGCTTTTTCGTGATGAAAGTGACACCGTTTTTCGCTAAATCGTCTGCCACTTCCTGACTAAGATAACCTTTGTCGCCATACAAGGAACCGATTAATTCTTTTGCTAATTCCCGAACCACTTTCCTATCATCCGTATTTCCGGCCGTGATTTTGAGGGCCAGAATTTCGCCAAGATGGTTAATAATCCGGTGTA
>NZ_FOVO01000052.1 GCF_900115195.1 Xenorhabdus japonica
ACGCCATATTGATGGCTTTATCCTTGTTATATGTCTCTTGTTGCTCTTTTCTGCGCTCATGCCTTCTTTTTCTTGCATTGTTGTAGCCATGAACGCCGGGCATATGGCGAAGTTTATCGCCCCTCGTGGCGTTAACCATCTGATTATCTTTGCAGATAACGACTGGAACGCCACCGGGGAAGCGGCCGCCTATGCTTGTGCCAATAAAAATTTACTGGCTAACAACGATATTGAAAAGGTGAGCGTCAGATACCCTGATCTGGGTGATTTTAACGACCTGCTACAGCAAGGTTGTCAAGCCAGAGAAAGAGTATTTCCTAAAAAGCAGCAGGAGACAGCATAATGCGTGATATTCAGATGGTACTGGAGCGCTGGGGGGCGTGGGCAGCGGACAATCGCGAGGCGGTTAACTGGCTCTCGATTGCCGCAGGGTTCAACGGGCTGATACCCAACAGAGTGAAATCCCGCCCTCAGTGTTGTGATGACGACGCTATCATCATTTCTAACTGCATGGCAAAGTTGAACCATCAGACCTCGCCCAGTGCGGGGTTTTTTATGCCCGAAATTCAGATTTAAAAAGATAGTAGTCACCCGCTTTGAAATTGATAAACAAAACGGGTAATTGTCAGATTGTGTTCAAGCAAAAATACTGTAGTTTGGGTAATATATCTTCTACTTAACCGATTACTTTGATTCTTTTTTTTACTAATCTTCCAATTTCCTTGTTATTCTTGATAACTGATAGCGTATCTTCTATCATTTCGCTAACACATTCTGATAGCTTGTCAGGCCGTAAACTTTCCACATCTTCAAGCTGACATCCTGTTTCAATAATATTAATTAATGCGTCAGATGCTTTTATTTCTTTCAAGGGAGCACAAGTAGATGGCATAAATATGAATCCTTCTGCCTCTTCAATAGATATTAGTTCTTTATCAAGAGAATGCAGCACCCCCAAGATTAAAAAGCTAATAAATTTCTCTGCGTGTTTATCTTGAATGTTATAATTAAGTCTCATATTTCTCATGTTTATTACTCCAGTCACGAACTTCGTGGGTTACTCCAGCCATTTACAACTTTCACATCAAATACTGGACTACCACTTTGGTGAGCAAAATAATGAATAGACACGTATTTTTTGTCAACCCAGCCATCCCTATAGATTTTATACCATTTTCCGGGTGCTTTTTTTCTCAATTCATCCAATAAGTATTTCTTTTTAATAGTATTTTTAGTTACTCCATTTCTGGCGTTCTTAAACCCTTTCGGATAGTTTGGCGCATCCTTGATTGATTTGTAGAAGTGCTTAAGATCACTTGTTCCATGTTTATTTGGAGTTTTTGGAGGCTTTGGAGGTCTTGGAGGTCTTGGAGGTTTTGGAATCTTAATGCCTAAGATTTGATGTGTGTTTTTCTCCTGAGCTGGCGCTTGAAAGCTGTGCCCCGAAAAAGGAAGTGACACCAATACAAGGCTAAATAAAACTTTTGCAAGTCGCTTCATAAGAATATCCTCAATATAAGCAAGTCGGTTTTAAAGTATTCTCACAACAGAATTAGAATGACTCTGGTGCAATATGAGGCATTATATAGATACTCCACTAAACGGAATTAAAACCAAAACCGATTTACTTTGAATAAAGCATTAATGAAAAATAAATAAAATGGGTTATTAAAATTATAGGGTTAGTGAAATCTTTTAGTTAACAACTAACCCCCGCTTGAACGGATAACGCCATTTGATAACGGATAGTGTTATTTGATCACGGATAACGAATTCAAGGCTGCGCATGGCGTGGCCTTTTTGTTTTTTTGCAATCCTAACCATTTGACATTCATTCGATATCGGAATTCCGGTAACGGCACCTTTTTATTGTCTGGCTGCACCAACAGAGCGGGAGGCGGAACAGTGAAATACATGGGAAGTAAATCGCGTATCGCAAAATATATCGCCCCATTCATTCTGGAGCACTTAACGACAGAGACGGTTTATGTTGAACCCTTTGCAGGCGGTATGAACATGGTGAGTCATATCAATACCAAACATGCTGGCCCTGTTATTGCGGCTGACAGCCACGAATATTTGATTGAAATGTGGAGAGCGTTGTTATCTGGCTGGCAACCCCCGGGGCAAATATCACGAGAGCAGTACTACGCGGTAAAGAACAACAAGGATGAAATTCCTCATCTAACTGGCTGGGTGGGGTTCAACTGTAGTTACGCGGGTAAGTGGTTTAACGGGTATGTTGGGGTAACCCAGACTAAATCACGTGTTCGTGATCATCAATTGGAGGCTGCCAACAACATTCAGCGACAGTTGACTAAATTAAACAGCGTCATATTGCAGTGCTGCGATTACCGGGAATTAGATATACCCAATGGGGCGGTTGTTTATTGTGATCCGCCATACGCAAACACCACTGGATACCAGCGCTCATTTGACTCGGCTGAGTTCTGGGATTGGGTGCGTGAATTATCGAACCGCTGCACGGTATTTGTTAGCGAATACACCGCACCGGATGATTTTGATTGCATCTGGTCGCGTGAAATTACTAGCGGTATTTCTGGAACAAAAACGACATCAATTGAATCACTATTTGTGATGAAATCATGATCAAGTATTGAACTTTTCCCACTAACTCAACTCACAGGGGCGAACCCATTTCACCCCACGGACGCCCATTGTTCAGATGGGGTGGAATTATGAAAATGAAAGAGAACCCTGATGTATGGGCTGAGCTATTGTCGTTTGTTACGGACGTCTGATTTATGACGGTGTGGAGCGAAAGAACCGCTGGGTCGAGGCGCTGCTCTGTGGTGCCTTGTCATGGAGCGTATCCAGTGGCTTAGAGATGTTCGGTATTTCCGGTAGCTTTGCGCCGGCTATCGGTGGCGCTATTGGTTTTATTGGCGTTGAGAAAATTCGAGAGTTTGCTCTCCGTGCCATCAATAAACGGTTGGGGGATAAATAATGACCAGAGGCATTAGGAATCACAACCCTGGCAATATCGATCACAATTCCGCGAATAAATGGCAGGGTCAAATTGGAATTGAAACGGGTGTAAAAAATCCTCGGTTCTGTCGGTTTGAGTCACCAGAGTATGGTATTCGGGCACTCATGAAGTTACTGACCAACTACCACAAGAACGATGAGCAACAAGCTACGCTTCTGATCACTTACATGAGAAACAACGATATTGTCCGTGCATTCAAAAAGAGGCTGGTATCTGAGTTCTTCAGAATGCGTTCTGCATTGGCGTCTAAGAAAATGGATCGCAACACATCCAGATTGGAATACAAACCCATGACTGATGCTATCAAGAAATCACGGGAGGATTTAGGCAAGGATATTCTTCCACGTCATTTCAGCAATGAAGCCGATTTAATCAACCGTATCGCATTAGGCATGACAGCGGCTAAGTTCCGTGTCCATCATGATATCGATAAGAAAGAGCCTATCCGTGACTATCTGACGCCAGAGCAGATGAGATGCATCACTGAATTGCAGCGAGCCAATACTGTATTTATCTCAATGGGCTGAGGGTTTGGAAAAAGACCGGATGGCCCGAATCAATAACACGGTTCGTCACGGGTACCTGAATGGTGAAAGCGCTGTTGAAATAGGTCGTAAGGTAAGAGGTCACGTAAATCAAGGGTACAAAGACGGTGCCGTGCAAATGAGCCGGGCTAATGCAACAACCATCGCTAAAACGGCTGTCAGTCATCTACAAGCGGTGGCAAGAGAGCAATTTGTGGACGCCAACAGGGGTATCTTTGATTGTAAGCGGTGGGTATCGACATTGGATAATAAAACATCCAACGATTGCATTGTCCGCGATGGATTGAGGTACACGCTAGACGGTAAACCTATCGGACACAAAGTCCCTTATTTGCAAGGTCCCGGAAAGATCCACTTCAATTGTCGCTCAATGGAAACGCTGGTGGTGAAATCATGGCAGGAGCTCGGTATTGACGTGGATGAAATGAATGAAGGCACACGGGCATCAATGGATGGTCAGGTGCCAGAGAATATAACATTCCTTGAGTGGATACAGAGACAACCAGAGTGGCGACAGAAACAGGTGTTTGGCGAAACGCGTTTCCGGCTGATGAAAGAGGGTGGTATGCATCCCTCGCAGTTTTACACAGATAGAGGCGAGTTTATTTCACTGGGTAAACTCAAGCAGATTGACGAACGCGCATTCAGAGAGGCTGGTTATGACTAATGCCAGCAACAAATCACACAAGCCCGCCACACTAAGCGGGTTTTTTATTATCCGCAGTTGGTGACTGCACCATCAAAACCCGAGGTTAATGATGTTTAAGTTTTTATTAACAAAAGAAGAATTTAAGGCACTGACTGATGAACAAAAAGCCATGTACAAAGCACAGGGCGATAAATATCAGTTACAGATCGAAGGAATGCCCGAAATCCCTGATGTCTCTGGGCTACAAAAGAAAGTCGATGAATTGCTTTCCGAGAAGAAATCAGAACAAGAGAAACGCCGCCAAGCGGAAGAAGCAGCCAAGAAAGCCGCAGACGAACAGGCCCGCAAAAATGGGGATATCGAAGCGCTGGAAAAAAGCTGGTCTGAGAAACTCATTACACGTGAAAAAGAGCTGTTGACTCAACTCGAAGACAAAGACAGTAATTTGCGCACGCTGCTGGTGGATAACGTGGCTCAGTCTCTGGCTGCGAAACTGGCGGGTGACAGTGCAGCGTTACTTCTGCTTCATATCAAGTCACGCCTCATTGTTGAAGAAGGCAGGACGCGCGTCATAGATACAGAAGGTAAGCCGTCAGCATTAACCATCGACGATTTAGAAAAAGAATTCCGTAGCAACAAGCTGTTTGCGCCTGTTGTTATTGGCAGTAAAGCGACCGGAACCGGCGGTGAAGGTCAGCGCCAAACTGTTACCCGAGGTGGCGGTAAAACTTGGCACGACTATACGGAAGCAGAGCGCATCCGCTTACTTGAAGAAGATCCTGAGGAATTTAAACGCCTCGCAAAAACACAGTAACAGGAGCATAAATAATGGCAACAACGCGTTTATCTGACATTTTCCGTGGTGACTATTATCAAGCAATCGCACCACTGAATAGCCCAGAAAAGACCGCCGTATTTGAGTCAGGCATTATCAGTAGCAATATCGCTAATGATGGCAGTGACATGGTGATTGAAGGCGACAAAGAAATCTCCGCGAATAACCTGATTGATGCCGCGTTCACTGCGGGTGATGCTGCGGACACATTCAGTGCTATTGGAGTTCACTCAGTGGTCATGAAACAGATGGCGACTAAAAACCTGATTGAGACCATTCGTGACTCAGAGGGGCGCGTTATTCTGCAAACGTATCTGGGTAAGCCTCTTTTTATGGATGACAGCCTGAAACATACAGATGGCCGCTATCTTACTGTCTTTTTCGGTAGCGGGGCATTCGGCTATGGCAGCGGTAATCCCCATACTCCGGTTGAACTGGATCGCAAGGCATCTGGCGGTAACGGCGGGGGTGCTGAGGTGTTGTGGGAACGCAAGACTTTTATCCTGCAACCTGCGGGATTTAGTTGGTTAGGAGAGGAAGACCCAAACAAAACACCATCAACAACAGATATCGCCCAGGCAGTTAATTGGCAGCGTAAATTTGACCGTAAAAACGTGCTGTTTGCGGCGGTGTTGAGCGGCGCGCCCGTCTCTGGCAGCAAAGGAACAAAGGGCGGCGAGTAATCAATAGGGGCATTAGGCCCCTTTCTTTTTGAGGTGAGCATGATTGATGCAGATAAAAACTCGCCAGCATTTAATAGCTACGCCAGTGTTGCGGATTTAAAGCAGTTTGCTGTTCAGCGTGGCTATTCCCTGCCGGATAACAGTGTCTTGCCGTCCTTGTTATTTCAGGCAATGGATTATCTATCCACTAAACAGTGGAGGGGGAGTAAAGCTAATAAGAATCAAACGCTGGCATTCCCAAGAAAGGGTATTTATGTCGATGGTGAGTCAGTGCCGGATGATGTTATCCCCAAGCCGATAATTCAGGCACAGTGCAGACTGGCTATTGACTCGCTAGAATTCGACCTGACCCCCACAGTCGGTGGAGAAGTGTTGTCAGAATCGGTTAGTGGCGCAGTATCGGTAACGTATGCGGAGGGCACCAACTCAGGCAAGCCCAATATGTCTTGGTTTTATTCTTCGTTGCGTGACTTTCTGTCTGGTGGCGGCGCTACATTCAAGGTTTTCAGGGGGTAGCTATGAAATTCTACCCACGAATGCAAAAAACGTCTGAACGATTGCTAAAAAAACATGGCGCTAAATTTCAGGTAAAACGAAAAGGGCAGCACTGGGTGGATGATGAAGGCAAAGAACATCACGAACCGGAAAAGCAGTTCAGCGCTGTCGGAGTAAAAACCAAGTGTAACCCTAATGAGATTGACGGTTCATTGATACTGTCTACGGATATCAAAATGGTCTTTTCTCCAAACGTTGAGATCCAGAAAGGAGATAAGGTACTGGTGGATGGTGTTTGGTTACGTGTTGTTGAGCCTAACCCAATAAAACCCGCTCATATCATACTCTGTTACCAATCTCAGCTGAGGGCGTAATATGGCAGATCCATTTATGGCCTCCATTGATGCGTTTGTGAATAAAGCCAAAGGTAATATTGAGGCGGCATCAAGGGGCGTGTTTATCAAGATATTGTCACGATTGGTCATTATGTCACCCGTCGGTAATCCTGAGCTGTGGGCAGTTAATAGGACGCCGAGAGAATATAATCAGGCGGTGCATGATTGGAATGAACAACAACGGCTAGATCCCAAGAACCTGACCCCTAAAAGGCGACAACTGAAAAAACGCGCTCGTACCACCGATTCTATGGGTATCAAAGCGCCACCGGGATACACGGGCGGTCGATTCCGTGGTAATTGGCAAGTAACTTTTGATGACGCTCCTACCGAAGAGACAGGACGCATTGATAAAAGCGGCAATATGACTAAGGCCGTGGGTGATTTGGTTATTGGGCAGTTTAAGGTTGGGGTAAAATCGGTCTATTTCTCAAACGTTGTGCCGTATGCCTATCGCCTTGAGATGGGTCATTCGAAACAAGCGCCAAATGGCATGGTTGCAGTAACCGCACAGGAATTTCAGAAGTTCTTTAGTGAGGCTGTTACGGAGACAAAATCATGAACCAGTCAACAATAAATAACGCTATCCGGGCGCTGGTGGCAAAAATAGCCAAACAGGAAAGCCTCAAAGTAGCGTGGCCCAACATGCCATTTGATGACATTAATGATCCGTATCTGCAACTGCACATTATGCCAGCGACAATACAAAACATTGGACTGTCGTTGGATATGCCTGTCTTCCGTGGCGTGATTCAGGTGAATGTGGTGGGTAAATCCGGCTCTGGTGATTCAACTCTGACGGGTATTGCTGACCGAGTAACTCAATTCCTACAGAACGGTTTTTCACTGGCCGACGATTTATACCTCAACGATGAGCCGAATATCTTTTCTGCCATACAGGATGGTGCTAACTACACCATTCCCATACGCACATCTTATCGATGTGACGCAGTTCGATAATACAGCCGCAAGTAGCGGTTTTTATGCATAAAAGAGGTTAACGATGGCCTATAACATCCCTAATGGTTCCCGTGTGTATATTGCAAATAAGTACGGGGATGAAATCAAAATTACGTCTGCTTCTAATGCCGAAGAGGTGGTACTGATGGTTGAGTCTGCCACTGGCATTGCCAAAGGTGACATTGTGCATGTCAGTTCCGGCTGGAAAAAGGCATCCGGTGCCTACCGAGTAAAAGCAGTCACTGAAAAAAACATTACATTGGAAGGTCTGGACACCACGGACAAGAATACATTTCCTGTTGGTGGTGGCGCGGGTTCATTGAAAAAAGTGCTGGCATGGGAAGTGATGCCGCAGGTCATGACACTCTCCACCGAAGGCGGTGAATAGCAAACACAGGAAGTGCAATTCTTGGAAGATGAGCAAGCGGAAACCATAGACACTTATAAAAATGGCGTTGTTCAGGTTTACACCTTCGCTCATGACGCCAAATTAGCTATCCGTAAGCTGCTCATGAAATTGGATGATAGCAAGCAGATTACCGCAATCCGTTTCTATAACAAACGTGCAGCGGAAGACCGTTATTACACCGCTTCCGTGTCGTTCCAGCGCGTCCCCAATACAGCAATGAACGAGGTGGAAAACGTCACTGCACGCTTCTCGCTCAAGTCTGATATGCAGATTTATACCCACGCAGAATAATCATCGCCCCGTCACGGGGCTTTCTTTTGAGGATTTTTTAAATGGCCAAGTTTACGCTTGTTCCTAACCCTAAGTTCAAAGCAAATGTATTGGTCTCTGTTGCAGGGCAAGAAAAACCCGAAGTCGTGACTTTCACATTCCATCACAAGCCAATCAGCGAACTGGATGAAATGAGAGAAATGCCAGCTCAGGAATTCTTTGAGCAAATTATTGCTGATTGGGCGATAGAAGAACCCTACAACGCCGAAAACTTAAAATTGCTGCTGGATAACTATCCGTCAGCCACAACCGCAATCACGACTACCTACTACAACGAACTGTTGGGTAATCGCGAAAAAAACTGATCGCGGTCGCTGAATCATTGTATGGGGGAATGAGTGCAAAAGATGCCGCTGATTTTGAGCGGGCTTTTGGCTTCCTCCCGGAAGAGTATGATGTTGAAGTATGGCCTGATGTGTGGGATTCGTACCGGACATTTAATGCTATGGACACGCAGTGGCGAGTGGGTATGAACGGCGCTACGGGGCTGGACTATTCCCCGCTTAATCAAGTCATGGATTATCTTGACATCAAAGATAGGGCGACCGTATTTAACGATATTCGAGTGCTGGAAGTTAAGGCACTCGAATTGATGCACAAGAAGCAGTAACTCCTTTTATCGCCTCCTTCGGGAGGTTTTTTATACCCGAAGGAAAATATAAATGACTGATGTCGCAACCATTTCACTAAAGGTTAACACCTCTGATCTTGAAAGGGGTGAGCAGAAGCTAAACTCATTCAAAGATGCGGCAGACAAAGTAAGCAATTCTACAAATAAGTTATCCAACGAGTCAGAAAAGAATTCTGCGGCTTCTGCTGCAATGGCTAAAGAAATTGACAGGGTGCACAGAAGTATTGCGGAGTTAGCGGCAAAGGAGCGGCAAGCCGCGTCAGCCTCAAAAGTTCTTGCCGCAGAGCAAGATAAAGTTGCAGAGTCTTTCTTTAAACAGATTGATGCTATTAAGCGCAATGCTACCTCGACAGAGCAGTTAACCAAGATTCAGGCGGAAGCCAGAAAAGCCAGGCAGTCAGAGAAGCTAGACCTTGAGTCTTATCGGAATATTCTGTCTGACATTATCGGCAAAAAGAAACAGATGGCAGAAGCTGATGCTAAACAGGCCGCAGCAGGTCAGGCGTTTCTTGCCAGATTAAAAGATCAGCTTGCAACACAGAATCTCAGCCGTAATGAATTATTGAAACACAGGGCAGCACAATTAGGCGTTAGCTCTGCGGCAGACATTTATATTAATAAGCTTAAAGAAACAGGTAAGGCTACTAACGATTTAGGCGGAAAAAATAAATCTTTTATTGGCAGTCTTAAAAACATCGCAAACATATTAGGTATGGGTGGGTTATTGCGCGGCGGCGGAATTGGCACAGTAATCACAGTAGTAGGCAGTATCACTAAAGTTGCTTACGAGGCCGAAAAGGAATTTACCCAGTTCAATAAGCAGCTCATTTTGACAGGGAATTACGCCAATAAAACTGCCGGGCAACTCAACGAAATGGCGCGTGTCATGGCGGGTAGTGGAATAACTCGTTCTGAAATGGCTGCGTCTATTGCGAGTGTGGTTGGTACAGGGTTGTTTAGTGATAATGAAATATCTCGCGTCGCTAAAGCGGCTGCTCAGATGAATTACATTACTGGTCAGGCGGTTGATACGACAATAAATCAGTTCAAACGGTTACAGGATGAACCGTTACAAATGTCACTGGAACTGGAGAAGGCTAATCACCATTTGACAGCCGCGCAACTGGAGCAAATCAGGACATTGGAGTTACAGGGAAATAAAACCGCAGCGGCTAGGATTGCTTTTGATGCGTACGCGCAATCTATCAACGATGGAGCGAACGATATAACTCAAAATCTGGGATATCTTGAGTCTGCATGGCTGGGAGTACAAAAAGCAGCTAAATGGGCTTTGGATACTATGCTCGATAAAGGTAGAAAAAAAACGCTAGAGGATCAAATACGCGAAAAAGAAGAATTACTTAAAGGTCTTAGTAATTTATTCATCACGCCACAATATAGGCTTGATGGCCTGAAAGCTGAGATTGAAGCCCTCAAAGAGGAAAAGTTTCAGGTTGATATTAAAAACGCTCGTGAGCAATCTAAAAAGAATGCTGAGCAGATAGAAATTGAAAAGTTTAAAATTCGCCAATATTACGATGAGAAATATTCTAGCTGGGAAACCCAAAGAGAAAGGAAGTTAGCAAAGCTAGAAAAAAACAGGCATCTGTTTACCAAAGAACAGTACGAAGAATATAAGAAGCAGATCAACTACGTGCACCGCGACCGCAAAATGCCCGGTACTGGGAAAAAACCGCTTAAAGAACCTAAGCTTAAAGTAGATGCGGGCACTCGTGCCGATGAAGCCGCCAGTCAAGCGTTGCTGTCCCTACAAGCTCAGCTAAGAGTCCTTAAAGAACACAAGACCGTCAATGACGTAATTAGTTCTGAACGTAAGAAATTGCAGGATATGGAGGCTAAGATTGCGATTCTGGAAGAGGCTCAAGGAAAGAGAAAGCTGACCCAAGATGAGCAATCGTTACTTCTAAAAAAAGGAACCATTCTTGAATCTCAGCGTGCCTTGGCAATAGTCGGCGATGAAGTAGAGCTGCAAAAACAAAAGAACAGGGAATTAGGCCAGCAGAAGAAAAGGATTGATGAAATTAATGCGCGAACAAGAGCATTAATTGATAGCACTGGAAAAACTGATAAGGATTATCAACGAAGCGTTTCATTAGAGAAGGCTAAATCACCAGAAGAGGAAGATGCTTTAAGGCGTTATTACGCTGAAGAAGATTCGTTAAGAGGAAATTGGGAAGCTGGCATTAAAAAAGGATTTGACGAGTTCCAAGATCAAGCTACCAATACTTACGCCAATGTCGCTCAAATCTCACAAGCAGCATTTAATGGTATGTGCAACTCGCTGTCTGATTTTCTTCTTACGGGTGAGGCTAACTTTGGCGATTTCACTAAGTCAATTCTTAGCATGATCACCAAAATGCTTATGCAGATGGCTATGCTACAAGCCATGAAAGCGGCATTTGGTGGGCAAACAGAAGGATGGAGAGGAGCCGTAGCTGGAGTCCTCGGTTACTCTTCTAGCGGCTATACGGGTTCAGGTAATAAATATGATATTGCTGGCTATGTTCATAAAGATGAGTTTGTTTTCGATAAAGAAAGCACGATGCGCCTTGGCGTGGCTAATTTGTATCGTCTTATGGACAGCGCCAAGCGCGGCTATGCCTCTGGTGGTCACGTTGGTGGCTCTCAGCCAATGACAGTAAGCACTCCGATGCCAAGGATGTACGGAATGCAGCCTGCTCCTGCTGGTGGAATTCAGGTTAATCTTGGCGGCATTCATGTGGAAAATCAGCAACAGCAATCCACCGCTTCAAATATAGATGCGCGGGCAGCAGAGCTATCACTAACGAAGAAAATAAGGTCTGTGATAGTACAAGAAAGCCGTGATGGTGGTGATTTGTATAAGATCATTAGAGCGGTTAATGGTAGACGCTAGAAATTATTAACCAACAGCCATCCCTTCGGTTGGTTGCTTTGGGCTGAAATGTAACCATAAAGCAAATGAGAATATATGCTTATGTGTAGATCACATTGCGACTTGTAATTGCCCATTTTGCTTCATTTTGCGCCATACTTTGATTAAGATTCATGTAACTATTTAAACGTGGGGGTGTATGATGAAGAAGTTAATTGTTGGATTGTTGGCGGTTGTGGTGTTGAGTGGGTGTGCTGGTCAATCTAAGGAAAAAGAGCCGTTGCCTAAAGTAACTGTAGAAAATCAGCGCTGCTCTAGCGATTCTGAATGTAGCGCCATGTGGAGTAATGTGCCTGAAAAACTAGAGTTAATCACAAGAATGCGTGTTGACACGGTATCTAACATTTATATCTCAACGTATTCTCCATCTGGTGATAGGTTTTTAGGTGGCTCAGCTAAATTAGTTGCAATAAACGATAAGGAAAAAGAGATTCAACCATCATTTAATTGCCTTCGCCACATGGATGATTACAGTTGTCAAAAATTAACTATATCAGCCATTAATGCTTTTAATGAAGGTATGAAAGGGGCTAAAAAATTATATAGTTCTCATAACAAATAACCAGATCCTTTTCAGGATTTTCCTTTGATTCACTTAACATCGTGTATTGGGTAATATTAAAAAGTTGACTTTGACGGGGGAAAAATGGATTTCTTATTGGCAGCAGTAATTCTTGGCTTAATTCCTGCCTTAATAGCAAACAGTAAAGGCAGATCATTCATTTTATGGTGGATTTATGGATTTGCGTTGTTCATTGTTGCGTTGGTGCATTCACTTCTGATAAGCAAAAATAATGCTGGCATAGAGCGAAAACAAATGGAAGAAGGCCTTGTTAAATGCCCTTACTGTGCAGAAATGATTAAGGCGGAAGCGCTCAAATGCAAGCATTGCGGTAGTGATGTTCAGGAAAAAATAGAAGAAATAACCCTTAAGAAATTTAAGCCATCTAATGTCCCTCCTGAGTTTTTTTATAAAAGAAGGAAGGATGGGATAGAGTTAATAGATGATAGGGTTAAGGAGCTATCAGAAACGTTGATAAAAGCAAGCATAGGCAAGGACACTCAAGAGATAGAGCGTCATTATCAATCGGAAATAGAGAGCCTTAATAAAAGGCTGCCAAAGGAAATTCAGAAACAATTTCAAGACAGGTATGTATACTGGCTTCACAACATTGATTTGGTCAAGGTAGGCCCTATTGTGGACGCCGCAAAAAAGGCTGTTAACACAGAGGAACTTCTTATAAAGAAAAAAGACGGCTTCATGATAAATGATGATGGCGTGAAAAATTTAGTTGAATCATTTTTTATTCAAACACCAGATTCAACGAACGTGTATCAAGATTTTGAAGATGAGATCTTCGCAATAAAGCGCACCTTACCTGATGAAGTTCATGAGACATTTATCAGAAAAATAAAGTATTGGAATAATGAATTAGCAGATAATACCAATAGATAATATATCCTGTTGGGATTTAAATTCGATGATTTTATAACCAATTAATGCTAAGATTGAGATAGATAATCATTCATTAACTCAGGATACAAAGAGGTAAACATGGGAGTGGTTATAACAAGACTTGAAGCGTTTGTTGTAAATGTTATCCATGATGACATGTGGATTACTGAGTGTGCCATATACAATAGTCTCTAAACATACCGCCAATGCAATACTGAGACAGGCGGGTATTAAAGAAAAAATCTAATATTATTGCCGTGCCAGCCTGCACAAACAGCCCCTTACGGGGCTTTTTTGTTGGTAACTACGAAATTTTCGTAGTTAGGGAAGTGGTTCTAGCGATTTAGGATAATTAATTAAAAGTTAGTTCAGAGGGCAAATCTGGTGGCACTTTCGCCCACGAACTTTTAGCCGTTGAGTATGCGGGGTGGATCTCTCCCAAATTCCGTTTACAGGTCAACCAGACTTTCATTGATTACCGTTCTGGTAAGTTGGTTGATCAAGTTCAGGTGCAAATACCTCAATCCTTACCAGAAGCACTTCGCCTTGCTGCTGACTTAGCAGAACAGAAAGCAGAGCTTGAGCACAAGGTTGAGGAAATGAAACCGGATGTCGCAGCGCTGGAACGTATGCCAGATCAGACGGCTCTATGTGTGTAACGGATGCTGCGAAGCAATTGCAGGTTCGCCCTAAGTTCCTTTTTGACTTCCTGAAAGGCCATCGCTGGACTTGTCGTCGTGTTGGTTCGGATGAGTGGACAGGGTATCAAGACAAAATACAAACTGGTTATCTTGAACATAAGGTAACGGTCGTTATGAGAAATGATGGCAGTGAGAAAATACAACACAGGTTCGTATCACTCCGAAAGGCATTTCCAAGCTGGCGAAGATGTTGAGCGTGGAAAAAGCCGCTTAAGGATTTGAAGTCCAAGGACGGCTGTAAGCTAGTTAAACTATCACACCATATAACTAATGCAACCGATTAACCCGCTATAAATTTGATTTACGAGGCGCTTCCCAAATTCACAAAGGTTATCTTTACAAACAGTTACAATCACGTAATAAATAGTATCGCATTAAAACGGCGAAGCCCCAACTGGTGGAACAGTCAGGGCTTCTAAATCGTCTAGTACTTACGAGGAACATAGACATGTTAAGTATACCACTTAAAGAATCGAGTAAAACTATAAATGTCCCATTTTATGGCTCAGATCTATATGTCGTTAATGATAATAGTGAGCCATATGTGCCAATGAAGCCGATTGTCGATGGCATGGGATTAGCATGGCAAACGCAACATAGGAAGTTAACTGAGCGATTCGCTAAAGGTATCATCGAAATGGTGATACCTACAAAAGGCGGTTCTCAATCAATGAATTGCCTCGCCCTCCGTAAACTTGCTGGCTGGTTAGCCACTATCAGCCCCAATAAAGTTAAAGCGTCGATTCGTGAGCAAGTTATCCGATATCAGGACGAATGCGACGACGTTCTTTATGAGTACTGGACTACGGGTGAGGTTAAAAAGAAAGAACTAAAACCTCAGCCACCAAATTTCAGATATGTCGTCAAGTTGGGAAGTTTACGATAAGCATCTTAACAAGACAGAAGTTTTTAAAGGTGGGACAGAGACACCAAAAGGGATTCTTGACAGAGTGGCACGACTATATGGATATCACATTGATAGTATGATCTCACTACCAATGAACATATTTTAACCCCAAGCCAAGGATGGCTGGTTTTACGAAAGTTTCGTAAAACTCATTGCACCATAGATGCAATAATGTACAATGTAATACAAATGTAATTACATATGGTGATACTATGAGCACAATTCAGATCAGGGTTGATGAAGAACTTAAAAAGAATGCATATCAGGCATTTGAGAAATTGAATCTATCTCCTTCCGATGCAATGCGGCTCTTTCTGCGCTATGTAGCAGAAAATGAAAAATTGCCGTTCGCAGAAGTATCTGTGATGGTCTCAGAACTTGATGAAGATAAGGATATCCTTGAAGTTGTGCGTGAACGCCTAAAAAATCCAGCTAAACGAATTCGGGTAAATCTTGATGAGATTTAACATTGAGTTTGACGAACGCGCTTTAAAAGAATGGCAAAAGCTGGATAACAGCATCCGGAAGCAATTTAAAAAGAAACTACGGAAGCTACAAGATAATCCTTATATCGAGTCAGCTAGATTGCATGGTGATTTATCTGACTGCTTTAAAATAAAACTTCGCTCTTCGGGATTTCGCCTTGTTTACCAAGTGATTGATGAAGAAATCATAATATGGGTAGTGGCTGTAGGTAAAAGGGAAGATTCGAAAGCTTATAAGATAGCCAGTGAACGTATTGGACGATAAGTAATAAATTCATAACTAACATAAGGTCGCAAATGCGGCCTTTTCCATACATGCCGCCTCATGCGGTTTTTTTTATTTTATAGGTACTTATATGGCTATTGAAGAGTTTAAATGGCGAACTCAAATCCAAGATTCACCCAGTGGTGAATTTAAACATCGGATTAAAACGGTTGAGTTTGGGGATGGTTACAAACAAGTTTCTGGAGATGGTATTAACCCAGAAAGTCAGTCATGGCCTTACTCTTATCTTGGAATAAAAGAGGAGGTGGCACCCATCTTTCAGTTTATTCGCCAGCACACTTTGAAGTCATTTATCTGGACGACTCCATATGGTGAAAAAGGGTTGTATCGGGTCAAGGCGGACTCAATAACCATAATCCCCATGTCAGGAGGTGTTATGAAAATATCAGCAATATTTGAACAGGCATATAATCCATGAAAATTAATGCAGATCTCCAGCGTTTGGAGGTAGGGAATAAAATTCTTTTGTTTTCTGTTGATGGTTCGGCCTTTGGTGGGCCAGAGCTGTACTTTCATAATCACCCCGTAGCTTATACAGATGACGATCTGGAAGACCCTAGCAATTTGCCGATTAAGTCTATTTGGTGGCAAGGAGTGGAGTATAAGCCGTGGCCCGTGCAAATTGAGGGAATGGAGGTGAACAGTGACGGCAGAACGGTATCACCGACACTCAGTATTGCTAATCTGGATGGCACTATCAGCGCCTTGTGTCTGGCTTACCAGAATATGGCTCAGGCACGGGTTACTATTCGGATGACCTTTGCGCACTATCTGGATGCCCGTAATTTTCCAGAGGGTAACCCCGAAGCCGATCCTACGCAGGAAAAAATAGACGTCTTTTATATTGACAGCAAGACCCATGAAGACAATGAAAGCGTCCAATTGCCCTGTCTTCCCCGGCTGACTTACAGGGCATTCAGATCCCCACCCGATTAAATCTGAGTCATGTATTGATGTTTATTGGTGTTTATTATTTTTTTGATTAAAATCAATATGATATTTACTTTATTCACTGTGCATTGTTTCAGTGTTTATTGACGTTTATCTACTATTACATCACACTTTGTATAAACATTTGCGTAAATAATTTGGGCGATCATGGCTAACGAACTAAATAAACTTAGTGATAAAAAACTTAAAGCACTACACGGTAGAGAAAGCAACAATATTGAATTCTTTGCTGAGGGTGCAGGGTTAAGTGCGAAACTATCTAAAGTGGGTGGTATTAGTTGGGTCTTTACATATCGTCTTGATGGCAAGAAGCTAAACCGCCTTACACTTGGACGTTATCCTGATATGCCCCTCAAACAAGCTCGTGAAACACGAGATAAATGTCGAAACTGGTTAGCCTCTGGTAAAGATCCAAAACTGCAATTTAACCTAACGATGCAGGAATCATTAAAACCAGTAACCGTAAAAGACGCTATTGAATATTGGATAGAGCACTACGGAAGAGACAATCGAGTGAATATTGATGCTCACATCTCTCAATTAAATAAACATATATATCCTTATATTGGTAATATGGCTTTATCAGATTGCAAAACTCAATATTGGCTTCAATGTTTTGATAGAATGAAAAAGAAGGCTCCTGTAGGAGCTGGAATTATATTTCAAGTATGTAAGCAAGCTCTCAAGTTTTGTCGAGTGAGAATGTATGCTATTAGTCATGTATTGGATGATCTAACTATTCCTGATGTTGGGGAAAGAGAAAATAAGGGAGACCGTTTTTTAACTGATAATGAACTCGGTCAATTATGGAGTTCAGTAAACTCAAATATTCATGAGCCTTACTTTAATAATTTATTGAAAATTTTAATTGTCTTCGGTTGTCGAACAAGAGAGATCAGGTTGTCAAAATGCTCAGAATGGGATTTTGAATCTATGTTATGGACTGTTCCAAAAGAGAATAGTAAAACTCGTGAGAAAATCATTCGCCCAATACCAGAGTGCATGGAATCTTTTTTAAAAGAACTTGTTCATAAAAGCAATGAAAACGATTTGCTTTTAGGTGAATTTAAAATAGGTAATGTAGTATCGTATCATGGTTCTAATATATGGAAAAAACTAGAACAATCGGAGAAATGGACACTGCACGACCTTAGACGTACTTTGGCAACAAAGATGAATGATATGGGAATAGCTCCGCATATAGCCGATCAACTTCTAGGTCATGTTTTGCCGGGGGTTATGGCAATATATAACAGAAGCCAATACCTATCAGAGAAATTAGATGCTTTAAACCGATGGTGTGAACGGCTGGATTTATTAGCAAATAACTATGATGAAATTGTATTAAATACCGATAATTAGAAATTAAAATACTCGTTCCCAAAGAAGAACAAGCAACATAATAAATTATTTCAAAAAATTCATTATGTTTATATGAACTTCAAGAAAAAACACAATACATTTGCATATCTGAATGAACTTAAATTAATAATAACCTCGCTCGCGGGGTTTTTTATTTTGGAGAATATAAAAGTATGGCAATGAAATTTACATCACCGACACCACAAGAACGACAATCAATTTTAAATGAGTATGGAGAGAAATATGATCGCAGAATCAGAGAAAAAGAATGTGAGCGCCTTTCCAGTTTATCGCGTTCTCGTCGTTGGGTATTAGAAGAAGAAGGTAAATTTCCGAAACGTGTTCCATTGGGCCGTAATTCCGTCTCATGGTTATTAAGTGATGTTTTATGGTGGGTACGTAACCCGCCAACAGTAGAAAATGTAAATAACCCCTATAGCCGAAAATCAAATTAATTAAGACAGGGTAAAACGATGACATCTAAAAA
>NZ_FOVO01000050.1 GCF_900115195.1 Xenorhabdus japonica
ACACGAGATTACAAAACACCGAATGAGTTATTTAAAGGAATACCCACTCATTTACTTCGTTCATTACGGTGTTGCGCTTAATATGTGAATCCAAGAGATATTTAAAAATATCTCAATTATTAATGACTATGATTTAATTAAATAGTATTCTGCTAACGTCATTCCCTGCACCAATGGCTTCAAAAACTCAAACAACCCTTCCAAATCCCGATAAAGCAATTCGATCTGTTCTTCATTATAGAAAGTTGGACTTCCACCTGGCATAAATTCAGATGAATGCAGCATAAACTCAACATAATCACTGCCACTTGCTAAAGTTTGCTGAACAACAGTCTTCATCCGCTCCAAATTACCGCCTTTTGGTCGCAACCAATTAACCGATGGAGAACGCTGTTTTCCCCGCAAGTGATCATATTTTTGCTTAATAAAATTCATAAACGGTGAATGTTTATACTGAATACTCATCGGCACTTGCAATAATGGAGAATCGCCTTCTTTAGAAATATCCTGCATATCCATAAAATAAGCATAATCAGGAAAATCGCTATAATCTGTTCCGCCATTCCCATTAGGATTACCCTTAGTAAAGTTCCAATTAACTTTTGGGGTTACAGAACAATCTACCTGATAGCCATATTCTACCAATAACTGAGCATAATATTCGTTAAATGCCCAACGCCCAGCACGATGACTTAGCATCTTAGTCTGGAGCTTTTCTTCAAGAAGATTTGTCATCAAATCAATTTTCGCTTTAATTTGATCTTTCGGATATTCAATCAAATAAGGCTTGTGATGCATATCATCATCAGTCAGAGGGACAATTGGAGGATTATTCCAGGCATGCAAATGCATACCAATCTCACCAATGTTTCTGGCAATCACATCCTTAGCAAATTCGATGTAGCTATCATCCATCGCCATTTCGTAGTTAGTGAGCCAAACAGGTTTAAATCCAAAGCGTTCACATAGGTTCTGAAATCTTGGTAGATAATACGTGTTTTTTGTTGAGATCTGACCATTATTTTGCCATAGATCATCACCTTCAGTGTCGATCGTGATAATAAAAGCGGGTAATGACATTGATATGCACCAAAATGTGATAATAATAGTTATTTCAATGGTACGCATAGCAAACACATAACGCAATTAGAGAATCTCAGGCTATCTGATTGAGAATAAACGTCATCCCATATTACTCTTGGTTAATATACTTAAAGATGCCACTCTATGATTTTTACATTAAGATCATCTTATGACCTTGATATACTAAAGAACTCAACAAATGACTCCAATAAACAATAAAATCAAGCGCATTCTGGTGATTAAATTACAACACCATGGAGATATGTTGCTGACAACACCAGTAATAAGCACACTAATTCACCACTATCCAGATGCAGAAATTGATGTACTCCTTTATCAAGAAACTGCACCTATGTTGGAAAATTCAGCAGAGATTTCCCGTATTTTTTCCATAGACCGCAAGTGGAAACAACTAGGTACAAGAAAGAAATTATTGCATGAGTGGGTTCTGCTCAAAACATTAAGACAGCAACACTATGATTTAGTGGTCAACCTTGCCGACCAGTGGAGAAGTGCATTTATTTCCCGTTTTACTGGTGCATCTATTCGCTTGGCGCTCAGCTTCCCTAAACGACAAAATTGGAAATGGCGTTTTTGTCATACTGAAGTTATACCAACAGATGATCATGATTCATTACATACCGTAGAACAAAATCTTTCCATCCTAAAACCATTGCAATTTAATTCAATTATCACAAAAGTGACAATGAGTTATAGCGATAATGATTTACAGTGGATCAAGAAAAAACTTTCTGAGTATCAATATTCAGAAAGATACATCGTTATTCAACCTACATCCCGATGGTTCTTTAAGTGTTGGGATGAGAAAAAAATGGCGGAATTAATTACTGCGCTACAAAAAGATGGACATTGCATTATCATTACTTCTGGGCCAGACCAAAAGGAATTAGAGATGGTAACCACCATCTTGTCACTCTGTCCTGATAACGGAAAGAACATCCTTTCTCTAGCAGGAAAATTGACATTACCCACACTTGCCGCTTTGATTGATCATGCTAAATTATTTATTGGCGTAGATTCAGTACCAATGCATATGGCCGCCGCTCTGGAAACCCCCTGCATTGCATTATTCGGCCCCTCCAAACTGACATTTTGGAAACCCTGGCAGTCTGTTGGTGAGGTGATTTGGGCTGGCGATTATGGCAATATTCCACACCCGGATGACATAAAAACTCATACAAACGAACGCTACTTAGATCTGATACCTACAGATGTCGTCATTTCAGCAGCAAGGAAATATATTTCATGAAACCATTACGTTTAGCTATTGTCCGTCAAAAGTATCGCCCAGATGGAGGTGCTGAACGTTTTATTTCAAGGGCTCTGGAAGCATTAGAGCACCAACAACTTGAACTTAATGTCATTACACGTTCCTGGCAAGGTGTGAGCAACCCAAATTGGCGCATTCACCTATGCGATCCTATTAAATATGGAAGAATCAGCCGTGAAAGAGGTTTTGCCACATCAGCACGGAAATTATGGCAAAAAGAACAATTTGATTTAGTTCAAAGCCATGAGCGTATTGCTGGCTGTGACATTTATCGTGCCGGAGATGGCGTTCATAAACGCTGGTTACATCAACGAGCCCGCATCTTACCAACATGGAAAGCACGATGGCTGTTGAATGATCGGTATCACCGCTATGTCATGAATGCTGAGGCAGAAATGTATGCAAATCCCGCTTTAAAAAAAGTGATCTGCAACGCTGAAATGGTAAAAAAGGAAATTATCAAAGAATTTGGTGTAGCCGAAGATAAAATCGCCGTTATATACAACTCAATTGATAACACAAAATTTTTTCCTGCTGATGAACAATCTCGTCTACAGCTTAGGCAACAATATCAAATCCCCGCTACGGCAAGATGCTTGATTTATGTTGGTTCCGGTTTTGAGCGAAAGGGATTATCTGCGGCAATTAAAGCTGTCGCGAAAACAGATAGCTATCTATTAGTTATTGGCAAAGACAAAGAACAAAATAAATATCAGTCGCTTGCGAATTCTTTAGGGTGTACTCATCGCATCCGTTTCATGGGATTACAAAAAAATGCATTGCCTTTTTATCAACTGTCTGATGCTTTGCTCTTACCGACACTATATGATCCATTTCCCAATGTGATCCTTGAGGCTATGGCATGCGGTTTGCCCGTTATTACTAGCACGACATGTGGGGGAGCTGAATTCATCACCGAAGGGAAAAATGGTTTTATCTGTGATGCATTAGATATTGAAAAATTAAAGGATGCTGTTCATAGCATTCCTGATAATATATTCGGAACAGATATGTCTATTGCTGCCAGAAACCAAATAATCGCTGCAACTCCAGAAAATTTATCTAAACAATTAATCGATCTTTATCAGCGAGTTTTAACACAGTGAAAGAGCATATTCTTTTTATTATCGATGGATTGCCCGGAGGAGGAGCTGAAAATGTTACTCTTCGTCTTGCGGCTAGTTTGAGTAAATCAAACTACCAAGTTTCATTACTTTCACTCAATACTCAATTGGATTACACCATCCCAGAAGATATTCATTACATAGTCAGTTTAGATGACTATCGGGGGCCATTAAGAAAACTCAATGAAATAAGTCGCAGAGCTAAAGCGATGGATAAAGTATTATTTAAGCTTTTCCAACAAAAAGGCAAACCTACACTTGTTATATCTAATCTACATAAAACTGACCGAATCGTAGTTAAATCCAAAATTCTGAACAACTGCAACGTATGGCATTGTATTCACGGAATTTATTCCCAATCATACTTGAGTAATAAAAGTGGTTTTTCTTATTGGATAAAAAAAGAAAAGATAAAAAAAGTTTATGAAAATAAAAAGATTATCTGCGTCTCCGACGCCGTTAGTAATGATCTGTTAAGCAATATTGGAATAAAACCCAAACAGATCAAAACCATCTACAATCCCTTTGATTTTGAAAAAATAAAAGCACAGGCCTCAGAAACTAACTCTTATCATGGATTAAATTACATTCTTCATGTCGGACGCTTACATCAAGTAAAACGCCAAGACCGGTTAATAGATGCTTTTGCAAAGGCAAATCTCCCGTGCAAACTCATCATCGTAGGGCAAGGCTCCAAAGAAATAGAAGCTTGTCTTAAAGTAAAAATCCATGAGTACGAGTTAGATGATAAAGTCATTTTGGCTGGTTTTCAGTCTAATCCACACCCCATTATCAATGGGGCAAAAGCTGTTGTCATAAGTTCAGACAGTGAGGGATTACCGACAGTCTTAATCGAAGCATTAATTTGCCACACACCTATCGTCAGTACTGATTGCCCTGGTGGCGTTAGAGAAATAATGACAGGCCAATTAAAAAACTATCTGTCTAGTCTCGATGCTGATTCTTTGGCAGAAAAAATTCGACTTGCTTACAATATACCTCCACAAATTACAGATGAGCTGTATAAAAAATTTGAGGCAAGCAATATACAGAAGCAATATATTGAATTAATAGAAAAATAATATATAGAATACCAAACTATGGTTTAAAGGGGCCTGCATTTTACACACTTTCTTCAAGCCAATGTGGTACTATAACCGCAATCTATGTCAGTGAATTTGATAGAATGTTGCTTCGCTTATATCAGGTACTTCTCTACCTTATCCAACCAATTATTTGGTTACGTCTGCTGTTGCGCAGTCGAAAATCCCCTGCGTACCGCAAACGCTGGGGAGAACGCTACGGCTTCTGTGCCAAAAAGGTCACCCAAGGTGGGATATTACTGCATTCCGTTTCTGTTGGAGAGACATTGGCTGCCATTCCGCTAGTGCGGATCTTACGGCACCATTATCCTTTTTTGCCCATTACTATAACGACCATGACACCGACAGGGTCTGAAAGAGTTCTTTCTGCTCTGGGCAATGATGTTAACCACGTATACCTTCCCTATGACCTGCCAGGTTCAATGAGCCGTTTTCTTGATCACGTAAATCCAAAGTTAGTGATCATTATGGAAACCGAGCTATGGCCGAATCTGATCACTCAGCTACACCAGCGGGAAATTCCGCTGGTTATCGCCAACGCAAGGCTATCAGCCCGCTCTGCGGCAGGATATCAGAAAATTGGCAACTTCATTAAAACCATTCTAAATAAGATCACATTGATAGCCGCACAAAATCAGGAAGATGGTGAACGCTTTATCGAATTGGGATTAAGACGTTCCCAACTTTCTGTTACTGGTAGCCTTAAGTTCGATATCTCTGTTACACCAGAACTCGCCGCCAAAGCTGTCACATTGCGTCGCCAATGGGCACCTCATCGCCCTGTATGGATAGCAACCAGTACCCATGACGGGGAAGAAACGATTATTCTAGATGCTCATTGCAAACTGCTTGAGCAATTCCCTGATTTACTGTTAATTCTGGTTCCCCGCCATCCTGAGCGTTTTGGTAAAGCCGCTGAGTTGACCCAAAAAGCCGGGCTGAACGCAGTCTTACGTAGTGCCGATACTATTCCTGACACCAATATACAAGTCGTTATTGGAGATACGATGGGCGAATTGATGCTCCTGTACGGTATCGCTGATCTGGCTTTTGTCGGGGGTAGCCTGACAGAACGTGGGGGACATAACCCACTGGAAGCGGCAGCCCATGCCATTCCGGTTATCATGGGTCCACATACATTCAATTTTAAAGATATCTGTGCCAAGCTCGATAAAGCGGATGGGCTAATTACTGTTACCGATAGCCAATCATTAAGCTCAGCTATCAACAGCTTGCTGACCGACAAAGATTACCGACGCTATTACGGTCACCACGCTGCGGAAGTCCTGCATGAAAACCAAGGCGCTCTTCAACGCTTGCTAAAATTATTGGAACCTTATCTCCCTCCAAGGAGCCATTAATGATTGCAAAAAAACGTCTGTCTGTTGTCATGATCACCAAAAATGCCGCTGATTTGATTACAGATTGCCTGCTTTCTGTGAATTGGGCAGATGAGATCATCGTCTTGGATTCCGGCAGTACCGACACAACTTGCCAAATAGCCAGCGAGATGGGTGCAAAAGTCTACTCGAATACCGAATGGTCAGGCTTCGGCCGTCAACGACAGCTCGCTCAATCCTACGCCAGCGGTGATTATATTTTTATGATTGATAGCGATGAACGGGTGACTCCAGAACTAAAAGCATCCATTGAACAAGTCCTAGCCAATCCTGACGATAATAAAGTCTATAGCTGTGCGCGCCTCAATCTGTTTATGGGGCAATTCATGAAACACAGTGGCTGGTATCCCGATAAAGTTATTCGTCTTTATTGCCGTGAACGTTATCAATACAATGACAATCAGGTTCATGAATCCCTTGATACTCAAGGCGCATCTATTGTGACGTTAAGAGGTGATTTGCGTCACTTGACCTGCCGTAACCTGATGGAGTTCCAGCAAAAACAATTGAATTACGCGAGAGATTGGGCAAAACATCGCTACGAACAAGGCAAAAAAACCCGTTATTTTTCTATAATCAGCCATACGCTGGGAGCATTTTTCAAAACTTGGCTATTAAGAGCAGGTTTTTTGGATGGCAAGCAAGGGCTAGTGTTAGCGATTGTGAATGCTCAATATACATTCAATAAATACGCTGCACTTTGGGAAATGACTCAAACAAAGAGTAAAAACAACGATGAAAAGAAAAGCGATTTATCCCGGCACTTTTGATCCCATCACTTACGGCCATCTTGATATCGTTACTCGTGCCGCAAATATGTTTGACCATGTTTTATTGGCGATCGCCAATAGTGATAGAAAAAATCCCATGTTCAATTTGGAAGAACGTGTTGCGTTGGCAAAAGAAGTCACAGCCCATCTGGAAAATGTCGATGTTGTTGGGTTTAGCGAACTGATGGTTAATTTTGCCAAAAAGCAGCAGGCTAATATCTTAATCCGTGGAGTACGTTCTGTTTCCGATTTTGAATATGAATGGCAACTTGCCAATATGAATCGGCATTTTATGCCAGAGCTAGAAAGTGTCTTTTTATTACCGTCTCAAACTCTGTCCTTCGTCTCATCATCCTTAATCAAGGATGTTGCACGCCATGATGGTGATATTTCATCCTTCCTGTCAGAGCCAGTTACAAAGGCAATGCTAAAGAAATTAGGTAAATAGTACTATTATGTGGGGGCTATTATCTTCTGCCCCCACATATATGCCTAATGCTGACATTGACGGCAGAAAAATGTACTGCGTTGCCCCAATTTTACACTTTCGATTTTCGCACCACTTTTCTCACCATTTTTCGCACTACATCGTGGGCAAAGCTCGCCTTTCTTGCCATAGACAAACAACTCCTGAGCAAAATATCCCGGTTTGCCATCAGATTGCAGAAAATCCTTCAGCGTCGTTCCACCTTGTTCAATGGAACGACGTAAGATCTGTTTGATTATATCGACTAATAGATGGGCCTCTTGCTGTGTCAACGAATTCGCCGGACGTTCAGGTAAGATACGAGCAACAAACAGCGCTTCGTTGGCATAGATATTCCCAACACCAACAACAACTTTATTATCCATCAACCAAGGTTTGATAGCCGTTTTTTTGTTGCGGGAAAGCGTGTAAAAGTATTCGCCATCAAACTGGTCAGAAAGAGGCTCAGGGCCTAAATGAGCCAGTACAGAGCACTCATTAAGATTATCACTCCACAACCACGCACCAAAACGTCGGGGATCGGTATACCGGAGAGTTTTGCCATCAGCCATAATCAAATCAACATGATCATGCTTCGCTGGAGGCTGTTCATCCAGCAAGATACGTAAACTGCCGGACATACCCAGATGGATAATAATCCAACCCTCCGGCAACTCAAGCAATAAGTATTTTGCCCGTCGCTGGACACTCAGAACTGGCCTGTCTGACAGCGCCATGATTTGATCGGAAACAGGCCAGCGCAAACGTGAATTTCTGACTTCTGCATATTGGATCACATTCCCAACCAGATGAGGTTCAATCCCCCTGCGACTGGTTTCCACCTCTGGTAGCTCCGGCATACCGACTCCTTAAATAAGTTATCTACGACATGGTATCTCAGGACGTTGCATCTGAGGACATCGTATCTGAGCAGATTACAATACCGTTTTCATGTATCATTTGCAGCCAGATTTGATTTGGATCACCGGAGAAATACTCACTGAGACAACTTTTCCGATATCACTGTCATAATTAACTTCGCACGCTGATCCCAGTTAAAACGCTCTATTACCAGTTGTTGCGAATAATCAGCTTTCGCCATCATTTCGTCGGGATGATTAATCAGCCATTGTATCTGTTCAGCAAAACTCTCTGCATTTTCACTATCAGCAAAATTTACCGCATTTTCATCAACAGCATCGCGAATAGAAGGGAAATCAGAAATAACCACAGGCTTGCCTATGGCCATATATTCAAAAAGTTTAAGAGGAGAAGTATAACGACTGCCAATGCTAGTTTTCGTCAGGGGCAGAACACAAATATCACTATCAGCAATAACCTGAAAGCGGTTTCTGGGCTGAATAAAACCAAGGAAATTGACTTTGTCACTCACACCCATCTGTTCAGCTGTTCGCTGCAATCGTTCAATCTGCTCAGTTGTACCACCCGCAATATTCAGCTCAATGCTATCCAGGTAAGACATGGCTTTCATTATCGTTGGGATGCCTTTCCAACGATGCAAGCTCCCCAAATAAAGCACTTTTTTAGGAAGCGTACTTTTGAGATCACTATTGGAAAGAGTTTGCTTAGCTAATTCAACCGCCAGCATATCAACGCCATCGGGTGCCACAACAATCGGTGTTGTAACACTATATTGCTTATAAATATCTTCTCGTAATAACGAAGTCAGGGCAAAGATAGCCTTAGAACTATCATAAACCTGCTGTTCCATTTCTCTTAATTTATGATATTTACGTTGGTTTTTACTGTTGAGTAAATCATGGGACTCTTTAAATGACTGAGAAAATACTTCATGGCTTTCAAAGAAATGGGGAATATCTGGATGATTGTGCAACAGGTAATTAGCCATTTTGAGATTGCGGGTAAAAAGAGCATCAACCTGATGTTCTTTAAGCCATCGAGAAACCTGCAAATAAAACAGTTTCTGAGTATTTAATGGGAAATACCATTTTCTACGTATATTGTGCAGAGCAATTAAGTCCACAGAAGGCGGTAACGGCCTACCAAGAATATCTTCAACTTGGCTTTGGCCTTTTGGGGTAATCAGATAGACACGATGTCCCTGTCGGGCAAAAGCATCTACATTCTGCAAAATTTGTAGGGATGCAACCCGATAATCAGGCACAGGATAAGGATCAATATACGCAATTTTCATTATTTTTTGTCGCGTTCAATAAACGGCTAGCAGAATGTTCCCAAGTGTACATTGATTCAATCCTCTGACGAGCAGATTTACCCATACCTTCTCCTCTATCCGGCAAAGACAAAAGATGATTTACCGCATCAGCAATAGCCGCAGTATCTCCCGGAGTGACCAGAATACCGGCACTCCCCTCATTGCCAACCACTTCCGGTATTCCACCAATATAACTGGCAATTACAGGACGCCCACATGCCATCGATTCTGCAATAGTAATACCGAACGCTTCATCGCCAATACTAGGAAAAATACCAGCATCTCCCGCTGCATAAAATGCAGGTAATTGATCATGACCAACTGGAGGATGAAAAATAACAGATTTTTGCAACTGTAGAGCAGAGACTCGCTTTTCAAGCGATTTCAACTCTTCACCGGCACCAATAATCAATAATTTTACATTTTTGTCCCGTAGCAAAGCCATTGCGTCAATAGCCACTTTCATGCCTTTCCAGCCAACCAGTCTACCCGCAAACGTTAACAAGAACGTTTTTTCATCGATACCTAATCGAGTTCGGACATCAGAGTCAGCAGGCTTAAATTTATCGATATCCACTCCATTATAAATAACGCTCGGAAATTGCTTGAAGTGGTGCTGAATCTGCCAGGCATTAAAATGGCTACACGCAACCCATGCAGATATTTTCTTACCTAATAACCGATCCCCTTTAAAAAAACTGGTTCCACCACTCATATAGCAAAACCGGGTATGGGATGTTTTAGGTATCATTCTGGGCCAGAAAAAATCAAAAGGTTTCGTCAAAATCACCCAATCAAGATTTTCAGCAATAACAGTTTCACGGGCATGGCGAGCGAAAGAGTAACGTTCTACAATGCGTTGAAAGCGACGCCCGATGTTAAGCACGCGCTCTCTAGGAATAAAAGGGAAGGTATGAACATGGATATTTCTTCCACCCAATGCAGGCCGAACATCACCACTACCACCGAAAATATGGACCTCATGCCCTGCATCTGTCAACGCTTTGGCTAACTCCCAGACTGCGGTTTGAATACCACCGTAGGACATAGTAACGGTAACATCGATAAATCCTATCTTCATTTTGTTCATTATCCTTTCATTCATTTTCCAGCAAATTTTGAACAGAATGCCAGACTTGATCTACGGATATCGCTGACATTGTATCGTGACGAGAGGACTGTCTATAATCTATAGGATGTTCAATTACTACTAATTTCGGATGTTGTTGAGGTGCAAGAAAACGTCCAGGGTGAAAACTGTGATACAAAGCAACCATTGGTATTCCCAATGCTCCAGCCAGATGAGTCGTTCCTGTATCAACGCCCACATACAGATTAAGTTGGCTCATGATTGCCGCATTCTGCCGCATCGTAGTCTTACCAGCCAACGATGAACATCTGTTTGTACCCAATTTTTCAACCAGCATCCGTGCGCTGTCTTCGCCATCTTTACTACCTAACAGCAAAATATGTGCATGCGGATAATCACGATAAATACGTTGGGCTAATTCGTAAAAGTGTTCTACAGGCCAATCACGATAGGCTTTTGCTGGAAAACTCTGTAACTGAAAACCAATTCTTAATTGCTGTTCAATCCTTTGCTGATGAATAAAATTGCTGGCGTATGCCTCTTCACACGGGCTTACACAATATTGCAAACGCCAATTACTGACTTCAACCCCAAGAGCATTAACTAGCAATGCTCTTTCCTGTTGCGCAGGCATAAGTTCGTCAGGCTTTGCAACAGCATACTCATTTGATTTTTCATCAGAAACATCCGCAAAATAAACAGTCAAATTTGCCACGCGTTTGGCGTACTGCAATAGGGACTTATCGTGACCATATACCAATGCCAAATCATACTGCTGACGAGAAAGCCAGCCACACCATTTAGCTTTACCTTTTGAGAAAGCTTTCAACTCATTAATTGAATCGATATTTTCAAGGATTTCTTTTGTTTTTTTATGCACAAATATATCAATATTTGCTTCCGGCCACTTTTCTTTCAGAGCACGAATGACCGGAGTTACCAACAGTGTATCGCCAAAACGGGCAATATTGATGATTAAAATTTTTTGGGGTTGCATAATAATGAATATTAAATTATCAATCCAAGGATTGGTACTTAAGGCACTATACAGCAAAGTTATTCAATGTTCTATTTGCTGTTAAAAAACACTATAGGCACAAAAAATAAAATGAGATAAATTTCATTTCAAATGGTTAAACAAAAAATAGCGATTATTCCATCAATATTAATAAAAACAATATAAACAAAAAATAAACAAAATATCATTGCTTGCTTTCTATACTGCGATAAAAAATAGACTCCATTTTGTCTAACATATTATCCATACCAAATAAGTGAGTCGCCCGTTTCAGTGAAGCTTCTCCCATTTGTAAACTCAGCCCTGCATCATGCATTAATAAATCTAATTTTTCTGTTAATTGTTCGACATTTTTAGGTTCGATAATATATCCCGTATCTCCATCAATCACGGCTTCTGTAATTGCTCCCACTGACGTAGATACAACAGGCAATCCACATGCCATTGCCTGCATGATGCTTTGAGGGACACCTTCATTACCAAACGAGGGTAGGGCAAAGATATCCATTGCGTTTAAGCAATCAGGGACATCCTGACGATTACCAAGAAAAATGACACTTTCTGTCAGCCCTTCCCGCTGAACCTGTGGTTCTAAATTCTTTCTCTGGGGTCCATCACCCACAAACAGCAATTGCCAATCAGGGTAACGTTGATGAAGAATCTTCCAGCTATCAAGCAGATAACGATGTCCTTTCCATGTTCTCATTGTGGCAACAATACCCAGCGTTGGCTTGTCTTTGATGCCAATACGCTGACGATTTAACGACTTGTTTTCAGGGTGAAAACGCGACAAGTCGATCCCTGTCGGTACAGAAGTCATGTGAGAAAGGGGGTAATCATTATGTACATGCAGATACTGGCGCAGTTTTTCCCCTGTTGTCACAATATGCTGACCAGCATGCAAATACAGCCAACGAGTCGCAATGGATCTTGAAACATGAGTCGAGACATGACGGGTTCGAACTATCGGCGGCATATTTTTTAATGTAGTGCATGCCGCAGCCACTAACCAAGAATCAGTAGAACTATGGGTATTGATCACATCAAATTGACGCCCTTCTGTCTTTAGCCAACGCCGCATTGCCCGAAAACAGGGAAGACGTTTTTTTTCAATTGGGAGAGCAACAACAGACACACCATAATGATGGGCTTCACGGTACAAAGTTGAAGTTGGACAACATACGATAACCACATGGTGTCCACGTTGTATCATGCCCTGAGATTCCGTCAGGATACGAATCTCCTGCCCTCCCCAGCCACACGATGATTCTGTATGTAAGATATTCAAGGTCTTTCTAGCCATTAAAGCCACGCCTGACGGTTTTATATTAAAAAAGCGCTAGTATAGCTGAACAGAGTATGACGTCCATACATAACCCGATTTGAACTACCGTGATGCGATCTACAGACATAAAAAAACCCAGTATAATGCTGGGCTTTTTATAATCCGCTAAAATTATTTAATTTTAGCTTCTTTGTACATAACATGCTGACGAACAACTGGATCGAATTTTTTCATTTCCAGTTTTTCAGGCATAGTACGCTTGTTCTTCGTAGTGGTATAGAAGTGACCTGTACCAGCAGAAGAAACCAGCTTGATTTTATCGCGAATACCTTTAGCCATTTTTCAGCTCCTTAGTACTTCTCACCACGGGCACGCAGTTCAGCCAGAACTGTGTCGATACCCTTTTTGTCAATCACACGCATACCTTTAGCAGATACACGCAGAGTTACAAAGCGTTTCTCAGACTCAACCCAGAAACGGTGAGAGTGCAGGTTAGGCAGAAAACGACGCTTAGTCGCATTTAATGCGTGGGAGCGGTTGTTACCACTCACCGGGCGCTTGCCAGTAACTTGGCAGACTCGGGACATGTCTATTCTCCAAAAATCAAATCAGCTCGAGCTTTGTATTGGGTGTGACCGCCTCGTCAGGCTTAGGAGCCCATCTCAGCAAACTTTCTTACTGAAAAGAACGTTACCGAAAAGAACGTCACTGAAAAGACACACATTTTCTCAGTAAAAAATATACTGAGATAGGCTCTTCTCGCCAAACCCAAGATCCTCAAAGGTGGCGTAGTATACGCCCTCATTCGCTGATGCTCAAGTCCCGAACAACTAAGATCTGATCGTATCGCGAAAAAACCGTACTAAATCCAACCTCTTTCCATAAATGAGACACAATATTGCTTGCCAATAACAATATGATCCAAAACCTTAACCCCCACCAAATCACAAGCCTCAATAATTTTTTCTGTCACCAATTTATCAGCCAGACTAGGCTCTGGATTACCTGAAGGATGATTATGAGCAAGAATAATTGAGGCAGCATTCACTTTAACCGCCTGTTTCACAATTTCCCGCGGATGAACTTCAACCTTGTTTATCGTTCCTTTAAACATTTCATCATGGCAGATGACTTTATTTTGATTTGTCAAAAACAGCACTACAAATACTTCCCGATCTTGCCAAGACAATAAATCCTGCAAGTAATTCTGAGTCATCGTGGGGCTGCTCATGATATCTTCGTGGATAAACTGACTGGAGAAAAATCGTTTTGCCAACTCAGATACCGCCTGCAATTGCACATACTTGCATTGCCCCATACCCTTATGTGCACAAAAATCAGCGTAATCAGCGGACAAGAGATGATAAAGCGAGCCAAATGATTTCAGCAGATTCTCTGCCATTTGCACGACAGGAACACCTCTGGTTCCCGTGCGCAAAAAGATAGCCAATAACTCTGCATCAGTTAGGGAAACCGCCCCATAAGCCAGTAATTTTTCCCGGGGAAGAAGATTTAAATGCAATTCATTACCTCTTTCCATTATCGTGAAATCCATAACACTCTTCCCCCTTCAATATCCTTTGTCCGATTATCTACCCATGACGATAGGAACCATCAATCAATATTTACTCATCCGTTATCCTGAATCACGCAGTAACTATTCTATGACAGTTACTATCCTATAACAGTTACTATCCCATGATGAAAAAATCATCGCCAGCCCGACTTGCATGGCTTGCGTAGCGCTTCGCAAATTTGTCATTTTTGACTGTCTAAATAGGGGCTATTCTCAACTCAATATTTTCTTATGGTAGAATATTAAGGAATTGAAACTTACATCTGGACAATCAAAATGACAGGATTTTCCGGCACACAATTTTCTGATAATCAGCTTTCTGGCAAGCGTATTGTCCTCGGAATCAGCGGAGGGATCGCAGCTTATAAAACTGTCGAACTCGTGCGCCGTTTGCGTGAACGCGGTGCTCAGATACGCGTTGTCATGACCGCAGCAGCACAAGCTTTCATCACTCCACTGACCTTACAAGCGGTATCTGGTCATCTCGTTTCTGATGATCTTCTAGATCCTGCGGCAGAAGCTGCCATGGGACATATCGAATTAGCAAAGTGGGCTGATTTAATCATTCTCGCGCCCGCCACCGCTGATCTATTGGCTCGCTTAACCGCAGGCATGGCAAATGATTTAGTCACCACAATCTGTCTGGCTTCCGCTGCACCTATTGCTGTTGCACCTGCAATGAACCAACAAATGTACCGTGCACAAGCGACCCAACATAACCTGAAGGTACTTAAAGAGCGTAATGTATTGATTTGGGGTCCAGATGAAGGCAGTCAGGCATGTGGTGATGTTGGGCCCGGAAGAATGTTGGAGCCCATGGCAATTGTCGAACGGGCAACACAACATTTCAGCACCGAACCAGATTTTTCTGGTCTACGTATCACAATTACCGCAGGGCCAACCCGTGAGGCCTTGGATCCCGTCCGTTTCATCAGCAATCACAGCTCCGGCAAAATGGGATTTTCTATTGCACAGGCAGCAGCAGAACGTGGCGCTGAGGTGACATTAATCACGGGCCCCGTTAACTTACCGACCCCACAAGGCATTAAACGCATTGATGTCAGTAGTGCGTTGGAAATGCATGAACAAGTTCAAGCTACAGCAGCCTCACAGAATATCTTTATTGGTTGTGCTGCCGTGTCTGACTACCGTTTCAAGCAAATTTCGACAGAGAAAATCAAAAAACAGGGTGATGAAATCACATTTACACTCGTGAAAAATCCTGACATTGTAGCGAGCGTTGCCGCAATGGAAAAAGCTCGTCCATTTGTCGTTGGATTTGCAGCCGAAACCCAGAATGTGGAAGAATACGCCCGCGGAAAACTCAAGCAGAAGAATCTGGACTTGATTTGCGCGAATGATGTATCTCTGGCCGGACATGGTTTCAACAGCGATACTAATGCATTACATCTATTCTGGCATGATGACAGTGTCCATTTACCCCACAGTGGTAAATTACAACTCAGCCACCGCTTATTAGACGAGATACTCAAACGCTATGATGAAAAAAATCGACGTTAAAATCCTTGATTCCCGCATCGGGCAAGAATTTCCCTTACCGACTTATGCTACACCTGGCTCTGCGGGTTTAGATTTACGTGCTTGTCTTAATAATGCTGTAGAATTGGCTCCCGGCCAAACTGAACTTCTGCCAACCGGGATTGCTATTCATATTGCCGATGAACAATTGGCTGCCGTCATCCTGCCTCGTTCTGGCCTGGGTCACAAACATGGCGTTGTTTTGGGTAATTTGGTGGGGCTTATCGACTCAGATTACCAAGGACAATTAATGGTTTCTGTTTGGAACCGTGGTGATAAAACTTTCATCATCGAACCTGGTGAGCGCATCGCCCAAATGGTTTTTGTGCCCGTAGTACAAGCTGAATTTAATTTAGTTGAAGATTTTGCGACGAGCCAGCGCGGTAGCGGTGGTTTTGGTCATTCCGGTCGTCAATAATTTTCCATAAAGCCTGATACCGTCAACCGATTTTCATATTTTTTGACCACAATATTTTTGACCACAATGTTTTTGCCTAACATGTTCTCGCCTAACATAGAGACTGACAAAAACATTGTTTTTGTCAGTAACGTTGGGGAAAAAAGTAGCTCGATTTGTTTTGCGTTTTAGCAGGGGTCTTATCAGACATGGCAGAAAAAGAATGTGCAAAAAAGAAAAATAGACGCGAGGAAATCTTGCAGGCACTAGCGCACATGCTGGAATCCAGTGATGGCAGTCAGCGCATTACTACTGCAAAACTCGCCGCAAATGTTGGCGTTTCTGAAGCAGCTCTTTACCGTCATTTTCCGAGCAAAACCCGGATGTTTGACAGCTTGATTGAGTTTATTGAAGATTCCTTAATTTCACGTATCAATCTGATCCTGCAAGATGAAAAGGACACTATCACGCGCATTCGGTTAATCCTCGTTCTTCTTTTAGGTTTTGCGGAAAAAAATCCGGGACTAACCCGTATCATGACCGGTCATGCTCTCATGTTCGAACAAGACAGATTACAAAATCGCATCAACCAGCTATTTGAGCGAATTGAAATGCAACTTCGTCAAATTTTAAAAGAGAAAAAAATCCGTGATGGACAGGGATTCAATTATGACGAGACTGTGTTGGCATCACAGTTACTGGCGTTTTGTGAAGGGATGCTCTCCCGTTTTGTTCGCTCTGAATTTCGCTATCGCCCGACAACTGAATTTGAAATACGCTGGCCATTGATATTGACCCAGCTGCAATAAGCTATCACGGCATCGTAAATTCGCGCCTTGCATATAGAGAATGATAACGTGCGGATTTTTATTAAATTATTTTCTATTAAATTGTGTTAGCATGTTCCAACTCATTGAGTTCACTATTAAGTGGCTCAATAATGGCATCCTTATCGCAATACTTACCAGTATGTGGATGCCATTTCTACTACTCACCCCGCCCACCCTTGGGCGAGGGATTTTTTTTATCAGCCTATCGTTCGTTACCAACTAGCAACGTTTACTGACCATCAAATACCGTATTCTTTGCGATAAGCTTCCACAGCTTCCAGATGAGGTTGCATCTCTGGATTTTCACGCAAATAGCTCACCAAATCATTCAAAGTAATAATGGAGAAAACTTGGCAATCGTAGTCACGTTCAACTTCTTGAATAGCAGAAAGTGTTTCACGTCCACGTTCCTGACGATCCAGACACAAAATCACCCCAGATAGAGTTTCTCCGTGCTGCTTAATGATTTCCATTGATTCACGAATCGCCGTACCTGCTGTAATAACATCATCCACGACCACGATATTACCTTGCAGTGGGCTACCAACCAGCGATCCACCTTCACCATGATCTTTGGCTTCCTTGCGATTAAAGCAATAAGGCATATCAATATTATGATGGTCAGCCAGTGCCACTGCGGTAGTTGTCGCAATCGGAATCCCCTTGTAAGCCGGCCCAAACAGCAAATCACACTTAATTCCGCTATCCAAAAGCGCTGCCGCATAGAAACGACCAATCAACGCCAAGTCACGTCCGGTATTAAACAGACCCGCATTGAAAAAGTACGGGCTTTTGCGACCAGATTTCAGCGTAAATTCGCCAAATTTCAGCACCTGTTTTTTCAGTGCCAGCTCAATAAATTCGCGCTGATAGGCTTTCATTGGAGTTTCTCCTCTTTGATTCTTTTCATTCATTACTATATTGCAGACATAAAAAAGGCGACTCTTCAGTCGCCTGCTTCTATTATTTTAATGGATCTTGTTCTAACGCATCTCGCTGCGCTTCGAAAATAGTATCCAATCCCTCTTTTGCCAATGAGAGCAGTGAGAGCAGCTCATCATGACTGAAGGGTTCACCTTCTGCCGTGCCCTGCACTTCAATCATTCTGCCGTCATCCATCATGACGATATTCATGTCAGTTTCAGCCGCAGAGTCTTCAACGTACTCCAGATCACAACGTCCTTCACCCTCAACGATTCCAACAGACACTGCCGCAACCATCGCTTTCAGCGGACTTGCTTTCAGTTTGCCATCTGCAACCAACTTATTCAGGGCATCAACCAATGCCACACAAGCACCTGAAATGGCTGCGGTACGGGTACCGCCATCCGCTTGAATCACATCACAATCCAGCGTAATGGTAAATTCCCCCAGCTTTTTCAAATCAACGGCGGCACGCAATGAACGTGCAATCAGGCGCTGGATTTCCATCGTACGACCCGTTTGCTTGCCTTTGGCAGCTTCACGCGCATTACGGCTATTGGTTGCCCGTGGCAACATGCCATATTCAGCAGTGATCCAACCCTGCCCCTGACCTTTCAGAAAACGTGGAATTCCTTCGTCAACGGAGGCATTACATAACACTTTGGTATCCCCAAATTCCACCAAAACAGATCCTTCTGCGTGTTTGGTGTAATGACGGGTCATTTTAATAGGACGCATCTGCGCCGCTGTTCTTCCTGCTGGACGCTTTCCTACTAAGCTCATAATGTGATCTCCGTTGTTAATACATTATTGGGGGCGCATTATACGGCCTAAAGCGGCGAATGCCTATCCTGCATCTATATGGGGCGTTATAATCCGCCCATCATTTTATAAATTGGGAACGAATTATGATCCGTAGTATGACTGCTTTTGCTCGGCGAGATATCAAGGGAGATTGGGGAAATGCAGCATGGGAGCTGCGTTCTGTCAATCAGCGTTACCTGGAAACCTATATTCGCCTGCCAGAGCAATTCAGAAGCCTTGAGCCTGTCATCCGTGAACGCATTCGTTCCCGCCTGACGCGCGGCAAAGTGGAATGTAACCTGCGCTTTGAGCTGGATACCCGTGCCCAAAGCTCCTTGCTTCTGAATGAACAGTTGGCAAAACAACTGGTTGAAGCAGCAAGTTGGGTTAAACAACAAAGCAGTGAAGGCGAAATTAATCCGATGGATATCTTACGCTGGCCGGGCGTGATGTCTGCCGAAGACCAGGATTTGGATGCCATCAGCACACAATTGCTGGCGGAATTGGATCTGGCACTGGATGCCTTTATCCAGAGCCGTGAGACTGAAGGGCAAGCGCTCAAGGCACTGATTGAACAGCGTTTGGATGCAGTAACTGTGGAAGTGGTTAAAGTTCGTCAACAAATGCCAGCAATCCTGCAATGGCAGCGAGAACGCTTACAGACTAAGCTGGAAGAAGCCCAAATTCAGTTGGAGAATAATCGTCTGGAGCAGGAACTTCTTTTATTGGCTCAGCGTATTGATGTGGCAGAAGAATTGGATCGTCTGGATGCCCATGTCAAAGAGACACGTAATATCCTGAAGAAAAAAGAAGCCGTCGGTCGCCGATTGGATTTTATGATGCAGGAATTTAACCGCGAATCAAATACATTGGCTTCAAAATCAATTAATGCGGATGTAACGAATTCTGCAATTGAGTTGAAAGTGCTGATTGAACAAATGTGCGAGCAGATTCAAAATATTGAGTAACGTTTCATAGCATTTCAGAGAAAATCATAAAGCCAGATATATATTGTTATATCTGGCTTTTTTGTATATAAAAAACCCCCTGCTAGGCCTGTCTCTTAGTCACATCTCCACATCAACCGATTTAGCCAGTAAATACCCATCAATAAGCGTTTGTAGCAGGAACCAGCCTTCCCATAGTCTTT
>NZ_FOVO01000048.1 GCF_900115195.1 Xenorhabdus japonica
GACTAAGCGCCAGAAGGCTGGCTGGGATAATGGCTATATGATGAAAATCCTGACAGTGGGATTTTCATCTGTATAAATTAGACCCGTTTGCCCTAGGGGGGAAGCAATGATTTTGTGCCTAAACATTAGGCTATGGTATACTACTCGGCTCTCTATAATCCCTTGTATCCCAGAATACCTTCAGTAGGGTATTTTGAAAAACAAAAAAGATCCACATGCAAGAAAATAAAGAAGTTAAAACTATCCCTGAAATAAACGGAAAAGCCTATAAATTCAAGCCTTCCCGGTTCTCTGTTGCACCCATGCTCGACTGGACTGACCATCATTGCCGTTACTTCCATCGCTTATTAAGTAAGGAAGCTCTGCTTTACACGGAAATGGTTACAACGGGCGCGATTATTCATGGCAAAGGGGATTATCTGGTTTATAACGAGCAAGAGCATCCATTGGCATTGCAATTAGGTGGCAGTGATCCTGAAGCCTTGGCACAGTGTGCTAAGATTGCGCAGGAGCGGGGCTACGATGAAATTAATTTAAATGTCGGTTGCCCTTCTGATCGCGTGCAAAACGGCCGCTTTGGTGCTTGTCTGATGGGAGAAGCGTTGTTGGTAGCCGATTGTGTTAAGGCTATGCAGGATGTAGTGGATATTCCTGTTACCGTCAAAACCCGTATTGGCATTGATGAACAGGATAGCTACGAGTTTCTGTGTGATTTCATTGATACCGTCGTGAAAAACAGTAATTGCGATAATTTTGTTATCCATGCGCGTAAAGCATGGTTGTCTGGTTTAAGCCCAAAAGAAAACCGCGAAATTCCACCTTTGGATTACCCACGGGTCTATCAATTGAAGAAAGATTTTCCGCAACTGACGCTTTCCATTAATGGCGGCATTAAATCACTGGAAGAAGCGAAGCAACATTTGCAGTATGTTGATGGCGTGATGATTGGGAGAGAGGTTTATCAAAACCCATCCATTCTGGCACATGTGGATCGTGAATTGTTTGATCAAACAGTTTCAGTGACTAATACGGTTGATGCGGTTAAAGCGTTTTATCCTTATATCGAACAGGAATTGTCTAAAGGCACTTATTTAGGGCATGTCACCCGCCACATTTTGGGGATTTTTCAGGGCATTCCCGGTGCACGTCAGTGGCGTCGCCATTTAAGTGAAAACGCCCACAAGCAGGGCGCTGACATTATGGTTGTTGAAAAAGCACTGGAAATGGTAACTGAGCGGATGTAATCCGCTCAGAAATTAGAAACTATGGGATCAATAAGAACTATGGGATCAATAAGCTGGAACCGTGGGTTGCACGGCTTTCCAGTGTCCGGTGTGCTCTTATTGCTTCTCTCAGTGGGAACTTCTGGCTTTCTGGAACATCCACATTGATTTTGCCACTGGCAATAAAATCAAAGAGTACTTTGCTGGCTTCATTCAATTCCTCATGGGTAGTGATATAACCAAACAGAGAAGGGCGGGTGAGGAACAGCGAACCTTTCTGATTGAGGATACCTAAATTTACCCCTGTTACAGGCCCAGAAGCATTACCAAAGCTGACCATCAGCCCTCTGGGTTTCAGACAATCGAGAGAATCCAACCATGTTGCTTGACCGACGGAATCATAAACCACATCTACTTTTTCCCCATCCGTGATGTCCAAAACACGCTCCACGATATTCTCGCGATTATAATTAATGGTCTGCCATGCTCCTGCTGCTTTAGCAAGGTTGGCTTTTTCATCTGAACCAACAGTCCCAATCAATTTTGCTCCCAATGCCTTTGCCCATTGGCAAGCAATTAAACCAACACCCCCCGCTGCTGCATGAAATAGTAAGGTTTTCCCTGCTTGGATCTTATGAGTTTGATGGAAAAGATAATAAACAGTCAGACCTTTTAAGAATGATGCTGCGGCTTGTTCGAATGATATGGCATCTGGCAGTACAGCTAATTTATTTTCTTGTATATTGTGTACTTTACTGTAAGCACCAGAAGCTGATTGGGCATAAACCACACGATCGCCGACCTTAATGGACGTTACATCTGCCCCAACTTTAGTAACGATACCCGCTGCTTCTGTTCCCAACCCACTGGGTAGATTAGCAGGCGGATATAACCCGCTACGTATATAGGTATCAATATAATTAATACCGATAGCCTTATTCTCAACTTGTACTTCATCAGCTGTAGGATCAGCAGGCGTAAATTCACAATATCGGAGCACTTCTGGGCCGCCAGTGGCGGAAAATTCTATGCGTTTTGCCATGGTAACTCTCTCATTATGTTAGAAGTATTGGGAACAGCCTCGTACGTTTACATTGCAATTGCTGTAAACTGCGTTAATGTGTCCGAAATCATTACAGACTATCTATATTTACTTTGTGTTCTGATGTTTGTCCATAATTATTATTTTTATATAAATATCAAGTAATTAATTAATCATTAAACTGTATGTTGTTACGGTGTTTATTGACGTTTTCTCACCTTTGCAGCACACTATGTATAAACAATTGTATAAATATCTTTAGCGATTATGGCTGCCGAACTAAACAAGCTCAGTGACAAAAAACTTAGAACCCTGCACGGAAAAGAAAGGGGCAATATTGAATTTTTTGCCGATGGTGCTGGATTGAGCGCCAAAGCATCTAAAGTTGGTGGCATTAGTTGGGTCTTTACCTACCGACTTGATGGCAAAAAGTTAAACCGCCTTACGATTGGACGCTATCCTGATGTGAGTCTCAAACAGGCTCGAGAAACGAGGGATAAATGTCGCAGTTGGTTAGCATCTGGTAAAGATCCAAAGCTCCAATTTAACTTAACGATGCAGGAATCATTAAAACCAGTCACTGTAAAAGACGCTATTGAATATTGGATAGAGCACTACGGCAGAGAAAATCGAGTAAATATTGATACCCTTATTCTTCAATTAGAAAAGCATATTTATCCTTATATTGGTGAAATGGCATTGTCTGATTGTGAAACAATATATTGGCTGCAATGCTTTGATCGAATGAAAAAGAAAGCTTCGGTGGCTTCTGGTTCTGTATTTCAATTGTGCAAACAAGCTCTAAAATTTTGCCGGGTAAGAAGATATGCAGTCAGCCATGTATTGGATGATTTAACTATTCAGGATGTTGGCAAAAAACAAAATAAAGGCCAGCGGTATTTAGAAGATAATGAACTTGGTCAATTATGGGACTCCATAAATGCAGGTATTTTCTTACCTTATTATAATAATTTATTGAAAATTTTGGTTGTATTTGGTTGTATTTGGTTGTCGGACACGGGAGATCAGATTATCTAAATGTTCAGAATGGAATTTTAATTCTATGTTATGGACTATTCCAAAAGAAAATAGCAAGACAGGCGAGAAAATCATTCGCCCAATACCGGAATATATGAAGCCATTTTTAATGAATATTATTCACCAAAACCATAAAAGTAGTTACCTCTTAGGGGAAATTAAAAAACTTGAAGCAGTCGCACAATATGGCAGAAAAATATGGAAAAAATTAGAGCATGATGAGGAATGGTCTTTGCATGATTTAAGGCGAACGTTTGCAACTAAAATGAATGACATAGGCATCGCACCTCATGTCGTTGAGCAACTGTTAGGCCATGCGCTGCTGGGCATAATGGCGATATACAACAAGAGCCAATACTTACCAGAGAAGCTGGATGCTTTAAACAGATGGTGTGAGCGACTGGATGTATTAGCGGGCAATTATGAGAATGTGGTTATATTAAAAGCAGCTCAATAATCGGAATTAATGAGTTGTGAGAATGACCATTGTTATATATACGTAACAAATATGGCTTTCTTTCGTAATAATTTCTATTAAGTAAAATGCCCTCACAAAAACAATTAAACAGTGAGGGGTAACACAGCCAAGCAATACAGTACTCCTACATCAGAAGAACATCGCTCCATCCTTTCTGAATATAGTGAACCTTATAATCGTCTTATACGTGAAAAAGAATGCCAGCACATCACCTCTATTTCCAGAACGTCAGCATGGAAGCTGGAAAATGAAGGTCGTTTTCCTGCTCGTAAACCATTAGGCCGCAATTCGTGTGCTTGGTCGCTTAGTGATCTACTGCATTGGGTGCATAATCCGCCCACAGTAGAAAACGTGAATACCCCATATAGCCGCAAATCTACCAATTAATAACGTCATAAAAAACTAACTGCCTTAATTGGCAGCGGTCAAATTCACCCTAAAAACAGCTTAATTTCGGGAATAATTGGTGTGATGGTAGATATTAGTTATAGAAATTCTTTGATACTTAATAACCATCAATTTGAGAGACAACCCTCTTTAAGAGGGTTAATTGATGATTCTTACTCAGATAATGCTTTAGCTTTGCGCTGGCGGCGTTTGATTTCGCTCGACATAGCCGAAATTATGAATTGCGCAGTGCTTTCCCCTTCTTCTTTAAATTTTTCCATTGAATCAACAAGCTCATGCGGTACACGAGTTTCTAATTTTTTTGACTTTGCGTTTACTGCTTTCGTTGCCATACCAGCACCCATTAGTAGTTGGTGGCTGGCACCTTGTTTTGTTCAAGAAGTAAAAACAGCAACGCCCCGAAGTGCGCTAACACTGTCGAGGCGTCTAACTACAACATTATCGGAGTTAATGCTGTGGCTGATACACAGTCTAACCAAACTCGCCTTAAATTTATATTCCTAATTACATCCGGCACTCAGCGGCTGGCTGGTATGTCCTCACTGATCTTCGTATCACGTCAGGGGGCATACCATGAGTAATAAACCTATCTCATTAAAACAGGCGTTATATCGTGCAGGTCTGGGTATTTCACTTTTCACGTTCATTACCAAAAAAGCCAAAGGTGAATGCGAAATCAATTTAAATAATCTGATTGCATTGGCGCACGGCATTCATCAGGAGGTTCACCGCGCCCTGTTGAAATATGCTCCGCAGCCACCGATGAATAAATTATTAAATTGCATTGTATACAGAAAATCCGATCCGTTAGGTCAGGCTTCATTTCGGGCGGGTTTATGTACCTCTTTATATGAGGTCATTCTTGAGCAGACTAGCCAACACTGTTCAGAAGAATTACACGATTTGCTTTCACTGGCCTGTGATATTAATCAGGAAGTTTACTATTCGCTTTATGCAGCAGTTAATGGCGAGGATGAGTGATCATGAGTCAAGGAAAGAATAACCAGAAAAGTCGTCCGATTGACGTAATCCGAGCAGTTAAACAATCCGCCGCTAGTCACTGGCAACTTTTATTGCCTACCTGTGGGATTTGTTCCGGCAAGCGGCAAGCATGGCGCTTGCCCGATATGCGGCGGTACTGACTGTTTCCACTTTATCGACGATAACCATCATGGCGATTGGCATTGTCGCCAATGTGATGAGCCGAATCACGGTGATGGGCTGGATTTGGTGGCGAGAATCAAGGGGATCACCGTCTTTGCAGTGGCGAAGTTGGTTGCTGATGTGCTGGTAATGCCTTTGTTTGAACCCCAAACCGTCAATGAACAACCACGAGAAGCAAAGCCCATTACAGAACACATCGCGGCATTGCTTGCCAGCGCTGTTACGGGTGGATCTCAATATCTGGTGAAAAATGGGCTGCAATACCCCAATCAACGATTATTGAAAGATGGCTCGTTATTGCTGGTGGTTCAAACACTGGACGGCATAATCACAGGCGGGCAAACCGTCAAGCCTAATGGTGAAAAACGCCTTGTCTCAGGGACTCAGAAGAAAGGCAGTTTTATTCCTGTCTCCGAGATTACCGGAACACCAGACACTTTCATTATCACCGAAGGTTATGCCACAGCGTTAACGGTCAGCCAGTTACATGAGGGTGTGGTATTGGCAGCCATTGATGAAAGCAATTTATTCACCATTGCCGAACAGGTCAGAACACAGTGGCCGAACGCAAAAATCATCCTTGCCGCTGATAATGATTGGCACGAACCGGAAGAGCGGGACAAAAACGGCAGGCTAAAAAAGAATGTCGGCAAGATAGCGGCAGAAAAAGCAGCTATAGCGATTAACGGCTGGGTCACGCTACCGCCTACGGCATTGAAATCTGATTGGGACGATTATCGCCAGCATCACGGCATTGAGGCAGCAAAGCAGGTATTCAGTAATGGATTATATCAGGTTGGGGAGCCAAAACTCATGGAAGCAGAAGCGGTGATTATCCACGAAACGCAGCCCAAAAAGGCTAATAACAATCTGGCACAAATGGCAGCCAGTCAGCGCGGGGCGCTATTGGTTGAGCGATACGGCAAGGTAGCGGTTAATTCTGATAGCGAAATGGTTTACCACTATAACGGTACAACATGGGAAACCGTGTCGGATAATGAGCTGCGCCGCGCAATGGTGGCAATCTTTGACCAGCACGAAACCCCTTACAGCCCGAACGGGATCAATAACGCTATCTATGCCATGAAATTACAAGTGCCGGTTATTGGGGAACAACGGCAGGATTTAATTGGGTTCCGTAATGGTGTGTATGATTTATCGACTCAACAGTTTACCCCGCACCAGCCGGAACACTGGCTAATGAACCATAACAGCATCGAATTCACCGCCTGCTATCGGTGAAAACTTGCCAGATCATGCCCCTGACTTCTATCGTTGGTTATCCCATGCAGCAGGCAACAATAAAAACAAGATGAATCGTATCAAAGCTGCCCTATTTATGATCCTGACAAACCGCTATGACTGGCAGTTATTTATTGAAGTCACGGGCGAAGGTGGCAGTGGTAAAAGCATCTTTACCTATATCGCCACCTTATTAGCGGGAGAGCACAATACTGCCAGTGGCAATATGAGAGCATTGGATGAGGCGAGAGGCTGTTATCAGTTTGTCGGGAAGAGCCTGATTACGCTGCCCGATCAGGTTAAATATGTCGGTGAGGGTGCTGGCATTAAGGCGATTACTGGCGGTGATTTAATCGAAGTTGATGGGAAATATGAGAAGCAATTTTCTACGGTCATTAAGGCCATTGTATTAGCCACCAATAACGAACCAATGAGCTTTACCGAACGTAACGGCGGTATCGCACGGCGGCGGGTGATATTCCTGTTTAACATTCCGGTCAAAGAGTCAGAGAAAGATCCACACTTGCCGGAGAAAATCAGTCGTGAACTGCCCGTTATTATCCGCCATTTATTAAACGAATTTGCCGACCAGAACAAAGCTAAAAAGCTACTACAGGCACAACGCGATTCTAACGAAGCATTAACGGTGAAAAGCAATTCCGATCCCTTGTATCGCTTTTGTGGTTATCTGGTAACCGTCAATGAAGCTACTGGGATGAAGATGGGCACTAAGAATATCAGCCCACGGGCACCGAGAATGTATTTATATCATGCTTATCTTTCTTTTATGGAAGCGCACAGAAATTTAAACGATGTAATATTCTGATTTTATTTAAGAACAGAGATTAACCACAAATTTACTGCTGAATTTTTCTTCATACTAGAATAGATAAATATTCCTGCTGTATTCTGTTTCATTCATTCGATTTTATCAGAAGTCAGATCACAGGAGACAAGATGTCACACGTTATCTACTTATCACTAAAAGGCAAGAAGCAGGGATTAATTTCAGCGGGATGTTCAAATCCAGAATCTATTGGAAATCGCTATCAGACAGGCCGAGAAGACGAAATACAGGTACTGAGTGTCAGCCATTCAGTGAGCCGCGATCAGAACGCACATCATCACCCGGTCAGCTTTACCAAACCCATAGATAAATCCTCACCACTGCTAGCAATGGCAATCGACGGAAACGAATTGCTGGAAGCACGCTTTATGCACTACCGGACAAGCCCGATGGGACAACTGGAACTTTTTTACGAAATTAAACTGACAGGCGCAACGATTGTCGATCTGGCTTACAATTATCCCCATTCTATCAATGACAACGGCGCAATCCCCCATGAAATAGTGATGCTCGATTACAAATCTATCTCATGTAACCATATTGCAGCGGGGACTTTGGGCTACAGCATTACACAATTAGCGGGGCGTGAAGAAGGCAAGCCGTTGTTGTCTGGGTTCTCGAATGTGAAGCCATTGATTGAAGAAGCTGTAGTGGCTCTATTTAGCCATAAGTTCATATTGAAACATCAAGGGGATGCCTGCCAAGATATTGCGTATGGTGTGGAAACGGACAAGGGACTGATTGAGGGAATATGTCAAACATCTGGAATGACAAAACAGTTTGATGCCAAAAAAGAAGAAAATATTGAAGTTAAATATTTATTTCAGACAAAAATAGGGATTTGATAATGTCGATTTTTAAAATTAAAACCGTCAAAGACGGAAAAACAACAGAAATTGAAACCGATGTTTTTTATTTAAACCAAATCCCGGATGCAATGGAAAAAATTGGCTGGGAGATGGCACCAAAATTAATGCGCCATTGGTTTAATGCAAAACCTGCCTATACATTTACAGAAGAAGTAAAGAAAAAGTATGTTAGAGGTATAGCAATAGATATACTGGATGAAAGGGTTAATGATTTTATCATAAAAATGGCATGGGCGTTAAAATATAAACAACCTCAAGATGTAATGTCTGTATTAATTAATGGGTGGGCTAGTAGTGCGGGCATAGATCAATTAAAAATACAATTAAAAAAAGAAGGCGGAAAGAAAGAATTAGGGTATGAAAAGGATATGCGAGAAATAGATACTTTTTCAGTGGTTAACTCTAGAGGGTTTAGCTCTAAATTTGATACGATTGACGATTGGTATGGTGCTATGGGTAATTCCAATATGAAGGTGGCTGTTAAGGGGTATGTAGATAAATTAAACAATAAGGATGTTTTTGTCACAGAACAAATTGGGATGTATTTAAAAGACACTTATGATTTTGTTGGCTCTAACGAACCTTTAGGAATCTGGAGTAAAAACGGTGTATTAGACAAAGTAAGTTCTGTTGATTATGCCGCTCTTTATGCGACTGGAAGCTGGATGGCCTTATGGATTAAATATAATGGGTATGTTCCTGTCATTAATGATAGTTTTAGAAAATGGCAGAAAAAACATAATGAAGGTGGTGATTTCATTGTTTATTCCGATGTTTTATGGATGAACCCGTTACCACAACATAAAATTATTAATCTATGAAAAATAAATGTAATTGTTTTTTTAAAAAACCATTATTGGTTGTGGTTTTCATTATTGCTTTTGTAACATGAGTGTTATTTCCATCAACATTTTTCTTCGGTAGTTGAAATAAATATTTTGAGGAGAAAGGCGAAGATAGTCAATATACCGCAGTGGTATATAAAAAAATACCCATATCTCCATATGCAATGTGGAGGTATGTCATTATGGGAGATAAATATTTTATTGTTTTATATGACAATAAAAATAAAGATATCTGGAGGAGTTCTCCATTTACATCAATATCATATGAGGCATTTTTTGCTTCATTTAGCCTTCCAACCACTAATAGTGATGTTTTTATATACCCAACAGATGATGGATATCAAAGCATACATATAAACAAATTGAAGTAATTTTTTGTAAATATTCCGTCTCTATGCTTCCTCATGTTTAGCCTCTAAATTTCAGAGGCTTTTTCATTATTTTTTCAGTGTTAAATAATGTTTTAAAGAAAATAATTATCTTGAAAAATACCATGAAGAAATTACTTGAATTACGCCAACAGAAAGCCGATATGACTACTCAAATACGCTCATTGCTCACTGTTGTGCTTTAATAAATTCGGACACTTTGGTAAAGGGACAGAGTGAATCTCTGTTTGCCCTGATTTACGAGCTGGACGATGAGCACTAGATTGATAATGAAGCTCTTTGGATTAAGGCCAATCCCAATCTGAATATCTCCGTGGACAGTGCCTCATTGCATGACACCATCCAGAAAGCGCGGGTCATTCCCTCTCAATGGACGGAAATGCTAACCAAACGTTTTAATATCTGGTGTCAGGGCGAAACACCGTGGATGGGGGAAGGGGCTTGGAAAGCCTGCAAACTCGATTATGATGAAAACGATCTGAAAGGCTTGGAGTGCTACGCCGGACTGTATTTATCCTCAACGGGCGATATCACCAGCATCTGTTACACGTTCCCCGTGGATAATAAACTGTTACTATTGACCCGCCATTATTTACCAGAAGCCCAGTTACAGAATCCTGCCAATAAGAATCGGGCAGTGTACCGACAATGGGTACAAATGAGCTGGATACGCACCACAGCAGGCGATTGCATTGATTATGATCGTATCCGTGATGATATTCTCAAAGATAGCCAGCACTTTGATATTAAGCTAGTGGGTTTTGACACATGGAACGCTACGCATCTACGAACGCAATTACAAGGTGCGGGGCTGGATGTTGAGCCATTCCCGCAAACTTATATGCGTTTTAGCCCGGTGGCAAAATCTGCTGAGGTGTTCGTTAACCGCAAGATTATTCGTCACAACGGCGATCCGGTGCTGGCATGGGCAATGTCCAATGTGGTGATGGAAACGGACGCGAACGCCAATATCAAACCGAATAAAAAGAAATCAGCGAATAAAATCGACCCTGCGGTTGCGTTCCTGATGAGTTTTGGCACATGGCAAGTAGAGCATGAAGAGTTTGCGTTTAGCCTGAGTGATGAACAGAAACAGAGACTGGATAACTTTGATGGAATTTAGATAATTCATGGACTTTACTTGCTTCTGTCACTGGGAATAAATTATTAATAATCAATGAACTATGATGGTTAATATTTCAGCCATTTATCACGGTGGAATATCTCACCTTTAATAACATCAAGTGTTGTCAGTTACTTGATAAATTTTATTATTTACTATCTGTTATTTTGTGCCATTCTGCCATCAAAGCATACAACTTATTAAATATTAATCAGCCGAATTTAGGCAAGCCGTACTCTCCAGTATTGATGAACCGATTTTATTGATGTTCACAGGCGGAGAAGTATCCCACCGCCTCATCTTGCCAAGGATATTCTCAATAAGCATCTTTGGCTTAATTAGCAATCTATGTTGTTAATACATGAGGAATCAATATGAGCATTCAAGATAAGAAGCGCACAATAGAAACGTTAACTGAAGATGAGTTGGCGCTAGAACGGGAAAAACATGCTGTAACCATTGATATATTATATCCCGTTGGGATTGTTACATTTTTTGCTCAAAGTAAAGATCCAAACATCCTATTCCCTGACACTGTCTGGAAATATATTGGCGAAAATAAAACTATTAGACTAGGAGCTTTAGATGGTTCCGACATTTTATCAATAGGAGGAAATGACACTATCACATTGAAAGCTTCACAACTCCCTCCTCATAATCACTCATTTTCAGCTATAACAGATTCATTTGATTACGGGATAAAATCAACCAGTGTCGCAGGTGATCACAAGCATGCTACGGCGTTATCATATGATCAAAGTCAAGAACCTATATGGGGAGGATATATTCAAAAAGGAGTGGTAATTCGTGGCGCTTCCTACAAATACAATGAAAAGGTTGCATATACAGATAATCAAGGTAATCACACTCATTCTGTAAATATTGGTAGCCATCACCATACTGTTTCAGGAACAACATCAAGTACTGGTAACAGAGAAATAATAGATATCACCAATGGTTATATCATGTTGATGGGGTGGTATAGATTAGAATAAAGAACTTTTGCATTAGCTGGAGCTTGATAGCTAATTTTTTGAGGCACTTCATTGGGGCGGTTTTTCATGCCCCTTCTGTTATTTTCTTCCCAAAATAACTCTTCCACCTTTTGTATCGGTATTAGGGATAATTCGCTCTGTCCTTACTTCATCTGTAGTTATGGTGTTAAGCGAAGATCAACAGTAACACATTTAGTGGAATATAACGCAAAAAGTTAAGCGTTTATACTGATTCGCTTATTGAACCAGTTAAACCAATCAGTTAAAGTACCTCCGCCATTAGCAAAATCTAGTGGTCAGGGCTTCGCATCCCTGAGTCAAGAATACTGGTAGGAAGTTTCTACCAGTACTTGCTATCACCCTTTCAATGGTGATTCAGGTAGGGGAGGCTTCGGCCTCACCGGAATCTTGACCCGGTAATGCGAACCTTGCTTGAATCACCACCATCAATTTTTTCAATTAATGGAAGGGGTAGCAGGAATGAATAACGTTAAAAATGACTGGCATCAAGCCGACATTATTGCTGCATTACGTAAGCGCGGTACAACTTTAGCGGCTGTTTCTCGTGAATCTGGCCTCAGTTCATCTAAACTGGCAAATACTCTCAGCAGACCGTGGCCGAAAGGCGAATGGATTATTGCTTAACTATCTCGAAATACATCCCTCAGAAATCTGGCCCAGTCGCTATTTTGATTCGTATGGTGAATTGATTGAACGCAAGGTTCGGGATAAATCATAAAAATAATCAGTTCCATTTGAAAATCATCGGGAAGATAGCCGTAACGGGGTATCTTCTCACTAGCAGCAATATTCGTAGTTGTTACTTTAATAGCATTCAACTGAACACACATAATCCTCTATAGCTTGGAACGTTAAACGTACTGACCATGTTTTATTGTTCACACATTCACTCTCATTCTTTCTTTTCTTTTGCCTTGTTTTTATCTTATGCTTTGTTTATAGATTTGTTCAGTGTTCTATGTATAAACAATTATATAAATAAACAAGAACAAACGCATTAAAATATGAGGTTTATTTATTCAATATCAATCGGTTGTGTTTAAATTACGAGTATAGACTATATATAATTACTCAAGGCTGTTTTCATGGCGTATACTTATGCGCTATTTCGTTTTTTGTTTAGTAGATTGATGCGGTATACATGGCTGGGAAAAAACCAACTAACAACAGTATGGCTGAACCAAAAGATCGCCAAGTGGAAGGGCTGAAACTTCCACCACACTCTTTGGAAGCAGAGCAATCCGTGTTAGGCGGTTTGATGCTGGATAATGAACGTTGGGATAATGTATCCGAGCGGGTTACCAGCAATGACTTTTTCAGCCGACCACACAGGCGTATTTTCTCTGAAATGCAGCGTTTGCTTGAAAGAGGCAAACCCATCGACCTGATCACATTATCTGAATCTCTTGAACAGAATGGTGATCTCGATAATGTTGGCGGGTTCGCCTATCTTGCCGAATTGTCAAAAAATACCCCAAGTGCAGCGAATATCAACGCTTATGCTGATATCGTCCGCGAGCGTGCGGTAGTACGCGATATGATCGCAGTAGCAAATGAAATTGCAGATGCAGGCTATGATCCACAAGGCCGAACCAGCGAAGAACTCTTGGATTTGGCAGAATCACGCGTATTCCAGATAGCAGAAAATCGGGCGAATAAAGATGAAGGCCCGAAAGGTATAGAGCAGATCCTGGAAGAAACTATTGAGCGAATTGAGATGCTCTATCAGCGCCCACATGATGGCGTAACTGGGGTTTCTACGGGCTATCAAGATTTGGATAAGAAGACTGCTGGCTTACAAAAATCAGATCTAATTATCGTGGCAGCGCGCCCTTCAATGGGTAAAACCACTTTTGCGATGAACCTGTGTGAAAACGCAGCGATGACGCAGGATAAGCCTGTTCTGATTTTCAGCCTTGAGATGCCCGGCAATCAGATCATGATGCGTATGCTGGCATCCCTATCCCGAGTAGATCAAACACGTATTCGTACCGGTCACCTTGATGATGAGGATTGGGCGCGAATTTCCAGCACAATGGGGATTTTGCTGGAAAAACGCAATATGTATATTGATGATTCATCCGGTTTGACACCAACAGAAGTGCGTTCCCGTGCGCGGCGGGTTTTCCGCGAACATGGCGGACTCAGCTTGATTATGATCGATTACCTGCAATTGATGCGGGTACCTTCTTTATCTGACAACCGAACATTGGAAATTGCGGAAATATCCCGCTCATTGAAAGCATTGGCAAAAGAGCTTCAAGTGCCGGTTGTTGCACTCTCCCAGCTAAATCGTAGTTTGGAGCAACGGGCCGATAAACGACCAGTTAACTCCGACCTGCGTGAATCAGGTTCTATCGAACAGGATGCTGACTTGATCATGTTTATTTATCGTGACGAGGTTTATCACGATAACGGTGAACTGAAAGGCGTGGCTGAAATTATCCTTGGTAAACAGCGTAACGGCCCTATCGGTACAGTAAGGCTGACATTTAATGGTCAATGGTCACGATTCGATAATTATGCTGGGCCAAGTTATAGCGACGAATAAATCTAAGCACCTATCGCTTATGTTCAAATGACTGAATAATCAATATCGAAGATAGGCTGTTATTGACCGCCGCGCTCTGCGACACAATTTGCAACAGGTGAGAGTACAAGCTCCTGACAGTAAACTGATTGCAGTTGTGAAAGCAAACGCCTATGGACATGGTTTATTAGAAACTGCGCACACAATGGAAGATGCTAATTGTTTCGGTGTCGCTCGAATTGGGGAAGCGCTTGCCCTGCGTAGTGGTGGGATCGTCAAACCAATCTTGCTATTAGAAGGTTTTTTTGAAGCGGCTGATCTGCCTATTTTAGTCGTCAACCATATTGAAACCGTGGTGCATTGCATTGAGCAGCTTGAGGCACTGGAACAGGCGGATTTGTCCCATCCGATTAAAGTGTGGATGAAACTGGATACAGGTATGCATCGCTTAGGTGTCAGGGTCGATGAAGCAGAAGAGTTTTATCAACGCCTGAGCCGTTGCTATAACGTTGAACAACCCGTTAATATCATCAGCCATTTTAGTCGTGCAGATGAGCCTACGGTTGAAACGACCCAGCAACAAATTGATTGCTTTATGGCATTTATTGCGGATAAAGCCGGCGAAAAATCCATCGCTGCCTCCGGAGGGATTTTATTGTGGTCACAAGCGCATCTGGACCGGGTGCGTCCCGGTATTATGATGTACGGGGCTTCGCCAACGATAGATAAAACGGCTGCTGACTTCGATTTGATTCCTGCTATGACCCTAAAATCCATTTTAATTGCTGTACGTAAACATAAAACAGGTGAATCGGTGGGATACGGTGGTACATGGAGCAGTAAGCGTGATACCTGCCTTGGCGTTGTGGCGATGGGGTACGGTGATGGCTATCCCCGCGGTGCACCAGTCGGTACACCTGTATTTATCAATGGCCGGGAAGTGCCGCTTGTTGGTCGCGTATCCATGGATATGATTACTGTGGATCTGGGGCCTGGGTGTCAGGATAGAGTTGGGGATGAAGTTACCCTTTGGGGGAGTGTGCTGCCAGTGGAAAGAATTGCAGAGCATTCGGGGATCAGCGCTTACGAGCTGATTACGAAGCTAACCTCGCGTGTTGCAATGGAATATCTAGACGAATAATCCGGTAAGTTATATTGTTTGCTATTGTATTTTTTATAAATTCACGAGCAGGGGGTATAACATAGTGTTCCAGGATGTTGATGCGTATGCGGGTGATCCTATTCTGTCGTTGATGGAAGCATTTAAAAACGATCCCCGTGCAGAAAAAATTAATCTGAGCATCGGGCTATATTACGATGAGCAGGGTATAACACCAAAATTGCAGGCTGTTGCGGTTGCCGAAGAACAAATGCGTGCTTTGCCACAGTCTGCTTCCCTTTACCTCCCAATGGAAGGGTTATTTGCCTATCGCGTAGCAATTCAGAAATTGCTGTTCGGCAAAGATCATCCATTGTTAAACCAGAAGCGTATTGCAACCATTCAAACCTTGGGTGGCTCAGGCGCGCTGAAAGTAGGGGCTGATTTCTTACACTGTTATTTTCCAGATTCTGAAGTATGGTGCAGTGATCCAACCTGGGAAAACCATGCGGCCATTTTTGCCGGAGCTGGCGTCAAGGTGAACTATTACCCTTATTTTGATGACAAAACCAAAGGGGTGAAATTTGACGAAATGCTGGCAACATTCAAACAATTGCCTAAAAAAAGTATTATTTTAATGCATCCTTGCTGTCATAACCCAACAGGTTCAGATCTCACCAATGATCAATGGGATCAGGTGGTTCAAGTTACCAAAGAGCGGGAGTTGCTGCCTTTCCTTGATATTGCTTATCAGGGTTTTTCCGATGGCATGGAAGAAGATGCTTATGTGATCCGAGCAATGGCAAATGCGGGGCTGCCTTGTCTGGTCAGTAACTCATTCTCGAAAATTTTCTCACTGTATGGTGAGCGAGTTGGTGGGTTATCAGTTATCTGTGACGATGCAAAAGCAGCTGAATGTGTTTTAGGGCAATTGAAAGCGGGAGTGCGCCGTATTTACTCCAACCCGCCAAATTTTGGGGCACAGGTTGTTGCCAGGGTATTGAGTAATACTGAGTTAAAAACCCAATGGCTGGAGGAAGTAGAATGGATGCGCTTGCGTATTCTGGAAATGCGGACAGTATTGGTAAATGCATTAAAAAAAGCCCTGCCGGAGAAAAACTTTGACCATTTACTAAAACAGCGCGGCATGTTCAGCTATACCGGATTCAGCCGGAAACAAGTTGATAGATTACGTGAAGAATTCGGTGTTTATCTGGTCGGTTCCGGTCGTGTTTGTATGGCTGGAGTGAATCACCATAACGTACAGCGTATTGCAGAGGCATTTGCTGCGGTGAGTTAGTGATTTTATTTATATTGAACAAGACCATAAGCGCTGGCGTCAACAAAACAGCAATCGCCAATATTCTGTACCGGATAAGGTGATGGATCGGATGCTTGGTAAGCTGGAGGTTCCGACTCCGGAGGAGGCACATGTAGTTTGCTATTTCATTGACTCGGCGCTTTTGAATCGATAACCACAGAATATATTTCTGGTGATTTCGCTGAAAAGATCTTATTGGAAAAGATAGAAGGCTGTTGGAATTACGTAGCCTTCTATTTTTAATGATTTTAGTATGAAAGAATTACTTCTTTAGTAACTGATAGAACGTCGGGTTGTCATCACATTGTCCGCCGCCACATTCTAATATGGTAGAAACCAAATTGGCTGCAATTAAAAATGCGAACAAACCCATAGCAATTTTGCCCAATGTTGGTGGCGAGTATTTTGCTGAATCAGTATTACCGATTTTCAGAGGCATAATAACCGCGATGGCAATGATAGTCAGAATAGATAGAATTGCGGCCCAAGTATAAAAATGCAGGCCGAAGAAAGTTGAACCATATCCCATATCTCCCGGCAGGATATGGAGAGAAACCTGACGCATGGCAACGAAACCAGTCACAATACAGCCGAGTAATGAGAGGCTATAATGGGCGTTCTTTATACCGAAATAAATATTAAACAAAAAGCCGAAACCAATCATGATGATGCCTGCCCGCTGCAATAAACATAATGGGCAGGGAAGTTCAAAACGCACTAGCTGATAATAAAACGCGACTATCAAAATTACACTAATACCGAACAGACCGAGGATATTCAAGGCCATTGCGAGGTTAACATTACGCGGTGCTGACATTGTATTATTCATTACGGCCTCCGATTAAAAAGAAAGGTTCAATGCATCAGTTGCATGATATTTAAACCAAAATACCGTGATAATGAATAAAGCAAACCAAAGCGTATATGTCAGCTTTTTTTTGCCAGTAATGACAGTGATGATTGTAACTAGCGCAATTAAGAACGGTAAAAACATATACATGTTTAATCTCCAATTATAAATTTAAAGCATATGTTATGCCATTTTGGCATTGATGCATTGGTAATATGATCATTAATAATATTAGGTCAACCATATATTATGAGATCACCAGATAGATTATTTCACTAATCCTTTCGCTCTACAGGAAGTTTAGCTGTGAGCGGAAAACAAGCTTGTTATTACCAATAATTAGTTAGTTGCATGATTTTCTGACTGAGATGTTTTTCCTCATTTTCTAACTGACTAACTCTATTTTCTAACCGCCTGACTTTAGCGTTAAGAACGTTAAGGTTATTGTTTATTTCTATGATTTTATGGATTATTTTTAAATTTTTATGTCGATTTTTTTGGGAAGGAGAGATATTGTTTTTTGCCATTAGACAGTTAACCTCAATGTGATTTTTAGCGCTATCAGGCCGTATTTATTTGAATCTTGAATATAGCGTAATCATAGAACACATCTAGTAAACTTCAAATCAACATAAATATAAATAGTCTGGCTTTAATATTTTATTGAGCCGAAAGAGAAAAAGTACAAATCTAATCCCCGTTTACACGGGGAACACGTGGTTTTTCACCATAAAGATAAATATTCTGCCGGTTTATCCCTGTACATAGCAACGGGGAAGAAAAATTGAATAATGTGCTTTAAATCCTAAGCCACTATTCAGAAAGATCATCGTATCATGAGAAAGATAATAGTACCAAAATAGAACATTATTCTCACTTAGGTTGTAGTATCGGTTTCAAAAAACGAGCAGTGTGAGATTTTTCGCACTGGGACACTTCTTCTGGCGTTCCCGATACCAGTATCTCACCGCCGCCGCTGCCGCCTTCAGGGCCAAGGTCGACAATCCAGTCAGCCGTTTTGATGACATCCAGGTTATGTTCAATAACAACAATGGTATTTCCTTGATCCCGGAGTTGATGCAGAACAGACAGTAATTGCTGAATATCCGCAAAATGCAGGCCAGTTGTTGGCTCATCAAGGATATACAGGGTTTGGCCTGTACCCCGTTTAGATAATTCCCGCGCTAGCTTTACCCGTTGTGCTTCCCCGCCTGAAAGTGTCGTTGCGGATTGCCCCAGACGAATATAGGAGAGGCCAACATCTATCAAGGTTTGTAACTTACGGGCAAGAGCCGGGACTGCATCAAAAAACTCACGGGCCTCTTCAATAGTCATATTCAGCACTTCATTAATATTCTTGCCTTTATATTTGATTTCCAGAGTTTCGCGGTTGTAACGCTTACCTTTGCATTGATCGCAAGACACATAAACATCAGGTAAGAAGTGCATCTCAACTTTAATTACGCCATCACCCTGACAGGCTTCACAGCGTCCACCTTTAACATTGAAACTGAAACGCCCCGGTGTATAACCACGGGTTCGGGATTCAGGAACGCCAGAAAATAATTCCCTTACAGGGGTGAACACACCAGTATAAGTCGCAGGGTTTGAGCGAGGAGTTCTGCCAATCGGGCTTTGATCAATGTCGATCACTTTATCAAAATGCTCAAGGCCTTGAATATCGATGTAAGGTGCCGGAGTAATATTTGTTGCTCCATTTAATTGGCGCTGTGCGATAGGGAACAATGTATCGTTGATCAGCGTTGATTTGCCGGAACCAGAAACACCAGTGATACAAGTAAACAGGCCAACAGGCAGTTTTAATGTCACCTTTTTCAGATTATTGCCTTTTGCGCCAATCAATTTCAGCATTTTGTCTGGATTGGCTGGCACACGCTGCTCTGGAATGGCAATTTTGCGTTCACCACTCAGGTATTTTCCTGTGAGGGATTTTTGGCTCCCCATAATATCGGCGATAGTCCCTTCGGCGACAATCTCACCACCATGTACACCTGCTCCCGGCCCGATATCAATAATATGGTCAGCCGCACGGATGGCGTCTTCGTCATGTTCGACTACAATAACGGTATTGCCCAAATTGCGCAGATGCAACAACGTTTCCAGCAAACGCTCATTATCCCGTTGATGCAGACCAATGGAAGGTTCATCCAGCACATACATCACACCAACAAGACCAGCTCCAATCTGGCTCGCTAGACGGATACGCTGTGCTTCCCCGCCAGAAAGGGTTTCTGCTGAACGAGAGAGAGCCAGATAATTTAACCCAACATTGACCAAGAACTTCAGGCGATCATGAATCTCCTTTAGAACTTTTTCGGCAATTTTGGCCCGTTGTCCATTCAGCTTGATATTTTGGAAAAACTCCATCGCATGGCCGATGCTGAAATCCGAAATTTGTGGCAGCGTGGTATTTCCGATAAAGACATGACGTGCTTCTTGACGCAACCGAGTTCCGTCGCAAGAAACACAAGAGCGATTGCTGATATATTTCGCCAACTCTTCCCGTACTGAGGTGGATTCCGTCTCTTTATAGCGGCGTTCCATATTATGCAAAACACCTTCGAACGGATGGTTACGCACGACCACATCGCCACGGTCATTGGTGTATTTGAATTCAATGGGCTCTTTGTCTGAACCGTATAAAACCGCTTTTCGAATGGTTGGGTTTAACTGATTAAACGGTGTTTCAATATCGAATTTGTAGTGTTCGGCCAGAGATTTCAGCATCTGGAAATAATAGAAATTACGGCGATCCCAACCGCGGATTGCACCACCTGCAAGGGAAATATCTTCATTCTGAACAACACGCTCAGGATCGAAAAATTGCTGAATACCTAAACCGTCACAAGTTGGGCAAGCGCCCGCGGGATTGTTGAAGGAAAACAGACGTGGCTCCAGCTCGCTCATACTATAGCCACATATCGAACAGGCAAAATTGGCGGAGAAAACCAGTTCTTCAGCCCGAGTATCATCCATATTAGCAATGACGGCAGTGCCACCGGAAAGCTCCAACGCAGTTTCGAATGATTCTGCTAATCTCTGAGCGAGGTCAACACGCACTTTGAAACGGTCGATGATGACTTCAATGGTATGTTTTTTCTGTAATTCGAGTTTTGGGGGATCAGAAAGATCACATACTTCACCATCAATACGAGCGCGGATATAGCCTTGTGCAGCGAGATTATCCAGTAACTTGGTATGCTCGCCCTTACGCTCTTTGACGACAGGAGCCAGCAGCATCAGACGTTGACCTTCCGGCAGTGCCAGGACGTTATCCACCATCTGGCTGATCGTCTGTGCTGCCAGCGTGATATCGTGCTCAGGGCAGCGCGGTTCGCCAACTCGTGCAAATAATAGGCGGAGATAATCGTGAATTTCAGTTATCGTTCCGACTGTAGAGCGCGGATTATGGGAAGTAGACTTTTGCTCAATGGAAATGGCCGGGGATAGACCCTCAATATGATCAACATCCGGTTTTTCCATCAGTGACAAAAACTGGCGGGCATACGCGGAGAGTGATTCAACATAGCGACGTTGGCCTTCTGCATACAGGGTATCGAAAGCCAGAGATGACTTACCGGAGCCTGATAGCCCGGTAATGACTATCAGCTTGTCACGGGGAATTATTAAATTGATATTCTTGAGATTATGGGTGCGGGCGCCCCGAACTTCGATGTTATCCATATACCACTTCCCAGATTATTGATAGTGCAAAACTCGATTAATATAGTGCAAAATTCATAAACGCGTCATTATTGCACAAACATTGCTGAATGGATATACAGTGTTTAATGGAGAATTATACTGTAACCATGACAATGTAAAATACGATGAGCTTCGCAAAGTATAATATAACGGCTCTCTGTTTAAACTTAGTCCTCGCATGGTAAACTACTTCGCTTATAATTAGAGAATTCCGTTTTTTAGCAAAAATTCATTTCATCAGGAGTATTCCCAATGGCCAGCAGAGGCGTAAACAAAGTTATTTTAGTGGGTAATTTGGGGCAGGACCCGGAAGTTCGCTATATGCCGAATGGCGGTGCAGTCGCCAACATTACTCTGGCAACGTCTGAGAGCTGGCGTGACAAGCAAACCGGTGAGATGAGAGAAAAAACCGAATGGCATCGCGTAGTGATATTCGGAAAATTGGCAGAAGTCGCAGGTGAATACCTACGCAAAGGCTCTCAGGTTTATATCGAAGGTTCTTTACAGACTCGCAAATGGCAGGATCAGAGCGGTCAAGATCGTTATACCACGGAAGTTGTGGTCAATCCTATAGGCGGCACTATGCAGATGCTGGGCGGCCGCGGCGGTGCAGCAAGCCAAGATGCACCAGCACAAGGTGGTTGGGGACAACCACAGCAGCCACAAGCACAAGCATCTCAGCAATTCAGCGGCGGCGCTCCATCTCGTCCGGCACAGTCTCCTGCGCCACAGAGCAATGAGCCACCAATGGATTTCGATGATGACATTCCGTTCTAGAGTATGTGTAATCTAAAACTGTAAAGATAAGTGTCAAAATAAACCATAACCCAGCGTCCTAGCTGGGTTTTTTATTTTTCAACTTAAAACTATGTCCTGCGGGCGTGGTTATTAATTTGGTTTCGGCTCTACCTGCATTTTTTTATTATTGCGTTGAAGACTCAGACTGAATACAGGCGGCTTTTTGCAGGGGATTTTTACTGAGAAAAGTGTAGATGACTTTGTTTATACATAAAAAACTTTAAGTTAATCAGATAAATTATCTGCATTACTGTTATAATTGATAACCCGATAACCCGATAACCCGATAACCCGATTTTCCACCTGTTCTGATGAAATCGACGATAACACTTTCTGAGCCTGAACGAATTACATTGCAACAACTGGCTTTGAATCCCC
>NZ_FOVO01000047.1 GCF_900115195.1 Xenorhabdus japonica
TATAGGCCATAGCGCATTTTCCTTTGGCGAGAAAGATGCCTACTATAGCAACTGACCACCTTTTTCAGAAATTGCACCTATCATGCGAATCCAAGCTGTAAAATTAATTTAAAACCCACATCACTTTACTTTATATTTATGATAAAAAAACAAATAAAGATAAAGATGTCACTATTTATTCTCATTATTGAGAACCAATACGAATTTTTTTGTAATCATAGGTAAGTGATTACTCTGTTCAACCAAAAAATAAAGGGCTACATAAATAGCCCTAAATAGAAATAATTACGTGTCAATGAATTAATTTTTTGCGCTATCCAGTAGTTTTTGCCAAGTTGACAAAACCAAAACCTGATCTGGTGGAGTCAGTTCTCCCGCTTTAATTGCTTTGTTAACACTTTCTTCAACACGCTGATGGAGCTGCTCAACAGTGTTTGCCCCTTCTTGTTCTAATTCAGCAACAGCTAATGTCAGATGTCCGCGGAGGTATCCACCAGCAAATAATTCGTCATCACTGGCATGTTCAACCATATTATCAATTTGCGCCAGAATGCGTGTTTCAAACTCTGCGAGCATTATTTTTTCCTCAAAATCAATTTCAATTAGCCAAGAGATTTTCCGGATAAGGAAAATGCTCTGCTTTTAGTGGAGGCGTATTGTAAAACGATTGCAGGCCTTGAATAAAGCGTGCAGCTCGTGTGGGAATCCCATTTTCAAGGTATTGCATAACTTGCCCATGCACTTTCTGCTGAAAAGCAAGACGATCCGGCTCAAAATCACCGTCAAGGTTGTCACAACTGATATTAAAGGAAAACCCCGCCGCTACACAGAATAACCATTCCAGCGACTGCGGTTTGATCTCCACTTTTTCAAATTCGCCCTGAGTTTGAGCATCACGCCCATCAGGACAATACCAGTAACCGAAATCAATCAGTTTGCGGCGCTCTTCTCCCGCAATGCACCAATGAGAAATTTCATGTAATCCACTGGCATAAAAACCATGAGCAAACACTATTCGGTTATAGTTCACTTCATCATCTGCAGGTAGATAAATCGGCTCATCATCACCTTTTATCAAACGGGTGTTATAGTCATTACTAAAGCAATTATCAAAAATTTCAATCAGTTGTTGATAATAATGTGCAGTCATGTATTAATGCAGAATCCTAAATCAAAAATAAAATGCCAACCAAGAACGGATGATATCTCCATAATGGTCATAAAGAAGTTTGATGCTCATCAAAAAAGAAATAGTCACCAACATCGGACGAATAAGTTTCTGCCCTCTACTCAGCACCAAACCAGCGCCTAACCTCGCACCAATCATTTGCCCTATCAGCATCACAAAGCCCACCAGCCATAAAACCTGTCCACCAAGAATAAAGAACCCCAAGGCACCGATGTTAGATGCAAAGTTCAGTATCTTGGCATGGGCCGTTGCTTTTGCCAAATTGTAGCCACAAAGCATGACATAAGAGAGTGCGAAAAAAGATCCCGTTCCCGGCCCAAACACTCCATCGTAAAAGCCAATCCCACACCCGGCGAGACAACCAAATGCAATTGGACCAAGACGATGTTGCCGATCTTCTGCTCCAATATTCGGCACTAATAGAAAATAAAGGCCGATAATTATCACCAACACCGGTAATAAATAATGCAGAAAATCCGGTGACACAAATTGAACCAGCAAAGCCCCCAACATGGCACCAATTATCGTCATGACAATCGCAAAACGCTGGGAACGCAAATCCACTATACCGCGGCGGATAAAATAAAGGCTGGCAGATAAAGAACTCCCCACAGCCTGTAATTTATTTGTTGCCAGTGTCTGGACAGGAGAAATCCCTGCTGATAGCAGTGCGGGAATGGTCAATAATCCACCGCCCCCAGCAATAGAATCGATAAATCCCGCAACTACCGCAACCAAAAAGAGGAAACCGTAAATTTCCGACCCTAACAATGTCCATTCCATTATACATTTCACCAGAAAACTGCTTGCCTATGATCAGGATGCCTTTCAGCATCTGCCGAGGCTTATATCAGGTATCAAGAGCCTCTTCCCGGACTACCAACGTGGAAGCGGTGGTGTCACATCAGCACATTGTGCCCTCTGACGCAATAAGTGATCCATAAGTACAATCGCCATCATTGCTTCTGCGATAGGCACTGCCCGGATACCAACACAAGGATCGTGTCGACCACGAGTTACCATATCCACCTCTTCTCTCTGGCGGTTGATTGTTTTACCCGGCACCATAATGCTGGATGTCGGTTTCAGGGCAATATGCGCAACAATCGGCTGACTACTGCTAATCCCGCCTAAAATGCCACCAGCATGATTACTGGTAAATCCCTCGGTCGTAATTTCATCGCGGTTTTCGCTGCCACGTAAATTTATAACACTGAAACCATCACCGATTTCAACGCCTTTCACCGCGTTAATACTCATCAAGGCGTGAGCAATATCTGCATCCAAACGGTCAAACACTGGTTCTCCCAATCCCGCTGGTACGTTTTCAGCAACTATACTGACTCTCGCACCAATGGAATCCCCTTCTTTTTTCAATGCCCGAAGCAATTCATCAAGCTGGGTCAGCTTACTGGCATCGGGGCAGAAAAAAGGGTTCTGTTCAACAAGATCCCAATCTTTCAGTTCACAATGAATATCACCCATCTGGGTCAGACAAGCACAAATAAGAATGCCATGTTTTTCGAATAAGTATTTTTTAGCAATTGCTCCTGCTGCAACGCGCATGGCGGTTTCACGGGCTGATGAACGTCCACCGCCACGATAATCACGCAGTCCATATTTTTGTTCGTAGGTATAGTCAGCATGACCCGGGCGGAAAACATCTTTAATCGCACTGTAATCTTGTGAACGCTGATCGGTGTTTTCAATCATCAGGCCAATACTGGTACCTGTTGTCACTCCGTCAAAAACACCTGAAAGAATACGAACTTGATCTGGCTCACGACGCTGTGTCGTATAACGGGAAGTGCCCGGACGACGTCTGTCCAAGTCAATTTGCAAATCGGTTTCTGTAATAGCAATGCCTGGTGGGACACCATCAACAATGCATCCCAGTGCGATTCCGTGAGATTCACCAAATGTGGTGACACGAAAAAACTGCCCAATACTATTTCCTGCCATTCTTACCCTGCCATCATTATTTATGCGTTAAAAATGAGATCGAATAACAATAACTCACCCAATGATTAAAACCTATCTTATTTCAGCAATTTTATTTGCCTTTAAACCCATCATATTTCAAACCACAACATTATTGGCTACGCTATATTAGCTACACTATGGTTTTCACTTGATTAAGTATAATTTAATATAGTGTCTGTTTTAATCATTGAGTACTAAGAAAAATTATTAGTCTTTGAACTGTTGGAAATATTCGTGATGCTCAACCAGTTGCTGGCGGGTCAGCATGAAAATACCATCACCACCATGTTCGAACTCTAACCATGTAAATGGTACTTCTGGATATTGTTCAATCAGATGTACCATGCTGTTGCCGACTTCACAAATAAGCATCCCATCTTCCGTGAGAAAATCAGGTGCTGTCGCCAGAATACGGCGAGCCAGTTGCAACCCATCAACTCCCGCAACCAATCCCAATTCAGGCTCACAGCGAAATTCGTCCGGTAGATCGTTCATGTCTTCTTCATCCACATACGGAGGATTAGTGACAATAAGATCATATTTCATTGGTGGCATATCCCGGAAGAGATCTGAACGAATCGGAATGACGCGATGAGAAAGACCGTGATTCTCGATATTCTGCTCAGTGATCGCCAGCGCATCAGCTGAAATGTCAACTGCATCTACTTCAGCTTCAGGAAATGCATGGGCACAAGCAATCGCAATACAACCGCTGCCAGTGCAAAGATCTAAAATGGTTGATGGTTCGTGTGAAATCAGCCCAGCAAATTGATTGTTAATCAATTCGCCAATCGGTGAGCGGGGAACCAAAACCCGCTCATCGACATAAAATTCGTGACCACAGAACCAGGCACGATTTGTCAGGTAAGCGACTGGAATACGCTCATTAATACGACGCAAAACACGCTCAACAATGCGATGGCGCTCTGTTGATGTTAAGCGCGATGCCATCATTGTTTCGGGAATATCCAGAGGCAAATACAATGTGGGGAGAACTAATTGCAAAGCCTCATCCCACGGATTATCTGTTCCATGCCCATAATAGATATTGGCGGCATTAAAACGGCTGGTAGACCAACGCAGCATATCTTGAATGGTCTGTAACTCTGCAACAGCCTCATCTACAAAAATCTTATCCAAAAACCACCTCCAAATAATAAAAATATATTAACGCGCTAGTTTGCCATGTTCCCTGAAACAAATCAGCTTTCTGCACATTCGAATTATCTCAAGGATCGATGGTATTCGGAGGAAAAGATAACATTAGGATCAAAAATCGTGTTAAGAGAAGATCAGGTCAAAAAAGGGCAAGATTAACAGAGAATAGATTCTTAAATAAAATGCCGCCCTTATAAGTAGAGCGACATTTTTAGATAAGTTGCCGATTATTTGGTTTTTTTCACCCAGAAGTAATAGCTTATGGTCAATAATGCTATCCATACTACCCCAACGTACAATGCAATTCGGGTATTGGGGAAATAGCCTAATATACCAATAACAAATACCATAAAAGCTATGGTCAGCGTCGGTGCAACAGGCCAAAAGGGAACTGGGAATTTAAGCTGTTTGGCTTCTTCTGCTGGCATTTTACGACGCATAACATATTGTGACAGCAAAATCATCAGCCATACCCAGACGGTTGCAAATGTCGCGATAGAAGCAATGATGACGAAAACTTTTTCTGGCAGAAAATAATTTAAAACAACACCTATCAACAAGATCCCTGACATTACCAGCACAGTGACCCACGGTACTCCGCTTTTAGTCAATTGTGTAAAAGTAGCTGGAGCCTGTTTTTCCTGTGCCATGCCATACATCATCCGCCCTGCGCCAAAAATATCACTGTTGATCGCAGAAATTGCAGCGGTGATCACGACAATATTCAAAATATTGGCTGCTGAATCAATTCCCAAACTAGAGAATATCTGAACAAATGGACTGCCATTTTGTCCCACTTGATTCCACGGATAAATGCACATCAAAACAAACAGTGTAAGAACATAGAACAGTAAAATGCGGAGCGGAACAGCATTGATTGCGCGTGGAATGGATTTTTCCGGATTTTTAGCTTCACTGGCTGTGATACCAATGACTTCAATGCCACCAAAGGCAAACATAACGACCGTAAACGAGGCTATTACTCCCGCTATGCCATTGGGCATGAACCCATCATGTTCCCATAAGTTAGATAGGCCAGTGACATGGCCCGCTTCCTGACCAAATCCATACATCATTATGGCAAAACCGCCAACAATCATGGCAATAATTGCTGCAACCTTAATGATAGAAAGCCAAAATTCCATTTCACCAAAAACTTTGACGTTACATAGGTTTATTGCCCCAATGAAAAAGACAATGCTAAGTACCCAAATCCACTGTTCAACATGGGGAAACCAGAGCTTCATATAGATGCCGAATGCAGTTACGTCAGCCAGACAAACAACTAACATTTCAAAAACGTAAGTCCATCCGGTCAGAAAACCCGCCAGTGGCCCTAAGTAGTGAGTGGCATAATAAGAGAAAGATCCCGGTGCAGAACGATGTACCGCCATTTCCCCCAATGCCCGCATGACCATGAATACTGCCACGCCACCTATGGCATAAGCCAACAATACCGCTGGCCCCGCAGCTTTAATGGCTTCCGCTGAACCGTAGAAAAGACCTGTGCCAATTGCCGATCCCAGAGCCATAAATCGAATGTGGCGAACGCTTAACCCTCGCTTGAGTTGTGAGATGTTTTGCATGATTTATCCTTGTGTCTTTTATTATTAGATTGGAAGAGATAAATACTACGATAAGGCCGGAGACTATCCGGCCTAAGACGATGTGTTTGTACTTAGTTTTCTAAGATCTTGCCAACAGGCAACAATGCAGAAAGTTGCTGCTCAGCCAACAACTGGATTGCTTCCTCAATATCCGGTGCGAAAAAGCGATCTTTATCATAATGTGCGACTTTATCACGGAGGATATGGCGGGCTTTTTCCAAAATCAGGCTACTCTGCAAGCCATGACGGAAATCCATACCCTGACATGCCGTCAACCATTCAATTGCTAAAATTCCACGCACGTTATCTGCCATTTCCCACAAACGACGACCTGCGGCCGGTGCCATTGAAACGTGATCTTCCTGATTGGCAGAAGTTGGCAGACTATCAACACTGGAAGGATGCGCCAACGCTTTGTTTTCACTTGCCAGAGCCGCCGCAGTTACCTGAGCAATCATGAAACCGGAGTTCACACCACTGTTTTCGACCAAGAATGGTGGCAATTGAGACATATTACTGTCCATCAGCAAGGCAATACGACGTTCTGACAATGAGCCAATTTCAGCCAAAGCGATGGCCAGATTATCCGATGCCATAGCAACGGGTTCAGCATGGAAGTTACCGCCAGAAATCACTTCATCTTCTTCAGCAAATACCAGCGGATTATCTGAAACCGCATTGGCTTCAACCATAATCACGTCAGCAGCATGGCGGATTTGGGTTAAACAAGCCCCCATTACTTGTGGCTGGCAGCGCAATGAATAAGGATCTTGGACTTTCGGGCAATTTTTGTGCGAGTCAGAAATTCCACTCTGTTCTTCCAATACCAAACGGTAAAGGGCTGCCACATCAATTTGGCCTTTCTGACCTCGCGCATCATGGATACGCGCATCAAATGGTTTACGGGAGCCAAGCGCGGCTTCAACAGACAAGGCACCACAAATAATCGCTGATGCAAGTAAATCTTCTGCGGCAAAAAGCCCTTTCAAAGCAAAAGCTGTAGAAGTTTGTGTGCCATTGAGCAGCGCCAATCCTTCTTTTGCAACCAAACAAATCGGCTTGAGCCCTGCCTTTTCCAGCGCGATTTTCGCCGGTAGCCATTCATCACGATAGCGGGCTTTTCCTTCTCCCAACAATAACAGGCTCATATGCGCCAATGGGGCTAAGTCACCGGAGGCTCCCACTGAACCTTTGCTTGGAATGTAAGGATAAATTTCAGCGTTGACCAAAGCAACCAGCCCCTGAATCACTTCCAGACGAATGCCAGAATAGCCACGGGCAAGGCTGTTGATTTTCAACACCATAATCAATCGGACAATTTCATCCGGCAGAGGCTCACCGACTCCCGCAGCATGTGACAACACAATGGAACGCTGCAATTCTTCCAAATCCTGTTCTGCGATACGGGTATTCGCCAGCAAGCCAAAACCTGTATTGATACCATAAGCCGTTCTGTTTTCACTGATGATGCGATTCACACAAGCGACACTGTTCTCAATGGCAGGAAAGCATTGTTCGTCCAAACTAATGTGAACAGGGTGCTGATAAACATGGCGTAATTCGTCAAGCGTCATTCTTCCTGGGTGGATAGTAATATTTTTCATTTCGACAACGCTCCTTATTTTGTATCAGTCACTGGCTGGTTTAACATTGGCAGGTTTAGCCCCTGCTCTTTCGCACACTGGATAGCTATCTCATAACCCGCATCAGCATGGCGCATCACTCCCGTTGCTGGATCATTGTGTAATACACGGGCAATGCGGTCAGCCGCTTCATCAGTTCCATCACAAACAATGACCATACCGGAGTGTTGGGAGAACCCCATCCCAACGCCACCACCATGATGCAGGGAAACCCATGTCGCGCCACTGGCGGTATTCAGCAAAGCATTCAACAATGGCCAATCAGAAACAGCATCAGAACCATCTTGCATGGATTCAGTTTCACGGTTGGGGCTGGCGACAGAACCGGAATCCAAATGGTCACGGCCAATCACGATAGGTGCGGAAAGTTCCCCACTGCGAACCATTTCATTAAATGCCAATCCCAATTTGGCACGATCTCCCAAACCTACCCAGCAAATACGTGCAGGCAACCCTTGGAAACTGATGTGCTCTCTTGCCATATCCAACCAACGGTGTAAATGGGTGTCATCCGGCAGCAATTCTTTTACCTTGGCGTCGGTTTTATAAATATCCTCAGGATCGCCGGAGAGTGCCGACCAGCGGAAAGGCCCGATACCACGGCAGAACAGAGGACGAATGTAGGCAGGAACAAATCCGGGGAAATCAAAGGCGTGTTTAACCCCCGATTCTTTCGCCATTTGGCGGATGTTATTACCATAATCAAATGTAGGTATTCCCTGCTTTTGGAAAACCAGCATGGCTTCAACATGTATAGCCATTGAAGCTTTTGCCGCTTGAATCACAACTTCTGGTTCACTTTCAGCACGGCGGCAGTACTCTTCCCATGTCCAACCAGCAGGCAAATAACCGTGTAATGGATCATGAGCGCTGGTCTGATCTGTTACCATATCAGGACGCACACCACGGCGAACCAGTTCAGGTAAAATCTCAGCAGCATTACCGCATAATGCTATGGATACTGCTTTGCCTTCTTGGGTATAACGTTCAATACGCGCTAAAGCATCATCCAAATCAACAGCCTGTTCATCCACATATTTGGTACGCAGACGAAAATCAATGCGGCTTTGCTGGCACTCAATGGTCAATGAAGACGCACCCGCCAATGTTGCAGCCAGTGGCTGGGCTCCACCCATCCCTCCCAAACCCGCAGTCAAAACCCAACGTCCGGTCAAATTACCGTTGTAATGTTGACGACCTGCTTCCACAAAAGTTTCGTAAGTTCCCTGAACAATGCCCTGACTTCCGATGTATATCCAACTACCGGCAGTCATCTGACCATACATTGCCAGTCCCTTAGCATCTAACTCATTAAAATGTTCCCATGTCGCCCAATGTGGAACCAGATTCGAGTTTGCAATTAATACACGCGGGGCGTTTTCATGGGTTTTAAATACTCCCACAGGCTTACCTGATTGCACCAGCAAGGTTTCGTCATTTTCCAGATTTTTCAGAGTTTCAACGATTTTTTCATAGCAAGCCCAGTTTCTGGCGGCACGACCAATCCCGCCATAAACGACCAATTCGCAGGGATTTTCTGCCACATCAGGATCAAGGTTATTCATGAGCATACGAAGTGGTGCTTCGGTCAACCAACTTTTTGCTGTGAGTTGTGTCCCTCTGGGAGAGCGAATAGTTACGTTGCTAAATTTATTATTTTGTATCGTCACGGTTTTTCCTATTTCATCTTTATGAATTTTATTAATTGTATAGTTGTATATACATGCATATTCAATAGGCAAAAATGTGACGAAGATAAAGTTGATAATACGGAGCACAATACTATTTATGATAAAAATCAATAAGGTGATAATGTTTTATTCCGTAATAAATAGGGAAATGTTTTTGCTGGTTTTGCGCCCAATATCACATTTTATTTACATTATTGTCACAATAGTTGATAAAAAAACCTCTTCTGCCCAAAAAGGAAAAAGAGGTTTTTTATGGTTGAATAGACAAACTATGAACTAAAACGTCCTTTCAATTTATGTCGATGCCCAGGAAACAATAACTTAGCACTGGAAACAATAAATTCCTTCGACCAAGTTCGTCGGCTAATTAACAAACAAGGCGTATTGACTTCAATTTGTAATAATCGACAAGAACGAGCATCTCCCGCAACAGCTTCAACAACATGCTCTCCCTCTGTCAATGGTGCAACCTGAGATAAATAATCATGAGCCGTTTGCTGACTGAAATCTTGCCTCATATACTTCGGTGCTGCCTGAACATTGACATAGCGATCCTCAATTTGCATCGGTACATCATTTTCATAATGTACAATGATGGAATGGTAAAGAGGTGTGCCTACTGCAATATTAAATTCTACAGCCTGAGTCATATTGGCGTTCACTTCAGAGAGTTTCAGCACCTTGCAACTATGTCGGTTAGAGCGGGAAGCAATTTCATCTGCAATACTGTGAATCTCAAATAGAGCCGATTGCCCTTTCGGCTCAGAAACAAACGATCCCACACCTTGCAAACGAAATAGAAAACCTTCTGCCGTTAGCTCCCTCAACGCCCTGTTAGCCGTCATGCGACTACAGTTAAATCGCTTGACCAGTTCAGCTTCCGAAGGAACCCGATCATGCGGTTTCCATTCTCCCGTATAGATTTTTTCAATAATTGCTTGTTTAACTTTCGCATACAAAGGCACGGGTTTATTTTTGCTATCTCCCACTTATTATCCTCCACTGATGCACTCCATCAGCCTATCCGTTCCACCAATGCACCAACTGCCATGCCAAGCGAGCTGCCACTTTTCCCCCCATTCCTTGAATATCATACAAAGGGTTAAGCTCAACTAAATCTACAGCTTGCAATTTTTTGCTCTGACAGATGAGTTGAACCAATGGCAATAAACGCTCCAGTGGAACCCCCAGCGCCGCAGGGGCAGAAACGGCTGGCATTTGCCAAATTGGCAACACGTCTAAATCAATTGTCATATAAATAATATCAACCTGATTGATTATATCTTGCAGTTGCTGCTGTACCTTATCCAACATGGATTCAACGCAATGAGTATCCCAAATAATGGTGACATCAAGATGATTAGCTTCATCCAACAACGCTTGGGTATTTGATGCCAAACTGGCTCCAACACAACTGTAATTAAATGGGCGCTGATTCTGCTGGCAGTAATGGGCAAGTTGCCGAAATGGGGTTCCTGATGTAGGCTGCGGCGCATTTCGCAGATCCAAATGGGCATCAAAATTGATAATGCCAACACGCTGCTCTGGATACGCACGGTAAATTCCCATTCCATGAGCAAATGCGGTTTCATGTCCACCACCAAAGATCAGTGTCTTCATATTATGCTGCTGGCATTCATATACCGCATCACTGAGTGCTTTCTGTGCCTCACTCAATTCACCGGAATTGGCGCGAATATTTCCCAAATCCACCAACCTATCATGGCCATCATAACTCGCTAAGTTTGCCAACGATTGGCGCAAATATTCAGGCCCCGATTTCGCGCCCGAGCGCCCATGATTGAGTTTGACGCCTTCATCGCATTCAAATCCCAATAGCGCAATGTGGTGAGGAAATTCTGCTGGAGTAAAACTGACAGGTTGTTTTACTGTTTGGAATACACGTAAAGCATTATCAGCTTCTGCAAGATCATTACGCCCTTGCCAGATGTTTTCTGATGTCGGATGCCATAAATTCATATTTTTTCCTCACCACCATTAATTATCGCAAATAGAATGTTCGTTAAGATAATTTAATTCGCTCAGGCGATTTAAATTATCACGATGCATGATTTCACCATGATAAACACGATAAACCAATGGGTTATGTCCCAGTTCGTATAAAATATCAACCGGATTCTGAGCATCCCAAACAACAAAATCAGCCATAAAACCCGCGGCCAATTGACCATGACTATCCGCTCGTCCCAATGCCCGGGCGGCATGAATGGTTACTCCCTGCCACGCTTCTTCTGGCGTTAAACCAAATTGTACGCAAGCCATATTCATGATCAGGCGTAAAGAAGCAAAGGGACTGGTGCCAGGGTTGAAATCTGTTGAAATAGCCATCGGTACACCATATTGGCGCAATAACGCAATGGGAGGACGTTTAGTTTCTCTCAGGAAATAAAATGCCCCGGGCAGCAACACAGCGACTGTCCCACTACGGCTGAGAGCTTCAATTCCCTTTTCATCCAAATGCTCAATATGATCAACTGACAAACCTTGATATTCAGCAACCAGTTCACTTCCGCCCAAATTGGAAAGTTGCTCAACATGACCTTTTACAGGAATATTCAGCCGTTTTGCGGTTGCAAAAAGACGCTTGGTTTGATTCAGATTGAAACCAACAGTTTCACAAAATACATCTACAGCTTCAAATAACTGTTTTTGCCAGAGAGTAGGCAGGATGGAATCACAGACTAAATCGATATAGGCATCAGGATCATGTTTATATTCAGGAGGAACGGCATGGGCGGAAAGTAATGTCGGGCTAATTTCGATGGGGTTTTTCTGTGCCAATGCCCGCACGATATTCAACTGTTTTTCTTCATTTATCAGATCCAGCCCATAACCTGATTTCATCTCAATTGTTGTCACACCTTCGGCAATCAATGCATTAAGACGCTTCTGGGACGCGATTTCCAACTGTTGAGCTGAACTATTACGAGTGGCATTGACTGTGGAATTAATACCCCCACCTTTTGCGCTAATTTCTTCATAAGAAACCCCGTTCAGACGCTGTTCCCACTCAGAAGCTCTATTGCCACCAAACACTAAGTGAGTGTGGCAATCGATCAAGCCGGGAGTGATTAGCCGCTGCTCCACATCAATGATCTTACACTGGTTGGTTGGTGCGCTACCTGTCGGCAAAATCGCCAAGATCTTTTCATCCCTCACAACAAGATCATGCTGTTCTAATATGCCGTAATTGTTTAGACCATCAATACTGTCGCCATTAACATTTGCACTATAAGTGTTTTTAATTGCAGGGTTCATTGTAGCAAGTTTGGCATTGCGCCATATGACATCAGTGTCTCTTAGTTCAATTGACATTGTACCATCCTGTTATTTTTTTGTTTGTATCAGACCTCATGTTGTATATACATATATTTTATAACCAAACATAATTGTCAAATCATTTTGTGAACAACTTGTTACTTAAAACGATACGTTACTTAAAAAATACGTTACTTAAAAAATACGTTACTTAAAAAATACTTTACTTAAAAAATACTTTACTTAAAACAATACTTTATTTAAAACAATCGCTTCCAAGAAAAATCACAAAAAATCATGTACACTTACCAAAAGCTGTGAGCAAATTAACATGCAATGAAGAAAAAACATCAACTAAACTTAGAAGACATCAGTCTATTTAGAACATCTGTTACGGGAACCCGTCGTATTGTGCAAGATAAGGTTTCCCATCCTCCGAAAAGAAACAAAATTAACCATGTTGCCCCTGAACGCTTGATGCAAGAACAGATCGATGCCAGTTACTATTTTTCCGATGAGTTTCAGCCAAATTTGGATATGGAAGGCCCAACCCGCTATATACGGGAAGGTGCTAATCATTATGAATTAAAGAAATTGCGTCGAGGAGATTATTCTCCGGAGCTTTTTCTAGACTTACATGGATTAACCCAATTACAAGCTAAACAGGAAATTGGAGCATTAATTGCCGCCTGTCGTCGTGAAAACGTTTATTGTGCCTGTGTTATGCATGGTCACGGTAAACATATTCTCAAGCAACAAACTCCGTTATGGCTTGCTCAGCATCCTGATATTATTGCCTTCCATCAAGCGCCTAAAGAATGGGGAGGGAACGCTGCGTTACTCATTTTGGTAGAGATGGAGGAGTTTACGCAGCGCTGATTTGGTCTTTATATTGAATTAAAGTATCAGGTAATTAAAGGCCAGTAATAAGGTGTCTAGTTAGGTTTTTTCGTTAACTGTGCTGGAGATGTTTGCCATAATAGACACCCTTTTTCTGTTTGGTGATCCAACTCGACACAAGCAATGCCGGATGTAGCAAACATCGGGGGGATTTGCCCAGGACAAAGCTCAGAAACCAAATACCCAACCAACGGTAAATGAGAAACTACCAATACAGATTTGCGCCCTTGTGTTGACAAAACGTGTAAATAACTGGCAACCAACGCTACATCACCCGATGGTATCAACTCAGCCAGCACTTCTTCATCGTCAGGAAGTGCCAAATTTTCTCTCACTATTTTCAGCGTTTGTGCTGCACGGGTATAAGGACTGACCAAAACACAATCAATGTCAGGCGATTGCTGCGAAAGCCAACAAGCCATTTTCTGTGATTCTTGACACCCTTGAGGCATGAGTTCCCGTGTTGCATCACTGATTGCGTCTAAAGCAGCATCACCGTGACGCATAATAAAAACGTACATAATCCACCGTTTAGTTAATTGCAAACCTATCCTAAGACCACTCACACTCACCTTTCTCTATGCATGAAATTTCTTTTTCTGTTCAACCATCTGGACTAAGTGCTCACAGGGAGCAAATCTTTCCCCATATTGCGACTCCAGACGCCGTAAAATTTCTACGATTTTATCACTACCAAGCTTATCAATATAACGGAATGGCCCTCCCAAGAATGGCGGGAATCCGATACCAAATACAGCACCAATATCACCATCACGAGGGCTTCTGATAATGCCTTCCGCCAAACAGCGAACTGCTTCATTCAGCATAAGCATCACACAGCGCTGGGCAATGTCAGCTGGCAACATTTTTACAGCAGGTTTGATTTTTAATAACGAATAGATGGATGCATCCACTTCTCTGGCTTTTTTCCCAAAAGACCAGAATGAACCCTTTTTGTTTGCATACGAATAGAAGCCACGACCATTTTTCTTGCCTTTCCGGTCATCTTTCAAAATTGCTTCCAAAATCTCTGGCGCAGTAAATCGACTTCCCAATTGCTCTACCAAAATAGGGATGATTTTGGTGCCCACATCGATGCCAACTTCATCCAGTAAATTGATTGGGCCAATAGGAAAACCAAAATTCATCAAAGCATTATCAATATGTTCAATCGGCTCCCCTTCCACTAAACAATAACCCGCTTCATTAATGTAAGGTGTCAGAATTCGGTTCACATAGAATCCCGCTTTGTCCCCGACAACAATGGCTGTTTTTCCCTGTTTCTTGGCCAATGCCACGGCAGTTGCAATTGTTTTTTCACTCGTTCCCTCATGTGGAATGACTTCTACCAACGGCATTTTGTCTACAGGGCTAAAATAGTGAAGACCGATCACTCGTTCTGGTCGAGTTGCAACTTCAGCAATCTTATGAATTGGCAATGAAGAGGTGTTGGATGCAAAAATGGTTTCGGGTTTTGTATGCACTTCAATTTCTGAAACCATTTTACGTTTTAATACTAATTCTTCAAATACAGCTTCAACTACAATATCGGCTTGTTCAAAGCCGCTGTAGTCTATGGTTCCTGTCAATAGAGACATTTGACGTGAGCGTTCACTTGATTTCAAACGACGCTGTTTTACTCGCTTAGAAAGGAGATCCCATGTATATTTTAATGCTTGATTGATGCCTTTTTCACTAATATCTTTAATGCGAACAGGCAAATTCCCTCGAGTCATGGTTACATTGGCAATACCACCACCCATCAATCCTCCACCCAAAACGCCCACATACTTAATCTCGGCTGGCTGCTCTGAAGAACCCGTTTCATTTTTTAACGTGGTAGAAGCAAAAAACAGGCTCCGTAATGCTTCTGATTCTTGCGACATTGCCAGTTCACCAAATGCCTTGGCTTCAAGCTGAAAACCTCTCTCTGCGCCTTTTTCTAACCCCGTACGGATCACATTAATTATTTTCTCTGGTGCAGGATAATGACCGCGAGTTTTTTCTCGCGTTTTTTTATGAACCATCTGGAATAACAGCGGCCTGCCCAATGGGCTTGCCAGCATACGTTGTGACCATGCCAATGGCTTACGCTTCACAGTGCCTTTTTTAACATATTGCACAGCAACATCCAGCAAGATATCTAAGGGTACTGCATCATCCACAACACCTAACCGTTGCGCTTGTTTTGCCTTAAGTTGACGGCCTGTCAATATAATATCCAAAGCGGCACTGACGCCAATCAAACGGGGCAATCTCTGCGTTCCCCCCGAACCCGGTAATAAACCAAGCTGAACTTCTGGTAAACCAAGACGTGTTTTTTCATCTAAAGAACAGATGCGCGCATGACAAGCCAATGCCAATTCCAACCCACCGCCTAAACATGCACCATGAATCGCGGCCACAACAGGTAAAGGATAATTAGCAATCTGCGCAAACAGTTTTTGCCCCTTCTCAGCCAATGCTGTCGCTTCTTCCTGGGTTTGACAGCCAGCTATCATGCTGATATCAGCGCCAGCGATGAAAGTATCTGGTTTACCTGATATGATAACCAACCCTTTCAAACCAGAAACTTGTTGCGCTTTTTCAAACATCATCAAAAACTGTTCAACAAATTCAGCTTTCAGTGTGTTGACTTTTTCGCCCGGTACATCAATGGTGATAATTCCCACCTTGTCATCCCTGACAGAAAAACTGAATACCGATTGCTCCGGTTGCATTGCTGATACAATCGTTTCTTTTTCAGCCTGAGTCATTATTCCACCTCCAATACCATTGCTGCACCCAAACCACCAGCGGCACAAGCTGTCGTTAATCCAAGCCCTCCACCACGGCGACGCAATTCATTCAACGTCTGAGTAACCATTCTGGCTCCTGTCGCCGCAAATGGATGACCATAAGCAATTGATCCACCCAATACATTGAATTTATCCATATCCACATCACCAATTGCCTGAGCACGCCCCAACTTTTCATGAGCAAATTTTTCACTGGCAAACATTTTTAAATTCGTCAGTGTTTGAGCTGCAAACGCTTCATGCATGTCGATAAGAGTGAGTTCATTAAGAGTGATACCAGCACGTTCCAGTGCCAGCGGCGTTGCGTAGGATGGACCCAATAACATGTCCTGCCAAACATCAATTGCAGAAAATGCATAACTACGTAAATACCCCAATGGAACCATACCGAATTCTTTAGCAACCGATTCACGCATTAACATCACTGCCGCTGCACCATCAGTCAATGGTGTGCTGTTTGCCGCTGTGACTGTGCCATGTTTACGATCAAAGGCCGGACGTAATTTGGCATAAGAAGCTAAAGTTGAACTCTTTCTAATATTATTATCTTCTGCCAATGTTTTACTGTATGGCGGGAAATATGCCGATGTAATTTCTTCTTTCAAAAGCCCCTGCTCCCAGGCTTTAGCCGCCAATACATGAGAGCGGTGCGCCAATGCGTCCTGATCTTCGCGGCTGATATGGTAAGTTTTTGCCATCTGCTCTGCGGTATCCCCCATTCTTAATCCTGTAGAATATTCAGCAACAGCAGGAGATACGGGCAGTAAATCACGTAGTTTCAATCGATTGAGTAATTTTAGCCGTTGGGAGAGGTTTTTAGCTTTGTTCATATCAACTAAAGTGCGAGCCAATGATTTAGTCACTCCGATGGGCAAAACGGATGAAGAATCAGCACCTCCAGCAATTCCTACATTGACTGTTCCCGCCATAATACTTTCAGCTACGTTTGCAATTGCCTGAAAACTTGTCGCACAGGCACGGGAAACACTATAGGCATCAGTATTCACACTTAAGCCTGCCCCTAAAACAATTTCCCTTGCAATATTCGGTGCTTCCGGCATTTGGACAACCTGTCCAAAAACTAATTGGTCGATCTTCTCAGGCGACAAACCGCTCCTAATGACCAGCTCACTAACAACAGCCTTTCCCAAATCGACAGCCGGAATACCGTGGTAGAAAGTTGCCTGTTTCGCAAAAGGAATGCGCAACCCACTGACAATAGCTACACGTTCCTTTTGCATTATTACTTGTGTTGAAGAACGATCCATAGCAACTCCTAATCATTATCATTAACTAAATCAATTGATTAAAAATATTTACTCACCTCATAAGAGGTCAGACCTGATCACGCATTGTTAACGCAATGTTGGAAAATATCAAACAGGAATAAACTAAAAATGAGAACAAACTCAACTTTAAGAGATTTATAATTTATATAACTTAAATGAAGAATCTGCGACAGAAACACAAAGAAAAGACTGCTATTTGCAATCGTTTACAAGCAATTTTCTCACTGTTTTGTGATATAAAACAGTGAGAAAACTATTGTTCAGGGGGAATTAACGCAAGCCTAACTGAAAAATTAAGGCCTCTGCTTGGCAACTAAAAGTGAAATCAACAGATAACTGCATTTCACCCTCGACCTCTTTAATGTTATGGCGTATAACACATGGATCAGACTCCACTTCTTTTGCCTTTTTTATCAAGGCATTAAGCATTAATTCAGCTTCTTGTTCACTAGCAAAAACACACTGGTAAGAAGCAGTGCAATCTTCATTATCAATGACTGTTCCCACATCAACACAGCAACAAGCTGCGGTCTCTTCGGCATTACAGCGGTTAATTGCATCAGGCATTTTATTTCTCCGACAATAAAAAATTACGAATAATTCTACGTTCTCCTGACTATCAATAACCAGCATTTGCGCTATTTGAAACCATTTATCTCACTATTTATTGATCTCATCACTCCAACAAGAATTCGTTTACATTTCATTAACGCAAGTTGTCTGTTTTTTGTTAAGCAAGTCCCAATTTAACAATCATTTTAGTTATATTTTGAAAACATTATTGCAACATAATCTATTATCAGGCCTATACTTCGTGCACTGGTCTGATTTGTCATTAAGACAAACAGAATCTACAATTCCGCGCTCTCAGCTACTTGAGTAGCATGTTAATAATAATTAAACAATGAGGTTTTGGTTATGAACCAGAAAAACCTATTTACACGTTCAGCATTAGCAGTGGCGGTTGCAATTATCTCATCCAATGCTAGTGCTGCCGGTTTTCAATTGAATGAATATTCATCATCAGGATTAGGCCGTGCATTTTCTGGGGCAGGTGTCGTTGCAGACAACGCTTCCGTAGGGAGTCGTAACCCTGCGGCCATGACCTTATTTAATAGCCCATCGTTTTCTGGCGGTTTAGTGTATGTTAACCCAGATGTTGATATCACTGGGGAGTCACCTCTCACCAAAAATAGTACTGATGCTAAAAACATCGCACCACATGCATGGATCCCAAATCTGCATTTTATTACCCCAATCAGCGATCAATGGTTTGTTGGCGCATCTGCGACTTCCAATTTTGGCTTAGCGACTAATTTCAGCAATAATTACACTGCTGGCCCAATTGGTGGCAAAACAGATCTTAAGACCGTGAACCTAAACCTAAGCAGTGCTTACAAATTTAATGACCAGTTCAGCTTTGGCTTAGGTGTCAATGCTGTGTATGCCGATGCTAAGATCGTTCGCCATATGGGTGAAATCGGTCCAATGGCTACTAGGCAAATAAACGCTGCAGGAAAAGCAACTAAGAATAAAGCTCTTGAACACCTTTCAATCTCAGATAGTGATGAAGCTGCTCGCTTAGAAGGCAAAGATTGGGGCTACGGTTGGAACGCAGGGCTTCTGTATCAGTATGATGAAAATAACCGTTATAGCCTGACTTACCGCTCAAAAGTCAAAGTTAAATTCAAGAGCGGGGATTACAGCAACGATTTGCCATACATACGATCACTCTTTGAGAGTGGTACTAATGGGAAAACCGTCAAAGGTAAATTGGATCTGAATTTGCCTGATATGTGGGAATTCTCTGGCTATAACCGTGTTGCACCACAATGGGCAATTCATTATAGTTTCTTATATACAGGCTGGAGTGAATTCAAAGAATTGAAAGCAACGAGAAGTGATACAGGTAAAGTTGCATTTGATAAACATGAAGGTTTTCGTGATGCTTATCGTATCTCGCTAGGTACGACTTACTACTATGATGATAACTGGACATTCCGCACAGGTATTGCCTTTGATGAAAGCCCGGTACCAGCTAAAAACCGCTCAATTTCAATTCCCGATCAAGATCGTTTCTGGTTTAGCGTAGGAACCACTTACGCATTTAATAAAGATGCTTCTGTAGATGTTGGTGTTTCTTATATGCGCGGTAAGAAAGTACATGTTAGCGAAAAACTGCCAGAAGAGATCCAGGAAAAAGGTTTCAATACACCATATGAATTTGATTCCAAAGGAACGGCATGGTTATACGGTGTGAACTTTAACTATTCGTTCTAATACACGCTTTAAACCGAATACCGTGATCTAAAAAAAAGGATAGCATTCACTATCCTTTTTTGATTATCGATACTTAATCAATGGAATCTAATTCATCTTGAATGCTTGCAGCATTAGGATTTTTTTCTGGCTCCAACTTGCCACCATTGACCATAAAATCGTGACGTTGGAAGTAAGTATCACGCATCATCAAATAAGGGTCGGAAGAGTTCCTTAATAGACCATCAGAATCTAGCAAGCGGGCACGGGTTTCTATACCTTCAAACACCCACTTTCCTACCGACATCCAACCAGTAAGATAACTCAGTACAGGATAAGTCATATCCGCAAAGTTACCGCCTTCATCACGCAATGTAAAACTGCCATATCCCGGTAGAACAACATATGGGCCATATCCCACATTATAGTGTCCTAATGTACTACCAAAGCGCATCGGATCTTCTTTTGCCAACTTAGGATTCGCCATGGAAGCAACATCAATAAGCCCCCCCATACCCAAAAGAGTATTCAAAAAGAAACGGTTAAAGTGTTTTGCTCCTTCATGAACATCACCACGTAAAAAACTGTTAACCATGCTGGCAGGCTCTTCGAGATTGCTCATGAAATTACTGATGCCATTTCGCGCAGGCATCGGCACATAATTTCGCCAAGCAACAGCAACAGGCCGTAAAACATAAGGATCGAGAACATCATAATTGAAGTTGAACATAGCACGGTTAAACCCTTCCAGCGGATCAGAACGCCCCTGCTCCATCGTGTTCGATGAACTGGCACATCCCACAAGTAAGATTGCTGTAAGAGCAACCCCGCTCAGACGATACTTCATATTGTTCTCCACATAATTATTTTTCGACATCGACCATCCGTTGCAAACCAGCTAATGTCCCAAATATGCTAAATATACTTCCAATTTTTCATTAGCGGTAATCAAAAAGAGTGGTGATTATATAGGCAAACGATTCGTTATGCCTTATCTCTAACAAGAAAAACAGGTATACTGTGTTTCATTGCCCTCTTAGTTAAATGGATATAACGAGCCCCTCCTAAGGGCTAATTGTAGGTTCGATTCCTGCAGGGGGCACCAAAAGAACATCTTTCATAGTCTATTCAAGTCAATTAACCTCAGTAAAATCAATATATTCAATAAAACTCTCATCTATCCAAGTCTAGTAGTGTCTTTCTAAATCTCTACAATTTGTTGTATAGAGTTTCCCTCTACAATTTTTCTATACAAGATTGGTGATTTATGAAGCTGACAGACTTGACAATCAAGCGAGCCAAACCAAAGGAAAAAGCCTATACGCTGGCAGATGGCAACGGGCTATCTTTATTGGTTGATATCAATGGTTCCAAAGGCTGGCGATATCGTTATCAATTTGCGGGTAAAACCAAAATGATCTCATTAGGTGTTTATCCAGTAGTAACACTCACCGAAGCCAGAACCAAACGCGATGAGGCAAGAAAGCTGGTGGCTAACGGAATTAACCCCAGTGAAGTAAGAAAAACCGAAAAGATATCCGCAGCAAACCAAATAGAAAACACCTTTGAAAATATAACTCGTGAATGGTATGAAAAACGCGTAGACAGGTAGTCGGCTTCTTATGCCAAAGAAATGATGGAAACATTTGAAAAAGACGTTTTCCCATATATAGGCAATAGACCTATTTCTGAGATTAAGCCAATGGAACTTATGGCTATTTTATCACGAATGAACGATCGGGGAGCGACCGAAAAACTCAGAAAAGTTCGTCAACGGTGTGGAGAGGTATGGCGATATGCAATAGTAACAGGGAGGACTGAATATAATCCCACCCCAGATTTAGTGTCTGCCTTTGCTGCACATAAAAAAGAACATTATTCATTTTTAACTGTTGATGAAATCCCAGAGTTCTATAAATCCTTAAATGCTTATACAGGTAGTTTCATCGTAAAAATGGGGATGCGATTACAAATGATAATTGGTGCCCGTCCCGGTGAATTACGCAAGGCTGAATGGTCAGAGGTTGATTTTAATAAAGCGCAATGGGAAATACCTGCTGCAAAAATGAAAATGCGTCGCCCTCATATTGTTCCATTATCAAACCAGGCTATTGATATTTTAGAACAGCTACAGCCCATTACAGGCCAAGGGAAATATGTTTTTCAGGGCAGGAATGATGCAAATAAACCTATGAGTGAAATGGCATTAAATTTATTAATTAACCCCAATTCTGTTTAAGCCGTCACTGGAATATCTTTTTCTTCTGAGTAGAAAACTTTCAGTGATGGTTTCTTCTTTTTATGACAATAAGCCATTCACCCCGTTAAAACAGTCAACAGAAATCCTTTTATACTTCGATGACGAGCATGTTCTATTTGACAGATATTTTTTAATTGCCCATTAACCGTTTCGATAATAAAACGCCTTGATCACATTATTTTATCCCAATATTCCAGCACACTCGCTTTCATATTACTCCGCTTTTTCGTGATGAAAGTGACACCGTTTTTCGCTAAATCGTCTGCCACTTCCTGACTAAGATAACCTTTGTCGCCATACAAGGAATTTTGCTAATTCCCGAACCACTTTCCTATCATCCGTATTTCCGGCCGTGATTTTGAGGGCCAGAATTTCGCCAAGATGGTTAATAATCCGGTGTA
>NZ_FOVO01000072.1 GCF_900115195.1 Xenorhabdus japonica
TGGGTACGTAACCCGCCAACAGTAGAAAATGTAAATAACCCCTATAGCCGAAAATCAAATTAATTAAGACAGGGTAAAACGATGACATCTAAAAATATGGCCTTAAATGGTCAGGGGCTTACCTACGCCCAAAATCAGACTAGCGGGATATTAGTCAATGGGTTGCCAATTGAATTAGTGAGTCAATGGATAGAGATATGGACTAAACAAAGTTTCGCTGTCTCAGTATCAAATGAGTTACGTCGCCAATATTACAGGAATGATGCGGAATTTAGTTTAGCGATGCGTAAGGCTGGTTATGTGCCAGTTAGAACGAAAAAGCTCACAGGTAAAGAACAGCGATTCTGGCTCTATCGCGTGACAGGTAATGATAAGGGGGTGTCGACATATAAAGATAATAAAATCAATAAGTTTAACCCTTTTGTCCAGTACAGTAAGCGACCAATCAGAACATTTGAGCGCATTGCTGTAGATGGTCAGTGGCTCTATGTCTATGCCGATCACATTCGCTTTCTAACAAAGAAACGCCACCGTGTTGAGGGTGTTCGGGTTCAGGGTTACACGGCAAAAGGAATAGAGCTGCGAGAGGTTAAGTGATGCAGGGAATTAATTCTGTAACTTTAAGTTATCCAATTGGTTTTGGTGATTCCTTGAGTTTAAGGAGTCCTGTTGCCGTAGTCCTCACTTTGGCTGGTCACTTAGCGAAACTTTTCGCTCAGTTCCAATCGGAGAAATATTTCGCTGATGGGTATACGAATATTTTCGGACACCTCAATAACCCGTTGAAAAACAATCAGACGCCATATTTGGCGTTTGGTCATGCTTTGGCTGTCCCGATTATTTCGGGTCAGTTACCTAACTCATTGATATTTAGTCAAACTGCAAATATGCAGTCTGCTTATAATTTGAACGCCGAAAATATCGGTATGCAAACTGATTATTATTTGAACCGACGAAAATCGTCGATGCAAACGCCAATATCCGATAATCGGACTTTGGGTGTAAATGATATTTGCTCAAAAACTTTGCGACCGTCATTTAGTCAGGCACAAAAAGAAAAGGATAGCACGGCGAATGCTACCCTTTGGCGTAAAGCAAATGTGCTTTACGCGGAAGAACAACAGCTTAAGAGGCTCACCTCTTTAAGATGTGTGGTTAGTTATTGCTCAACCAACTTACCATCTTTAAGAGGGGGAGTGAACCACGTCAATAATCTTGCCTTGGTTAACCATCGGACTAATTTGATTGGTTATTGCTCAGTTGAATCTTTGGACTCTATGCCTCTGTTATCCAATTCTCTACGAAGTAGGCGTTTAATCCACCCTGCTTTGTTGTCGTCGCCATCTTCTTTCATTGCTAGACCAAGGCGTTCAGACAAATCAGCATCAAGGCGTAATTGCACGACAATTCTATCTTTTTGGTTTTCTCTGGTTGACATTGGTGTTTTCCTGCGTATATTGAACATCACGGTTACCAATGTACACCATTGCATACCAATATGTAAAGCAATGCCCCGTAGTGCGCTAACACTGACGAGGCATCTAACCAACAACGATAACTACAATATCGAGGTAGCTATGTATAAATATACCTTCCTAATTGGAAAAGGCAAAACCCGTTTATCTGAACTTAACCCCGTGCGCCTTATCACTGTTCTGGCGGACTGTGAAGGTGAAGCCCGTTTACTGGCAGGCAAATCTAATCTGGTATTCGTTTCCCGTCAGGCATGGGATATCGGTATCGATACCCCTTTCAACTGTAGCGATATGTCTACCGTTCAGGGGGTGAACCATGCGTAACCCCGCCCCTCATGACTATTACACCCATAAGAACGGGGAAGCCGTACAAGTGCTGTCGGTCGCTTTTAACCGCGTGACCTTTGTCCGTGAAGGTTATACCTACCCGTGCATTATACCATTAAGCCGTTTCACTCAAGAATACACCTACGCAGGGAGAGCCTGATCATGTCTGATATCTATAACCATTTGGTACGCAACAACTTCAACGATATGAGCACCGAAGAACTGAAAGATCTGCGCAAACATTCCGAAGGGGCATTGAGTGGCGTGATGGCGGCGATGTCTGCAATGGGGGAACTGGCTTTCTGGTCAGCCGATAATGAAAACTATGCAGATTGTCAGGCAAGAGATGATTTACGCCGCGTGGGTGAAGCCCTGATGTATTTGCCGAGGATTGCCGAAGCGCTGAACGATACGGAACAAAATGCTCAGTTTGAAATCCATCACCGCGAGGGATTCCCGAAATGGTAAGTCATATTGATATTCGTTCGGTGAAAGCGGTGGCACAAGGGCAGTGGCAAGGGTTGCTGTCTGCCTGTGGTGTGGACGTTCCAGCAAAGGGTAAGCATGGTGCTTGCCCGATATGCGGCGGTACAGATCGCTTTCACTTCATAGACGACCGCGGGGACGGTAACTGGCATTGCCGCCAGTGTGATAACCCGCATCATGGGGATGGCTTTGACCTGCTGACTAAAGTCAAAGGAATAACGCTCACTGAGGCTATAAAGGTCGTTGCTGATGCTCTATTACTTCCATTGCCTGAACCCCAGCCTGCCAGAAAGGAGGCTCTGAAATCAGAGGCTCCTCTGATAACTGAGAAAGTGAACAAGCTGGTGGCTCAGACGATTACCGGACAATCTGACTATCTGACGAAAAAGGGGCTGCAATGCCCCGATCAGCGGTTACTGAAAGACGGCTCTTTGTTGCTGGTCACTCAGACGCTGGACGGCACAATCACCGGTGCTCAGATTATCAAGCCGAACAGTGATAAGCGTCTTGTCTCTGGGACGCAGAAAAAGGGGAGTTTTATCCCCTTATCGGCAATCACTGAAACGCCAGACACGATCATCATTACTGAGGGCTATGCAACCGCCTTAACGGTGAGCCAATTGCATGAGGGCTGGGTACTGGCTGCGATTGATGAAGGCAATTTACCGACTGTGACTAAACAGGTCAGGGAACGGTATCCAGACGCGAGAATTATCCTTGCCGCCGACAATGACTGGCACGCAC
>NZ_FOVO01000021.1 GCF_900115195.1 Xenorhabdus japonica
ACACGAGATTACAAAACACCGAATGAGTTATTTAAAGGAATACCCACTCATTTACTTCGTTCATTACGGTGTTGCGCTTAATATGTGAATCCAAGAGATTATAATCAAGGAGTAGCCCTGGTATGCCATTATCCCAGAGGGAAGGGGGCGACCAGAAAGGATCGGAATACTCCAGATATAACTGAGGAATGCTCATATTGAGTTGCGATTCAGACATACTTGCAGATAGTTTTACTCCCTTTAAAGGAGAAAAATCGACACACTGTCCTTGATGCCACAGGCCTGTACTGTTGAGAGCTTTTTCTGTTAAGCCGATTTTGTCGCGTAATTTTGGCGAAATACAGATTTCTGAAACAGTTTTATCTCCCATCTTTCGTGAATAGAATGGAATAATTGTTTCATGGATAATATTTTGATCATTGATTATCAGTGATAACTGATAATTACCTGGCATTACATAGTCTGCTTGTGAGAAACGGGATAAATCAATGTTTTTTTATCTTGGAGATCCAGCATATCGGAATTGAATTCTACTGCATTTGATTTTTTAATGTATAAAGTAATTAGCATCAATAATGCAAATAAATATTTTATCTGTTTCCTTTTGGTTTTATTCATATGCGCAGAATTCCGTACTAAATTCCAGTAGGATATATACTCTTTATCTTTCAAGTTTCCTCCTTGTTGGCTGCGATGATCTTGAAATTAATTGAGTATAGAAAGAGTCATTTAAAAATAGAGTGTTACTCGTAATTTATCTTAAAACGCAGTGCTGCATAATAATGGCCCGGTAATAATGGTTTTCCATTCGAAATTAAACTAAGCTTGTATTTCAATTGCTGTCCATTACCATAAATAGGTGTTGTCGGTAATATTTCGCCTTCACGTACTAAATAACCCTTTGAATCATGTATAGTTAAAACTGCTCCTTGCGCATTACCCGATAAATAAAACCAATGTGGTTCTGTATCTCTTTGGCCTTCAAATGATATTTTTACTGGAAGCTGGTAGCCTGCATTTGATTGTTTTGCCAAAGAGCAATGAGTTAATTTAATGACGACATTTTTTTGATTACCTACGCTATCCTGATTCAAATTTTTTGCCGATATTACGCCCATATTCAAGGATTGCCAGGCATCTTCTAATACAATAGTGCAGCTTGTTGAAACAACACTTCCACTGACATGCACCCAAGTTTCATTGGGATTAGGTTCTATAGGAAGTTTTCCCGCATTTCCTGACGCTGGTAACCATAACCCCAATAAGATGATAAGGCTTTGTAATATATAATTGGGATTCTCATTTATCATTATTGAATCCTTGGTATTTTGTCAAAACAAAAAATTATGACTTAGAAAATGACGGAATACATTATTTCTCGTCATGTAATATAATATGCTAAGGCATTAGTTATAGGTAATATCAAAGAGTGCCTTACCTTGGAAATCACCTTCAGAAACTTCAGTGGCACCTTCCTCTTTTTTAGCATAAGCAATGAAGCCTAAAATATTTGTTCCTTTTTTGAGTTCCATAGAATCAATATTAGTTCCTATTGATATCGCCTTACCTTCATCTGTTGTCAGTTTAACGGCTACGTTTTTAGCGGTTCCAATCATTTTCAATTCAGATCTACTCGTATCACTAAGCCCCCTAAATTGAATAGTAAAATTTTTGCTTTGATTAAAAGCACATTGCTCCAATTTAATTTTGAACTCTTGGGCATATTCATTACCTGAATCCAGATAGGCTTTTCCGATATGACCAAATTTAACTGTTTGATCAATAGAATCATGTGCAATATTACAGGGAGAATTTGTCACAACACCTTGAAAGTTTACTGTACCTGATTCGATTGCAGTTGTATTTGCATTTCCTACATTGAATACTCCCATACTGGCTATTGTAGTCATGATTATGAAGATTTTGTTTTTTTTCATATTTGTTTCCTTAACTGTTTTCATCGTTGAACCGACTATATTATGTCTTATTTCATGGTGGTAGAGGACAATTGTAGTAGAGGGCAATTGTTTTAATGATAATTCACTATATTTTTTCTATATTAATATATTACCTATATCACAGAGGTTTCTATGGTTTCTGTTGAAGATTAATAATGAAAATCCATGAGTCGAAAACGATTTGTCATTTTGACTATGTGTTATTTAAAAATATAAATTTAAGAATGAGTTTTATTTTACATATGAGATCTCACCGTATTGGATCATGTTATTATCTGTTTTCTGTATAGAAGATTGGATGATTTTTTTTAAAGTTACAAGTTAAGTTGATTGAAATCGGTTAACTAAAATACCTGGTGGATTTGTAGTTTGTTTTCCTGTTTTTCTGTTTTTTTATTCTAAATCAAAGTGTTAATTGATATATTTTCAAGATTTAAAATATATAACTATGTTAATTTATTGCGTGTTTTATGTGTTTTTAGTTTGGTTTAATTGTTAACTTCATTATATTATTTAAGTGAGTATACCTTTATAGCTTGAATGCATCTGAATGTTTAGTTCATTTAATTAAGTATTCAGATGCATTCAGGTTATTCAAATTATTGGTTCTTCTTACAGGTTTTCCCTATTAGAGAATAACTATCTAACCAATCAAATATGTCAGTATTTGTTGTCGAGGCATGAGAACAAAATTTCCATGAAATTGTGAACCCGCTTGATACTCATCAGATAATGTTTGCAATAGTTTGATATTCACAGAGTGATCACTACAATCAATTGATGTAATTTCAGCCGCATGGAAATCAAAAAAACGTTTTACATGAGGGTAAAGTGCTTTAAACAAACTCTCTTTGATGGAGAACGCAAGAGTGAACGCCTGCCCAAATAGCAATGGGCATTCTTTCAGTAATGCCGCTTCATTGGTATTGATGATGCTGGGTAAAACATTTTCGATAGTCTCTGATTTGATCTCCTGTTCGATATCAATGCCGATTATTTGGTACTTATCACAAGAAGCTGCAAACGCAATGGCACAGCTGGTGGAATGAGAGATGGAGCCACAAATATTGTCGGGCCAGATTGGAGAACGATCTTGGGCATTGGTTACTTGAAAACCAGAATAACCCAAATTGTTTAAAACTTGTTGAGTGCAGTAACGGGCAGCCAGATATTCCGCTCGCCGTTTATTGACTGCGTTATGTAACTTGGGTGGATAGGCAATACCACATTCATCAAATAATGTATCCCGATAGTAAGCTTGATCAAAATAAGTTTGCATGACTTGAATATCAGGATGTTCAAACAGTACGCCTGTTTGTATTTCATTGAAAAAGCTATCATTTATGGTAGTAGTTTGGGCAGAGGTAAAAGTGATTTTTTTCATCATCGGATTTTATTATTAGCTGTGATTATTAAATAGTGAATCATTAGAAAATAGTTATTGCCTGATTTTGCCATATTTTAGTTTTAGTTCACTAATGCATTGACTCTTTTTATACTCTTGCGTGTTATCAGTTAAAAAAAGAGGTCAACGTGGAAATATTAGTGACAGGTGGAATGGGCTATATCGGTAGCCATACTTGTGTACAAATGCTTGCAGCAGGGATGAGGCCGATCATCATTGATAATCTGTGCAATGCCAATCGTGAAGTCCTGGCGCGTATTGAGGCATTGACTGGTGTACAGCCTCTGTTTTATGAAGGGGATATTCGTGATGAGTCATTCCTTGATGCCATTTTTGCTCGTCATCAAATCCAATCTGTAATTCACTTTGCCGGATTGAAAGCGGTTGGGGAATCTGTCGCTAAACCTATCGAATATTATGACAACAATGTCAATGGAACGCTGGTGCTGGTGCGCAGTATGCATAAAGCGCGCGTCAAAAGCATTATCTTTAGCTCATCCGCCACAGTATATGGTGATCCTGATGTTGTGCCGATTACCGAGCAATCCACGGTAGGCAATACGACTAACCCTTATGGAACCAGTAAGTATATGGTCGAACGCTGCCTGTCTGATCTTCATCATGCCGAAAATGATTTGTCTGTGGTGCTACTGCGTTATTTCAATCCAGTAGGTGCTCATCCTTCCGGCACGATGGGGGAAGATCCACAGGGAATTCCTAATAATTTGATGCCTTATATTGCTCAAGTAGCGGTAGGTCGTCGGGAAAAGTTGTCTGTGTATGGCAACGATTATCCGACATCTGATGGCACCGGAGTGCGTGATTATATCCATGTTATGGATTTGGCCGACGGACACATTGCGGCATTGAATGCTGTTGGCAAGAAGTCGGGGTTGCATATCTACAATTTGGGCACCGGAAAAGGCACCAGCGTACTGGAAATGGTGGAAGCGTTCAGTCATGCCTGTGGTAAGCCTGTTCCTTATGAGATTTGTCCACGTCGTCCGGGAGACATTGCGGAATGTTGGTCAAGTCCAGAGAAAGCTGAGCGAGAGCTGGGTTGGAAGGCAAGCCGTACTGTTGTGGAAATGACCGCAGATGCTTGGCGTTGGCAGTCTCAAAATCCCAATGGCTATCAAGGCAGTTAAGCCGCAAGGTGAAAAACATGTTAACGTCAGCTTGAATACAAGCAACTCTGCGGGGCGGATGCCAAAAACTGTAGGGGAAAAAGGTTGGGATGGTTTTGCATTATTACGGATAAATACAGATAAAAAATTTATCCGATAATTTTTAATGGCAGAAAATAATAGGTTACAAAAAGGATGGTTTATTTCGGTAAACCATCCTGAGATTAACCAACTATACCTAATACTTTTCTCCGATACCGTTTATCCGATCCGTTACCTGATATTATGATTTTGGGATTGCAGTCTTATTTGCAGATGCAGGTTGCCGTGCTGACTGACATGCTTTTCGTTCACTGGATTCGCGCTCTTTAATGATTTTTGCTGTTTCATCTATGGTGGGAAGAGGAAAGCCCATATCATCATAGGCACCAAAACCAATCAAACGATAACCGCTTAGCGGAGAATTTACGGGGACACGAAATTCTTTCTTTTCCCCTGGCGCTAATGCGTCAAATGACTGTACTGTCAGTGTGCCTGGTTCACACTTATCATTAAGGGGTAAAACAGCCAGATAGCCTCCTGCTACAGGTTGGTCACCTTTATTTTGCAGTGTGCCGCCCACAAAGAATTTACCGTTGGCTCCCAGCCCCATATGGAATAACAAGTGTGCTTCCCCTTTTGCCCATAATGCCGGGGAAAACAGGCTGCTTGCTATTAATATTGTACTTATTAATATTGTACTGAATGTGTAACTACACCATTTCATTTTCATGCTCCTGTTTACTGAGTTCCTAAATGAAATAGGTATTGCAGTGGTTGGAAAAAAAATCAAGTTATCTTACTTAACTTGAGCAATGGCTATTAATCCAGCAATTCTTATAGATTGATACAAGAATCAATATCACCATATTTTGTCACTCTTTTGAACACATCCAAATCTAATCTAGCAATGTAGTTAATTAAATAGTGGCTACATAGTGGCCCATCTGAAATATCTAACTTGGTTTGAGGTTTAAATTCGTTGGTATAGTCCAATGAGGAATACCCCAAAATGTCAGGAGGTAGATGAGGTATGATGTCATCTATATAATTGAATACAGCAAAATTGCTAAAGTTTTGAGTAATGTATTTGGAGAATTCCCTATTTCCTGGTCTTGGGCAGGCAAATAAACAGGCTGAGTGATTGGGCGCTATTGAGCCAATTTCATACATGAGATAGGACGCAATGGCTGATCCAAGGCTGTGACCGACTATCGTGAATTGACAATTTACCCCTATAAGTCGGGTAATCGCTTCAGCCAATTTGAGGTTGCTATAATCATGGTATGATTCAGGCTCAATAGTAATCAGCTTCATTGAATCATAGACACTAAAAAATCCCTGGCTTACTTCTACTTTGGGGAAACGGGTCCATGGTGAGGTGAAATCAATAAGGCCATCGTGGAGATCTTCTAGAAAAATTGAGGGATCTGTTCCGCGTATAGCAACAACATATTCCCCTGGGGAGTTGCTTTTTTCTGCCACATACCCATAACAGACATGATCGGGCCATACGATTTTTCGGGGGGTTACTGAGAAAGACAGATCATTTGCAGAGATATATGCGATAACTTTCCATCCATCCTCTTCAATTCGCGGATCGACTGGAGGCGTTGGGTTATTGTAATACTGTTCGTTCATTTTCGCTGCATATAACACGAACGCTGCAAAATTGGCGGCTTCTTTGTATGTATACATAGTTACCCCTTTTGTTTGTTCTTTGTTGGCGGGATGATTGTTTTATTTAACTTAATTGTATGTCATTTTGCTGGATTTTCTGGCTTAAGATGGAATATATGCCCAATGGATTTCAAGATACTTCGCAGCCAACAAAGAGGCAACTTGAAATACGAAGGATATACAGGTTGAATGATCCTATGTTTAGATATTAATGACATTATTATTGTAGAAAACTGAATTCAATATAATCTATGCCATTAGAATTTATTTGTTATTAAATGATGAGAAGTAATGACTTGGAGCCATATTTTATTTATCAACATCGAATTAGCTAATTCCCTTTTGTTATATATAGTTTTTATTTGTTCTTTCAAATTGGCTGCTATACAGCGTTATTCTTTCCCAATCTGAAGGTTTTATTTGCAATTGAAGGTCTTATTTACAATTGAAGGTCTTATTTGCAAATTTTAACAGTTATCAAGAGGCAAATATGGCAGCACCACGTTCGGTTCTTGAACTTATAGGGAATACACCGCTACTGGAGCTTACGCATCTGGATACAGGCCCATGCCAGCTGTTTATTAAGTTAGAAAATCAAAATCCGGGTGGTTCAATTAAAGATCGGGTTGCACTTTCAATGATTGAGGAGGCGGAAAAACAGGGATTGTTGAAACCAGGGGGCACTATCATTGAAGCTACGGCAGGCAATACGGGCATAGGGCTCGCATTGGTTGCCGCCATGAAAGGCTATAAATTGATTTTAGTTGTGCCTGATAAGATGAGCAGGGAGAAAATTTATCATCTGCGGGCGCTGGGGACAGATGTACGCCTGACACGCTCTGATGTTGGAAAAGGGCATCCTGAATATTATCAGGACCATGCTCTACGTCTGTCGAAAGAAATCAACGGTGCTTATTATATTGATCAATTCAATAACCTTGCGAATTCAGCCGCCCATATTGCTAGCACGGGTCCGGAGATTTGGCAGCAGATGGAACAGGATGTTGATGCGGTGGTGATTGGTGTTGGCTCTGGCGGCACGCTTGGTGGTCTGAGCCAGTATTTTAAAAATGTTTCCCCTCATACGGAATTTGTCCTCGCAGATCCTAAAGGTTCTATTCTTGCCGATTATGTTGAGCATGGTCACTATGACGAAGCTGGCAGCTGGTTTGTGGAAGGCATTGGAGAAGATTTTGTCCCGCCTCTTGGTGATTTCTCTCAGGTTCACCATGCTTATCGCATTACTGATGCCGAAGCATTTACCAGCGCCCGCAATTTGCTGCTGACAGAAGGCATCTTGGCTGGCTCTTCTTCGGGAACATTGCTGGCGGCGGCGCTACGCTATTGCCGTGCTCAAAAAACGCCGAAACGTGTAGTTACGTTAGCTTGTGACAGCGGCAACAAATACTTGTCGAAGATGTTTAATGATTACTGGCTATTGGAACAAGGGTTGCGTGCACAGTCGCAAGAAGATGATTTGAGCGATTACATTACTTATCTCTATCGGGATGGCGCAACGGTTTCAGTTTCCCCACAAGATACCTTGCAGATAGCTTATGGTCGCATGCGTCTGTATGACATTTCACAGTTACCTGTGATCGAGAACGACCAAGTCGTAGGTATCATTGATGAGTGGGATCTTATGCATACTATCAAGGCCAACTCCCGCAATTTTTCTTTACCTGTTACTGAAGCGATGACCAGTCAGATTGATACACTTAATAAAAGAGCGCCATTGGAGCAGTTAACTGCCACCTTTGATGCTGGTCATGTGGCTCTGATTGTTGATGATGACAATCATTTCCTGGGCCTTGTTACTCGCACCGATGTGCTGAATGCATGGCGTCAACAACTCAATTGATCTCTTTCAGGAATAAATTAATGACTAATTTTGATAATACTGGTTTTGATAATACTAAGTTTAATAAGATTAAATTTGATACACAAAGTGTCCACGCAGGATACGTACCTGATTATACTGGTGCAGTCATGCCGGCAATTTATGCAACGTCGACTTACGCTCAACCTGCACCGGGTCAGCATACTGGATATGAGTATTCCCGCAGTGGTAACCCGACGCGTGATGTGTTGGAGCGTGCGATTGCTGAATTGGAAAACGGTACTCGTGGTTATGCTTTTGGTTCTGGTCTGGCTGCCAGTTCTACCATTCTGGAGTTACTTGATAAAGACAGTCATATTATTGCGGTAGATGATCTTTATGGTGGTACTTACCGATTGCTGGAGAAAGTGCGCTGTCGGACTGCTGGTTTGAGAGTCACTTATGTCGAGGCAGGGGACACTGCGGCGTTAGAAGCAGCAATTCAACCCGACACTAAAATGATTTGGGTGGAGACTCCTACTAATCCATTGTTGAAATTGGCTGATTTAGCGGCGATTGCGCAGATTGCCAAGCGGCACAATATCATCAGTGTTGCAGATAACACTTTTGCTTCTCCTTATATCCAGCGCCCACTTGATTTGGGTTTTGACATTGTTGTGCATTCTGCAACTAAATATCTGAATGGTCATTCTGATGTTGTTGCTGGCCTTGCTGTGGTGGGAAATAATGCAGAGTTGGCGGAACAAGTGGCCTTCCTGCAAAATTCCATAGGTGGCATTCTTGACCCGTTCAGCAGTTTCCTCGTCCTGCGTGGTATTCGGACATTGGCACTACGCATGGAGCGCCATATTGACAACGCAGAGAAGATCGCACATTGGCTCGAACAGCAGCCACAAATTGAGAAAGTGTATTATCCCGGCCTTATTTCTCATCCTCAGCATGATCTGGCAAAACGTCAGATGAGAGGTTTTGGTGGCATGATCTCCATCGTACTGAAAGGAGATGAAGATTATACGCATCGAGTCATTAAAGAATTGCAATTGTTTACACTGGCGGAAAGTTTAGGGGGGGTGGAGAGCTTGATTGGTCAGCCATTTACCATGACCCATGCTTCCATTCCACTGGAAAAGCGTCTTGCTGCTGGGATTACACCACAGTTGATCCGCATTTCCGTTGGTATTGAAAATGCAGATGATCTAATCGCTGATTTGTCTCAGGCATTTGAAAATGTAGATTTGTGACAAAAAATAAAGTAATAAGAATAAAGTAATAAAAAATGCCAAATGAAGAATATCGTTTGGCATTTTTTATAATTTTATTAATTCATATTGATTTTGTTTTTATTGGTTACTTTTATTGAGGTTTTTATTTTTCTATCCGGAAATAAATATATTAAAGATATAGGCTACTTGGTTTTGAGTAAATGAATAATAAATTTAATTGATATATTTTGTTTTTTAAATTAAGTTGTCTCAATAATTGCTGATATATCATTAAGAATGAGATATATTTTATCAAGAATGTATATACTCAATAAATTTCAAGTCGAGGTATATACCCAATGGATTTCAAGGTGCATCGCAGCCAACAAAGAGGCAACTTGAAAGACGAAGAGTATAGTTAACAAAGGATGATGTGTTATGGCAATTCTAGATATACTCACAATTCCGGATGAAAGACTAAGACAAAAATGTGTTGATGTCACTGATTTTGATAAAGTTCAAACGCTGATTGATGACATGCTGGAGACAATGTACAGCACTGACAATGGTATTGGTTTGGCTGCTCCACAGGTCGGTCGGAAAGAAGCGGTTTTGATCATTGATCTTTCCCCAAATCGTGATCAGCCAATGGTTTTGGTCAATCCTAAGATTGTTGAAAAAGAGCGTCGAGTGGTCAATCAGGAGGGCTGTCTATCGATTCCTGGATATTACGCAGATGTTGAACGGTTTGAGAAAGTGAAGGTAGAGGCTTTTGATCGGTACGGTAAGTCCATTACGGTAGAAAGTGAGGATTTCCTGTCAATTGTTATGCAGCATGAAATTGATCATTTGCATGGCATTATTTTTATTGATTATCTATCTCCACTAAAAAGGAAAATGGCATTGAAAAAAGTGAAAAAGTATCTAAGTAATAGGAGAAATTAACGTATCAAGATAATAATAAAGTAAACTATTACTTTTTGATACTATATTATTTTGCAATATTGTGGTTTTATATATTGCCATTATTTAATTTATTAATGATAAATATTTATAAAAAAGCTTAAAATCATGGTTCACAAGGCAGTTAACAAAGGAGTTTGCAAGGTAAAGGATATATCTGATGGAATTTAAGAGATTTGATGGTAATGATATAAGCAGAGGAACTATATGTGATTGGAAAAAGTGATATTGCGTATTATCAACAACCTAATTTTTCCATTGATCTGAACCTGATAGATACAACTGATGCCAAGGCAGGTACTTACTTAATGATATTGGATGCAGAGGGGATTAGAGATGCTCAAGTTCTCTCTGTGAAAGTTGGCAGTAAAACGGAATATGTTAATATTTCTTCTACTGCCAGTAGCAACGTGCTTGCATGTGCTATTTATATCAGAAACCGGATTAATAGCAGCTACCCGCTGGTTGGTACTATCTACCTTGGCTACGATCCGTCATCTGGTTGTGTTGATATTACTACAGTGAAAATATCCCCTGATTCTCAATTAGATTTAGATATCAATAGGGCGGGCAACACTAAGTTTGATTTTAAATTGAAAGCAAAATAGAACGTCAGGGTTCCTGCATTAAACTTTTGCATCAAAGAATGGGGTATATCCATTTCAGATTTTTGTTGCGCTAAAAGCTATAAATTGTGCTAAAAGCTATAAAAAGAAATGGCGGGCCAATAGCGGTGCTGTAAAGTTTTTCTTCAAATAAAAACCTCTGGGCAACGTCATGATTGGCTGACCATATTCTCCTATGGCTTCTGTCAGTACTCGGCTATTGGCGGCTTTGGGACGCAATTGTAGCACTTCACCATGACGGGCCGTGATGCTCTCGATTTTTCCTAGTACAATAAGATCCATGAGTTCTTCCCAATCGCGCCGCAACAACTCTTCCTCAATAGCATTCGGACTCCAAAGTAACGGAGAGCCTACGCGGCGTTCGGGAAGTGGGATATTTCTTTCTCCCTCAACGGGAATCCACAGGACGCGGGATAATTTACGTCTGACGTGACAGTTTTCCCATGTAATGCCGCTGTTACCTGTTAAAGGAGCAACACAGACAAAGGTTGTTTCTAATGGGAATCCTTTGCTATCCACAGGGATTGTTTTCAGCTCAATGCCGATATGTTCAAAGTCTTGTTCGGGTTTACTGCCTGCATTTGCACCTAAATAATATTCAAGCAACATGCCGACCCAACCTTTGTCACGTTTTAAATTGGGGGGAATAGGGAGCTTGGCTAGCGCGGCAAGTTCCCCCATAGGTAAGCCTGCCAGAGAATAGGCGCGATCGAATAATTGTTGTTCGTTTTCAGGTGGTGCAGGAGGTGTAAAGTGCATGTTATAGAGTCTTTTTTTTGGTCAAAAAACGTCCGCGTGAGTTATTGGAAATCATTATTAATTTATCATTAGTATGATTATTTTTATAATAGCATGATATAGAAGATTTTTTTATTTGTGTTCTTTGTATTAAAAATAAACTTGTTATGATTGTTCACCTACTCCAAGTGATAATAAACAGGATCTTACACCATGTTATCCACAGAACTATGGGATAAGTGATGAAAAGTGAGATCACTGGTTTGATTTACAGCCCTAATGAATGAGGTTTTCTACAAAAATAGACGTTTTTTGTTTAACTAAAAGGCATATCCTGTGGATAAATTCACCGCTGGTTGATATTTGCCCAAAGTAAGAAGGAACGTAAATTTTCATGTATGAGATGCATTGTTAAAAGAAGAATAAAATCTATTAAGGCAATGAAAAGTAATGGTTATTTATTTACGCTTATAGTGAGTGTAAAAGTATGTAATAAAAGTATACCCGTCTTACCCCTCGCTTTTTCACATACATATCCACAGAAAAGGTGAATAAAATGCTTTAAGCCAGACAATAAATGTTTATAACTTTAGCTTTTTCTGTGAATTATTCTTCTGGAGGTGTAAATTTTTTTAATAATGGCATTTCGTAGAGGGTAACAGCGAGAATTCCAGCGGCTTATACCAGTCGGCTTGTTGCATGTTGTTTAGCCATGCAAAAAGAACGGGCGTGACGACGTGAACAATGCAAAATGTCTGCTAATAACTGCAAGATGGTTTTAGTCTTTTTGCCAGCCAGTAAGATAACTTACTGGCTTTTTTCGTTGGCTGTTGTTGGTTTGGTAATGCAATGTAACGGTAACGGGGAAGAAATTGTCTGTGTTAGTTAAGAAATTCAGGCTGGTTCGCTATTATTTCCAGCCTCTTAAATTTCTTCGGTGATATAACGTGCAACGATATCGCCTATTTCATCGGTGCTGGCGGCTTTACCATTACCTGCGAGATCAGCGGTGCGATAACCTTGCTCCAAAGCTCGGTTAACCGCTTGTTCAATAGCATCTGCGGCATCAAGGTGCCCAAGGCTATAACGCAGCAACAATGCTGTGGATAATATTTGGGCAATTGGATTGGCGATGTTTTTGCCTGCAATGTCAGGAGCTGAACCGCCAGCAGGCTCATATAAGCCGAAGCCTTTTTCATTCAGGCTGGCAGAAGGTAGCATTCCCATTGAACCGGTGATCATGGCGCATTCATCGGATAAAATATCGCCAAAAATATTGGAACATAATATAACGTCAAATTGCGCCGGATTTTTGATCAGCTGCATGGTGGCGTTATCGATATACATGTGCTCGATTTCAACATCCGGATAATTTTTGGCGATGTCATTGACAACGTCACGCCATAACACGGAGCTTTGCAACACATTCGCTTTATCAATCGAAGTGACTTTATGGCGACGTTTATGTGCAGATTGAAATGCAATATGGGCGATCCGTTCTATTTCGAAACGGTGATAAATCTCAGTATCGTAAGCACGTTCATATTTCCCTTCACCTTCACGCCCTTTGGGTTGTCCAAAATAGATCCCGCCAGTCAGTTCACGGACGCATAGAATATCAAAGCCTTTGGCGGCAATATCATGACGAAGGGGACAAAAAGATTCTAAGCCTGTATATAAGCGTGCCGGACGTAAATTACTGAATAACTTGAAATGCTTACGCAATGGCAATAATGCCCCTCGTTCTGGTTGTTTTGCAGGAGGAAGGTGTTCCCATTTTGGGCCACCTACAGAGCCAAATAGGATTGCGTCAGCTTTTTCGCAGCCAATAATCGTTTCTTGCGGCAAGGGCGTATCGTGACGATCAATAGCTATCCCTCCTATATCATATTCGCTGGTTGTGATGCGGATATTGAAACGATGACGGATGGCATCCAACACCTTGTAGGCTTGCTTCATAACTTCAGGGCCAATGCCATCACCGGGCAAAACAGCAATATGATAGTGATTGGCTTTTTGCTTGCTTGGCGTTACGTAATTTGAAATAGATTGATTTGAAATAGATTGGCTCGAAGGCATAATTATACAGTTTCCTTTGTGTTGTGTTGGTTGTCGCCTTGGATACTGCTTTGGGAAATGCGTTGCTTTTCTTTTTCTACTTGTTCTGCCTGCCAGATGCTATTCAGGACGTGGATCATTGCCTTGGCAGAAGATTCAATGATGTCAGTTTCCAAACCCATCCCGTGGAAACGGCGGCCAAAACACTCCACGATAATATCAACCTGACCGAGGGCATCTTTGCCATGTCCTTTACCGGATAATTGATAAGAAATTAATTCCAATGGATAGCCAGTGATGCGGTGAATAGCCTTATAGATAGCATCAACTGTACCATTGCCTGTCGAGGCTTCAGACTTGAGTTCATCTCCGCAAGCCAGACGAATGGTCGCAGTGGGGACTAAGTTAGTGCCTGACTGGATACTGAAATAGTCCAGACGGTAATATTCATGATCTTGCTGTTGTTGATTGATGAAAACCAAGGCTTCCAGATCGTAATCAAACACTTGTCCTTTTTTATCTGCTAATTTCAAGAATGCCTGATATAACGCATCCAGATCGTAGCTGTTCTCCTGATAGCCCATTTCTGTCATACGATGTTTCACGGCGGCACGTCCAGAGCGCGAAGTCAGATTCAACTGAGTATCTTTCAGGCCGATAGATTCTGGTGTCATGATCTCGTAAGTTTCACGATTTTTCAGGATTCCATCCTGATGAATACCAGATGAGTGGGCAAACGCGTTGCTGCCTACAATGGCTTTGTGCGCGGGAATCGGAGTATTGCAAATTTGACTCACCAACTGACTGGTACGGTAAATTTCTTTATGGTTGATATTGGTATGCACTCCTAGCATTTGCTGGCGTGTTTTGATCGTCATGATCACTTCTTCCAGCGAGCAATTGCCTGCACGTTCTCCCAATCCATTTATAGTGCCTTCTATCTGGCGAGCACCTGCCTGAACTGCGGTGATGGAGTTAGCGACGGACATGCCTAAATCGTCGTGGCAGTGGACTGAAATAATGGCTTTATCAATATTGGGTACGCGATCAAACAATGTGCGTATAATGCCGCCAAATTGATAAGGTGTGGTGTAGCCGACAGTGTCTGGAATGTTGACTGTAGTTGCGCCAGCTTTGATGGCTTGCTCAACAATTTTGCACAGATTATCGATATCTGTACGACCAGCATCTTCACAGGAAAATTCGACATCATCGGTGTAGTTGCGTGCCCGCTTGATGGAGCGAACCGCCATTTCAACAACATCATCAAAGGTTCTTTTTAATTTATGCTCGACGTGCAGATTTGAGGTAGCCAGTACCATATGCAGGCGGAAGGCTTCAGCAACTTTCAGGGCTTCAGCAGCGACATCAATATCATTGTCAACGCAGCGGGATAAAGCACAAATACGACTGTTTTTGATTTCACGGGCGATAGTTTGGACTGATTCAAAATCCCCCGGAGAAGAAACTGGAAAACCTGCTTCAATGATATCAACTCCCAGCCTTTCCAGTGCATAAGCAATTTGCAGCTTCTCTTTCACACTCAGGCTGGCTTGTAATGCCTGTTCTCCATCACGCAATGTGGTATCGAAGATAATGACTTGCTGGCTCATGTTGTGCTCCTGTTAGATAGACTAGTTAAATGATTATGTTTTATTTTTGAGCGCCGAGCAGGTAAAAAAAAACCCGCGCGGTGCGCGGGTTTTCATTTCTGATGAAGGTCAACTTAACTCTGTTTTTCATCCACCAGCATACCGCGCACATTAAAGGCGATAAGTAGTAGGCTTAGTAGAAGAATAGAGTGAGTCATGTGAGCTAACCTTTATAAATTTGTTAACTGAGTTTTAAGTTTCAATGTATTTATAGATACTTTATCTAAAAAACAATGTCAAGCAGTATAAATATAAATTCAGAGTGAATCATGCTCATTATTGGTTGCTTATTGAACGCCCATTAGACTTGGTGACTATTTTTTACATTTTTAGCGATGTTTTTATCTATTTTTCATATCTATATATGGAGTAAAATCCGGCTCTGATGGATAATAAATGTGATATCTGTTATTTTATACAGTTAATTATATGTGATGTTTTATTAGACTGTTTCAATACGGATACATACTGACTAGTTCTAAGGAACAAGGAACGATGGATGTTAACCACAGTGTTTTTTAGGTTAAGTAATCATAACCATATAGAATATTAATAAATTGTGTCTCGATATATTGGAAGAACCAATTTCTATTAAATACACCCGATCATTTTCTTGATAGAGAATATTAATAGAGATTTTTTATAAGTAGTTGGAATGCAGTCATTTTATTATGAGTTGTTTCTACTCTTCACTTTGTCATTATTGGCTGATCGTTTGTGATGTAAGTCGTTAGTGTAAGTTGAGTTATTCCTATTCATATATAACGCATTAATATTCATGCTTATAAAATATTACAGTTGCATAGATAAGAATGCATTGGTTATGCATATTTGATTTTTGTACAAGGAAGATTCTCAATTTATTTTCCAACAAATTGGGGTAATTGATCTTATTAATGGGTAAGGCTGTTTATGATGTCTAAATGTTGCATTTAAAAACAGCCAATATTCCATTATTTAGTGAGATCACTGCTATAAGTTTAGTGGAGTAAAATAATGACTGAATACAACTCAGTAACTACAGGAAAAAAAGAGCCATGCGATGTTCAGTTGCGTAGTGTAGATCTTAATTTGCTTACTGTTTTTGATGCTGTAATGCAGATGCAGAATATTACACGTGCAGCTCAGGCATTGGGAATGTCACAACCGGCTGTCAGTAATGCGGTAGCGCGTTTGAAGACGATGTTTGATGACGAATTATTTGTTCGCTATGGTCGTGGTATTCAGCCAACGGCAAGGGCAAAACAGCTTTTTGGGCCTCTTAGACAGGCTCTTCAAATTGTCCATAATGAATTGCCCGGAGTGGGATTTGATCCCGATAATAGCACAAGGGTATTTAATCTCTCTATTTGTAGCCCGCTTGATATTCGTTTAGCTGCTCAGATTGTTGGGCAAATAAAAAAACATGCTTCTAATATCGAAGTTGTCATTAAAACACAAATCAGTAATGATATTGAGAAGCAATTAAAATACCAGGAAATAGAATTCGTTATCAGTTATACCCAATTAGAACGCCCTGACTTTCATAATTACCCTCTGTTTAATGATGAATTAGTTCTGGCTGTTTCTAAACATCATCCTAGAATTGATAAGCGAATAACCCAGCAGCAATTGCAGGAAGAAAGACATGCTATTGTTGCGTTGGATAATGCAGATTCATTCAGTAAACCTTACTATGAAAGCAATGAATTATTGCGTTCTGTTTCTTATCAGGGAACGGATTTAAATAGTGTTCTTAATATTGTCTCTCAGACTTATTTAGTTGCCATTGTGCCAAAATGGATGGTTGAACACTATTCTGAACAGTTAAATATTTGTTCAGTATCTTTGCCTAATGGTCGGATTTCTCGTCCTTGCTATTTAATATGGCATAGTTCAACCGATCGGGATAAAGGCCACCAGTGGATGAAATCATTGTTAAGCCATCTTGGTGAAAAAGAATAAATCATATTAATAAATCACATTAAAGCAGAACATATGAAATGAGAGCCTATCCCTTTAACAGAGTATCAGATAGTTGTCTATCGGATAGCTGCACACCGGGATAGGGCTCTTGATTCATAGGGCTTTTGATTCTCGATAAATCCTGCAAATATTTTCCCATTCAAAGGAGGAAGATAACAAAAATACACTTCCCCCTTTTACTAGTAATAGGTAGACTGCACGAAAATAGCTAACATCTGTAAGCTAAAAAGTAGGCAATACACTTACTGAAGACGCTGAATAAAAGACTTATACAGGAATATATTGTGATAACAGATTCTCTGCATTCCTATCACTTGGTTAACCGATTACAGCAGCAAGCCACTGAATATCCAGGAAAAATTGCATTTCGGCAATGGTCGCCATCAGAACAGCTTGAAATGAATTGGCGGCAGGTTGAATACACAACGAAATCCGTGGCAAGAGCATTACTGTCATTGGGAATAGAAGTGCAGGGGAAAGTTGGTATTTTTGCACAGAATTGTATGGCATGGTCATTGGCTGATTTAGCTATTCTTCAACTTCGAGCTGTGACAGTGCCGCTATATGCGACTAGCACTTGTGATCAGGCTGCATTTATTCTCAATGATGTAGGAGCACAGGTGTTATTTGTTGGTGGGCAGGAGCAATATGACATTGCGATGGCGCTGATTGAACTGTGTCCCAAACTTGCTCATCTTATTGTTATGGATGAATCTGTGGATTTGCAAGGATGTCCGCAGGCATTGTATTTATCCGCTTTCATTGATAATGATAATCCACAATATCAGGTTGAACTTGATGGCCGCATTGCTGACCGGGATTTAAATGATCTCTTCACGTTGATCTACACCTCTGGTACAACGGGAGAGCCGAAGGGAGTGATGTTGGATTACCGTAATATCGCTTCACAGCTTTATCTACATGACCAGAGATTAACATTGACCAATCAGGATGTATCGCTCTGTTTCCTTCCTCTATCCCATATTTTCGAGCGGGCGTGGAGCTATTATGTCATGCACACCGCTGCCCTGAATGTTTATCTGACTGACACAAATTTTGTGCGTGAAGCAATGTCTGATGTTCGCCCGACAGTCATGTGTTCTGTTCCCCGATTTTATGAAAAAGTTCATAGCGCAATCCTGGACAAAGTTTCCCGTGCTCCTTTTTGGCGCAGGATGATTTTTAATTGGGCATTGAAGCGGGGAGAAAGCCGTTGGATGCATCAGCAGAAGAATAAAAAAGGTTGTCCATTCACGCGCTGTAGTTATCAATTGGCTGACAAATTGGTGTTGAACAAGCTCCGTAATCTTTTGGGGGGGCGGGTACGTTTCTTGCCAGTGGCGGGAGCACGTCTTGACGATAACATTACCCGTTTTTTCCTGTCCATCGGCCTGAATATCAAATATGGATACGGCATGACAGAAACCTGTGCCACGATATCCTGCTGGGAAGAAAAAAATTATCTGTTGGGTTCAATTGGTACGCCATTACCCGGTGTTGATGTCCGTATTAGCACGGAAGGGGAGATCCAAGTGCGTGGCTCTATTGTAATGAAAGGTTACTTCAACCGCCCAGAGGAAACTGTCCATACCTTTACTGAGGATGGCTGGTTGCGGACTGGTGATGCAGGTGGACTGGACGATGACGGTAATTTGTTTATTACCGAACGCCTGAAAGATTTGATGAAAACGTCAACAGGCAAATACATAGCACCACAAATGATTGAAGGGATGTTAGGACAGGATCGTTTCATTGAACATATTGCAGTCATTGCCGATGCCCGCCAATTCGTCTCTGCATTGATCATTCCCAGCTATGAAGCGCTGGAAGAGTATGCGAAATCAATCAATCTTCATTATCATGATCGTCTTGAGTTGTTGCGTAACCATCAGGTTGTAGAGCTGTTTGAACGGCGCCTGAAGGAAATGCAGAAAAATATTGTTAAATTCCATCAGGTCAAACGATTTATTCTTTTGCCGGAAGCTTTCTCGATGGAAAAGGGAGAATTAACGCCTACATTAAAATTGCGTCGCAAGATTATCGCTCAGCGTTATCAGAGCGAGATTGAATCCATGTATCGGGATTGAAGATAGGCAAAATTACGGCTATCCATCAAACAAATGTTTGCAGTATGTGAATTGATGTTTGCTAACGTTTATATCTAACGTTATTTTAGTTAACTCGGTGTTATTAAATTTGGCGTTATCGAAATAGCATTAAACTTAATTCACTTATATAAATAAGAAATGAAATAAATAAGGTAATTTTTTCATTACCTTATGAAGTTTTGATGATTAACTTGCAAACATAGCTTGGAGGCAAACTCGATGGAGATGCTGTCAGGAGCCGAAATGGTTGTCAGATCACTAATCGATCAGGGCGTTGAACACGTGTTCGGTTATCCGGGTGGGGCTGTATTGGATATCTATGATGCCCTGCATACGGTTGGAGGTATCGAGCATATTTTGGTTCGCCATGAGCAAGGGGCTGTTCATATGGCGGATGGATATGCACGTTGTACGGGAAAAGTCGGGGTTGTTTTGGTGACATCCGGGCCAGGGGCAACGAATGCCATTACGGGAATAGCAACCGCATACATGGATTCAATTCCCATGGTGGTGTTATCTGGTCAGGTTGCCAGTTCCCTGATAGGTAATGATGCTTTTCAGGAGTGCGATATGGTGGGAATTTCCCGTCCTATCGTGAAGCATAGTTTTCTGGTGAAAAAAGCAGAAGACATCCCAAATACAATTAAAAAAGCTTTTTACTTGGCCGCAAGTGGACGGCTAGGGCCTGTTGTTATCGATTTTCCCAAAGATACTGTCAATCCTGCATTGAAATTCCCGTATGTGTATCCTGAAAAAATCAACATGCGTTCTTACAACCCTACTGTTCAGGGACACAAGAGGCAAATTAAGCGGGCATTGAATACCCTGATGGAGGCGAAAAAGCCTGTGCTGTATGTCGGGGGTGGTGCCATAAATTCAGCATGTACACTAGAATTGGCAAAGCTGGCTGAGCATTTTCACATTCCGGTCGTTAGTTCGTTGATGGGATTGGGGGTATTCCCTGCAACTCATCGCCAAAGTTTGGGAATGCTGGGGATGCACGGTACTTTCGAAGCTAACAAAGCAATGCACAATTCCGATGTGATTTTTGCTGTGGGTGTGCGTTTTGACGATCGAACAACCAATAATCTGGAAAAATATTGTCCGGAAGCGACTGTACTGCATATTGATATCGATCCAACCTCGATTTCGAAAACGGTGGCGGCAGATATCCCTATTGTCGGAGATGCTAAACAGGTGCTTGGTCAGATGCTGGAATTATTGGATTTCACGGAAGATACCCAAGATCCTGATGCTCTGAAAGATTGGTGGCTTTCCATTGAGCAGTGGCGCAGCCGCAATTGTCTGGATTACGATCAGACTACAGTGAAGATCAAGCCACAAGCCGTAATTAAAACCCTTTATCGTCTAACTAAGGGAGAAGCATATCTTGCGTCAGATGTTGGTCAGCATCAGATGTTTGCCGCTCTGCATTATCCATTTGATAAACCAAGACATTGGATTAATTCCGGTGGATTAGGAACTATGGGTTTTGGTTTGCCTGCTGCGCTTGGCGTGAAGCTGGCAAAACCTGATGCTACAGTGGTATGCGTGACAGGAGATGGCAGTATCCAGATGAATATTCAAGAGTTGTCTACTGCCTTGCAATATGGCTTACCTGTTCTGGTACTGAATTTAAACAACCGTTTCTTGGGCATGGTGAAACAATGGCAGGACATGATATATGCGGGTCGTCATTCTCAATCCTATATGGAATCCCTGCCTGATTTCGTCAAATTGGCGGAATCTTATGGTCATATTGGCATCGCCATCCAGACTTACGATGAGTTGGAGGCAAAACTGACTCAAGCCTTGCATGAAGTCACTGAAAATCAACGTCTGGTTTTCGTGGATGTTACCGTTGATGAAACAGAGCATGTTTATCCAATGCAGATCCGTGGAGGAGCAATGGATGAAATGTGGTTAAGCAAAACAGAGAGGACCTGATCATGCGCCGGATTTTGTCTGTATTACTTGAAAACGAATCGGGAGCGTTATCCCGCGTGGTTGGTTTGTTTTCTCAGCGGGGTTATAACATCGAAAGCTTGACAGTTGCTCCTACTGAAGATCCAACATTGTCACGCATGACTATTCAGACCAAAGGTGATGCCAAAGTATTAGAGCAAATTGAAAAGCAATTGCATAAGTTGGTAGATGTGCTGCGGGTCAACGAGTTAACGGCAGGGCCTCATGTTGAGCGTGAGATCATGTTGGTTAAATTACAGGCCAGTGGGTATGGCCGGGAGGAAATTAAACGCAGCACAGATATTTTTCGCGGACAGATCGTTGATGTGACATCAACACTCTATACCGTTCAATTAGTGGGGACGAGCGAAAAACTGGATGCTTTTCTTGATTCAGTCAGAGAGGTAGCGGAGATTGTGGAAGTCGTGCGATCAGGCCTTGTTGGTGTTTCTCGCGGAGAGAAAATTATGCGATGAAAAATCGTAATCTGCGGGTTAAAATACAGATATTCATGGAGCCCTACTGTAAAGTAGGGCTTTTTCATAATCTTACTGAGGGGTTAATGTGAAACTGGATGAGATCGCCCGCTTAGCAGGTGTTTCACGTACTACGGCCAGTTATGTCATCAATGGTAAAGCCAAACAGTATCGGGTCAGCGATAAAACAGTAGAAAAAGTGATGGCAGTGGTAAAGGAACATAATTATCACCCCAATGCTGTTGCTGCTGGTCTTCGGGCGGGGCGAACCCGTTCAATTGGTTTAGTCATACCCGATTTGGAAAATACGAGCTACACGCGCATTGCCAATTATCTTGAACGTCAGGCACGGCAACGTGGCTATCAGTTATTGATCGCATGTTCTGAAGATCAGCCTGACAATGAAATGCGTTGTGTTGAACATCTTTTGCAACGTCAGGTCGATGCGATCATTGTTTCCACGGCCTTGCCGCCTGAGCATCCTTTCTACCAGCGTTGGACAAATCGCTCATTACCAATCATTGCTCTTGACCGTGCTTTGGACAGTGAGCACTTTATCAGTGTGGTTGGGGATGATCTCGAAGATGCGAAGATGCTGGCACAGGAGTTGCGGCAGTTTCCTGCTGAGTCAGTCCTCTATTTGGGAGCATTGCCTGAATTATCGGTCAGTTTCTTGCGTGAACAAGGTTTCCGCAACGCATGGGAGTATGATCCACGGGAAGTAAACTATCTTTATGCCAATAGCTATGAGCGTGAAGCCGCAGCTGAAGTATTTGCATCATGGTTGGAAACGAACCCTGTTCCTCAGGCATTGTATACCACTTCATTTGCGTTGCTTCAGGGAGTCATGGATACGCTTCTTAAGCGCAATGGTCGCTTACCTAGTCAATTGGTTATCGCCACATTTGGCGATCATGAGTTGCTTGATTTCCTTGAATGTCCGGTATTGTCTGTGGCACAACGCCATCGTGATGTTGCTGAGCGCGTTCTTGAGCTGGTATTAGCCAGTTTGGGTGAAAAACAACGTCCAACCCCCGGAATAACCAGAATGCGTCGTCATTTATGTCGTCGTGGTAAGCTAAGTCGGAAGGCCTAATTGAGTACCCTCATTAAAGATGAGGGTACTATTTACTTGCTGAAAATTATCAAAATACGCTTTTTGGGGTAATTTTAAGACTATTCTGACTAAAACTCTCCTAAACATCCTTTTATGACCTTTAAAATTGATAACGTATTATTTAAATTAATAAGATAAATAATTTCACTTTGAAATATTATTATTTATGAATATGACTTATTGTTGGAAGATTATTCTCTTATTCGTTTGATATATAACCATTTTACATTTTTAGATAAATACTGAATTTTAATATGTTATTATTTTTTTATACTATTGTAACCAAATGTATTGTTATTATTGATAGATTTTGAGTGGTTAATAATTGAGTGGCGATGAGATATGAGTTACATAAATTAATTTAAGTGGTAATTTTTTGCACTAAACACTATTTCTAATAAGGCTCTCGGTGGTGTTATTAAATTATTCAAAATTATCATGGTGTTATCTATTATTATTATAGCTAAAAACCAAGAATCCTTCTTTTTCTGTTCTCAATCTTTCTGTAAATCTGGCTAAAGCGCACCGGCTCTGGCTTGACAAGGTTTTCATACCATCCGTAAACTCTTAATTGTGGTGATTTGTGGGATAATGTGGAGATTTGGGCCATCAAAGGGGTAACCTGAGCATGTTTCGTGGAGCAACACTGGTTAATCTCGATAATAAAGGGCGGCTCACTGTACCAGCCCGATATAGAGAAATGCTGAATGAGGAATCAATGGGTCAAATGGTTTGTACTATTGATCTCCATCAGCCGTGTTTGTTGCTTTATACATTACCCGAATGGGAAATCATCGAAGAAAAATTATCTCGCTTATCCAGCATGAACCCAGCTGAGCGTCGTGTTCAGCGTTTGTTATTGGGACACGCCAGTGAATGTCAGATGGACAATACAGGGCGTCTTTTATTAGCTAATACGTTGCGTCAGCACGCAGGGCTAACAAAAGAAGTCATGTTGGTTGGGCAATTTAATAAATTTGAATTGTGGGATGAGCAAGTTTGGTATCAACAGGTACAGAATGATATTGCGGCTGAACAATCCACACAAGAACCTCTATCAGCAAGGCTACAGGACTTATCACTATAAACATGGCAAATAGTCATTTTGAGCATACCAGTGTACTACTGGATGAAGCTGTCAATGGACTGAATATCCAAGAAGATGGAATTTATATAGATGGAACATTTGGACGAGGGGGGCACTCTCGCCTGATTTTGTCGAAATTAGGGCCTAATGGACGTTTAATTGCGATCGATCGTGACCCACAAGCCATTGAAGCGTCAAAGGCCATTGCTGACAAGCGTTTTTCTATCGCACATGAGCCATTTTCTGAATTGGCAACTTATATAGAAAATGCGGGTTTGGTTGGAAAAATTAATGGTGTATTGCTGGATTTAGGGGTTTCCTCGCCACAATTGGATGATCCTGAGCGTGGTTTTTCATTTATGCGTGATGGGCCATTGGATATGCGTATGGATCCCACTTGTGGGCTGTCTGCCGCAGAGTGGTTGATGAAAGCCGAAGCCGATGACATCGCATGGGTGTTGAAAACGTTTGGTGAAGAACGTTTTGCCAAGCGCATTGCAAGAGCCATTGTGGCACGCAATCAGGAACAACCCATTACGCGTACCCGGGAGCTGGCAGAGTTAATTGCTCAAGCAAGCCCAATTAAGGAAAAGTATAAGCATCCGGCAACACGCAGCTTTCAGGCTATCAGAATTTATATTAACAGTGAACTGGAAGAGATCGAACGTGCATTAGATGGTGCATTGAGCGTTCTGGCACCACAGGGGCGATTATCTGTCATCAGTTTCCATTCGTTGGAAGATCGCATAGTGAAACGTTTTATCCGACAACACAGCCAAGGGCCACAGGTTCCAGTCGGTTTGCCTCTCACGGAAACGCAGTTAAAAACGCTGGGAGGAAGAAGTCTGAAATCCATTGGCAAAATGAAGCCCTCAGAGGGTGAAGTAGCCACAAACCCAAGAGCGCGAAGCTCTGTTTTGCGGTTTGCTGAGAAGACGGGGGAATAATGGCTAGTGAACGTCACGGGTTAGTCGGAGTTATTGGCGGGGATTTAATTCGTAATGCCAAGCTGCCACTGATTTTGCTGGTAGCAGTTGTTGTTTCAGCTATCAGTGTTGTGACGGTCGTACATAAAACCCGCTTATTGACTGCGGAAAAAGAGCGTCAAGTGATCCAGTTTTATGCTCTGGATAATGAATGGCGTAATTTGCTCCTAGAAGAGAACGTTCTGGGTGAGCACCGTCGGGTTGAACAGAATGCGATTAAACAATTGCAGATGCAACACGTGGATCCAACCAAAGAAAATGTAGTGATAACTGAATGACTCCAGTTGACAACCAAAAGGTAGGCGATGAAAGCTGTACGCTCTTTAAAGTCGAAAAAGCGAGAAGATAAAGCAAATTTTGTAAGCTGGCGTTTTGCCTTGCTGTGTGGAGGCATTGGGTTTGCTTTAATCGGGCTTTTGATTCGTGCTGCCTATTTGCAGATCTTTAATCCTACGCGTTTGGTAAAGGAAGGTGATTCGCGTTCCCTGCGCGTCGAATTTGTCCCGACTGCCCGTGGCATGATCAATGATCGCAATGGAAGTCCACTGGCTGTTAGTATTCCTGTTAATGCTATTTGGGCAGATCCCCAACAAGTACTTGAAAAAGGCGGTGTTACAAATGATATCCGCTGGCAGGCTCTGGCTAGTGAGCTTCATATCCCTCTTGAACAATTAAAAAGTAAAATTAATGGATTTCCTAAAGGGCGCTTTGTTTACCTGGCCCGCCAAGTAACGACCTCTATCGGCGACTATATCGAAGAATTGAAGCTGCCCGGTATCTATTTGCGTCAAGAAAACCGCCGTTATTATCCGGCAGGGTCAATGACAGCACATGTTATTGGGGTGACTAACATTGATAGTGTAGGAATTGAAGGGATTGAAAAGAGCTTTAATAGCTGGCTGACAGGTATGCCGGGAAGCCGAACTGTTCGTAAAGACAGAATGGGGCGTGTTATTGAGGATATTTCATCTACAGATAGCAAGGCTGGCCACGATTTGACACTTAGCATAGATAGACGCCTTCAGAGTTTGGTGTATCAAGAACTGACGAAAGCCGTTGAGTTGAACAAAGCAGAATCTGGTACAGCCGTATTGGTTGATGTCAATACAGGTGAAGTTCTGGCAATGGCAAATAGCCCATCTTATAACCCAAATAATTTTGTCGGGGCGTCGAAGGATTCGATGCGTAACCGCGCCATCACCGATACTTTTGAGCCTGGTTCCACGGTGAAACCGCTGGTGGTAATGAGTGCGCTGAATAATGGCATTGTCAAAGAAAATACAGTGTTGGATACCAGGCCATACCGATTAACATATGGTTCGCGGGGGCATGAAATCAAAGACGTTGCTCCACGTCCTGAGTTAACTATCACCGGAATTTTACAAAAGTCGAGTAACGTTGGTGTTTCTAAACTGGCGTTAGCGATGCCTGCCTCAGAGGTGGTAGATGTTTATTCACGCTTTGGGATGGGAAAACCGACCAATTTGGGGCTAGTCGGAGAAAGTAGTGGCTCATTTCCAACAAATAAACAACGGTGGTCAGATCTTGATAGGGCCACCTTTTCTTTCGGCTACGGGCTGACGCTAACACCATTACAGTTAGCGCGGGTCTATGCAACGATAGGAAGCTTGGGAATTTATCGCCCACTGTCAATTACCAAAGTTGATCCTCCTGTACAGGGCACCCGGGTGTTCCCTGAAGATATTATGCGGACAGTGGTGCACATGATGGAAAGTGTGGCATTACCGGGAGGCGGTGGTGTACGGGCAGCGATAAAAGGTTATCGCATTGCCGTTAAAACTGGTACGGCAAGAAAAGTCGGGTCGGATGGCAAGTATCTCAATGATAAACATATTTCTTATACCGCAGGAGTTGCACCTGCGAGTAATCCACGGTTTGCACTGGTTGTAATCATCAATGATCCACAAGCAGGTAAATATTACGGCGGTGCGGTTGCAGCACCTGTCTTCGGCGCGATCATGAGTGGTGTTTTGCATAAAATGAATGTTGAGCCAGATGCATTGCCTGTAGGTGATAAAAACGAATTTGTGATTAATAAATAAAGAGGATAAAAGTGGAAGATCGTAATTTACGCGATTTATTGGCTCCATGGGGTGTTGATGCACCAGAGCTTCCGCTGCGCGAAATGACATTGGATAGCCGTAAGGCGGCTGCCGGAGATCTGTTTGTTGCCGTTCAAGGGCATCAGACAGATGGTCGACAATATATTCCTCAAGCCATCGCTCAAGGTGTCTCTGCGGTGATTGCAGAAGCGAAGGGAAAAGCGGATAGCGGCACGATGCAAAAAATGCACGGTGTATCTGTTATCTATCTGGATGATTTAAATAATAAATTATCAAAATTGGCAGGTGAATTTTACCAACATCCTGGCAATAAGCTGAAATTGGTCGGAGTGACTGGAACCAACGGAAAAACGACAACAACACAATTGTTGGCACAATGGACTCAAGGGCTCGGAGAAACCAGCGCCGTGATGGGAACGGTGGGAAATGGTTTGTTGGGCATGATAGTACCCAGCGAAAATACGACAGGCTCTGCGGTTGATATTCAGCTTGATTTACAGCAAATTTTTAATCAAAACGCCACTTTTGCTGCGATGGAAGTTTCTTCGCATGGTCTGATTCAGGGAAGAGTGGCTGCATTGCCATTTCAAGCCGCTGTTTTTACTAATTTAAGCCGAGATCACCTTGATTATCATGGTGATATGGAAAATTACGAAGATGCTAAATGGCAATTGTTCAGCAGCCATAATGTAAAGCAAAAAATCATCAATTCTGATGATGCAGTTGGGCAGAAGTGGTTGTCCCGTTTGCCGGATGCAGTGGCTGTCTCGGTGGAAAATAACGTGCCGGAAAATTGGCAGGGGAGTTGGTTATCGGCCAGTGAAGTTCATTATCATGATAAAGGTGCCTCCATTGCATTTACTTCCAGTTGGGGGAATGGAACACTCAATAGTCCTCTGATGGGTGCGTTCAATGTCAGTAACTTACTGCTGGTGCTTGCTACTTTGTTGTCCCTGAAATATCCCCTGGAGAAACTGTTATCGACGGCTTCTTGTCTGGAACCCGTTTGTGGGCGAATGGAAGTCTTTTCTGCTGCTGGTCGTCCAACGGTTGTCGTTGATTATGCCCATACTCCAGACGCTTTGGAAAAAGCATTGTCTGCGGCACGTCTGCACTGCAAAGGGCAACTTTGGTGCGTATTTGGTTGTGGTGGTGATCGTGATAAAGGCAAGCGTCCATTAATGGGGGGCGTTGCAGAACAAGGTGCTGATCGTGTGATTGTCACCGATGATAATCCTCGAAGTGAAGAACCTCAGGCAATTGTGGCTGATATTCTGAAAGGATTCATCGATCCGGGACAGGCAATGGCAATTCATGGGCGCGTTGAAGCTGTCACCAGTGCCATTATGCAGGCCACTGGAGAAGATGTTGTTCTTGTGGCAGGTAAAGGTCATGAAGATTACCAACTGATCGGCAATCGTCGTCTGGATTATTCAGATCGCCTGACTGTTGCGCGTTTGCTGGGGGTAATTGCATGATTTCCCTGACACTACAGAAATTGGCTCAGTTGATGAATGGAGAATTATATCGCGTTACTGATCAGCAAGCTGAAGCCCTGCAAATTAATACCGTGGAAACTGATAGCCGTCAGATCATGCATGGCAGTTTATTCATTGCCTTAAAAGGGGAAAAATTTGACGCTCATGATTTCGCTAAGGATGTAGCACAGCAAGGAGCCTGCGCTTTATTAGTCAGCCATCGCCTTGATATTGACTGTCCTCAGGTTGTAGTCGAAGACACACGTCTGGCAATGGGAAAACTGGCGGGTTGGGTTCGTCAGCAAAGTAAAGCAAAGGTTGTGGCCTTGACCGGCTCATCGGGCAAAACATCTGTAAAAGAGATGACCGCGGCAATTCTGCGTCAGTGTGGAAACACCCTTTATACTACAGGTAATTTCAATAATGACATTGGCGTGCCATTAACCCTGTTCAGGCTGACTGATGAACACCAGTTTGCGGTTATTGAGCTGGGAGCCAACCATATTGGTGAAATTGCCTATACCGCTGAAATGACTCGTCCTGAAAGTGCATTAGTCAATAACCTCTTTTCTGCCCATCTGGAAGGATTTGGCTCTTTGGCTGGAGTTGCAAAGGCAAAAGGCGAAATTTTTGAAGGCCTTGCTCCGACTGGAACCGCCATTATCAATCTGGATAGCAATGATTGGAACAATTGGCAGCACAGTATTAGCGATCAGCAAACGGTATGGCGTTTTTCTGTCTCATCAACGACAGGGGCTGATTTTTACGCAATGAATATTTTAGAACAACCATTGGCAACGCATTTTTGTCTCCATAGCCCGTTCGGGAGTATTGAACTGACATTATCATTGCCGGGGAAACATAATATTGCCAATGCGTTGGCCGCCAGTGCGCTCGCAATTTCTGTTGGCGCATCGCTGGATGATATCCGTACTGGATTATCGGAACTGAAAGCGGTTGCCGGACGTTTATTCCCTATCCTTCTGACTGAAGGAAAAGTGATATTGGACGACACTTATAACGCGAATCCCGGCTCCATGATTGCTGCGGCGAATGTGTTATCGCAGATGCCCGGTTATCGAGTCATGGTTGTTGGTGATATGGGAGAGTTAGGAGAGCAGGCGATTGAGTGCCATCGAGAGGTGGGCGAAATAGTAGCATCCACAAATATAGATAAGGTACTCAGCGTCGGAACTCTCAGTGCCCACATTAGTGGTGCGAGTGGTCGAGGGCAGCATTTCATAAACAAGGCTGAATTAGTTGCAGCGCTGCTTCCTGCACTGGAACAACACGAAATGATTTCCATATTAATTAAAGGTTCACGTAGTGCCGCAATGGAAGAGGTAGTGAACGTATTGAAGGAGAACTTCCAATGTTAGTTTGGCTAGCCGAATATTTGACCAATCATTATTACTCAGGTTTTCGCGTCTTCTCTTATCTTACGTTCAGAGCCATCGTCGGTTTGCTTACTGCATTACTCATATCACTATGGATGGGACCAACTTTAATTTCTTATCTGCAAAAATTGCAAATAGGTCAAGTTGTACGTGATAACGGCCCAGAATCTCATTTTAGCAAGCGTGGGACACCAACGATGGGAGGATTACTGATTTTATTTTCCATCACGATTTCTGTGTTGCTATGGGCGAATCTGAATAATCCCTATGTCTGGTGTGTCTTGGTTGTTTTAGTGGGTTATGGTGTTGTGGGATTTGTGGATGACTATCGCAAAGTGGTTCGCAAAGATACCAAGGGGCTAATTGCTCGATGGAAATATTTCTGGCAATCCGTTATTGCTCTGGGCGTAGCGTTTGCTATGTACAGCATCGGCAAAGACACACCTGCAACACAATTAGTGGTGCCGTTCTTCAAAGATGTCATGCCGCAGCTGGGCTTGCTTTATATTTTGCTGACTTATTTCGTGATTGTAGGAACCAGTAATGCAGTGAACTTGACTGATGGACTGGATGGCCTTGCTATCATGCCAACAGTATTGGTCGCGGCGGGTTTAGGCCTGGTAGCTTGGGCAACGGGTAACACTAATTATTCTGCTTACTTGAATATTCCTTATCTGGCTAATGCATCGGATCTGGTGATTGTCTGTACTGCGATAGTTGGTGCAGGACTGGGTTTCTTGTGGTTCAACACTTACCCAGCGCAAGTATTTATGGGGGATGTTGGTTCATTGGCTCTGGGTGGAGCATTGGGAACTATTGCAGTATTGCTGCGCCAAGAATTCTTGCTGGTGATCATGGGTGGAGTTTTCGTGGTGGAAACACTATCTGTCATTTTGCAGGTTGGCTCATTCAAACTGCGTGGACAGCGTATTTTCCGCATGGCACCGATTCACCATCACTATGAATTGAAAGGTTGGCCAGAACCACGCGTTATTGTGCGCTTTTGGATTATCTCCCTGATACTGGTGTTGATTGGTTTGGCAACGCTGAAGGTACGTTAATCATGGCTGAATATGAGGGTAAAAAAGTTGTTATTGTTGGGTTAGGCCTGACAGGTCTGTCCTGCATTGACTTTTTTATTACACGTGGTGTGACTCCGCGTGTGATGGATACCCGTATAGCACCACCGGGCAGCGATAAGTTGCCTGATGAAGTTGAGTGTTACACAGGCAGTTTGAATAAACAGTGGCTGATGGATGCTGATTTAATCGTTGCCAGTCCGGGTATTGCTTTGGCAACGCCCGAATTGCAGGCGGCCGCAGATGCTGGTGTTGAAATTGTCGGAGATATTGAGCTGTTTTGCTGTGAAGCGACTGCGCCGATTGTTGCCATTACGGGTTCAAATGGTAAAAGCACCGTGACCACTCTGGTTGGAGAAATGGCAAAAGAAGCAGGCTGGCTGGTTGGTGTAGGTGGCAACATTGGTGTCCCTGCTCTGGAATTGCTGAAACAGCCTTGCCAGCTCTATGTACTGGAGCTGTCCAGTTTCCAACTTGAAACGACCTATAGCTTGAAAGCAGCGGCAGCGACCGTACTGAATGTTACGGAAGACCATATGGTTCGTTATCCGCAAGGATTGTCACAGTATCGTGCGGCGAAGTTGCGCATTTATAATCAGGCAAAAATTTGTGTAGTCAATGAACAAGATGCTCTGACACTGCCAGAAACAGGCAAAGATAGCCGTTGTATCAGTTTTGGTGTGGATAGCGGTGATTATCAGCTTGATAGTGAACATCAACAACTGCTGGTCAATCAACACCTGGTGTTAGCAATGCGTGAAATGCAGTTGGCTGGGCAACATAACTACACTAATGGATTGGCTGCGTTAGCATTGGCGGATGCTGTAGGTATCCCCCGCTCAGCCAGTCTTCAGGCTCTACGTACTTGTGCCGGGCTGGAGCACCGTTTTCAGGTGATTCATATGAGAAATGGTGTTCGTTGGGTGAATGACTCGAAGGCAACCAATGTTGGCAGCACCCAAGCGGCACTCAGCGGATTGAAATTGGCAGGCACACTCTATCTTTTAGTAGGGGGAGATGGAAAAGCAGCGGATTTTACCCCACTGAAACCCTATTTATCGGGGAATCACATTCGTCTTTACTGTTTTGGTCGTGATGGAAGGCAGTTGGCACAATTGCGTCCTGAAATTTCAACACTGACAGAAACAATGGAACAGGCGATGAAAGAAATTGCATGCAAGTTGGTTTCTGGCGACATGGTATTACTGTCACCAGCTTGCGCGAGCTTCGATCAGTTCAACAGTTTTGAACATCGTGGTCATGAATTTGCTCGCTTGGCAGAGGAGTTAGGCTGATGACCATTCCAGGCCTTGGGAAATTTAAAACTTGGTTGACGGAAAATGTGGAGGCAGATACCACAAATACCGTTATGTATGATCGTACCCTGGTCTGGATGGTATTAGGGTTGGCCATGATTGGTTTTATCATGGTAACGTCGGCATCAATGCCCGCTGGTCAGCGTCTTGCCGAAGATCCCCTTATCTTTGCACGACGGGATGGAATTTACTTGTCACTGTGTTTTTTCCTATCCCTTATTACGCTGCGCATTCCTATGGACTTCTGGCTGCGTTATAGCAACGTCATGTTATTAGGCACGATCATGATGCTGCTTATGGTGTTGTTTGTGGGAAATTCAATCAATGGTGCTTCACGCTGGGTAGCGATAGGCCCATTACGTATTCAACCAGCAGAACTGTCGAAACTATCACTCTTTTGTTATCTCTCCAGCTATTTGGTTAGGAAAGTTGAGGAAGTAAGAAACAATTTCTGGGGATTTTGCAAGCCGATGGGCGTCATGATTGCATTGGCAATTTTGTTATTAGCACAGCCTGATTTGGGGACAGTGATTGTGTTATTTGTGACAACATTGGCACTGTTGTTTCTGGCGGGGGCTAAATTGTGGCAATTCCTTGCCATTATTGGCTGCGGAATATTTGCTGTGTGCGTATTGATTATTTCTGAGCCTTATCGTATGCGCAGAGTAACTTCTTTCTTGAATCCGTGGGAAGATCCTTTTGGCAGTAGTTATCAGTTAGTCCAATCGTTAATGGCATTTGGCCGTGGAACTTTCTTTGGGCAAGGGCTGGGAAATTCAATCCTGAAACTTGAATATCTGCCAGAATCCCATACTGACTTTATTGTCTCCGTTATAGCCGAAGAATTGGGCTATTTCGGTGTTGTTTTAGTGTTGGCAATGATATTTTTCGTCGCTTTTCGCGCAATGATGATCGGTCGCAGGGCATTGCAGCTTAATCAACGGTTCTCTGGTTTTCTGGCTTGCGCAATCGGCATATGGTTCAGTTTTCAGACCTTCATCAACGTTGGCGTGGCGGCAGGTCTGCTGCCGACGAAGGGATTGACATTACCTTTAATCAGTTACGGTGGCTCCAGTTTGATAGTGATGTCAACGGCCATTGTTTTGTTATTGCGCATTGATTATGAAGTACGTCTGGCAAAAGCGCAGGCGTTCGTAAGGAGCCCTAAATGAGTGGCAAAAACCAGCGTTTAATGGTGATGGCAGGTGGTACGGGAGGTCATGTGTTCCCGGGGTTGGCAGTTGCTCACCATTTAAAAGAGCAAGGTTGGGATATTCGCTGGTTGGGAACTGCGGATCGCATGGAAGCCGATTTAGTTCCGAAACATGGCATTGATATCGAATTTATTCAGATTTCAGGCTTGCGGGGTAAGGGAATAAAAGCATTGTTTGCTGCCCCTATCCGAATTTTTAAGGCGATTCGACAGGCAAAAGTCATTATGCGCCGGTATCAGCCAGATGTCGTGCTGGGAATGGGAGGATATGTCTCTGGGCCTGGTGGAATAGCGGCGTGGTTATGCGGCATTCCGGTTGTACTGCATGAGCAGAATGGCATTGCGGGATTAACTAATCGTTGGTTGGCCAAAATTGCCAAAACGGTTTTACAGGCATTCCCGGGAGCGTTCCCTAAAGCGCCGGTTGTTGGTAACCCCGTGAGGAAAGATGTACTCGCATTGCCAGTACCAGCGCAGCGTTTGACTGGGCGTGAGGGGCCTGTGCGGGTGCTTGTCGTTGGCGGTAGCCAAGGAGCAAGGATTTTGAACCAAACTATGCCAGAAGTGGCCGCTCGTTTGGGCGATAAAATCAGTTTATGGCATCAGGCCGGAAAGGGTGCTCAGGAAGAAACGCAGAAAAAATATGAGAGTTCAGTCAAATCTGAATTCAAAGTGAGTGAATTTATTGATGATATGGCACAGGCTTATGCATGGGCCGATATTGTCGTATGCCGTTCTGGCGCACTTACGGTCAGTGAGGTTTCCGCCGCAGGCTTACCTGCGATTTTTGTTCCTTTCCAGCATAAAGATCGTCAGCAATATTGGAATGCTTTGCCTTTAGAAAAAGCGGGAGCAGCAAAGATACTTGAACAGCCCGAATTCACGGTTAATGCTGTCGTAGAGCTACTGACTCAGTGGCAACGCCCACAATTGCTGGAAATGGCAGAAAAAGCACACTCAGTCGCTATCATTGATGCAACCGAGCGTGTAGCAGCAGCGTTGAGCGATGCTGTAAAGAATTATTCAGGCCGTTCCAAGTAGAACGGTGACGTAAACATAATGAGTGAAGATTAAAACGTGAATACACAACAGTTGGCGAAATTAAGAACGTCAGTGCCTGAAATGAGAAAAGTCAGGCATATCCACTTTGTTGGCATCGGTGGTGCTGGCATGGGTGGTATCGCCGAGGTGTTGGCTAATGAAGGTTATCAGATAAGTGGTTCTGATCTGGCACCCAATCCTGTCACACAACAACTGATTGCACTGGGTGCAACTATTTATTTTAATCACCGTCCGGAAAATGTGCGGGATGCCAGCGTAGTGGTGGCATCCACGGCTATATCAGCAGACAACCCGGAAATTGTGGCTGCTCGTGAAACTCGAATTCCGGTAATCCGTCGTGCGGAAATGCTGGCAGAGCTTATGCGTTATCGCCACGGTATTGCTATTGCAGGAACGCATGGGAAAACCACGACGACAGCAATGATTGCTGGCATTTATGCACAGGCGGGACTTGATCCTACGTTTGTTAATGGCGGGTTGGTGAAAGCAGCAGGAACACATGCTCGTTTAGGCAGCAGCCGCTATCTGATTGCGGAAGCAGATGAAAGTGATGCTTCATTCTTGCATTTGCAGCCTATGGTGGCGGTTGTCACTAATATTGAAGCTGACCACATGGATACCTATCAAGGGGATTTCGAAAACCTGAAACAAACATTCGTTAACTTCTTGCATAACCTGCCATTTTATGGCCGTGCTGTTATGTGTGTTGACGATCCTGTCGTGAAGGAATTGATTCCCCAGATTGGGCGTTATATCACGACCTACGGTTTCAGTGAAGAAGCGGATGTTCGTATTACCCATTATGAGCAGAAAGGTGCTCAGGGGTTTTTCACCATCAGCCGATATGATTTGCCAGATCTGCATGTAGTGTTAAATGCCCCGGGACGCCACAATGCGCTGAATGCAACCGCTGCCGTCGCAGTGGCGACAGAAGAGAGTATTGATGATACCGCTATTCTTGCATCTCTGGCCGAGTTTCAGGGAACCGGTCGCCGCTTTGATTTTCTGGGGGAATTTTCTCTCAAGCATATCAATGGCAAAGAAGGTAGCGTGATGTTGGTCGATGATTATGGTCATCATCCGACAGAAGTTGACGCAACGATTAAAGCTGCACGAGCGGGTTGGGTGGATAAACGTATTGTGATGGTATTCCAGCCACATCGTTATACGCGAACCCGTGATTTATATGATGATTTTGCCAATGTTTTGAGTCAGGTAGATGTTCTATTGATGCTGGATGTGTATGCCGCAGGTGAAATACCAATCCCAGGAGCGGATAGCCGTTCTTTATGCCGTACTATCCGCAGTCGTGGCAAGTTGGAGCCGATTTTTGTATCAGAATCTGGACAAATTTCAGCTATCTTGTCACAGGTTATAGAAAACAATGACTTAGTCTTGGTACAAGGTGCTGGTAATATCGGTAAAATAGCGCGCAATTTGGCTGAAACAAAATTGCAGCCATCTTTTAATGAGGGAGAGCATCATGGTTGATAAAGTCGCTGTTCTGTTAGGTGGAACTTCTGCTGAACGCGAAGTTTCATTGCAATCAGGGCATGCTGTTGTAGCAGGGCTGAAGGAAGCGGGTATTAATGCTTATTCAGTTGATACAAAAGACTTTGATGTGACTAAACTCAAAGAGGAAGGATTCAATAAAGTCTTTATCGCACTGCATGGTCGTGGTGGTGAGGATGGTACATTGCAAGGTTTATTGGAATTTTTGCAACTTCCTTATACCGGCAGCGGAGTGATGGCATCAGCATTGTCAATGGACAAATTGCGTACAAAACAGCTATGGCAGGGAGCAAAACTACCTGTTTTCCCTTATGTCGTAATTAATTCTCAAAAATTTGAACAAGTTAATGATTTTCAACTCAAAGAGTATGTTCAAGAACTAGGTCTACCATTAATGGTTAAACCGAATCTGGAAGGTTCCAGTGTGGGGATGACCAAGGTGAATGATTATTCCGAATTGCGTGGCGCATTGGCGCTGGCATTTAAATACGATACTGATGTGCTGATTGAAAAATGGCTGTTTGGCCCTGAATACACTGTGGGATTTTTGGGAGATGAAGCACTTCCTTCCATCCGTATTCAGGCTCCGGAAGTATTTTATGATTACGATGCAAAATATATTTCCAACCAAACGCAATATTTTTGTCCAAGTGGCTTGAGTGTGGAAAAAGAGCAAGAGTTGTCAGATATCGCATCAAAGGCGTATAAAGCGTTGGGATGTCGTGGTTGGGGGCGAGTTGATATCATGGATGACGGTAATGGGAACTTCTATTTGTTGGAGGTTAACACCTCCCCTGGCATGACGAGCCATAGTCTTGTACCAATTGCTGCGCGTCAGGCGGGACTCAATTTCTCTCAACTCGTAGCGAGAATTTTGGAGTTGGTTGATTAAAATGTCTCAGGCAGCCCGGAATAACCGGGAACGGGAGAACGAAGCTCAGGGATATCGTCCGAGTAACGGCTATTATCTGGTAGGAATTACCTTCTTCTTGATGGTGATTGGTACCATCATATGGGGAGGTTGGATGACACTGGACTGGATGAAAGACTCTAGCCGATTACCACTCTCGAAGCTGGTATTGACTGGTGAACGCCATTACACCACGAATGATGATGTAAGGCAGGCTATTTTGTCTCTGGGATCTCCCGGAACATTTATGACTCAAGATGTTAACGTCATTCAGGAAAATATTAAACATCTGCCATGGATTCGGCAGGTCACTGTGCGTAAACAATGGCCTAATGAACTTAAAATACATCTGGTAGAATATGTGCCTTATGCGCGCTGGAACGATACCAAACTGTTGGATGCTGAAGGTCGGGTATTCAGTTTGCCTTTGGAACGCAATGCAAATAGGCAATATCCGATGTTGTATGGGCCAGAAGGCAAACAAAAAGAGGTGTTGGATGGATATCATACAATGGCAAGGTTTCTTAAAGAACACCAGATAAAACTGAAAACAGTGATTATGACAGCGCGTAATTCCTGGCAGTTAATATTGGATAATAATATCCGCTTAGAGCTAGGGACTAAACATAAAATGGAGAGAATGAGCCGTTTTATTGAACTTTATCCTGTATTGCTGAATAACTCTGAAAAACGCTTAAGTTATATTGACTTACGCTATAACAGTGGTGCTGCGGTAGGTTGGGCTCCTTTATTAACTGATACGCCAGTTTCAATGAACGGGCAAAAAAACAAACAGTGACTGGTAATAATACAGAAACAGGCAGAATAACGATGATCAAATCAACGGACAGAAAATTGGTAGTTGGCCTTGAAATTGGTACAGCAAAGGTATCTGCCTTGGTTGGTGAAATTCTGCCCGATGGTATGGTTAATATTATCGGAGTAGGAAATTGCCCATCCCGCGGCATGGACAAAGGCGGTGTCAACGATCTTGAGTCGGTCGTCAAATGCGTACAGCGTGCCATTGATCAGGCTGAACTCATGGCGGATTGCCAGATTTCTTCAGTCTATCTGGCACTTTCTGGCAAGCATATCAGTTGCCAGAATGAAATTGGCATGGTGCCGGTTTCTGAAGAAGAAGTGACACAGGATGATGTGGACAGTGTTGTCCATACAGCTAAGTCGGTTCGTGTTCGTGATGAACACCGTATTTTGCATGTGATCCCACAGGAATACGCGATTGACTATCAGGAAGGAATCAAAAATCCGGTTGGGCTTTCTGGTGTGCGTATGCAAGCGAAAGTTCACTTGATTACCTGTCACAATGATATGGCGAAAAATATTGTAAAAGCTGTTGAACGTTGTGGGTTGAAAGTTGATCAACTTATTTTTGCAGGGCTGGCAGCAAGTTATGCTGTGTTGACGGAAGATGAACGTGAATTGGGGGTATGTGTCGTTGATATCGGTGGCGGGACGATGGATATCGCTGTATATACTGGCGGCGCATTGCGTCATACCAAGGTTATTCCTTATGCAGGCAATGTGGTGACCAGTGATATCGCCTATGCGTTTGGTACTCCCCCAAGTGATGCTGAAACCATCAAGGTTCGTCATGGCTGCGCATTGGGTTCGATAGTTAGCAAGGATGAGAGTGTAGAAGTCCCAAGTGTGGGAGGGCGTCCTCCTCGTAGCTTGCAACGTCAAACATTGGCTGAAGTGATCGAGCCCCGTTATACCGAACTGCTGAATTTAGTGAACGACGAAATTTTGCGATTGCAGGAACAATTGCGGCAGCAGGGAGTAAAGCACCACCTGGCGGCAGGGATAGTTCTTACAGGGGGGGGAGCCCAGATTGATGGTCTGGCCGAGTGTGCTCAACGGGTATTCCATACCCAAGTTCGCATTGGTCGTCCCTTGAACATTACTGGACTTACAGATTATGTGCAGGAGCCTTGCTACTCAACAGCAGTCGGGCTTCTGCATTATGGCAAAGAATCTCACCTTGGCGGTGATTCTGATGCTGATAAAAGAACGTCAGTGAGCGGCTGGTTAAAGAAAGTCAGCAACTGGCTGAAAAAAGAATTTTGATTTTTTATACAGAGGCAACGACAATGTCGCGGGCCTCGATATAAAGGCACAAAACGGAGAGAAATTATGTTTGAACCACTGGAATTAACCAATGACGCGGTGATTAAAGTCATCGGCGTCGGCGGCGGCGGCGGTAATGCTGTGGAGCACATGGTGCGTGAGCGCATTGAAGGCGTAGACTTCTTTGCGGTTAACACAGATGCTCAGGCGTTGCGTAAGACGGCGGTTGGTCAGACTATCCAGATTGGCAACGGTATTACGAAAGGATTAGGTGCTGGTGCAAACCCTGAGGTTGGTCGTACTGCTGCGGAAGAAGACCGTGAATCACTGCGTACCGCACTGGAAGGTGCAGACATGGTATTTATTGCCGCTGGTATGGGTGGTGGCACGGGAACAGGGGCAGCACCTGTTGTAGCTGAAATTGCTAAAGAACTTGGCATTTTGACCGTTGCAGTCGTCACTAAGCCATTTAATTTCGAAGGCAAAAAACGCATGGCCTTCGCGGAACAAGGGATCACTGAACTGTCCAAGCATGTGGATTCATTGATCACTATTCCGAATGACAAGTTATTGAAAGTTCTGGGACGAGGCATTTCCCTGCTGGATGCATTCGGTGCAGCCAATGATGTCCTGAAAGGAGCAGTTCAGGGTATTGCAGAGCTGATTACTCGCCCAGGCCTGATGAACGTTGACTTCGCTGACGTTCGTACTGTGATGTCAGAAATGGGTTACGCCATGATGGGCTCAGGTATCGCGCAGGGCGAAGATCGTGCGGAAGAAGCAGCAGAAATGGCTATCTCCAGTCCATTACTGGAAGATATTGATCTTTCTGGTGCACGCGGCGTTCTGGTTAACATTACAGCGGGCTTTGACCTGCGTTTGGATGAATTTGAAACGGTTGGTAACACAATCCGTGCATTTGCTTCTGATAATGCAACTGTGGTTATCGGCACGTCACTGGATCCAGACATGAATGATGAGCTGCGTGTTACTGTTGTGGCAACAGGTATTGGAATGGACAAACGTCCAGAAATCACTCTGGTGACCAATAACAAGGCTCCTCAGGCCAATACGATGGAGCATCGTTACCAGCAGATGTCTGGTGGAATCTCTTCATTATCTGATGAGAATAAAACAGCGGCAAAAGTTGTAAATGACCAAAATGCACATACGAGCAAAGAGCCTGATTATCTGGACATTCCTGCATTTTTGCGTAAGCAGGCTGATTAATCGCTAAGAAATTGGTTTCTCCGCTTTTTGTGCTAAACTATCCTGCCAGTCATGCGTTATAATGATTGGTGGGATAAGTAACATTGCGAGATATAAACGATGATCAAACAAAGGACATTAAAACGTATTGTTCAAGCGACCGGCGTCGGTTTGCACACCGGAAAGAAAGTCACGCTGATAATGCGTCCAGCACCGGCTAATACCGGGGTCATCTATCGTCGTACTGACTTGAATCCTCCGGTTGATTTTCCGGCAGATGCCAAATCTGTGCGTGATACTATGCTCTGCACTTGTCTGGTGAATGAACATAATGTACGTATTTCAACAGTTGAGCATTTGAATGCAGCGCTGGCCGGTTTAGGAATCGACAATATTGTTATTGAAGTCGATGCCCCTGAGGTCCCGATTATGGATGGTAGCGCCAGCCCGTTTGTTTTCCTGTTATTGGATGCGGGCATTGAAGAGCTGAACGTAGCGAAGAAATTCGTGCGGATGAAAGAAAACGTTCGTGTAGAAGACGGTGATAAATGGGCTGAATTGGCACCATATCATGGCTTTAGTCTGGATTTCACCATCGATTTTAATCATCCAGCGATTGATGCCAGTTCACAGCGTTATAGTCTGGATTTCTCTGCGGATTCATTTGTTCGCCAGATTAGTCGGGCGCGTACTTTTGGATTTATGCGCGATATTGAGTACTTGCAGTCTCAAGGGTTATGTCTTGGCGGTAGCTTTGATTGTGCAATTGTGGTTGATGACTACCACGTACTCAATGAAGATGGCTTGCGTTTTGATGATGAATTCGTCCGCCATAAGATGTTGGACGCCATCGGTGATATGTTCATGTGTGGCTATAATATCATTGGTGCCTTTACAGCATTCAAATCAGGCCATGCACTGAATAACAAATTGCTACAAGCTGTTTTAGCGCAGGAAAGTGCTTGGGAATTTGTCACATTTGAAGATGAAGCTGAAATGCCATTGGCTTTCCGCGCTCCATCATTAGTGTTGGCATAACAGGTGCTGGCATAATGGCTAACGCGTGTATTGATAGCATGTATTTTGATAAAGCGTGTTGAGCGCATTCTTATGATGCACCCGCGGGGTGTATTGTCTGTTACCTTTCGCTGATGTTCTGTATTCAGCGCTAGCGCTTCTTTCTGGCTGTACTGGTACCCTCTCCGGCCAGCGCAGCCAACCGTTCCAATTTCCTTTTCAATTTTTCAGGACTGTTTTCAGCCAACATCATTAATGTTTTTGCACTTTCATGGGTTAATTGGCGCTTTGGTAATTCCTGATTATCATTACTGAATGCTTTTGTTGACGATTTTGAAAATCCTTGTTCATTATTATCAGACTTAACCATTAATGATGGATTAATCCTGATGTCGATTGAGGATAAAGATGGTAGAATTTCGCTTCTCAATGTAGACAGCAAGCAGGGAATTTCATAACGAAGCCGGGTCATCCAACTGGCATTTCCCGCTTCCAGTACCAGAATTTGTTTGCGATAATTGGCGACCCTGCACCACGGGTGCAGTTGTGCAGGAAGCAAACTGAGAACTGTACGGTTGAGTTTCAATAATGCGATGGCATGTTGTTGAATAACTTGAAGTGGGCTTTTTCCGACAGTTGCCGCATCTTCAAACAGCGTATCCAGTGATTGTGGGCGGCTATCTCGCATAATAGAAGCAGTTCCAGTATTTATTAAATGAAGGGTTAATGAGTATTTTAAATCTTTGGCGACAATTTGGTAGGCGTTATTTTTGGTCTCACCTTTTACTGGGCATGGTTGCTACAGGAATTGGTGTCCCTATTGTTTTTGCTGGAGTGGCAGAAAGCCTAACTCATACAAATACTTCTTCTACCCAAGGAAGCCGTAATCAAGCACTCTCCTCTTTTGAACACTTATTTAAATTACACTTGCTTCAATTAAAAAGTGTCCAGCGTCAACCTTTTAATTATTTAAATTATTGGCAGCAACATGCCGTTCGTAATGTGATCCGTCAACTTTCTTTTGCTTTTTCTGTTACAGAGCGAGTCAGATGCGAAGTAGCAAAAGAAAGTACTCGGGTTTCTTCTCCATCCATGCAACAAATTATGCTGGATACATTGCATTCCATGCTGACACAAGCACCAACGCCATTTGAAGGAGTTATCTCAGATGTTGCGATGGTGAATTTTGTTCTTCCTGATACCCATACTCCAGCACTTTGGGTAGCAAAAGTTCAGGGAATTAGGGCAGGACCAACACCCAATCATCTATTTTTGCTTTAATGCGGCTGTTTTATTTCATCCTAATTTTAATAAAACAGTTTTTAATAAATAATTGATTAGCTATAACAATAGCCCTATCTGAGATGTACTAATTATGCTGAGTAAATTACTGACAAAAATTTTTGGTAGTCGTAATGACCGTACCTTGCGCCGTTTGCACAAAGTAGTTGATGTCATCAACCATATGGAATCGGATTTTGAAAAACTTTCTGATGAAGAACTTAAAGCGAAAACCAGTCAGTTCCGTGCTCGCTTAAAAGAAGGTGAGCCTCTGGAAAAAATCATGCCAGAAGCCTTTGCTACTGTGCGTGAAGCCAGTAAGCGTGTGTTTGGCATGCGTCACTTTGATGTGCAGCTACTGGGTGGGATGGTATTGAATGAGCGTTGCATAGCGGAGATGCGCACTGGTGAAGGTAAGACGCTGACAGCAACATTACCTGCTTATCTTAACGCCTTAAGTGGTAAAGGTGTTCACGTTGTTACCGTGAACGATTACTTGGCACAACGTGATGCTGAAAATAACCGTCCATTGTTTGAGTTTCTTGGCCTGAGTGTTGGCATTAACTTACCGGGTATGCCAGCAGCGGCAAAACGTGAAGCCTATGCCGCGGATATCACTTACGGTACCAACAATGAGTTTGGTTTCGACTATCTGCGTGACAATATGGCATTTAGTCCAGAAGAGCGTGTTCAACGCAAATTGCACTATGCACTGGTGGATGAGGTGGACTCCATTCTGATCGATGAAGCCCGTACCCCATTGATTATTTCAGGGCCTGCGGAAGACAGTTCTGAGCTTTATATCAAAGTGGACAAACTGATCCCAAAACTGATTCGTCAGGAAAAAGAGGATTCAGATACATTCCAGGGAGAAGGCCATTTCTCTATTGATGAAAAAACACGCCAAGTCAACCTGACAGAACGTGGCTTGGTGTTGATTGAAGAGTTATTGGTAGATGCTAAATTGATGGATGAAGGCGAATCCTTGTATTCACCGACCAATATCATGCTGATGCACCATGTGACAGCCGCTTTGCGCGCTCATGCCCTGTTTACCCGTGATGTTGATTATATCGTTAAAGACGGTGAGGTTATCATCGTTGATGAACATACAGGGCGTACCATGCAAGGACGTCGTTGGTCTGATGGCTTGCACCAGGCTGTGGAAGCTAAAGAAAGTGTCGAAATTCAGAATGAAAACCAGACTCTGGCTTCAATCACATTCCAGAACTATTTCCGTATATACGAAAAACTGGCTGGGATGACAGGAACAGCCGATACGGAAGCCTTTGAATTCAGTTCCATTTATAAACTGGATACCATTGTTGTTCCAACCAATCGCCCGATGATCCGTAAGGATTTGTCAGATCTGGTCTACATGACAGAAGCAGAAAAAATTGATGCAATCATTGAAGATATCAACGATCGGACAAACAGTGGTCAGCCTGTTTTGGTGGGAACCATTTCGATTGAAAAATCGGAACTCATTTCTAAGGCATTAACTGAAGCTGGCATTGCACATAACGTATTGAACGCAAAATTCCACGCAATGGAAGCTGACATTGTTGCACAAGCTGGTCAGGCTAGTACGGTAACTATTGCAACCAACATGGCAGGACGTGGTACTGATATCGTGTTAGGAGGAAGTTGGCAGGCGGAAATTGCTAAATTAGAAGATCCAACCGAAGCACAAATCGAGAAAATTAAGGCAGAATGGCAAGAGCACCATGATGCAGTATTGGCAGCGGGTGGATTACATATTATCGGTACAGAGCGTCATGAATCACGCCGTATTGATAACCAGTTACGTGGTCGTGCAGGGCGTCAGGGTGATGCGGGTTCTTCGCGCTTCTATCTCTCAATGGAAGACTCCTTGATGCGTATTTTTGCTTCTGATCGTGTGACGGGCATGATGCGTAAACTTGGCATGCAGCTGGGTGAAGCGATTGAACACCCATGGGTGACTAAAGCTATTGCTAATGCTCAGCGTAAAGTTGAGAGCCGTAACTTTGATATCCGTAAACAATTGCTGGAATATGATGATGTCGCGAATGATCAGCGCCGTGCAATTTATGCTCAGCGTAACGATTTGCTTGATGTGAGCGATGTCAGCGAAACCATCACCAGCATCCGTGAAGATGTCTTCAAAATAATAATTGATGCTTACATTCCACCGCAATCACTGGAAGAAATGTGGGATGTTGACGGTTTGCAGGAACGTTTAGTCAATGATTTCGATTTGGATCTGCCGATTAAAGAGTGGTTGGACAAAGAGCCTGAATTGCACGAAGAAACGTTGCGTGAACGGATTCTTGAGAAAGCGATCGAAGTTTATAAGCAGAAAGAAGAAATCGTCAGTACAGAAATGATGCGTAACTTTGAAAAAGGCATCATGTTGCAAACTTTGGATACATTATGGAAAGAGCATTTGGCTGCGATGGATTATCTGCGTCAGGGAATTCACTTGCGCGGTTATGCACAGAAAGATCCAAAACAGGAATACAAACGGGAATCCTTCTCTATGTTTTCCAACATGCTGGAATCACTGAAATATGAAGTGATCAGTACCTTGAGCAAAGTCCAAGTTAGAATGCCAGAAGAAGTTGAAGCGCTTGAACAGCAGCGTCGTGAAGAAGCTGAGCGTTTGGCAAGACAACAACATTTGAGCCATGAAGTTGAGCAAGGTGCGTTGATGTCAGAAGCTGAGGCTCAAATGGCAACGGGAGAGCGCAAAGTCGGACGTAATGATCCTTGCCCATGTGGTTCTGGCAAAAAGTTTAAGCATTGCCACGGTAGTTTATAAGTAAAGTTAATCGTGCTAATGGAATTGGCTAATTTAGTTGCCGTTAGCACGATTTGATTTAACAAAAACCCTTAGCTCTTAATTCTGCAAGAACACTCTTCAATGAAACTTGCTTAAGGAATAGATCTGAGGTTTTTGTCATATAAAGGCTTAGATTATGGCAATTCTCTGCTATTCAATACTAATTCCTGCATATTGCCTACATTTTTGATAAATTGATCGTCGTGGGAAATTAACACCATAGCACCCGTATAATCATGGAGTGCTTTTTGAAGCAGTTCACATGACTCAATATCCAGATGATTGTCTGGTTCATCCAATAACAGTAGGGCAGGCGCATATGGCCCACAAAACAGGCAAGCCAAGGCGACCTTCAGTTGTTCTCCTCCACTCAGATAGCCGATAGGCTTTAAGGCTTCATCGCCTCGAATACGCAACTGTGCCAATCGAGTACGATAACGATCTTCAGTCCAGCCTGGTGATTGCAATTGAAAGTTATGCAGTGCAGATTGGTTTTTATCAAGGAAAGCAAAATGTTGATCCATCAGGCGATGTGAAGGTGTTATATGGCAAGTACCTTGCTTGGGCGTGAAATAACCCGTCATTACTTTTAGTAAGGTGGATTTTCCACTGCCATTTTTACCGATGATAGCGAGACGATCACTATTATTGAGAGTCAAGCTGATTGGGGAATCTGAACCAAAAGGTAAGATGACATCTTGTAAGTGAAGTAGGGGAGCAGTAGCCGTTTGTGGGGTTGCAACTAAAATTGATAATGGATCGATAATTTCCAGTTTCTCTCTGGCATCTGTAGCGAGTGATGAACTCCTTTGAATTCGTTCTCTGTGTTGTATTGCTTGCCGTGACAGCGTGGCTTCTGAGCGTCCAAGTTGACGATCAAGGAGGATTTTGGCTTGATTGGTATTTTCTCGTTTTTGCTTACCTTGACTTTGCCTTTTACTGGTTTTTTCACGGTCTTTTTGCTTATCAAGCAAAACTTGTTTCAGATTTTTTTGAGTCTGATCCACTTCGCGTTGAATACCGAGCCTTAATTGTTCCTTACTTTCCAGCCAAGTTTCCCATCCATCAATACTACGAGATAATCCCAATCCACCAATTTCATAAATAATCGATACATATTGTAAAAGTTGGGTATCATGGGTTACCAGCAAAATACCACCGCTGAAAGTACTCAGCCATCGAGCCAGCCAAAGGCGACCTTGCCGATCAAGGTGGTTACTTGGCTCATCCAGAATCATAAAACCAGCACCTTGCCGTTTTAGTGTTAATAGCCTGATTCGTGTTTGCTCACCACCACTGAGGGAATCAAAAGGCTGATTTAATATGTTTGGATTGAGTTCACCTTCCGCAAGCAGAGATTCAGCCTGAAATTGCCAATCCCAGTTACCTTCCATAACATCAAAATCTGTTTCGTCACCGCTCCCTGCCAGAACACGTTCATTGGCCTCCATGATTCTGGTCATCCCCAACATATCCGCAGCGCTACCGGCAAAATATGTTAAATCTTGTGATAAATAACCCACATCACAAAAATGCTTTACACTGCCTTCTGTGGGGAGAACCTGTTGTGCCAATATTGATGCCAGCCAAGATTTACCAATACCATTGCGTCCAACTAACGCATGTTGTTCTGCATTCAAAAACATATCAATACCAGAAAACAGGGGCGTTGCTTCACCAGAAAATTGATAGGCAATTTGCCTTGCTTCGATCAATGATTGAACATCATTTTGCATAAATCGTGTTTCCTTAATCTTTAAAATAGTTGTTTCAATCTATTTATAGGTTAATTTCTTACACTGTTTGCAGCCTGTTTTTACATGATATGTTTTTAATATAGAGGGGTAATTGGTAATAAAAAGCGGTAAAAACGATTACACTTTGAATGAAATACAAGTTTGCGATTTAAACTAACTTAAATATAGTCTGCAAGAGATAGTCACATAGGTTTAATAATAAACAGCAAGAAAATGATTATGGAAAAAAAATATCTGCATATTGCAGCAGGCATCATTAAAAATAGCAATGATGAAATTTTTATCACTCAGCGTAGTGCTGATTCGCATATGGGTGGCTTTTGGGAGTTCCCTGGAGGAAAACTTGAGCAGGGAGAAACATCTGAACAAGCATTGATTAGAGAATTAAAGGAAGAAGTTGGGATCACGGTAACTCACTGTGAATCAATCGATACCATCACATATGATTTTCCTGACAGAAGTATTACCCTTGACTTTTTTTTGGTTGATGAATGGAAAGATGAGCCATTTGGTAAAGAAGGGCAACCTTCCCGTTGGGTTTTACAATCAGAATTGATTGCTGATGAATTTCCTCCAGCCAATCGCAGCATTGTGAGTTTTCTAACCAAAAACAGCTCTCATTAAAGAGTTTTTAATAAATCAGGACATTTTAAGATAGCTATTTTGAGAACATGCTTATTTGAGTGCTTCTTGGCATTTGTTGATTTTCAATTAACTCGTTAAATAGACAGCGGCGCTGAATAAAATAGGCGCCGCTATGACATACGTTATGTGATATTCATGATGTTACTTGTACTGCTCAGGCTCTTCGCTCCAGTTATCATTTTCTGAACTGTCGTTTTGACTTGGTATCCTTTTGTCCTCGCTGGCCCATTCACCCAAATCGATTAATTGGCAACGTTTACTGCAAAATGGGCGATAAGGGCTAATTTCTCCCCATATTACTGTGTCGCCACACGTTGGACATTCGACAGTTAATATTTCAGACATATTACTTTCTCCTGCTTAATTTGAAGGCCATCCCCTCCATTTTTCACGCCGCGCTTTGTTGGCTGAGCTCACTGAACCAGTGACGTATTCAAATACAGAATTCGCCATACTGTTAAGGGTTCATTCCCTTACTGGCATGCTGCAATTTGAAATTTATTGGACACATGTTAGCAGCAGGCCAATTCAAATGACAAATGAGTAGGTATAACACCATGCTCATTATCCATGGGTAAGAAACGGATAGCGAAGCGCGTCTTGTAGCCGGAGACTTGTGGGTAAACCAATGAATTTGGCATAACATCCAATTTTAATCTCAGCAAATCGGCTTCATCTGCGTTCCCTTGATAAAACCCATTATGGCTGGCTTTAGGAGTGAAAATGGCAGAGTGGCGTATAAGACCCAGAATGCTTTCCAAGGCTTGTTGTAATGGCCGAAGGCTATCTAGCCAGATTTTTACGGATTCATCTCTGACAGATTGTGGTAAATGCAGCCATAGATGCAATGTTGGCAAGTCGAAGCTACAACACCCTCCGGGGATATTGAGCCGTTGACGTACCATGCTGATAATACGATCTTCTTTAATATGTTGGCTAAGCCGAGGAGCTTGGTTTAAGGCAATACTGCGTTCTTTAAGTTGCTCTGACAAACTATGGATCATAGCTGTGTCGGCATTCGGAGCTCCGAGCCATTGTTTTAATTTTGCTTGCTGGCGATCTAGCTCTTTCAATAGTTCAGAACGGACTTCACCGCGTTCTAGAATCTCAATTAATTCGGCAATTGTACGGAAAAACGAGAGGCTACTCGCTTGAGAATCCAGATGACGTTGTTTTTCCAACTGTTGCAGTGAAGACTCAATCCTCAACCATGAACGCATTTTTTCATTGAGTGGATGTTCAAAAATAATAGTAGAGGTTGCGTCACTCATTATGGTTTTCCTGTCTGACTGATTCTGCGTGTTTTAAATACTGTTGATGTAATTCGACCACACGAGAGGTAATATCCTGTTCGCTGTTGTGGTTAACAATGACATCATCTGCCTTTTCCAGTCTGCCCTGACGGCTGGCTTGTGCAGCCAGAATATTTTCTACTTGCTCACGGCTCACTCTATCACGAGCCATGGTTCGGTTAATTTGTATTTCAGCTGGGATATCAACAACTAAAATACGATCTGCCAAATGCATTAAATTATTTTCAATTAGCAGAGGAACTACCCAAATGGCATAGGGAGTCGTTACTTGGTTTAATTGCCGCTGTGTTTCTACTTGGATTAGTGGATGCAAAAGTGCATTTAGCCACTTTTTCTCTTCCGGGGCAGCAAAAATTTTTTGGCGCAGCATTGCGCGGTTAAGGCTGCCATCGGGCAATAATATGTCAGCCCCAAAATGCTCTGTGATTACTTGTAATGCGGTAGTGCAAGGAGCGACCACTTCTCTGGCGATAATATCTGCATCAATAATCGGGACACCAAGGGATGAAAACACATTAGAGATAGTCGTTTTACCGCTACCAATTCCACCTGTAAGCGCAACAATATAAGTCATTCTATCCCTTTAAATATATCTGATAGCATAATTAAATTGTAACTCAAGGGGAGTTGATGAGCCATCAACAAACACATACAATTCCTGATATTGCGGCCTTGAGAAAAGGTAACGAAATATGTAAGTATATTATTACGTTAATTATGTTGTTACGTTAATATTGTACCTAATTGAAAAATAGGTAAATACATAGCCAGCAATAATAAACCGACGATCAATGCCATTATCAGCATCAATAAAGGCTCCAATAATTGAACCAAACTATCAGCAAGATTGATTGATTTTTCTTGATACCATTCTGCAAGATTGAATAAAAATAATTCTAACTCTCCTGATTCTTCACCTATTGTGACAAATTGTTGACATAGAGAAGGGAAATGTGGCGTTTGTTTTAATGCATCACTCATTGGAATACCTTGTTGAATTTGCCTGTACAGGCTTTTTACTCCGGCGATAAAAATAGGGTGTTGGGTTGCACTTAGCGCACATTCAAGCCCTGTCATTAGTGTCAATCCGGCTTTTTGTGTCATGAACAGGATATGAAATATTTGATTAGTCTGTTGGTAAATGGTGAGCTGCCTAAAAATAGGGAGCCTCATAAAAAACATCTTTTCTTTTGCTTTAAAAATTGGAAAGCGATGTCGTAACCATAGGTAACCAATTAACAATGTAAATATTATTATCATTAACAATACACCATGATGGATCAATAAATCAGAGCCTGATAGAACCCATTGTGTTAACAAAGGTAAACTGGCGTTTAACGAAGAATAAACCTGCCGAAATTCTGGTAGAACAAAAATCAACATTAGAGTAATAACTAAAAAGCTTACAAAAGCGACAATTAAGGGATAGTGATAAGCTTTTTGAACTTTCTTCTTCAACTTATTCTGCTGCTCCAACCGATTAATGATTAATTGGCAGCAGTTTTCAAGCTGACCAGTTTGCTCTCCTACTGCTATCATTTGACAGAATAGGGGGGGAAATAGTTTCGGATAATGCTTAAGTGTTGTTGAGAATGATTCCCCTTGACGAATTTTCTGAATCATATCTGTTAGTACACATCGCCAGAGAGCATGTTTACACTCTTGCAATAGGATGGTCAACCCCCTGAGAAGAGGAATACCTGATGTCAGTAATGTGCTTAACTGATGAATAAAGTGCAGACGATATGCAATTTCCTTTTCGCTGTAATAAATAATTTTTTTGCATTTAATGGCATAGGGTTGAAGATCGAGACGGCTGAGATATTGGAATATACTCTTTTTGCTGCGACCAATGCTCTCCCCTTTTATAGCATTTCCTTTCTTATTAATGGCTTGCCATTGATAAATATATTCTATTTTCATACTGTTTCATGGCCTGTAATCTGATAAATCTCTTCAAGGGTGGTTATTCCTTTTTCCACCAATGCAAGCCCTGCTAAAAAAAGAGTTGAATCTTGCTGTGAGGCAAGTAAATGTGAGAAATTGGCGTTGGAACGCTCTGACAAGGCTTGCTGGAGTTCGGGCTTTATTTCGAGAAATTCATAGATAGCAGTTCTGCCATAATAACCAGAAAAGCAGTGATCACAACCAACTGCGTTCCATTTTTTAGTAGTAAAATTAGGTAGCGCTGTGGGAATGCTGTCTTGTTGTCGGCAATGGGGACAGAGTTTACGAACCAATCGCTGTGCAATAATCAATTTCACACATGAAGCTGTGGTATAGCCAGAAATTCCCAGATTTTGCAGGCGAGATAACGTATCAATAGTTGAATTGGTATGCAGTGTTGATAAAACCAAGTGACCAGTTTGCGCTGCTTTAATTGATATTTCGGCAGTTTCATTGTCACGGATCTCGCCAACCATAATGATATCGGGATCTTGCCGTAGTAACGCCCTGAGGACTTTGGCGAAATCGAGACCTATCTTGTTATTAACAGGCGTTTGATTAATGCCATTTAAAGGGATTTCAACAGGATCCTCGACACTACAGATATTCTTTTTAGCCTGATTTAAATATTGCAGGCAGCTGTACAGTGTGACGGTTTTTCCGCTGCCAGTTGGGCCTGTTACTAAAATCATTCCTTGTGGCAAATGAAGCTTCTGTTTTAAAAGTTGGAATTGTGATTCAGGCAGGCCCAATTGTTCCAACGATAATTGGTGTATGGTGTTTAAAATACGCAGGACGATTTTTTCTCCATGCAGAGTAGGTAGTGTTGATATACGTATCGCATAACTGTTTTTGTTGTCACTCCAATCAAATTGCCCATCTTGCGGCTGACGTTTTTCAGCGATGTTGAGCTTTGCCATGATCTTTAAGCGGGCAGGAATACCTGTATTCATTTGAGGAGGTGGTGTTTGCATGGTATGCAATGCACCATCAACTCTAATACGTATTTGATAGCCACGCTGAGAAGGTTCAAAATGAATATCTGAAGCTCTTTTTTGTATTGAAGTTAATATTGTCTGATTAATTAGTTGAATAACAGGTGTATCTATTTCTTCATCATGGAGATCGGTTGCTTTTATTGCATCATGATGACGCGTATAGCTGTTATCAAGACGATCTATACGGTACGGTTCCTCTTCATTATTTTCTGAACAGTAATTTTCTACAGATATTAATGAGCTTTCTTGTGTCAGCATGGATTCTATTTTTGCTTGAGGCCAAATATCTATATTAACGATTAAACCTGAAATAAATCTCAGTGCAGCTATGAAATCCTCATTAGGTGATTGACTACAGGCGATTGTGATCGTATGGGAATCTTTTTTTATAATAATCGCATGATGTCGTTGACACAGTTCCTTTATTTCTTTTTCCATTAAAAGATACTCCTTACTTATCATTATCTCTATTCCTTTAATATTGCGTTGATTTGATTATTTTCTTTTTTGAAAGATAATACATTTTCTCTTTCTAATTGTTTTTTGATACTTTTCTAGCTGCATTTTTTGATTGATTTTCTTCTTTTATCTTGTATTTAAAGTCTGTCAGGAATGAAGGGAGATGTTTAAAATTTTAAGGTTTCCTGACATTTTAGTTTTAACGATTCATCTTTAGATTCACAAATCGTTTCCCACTGAGTAAGGCCACTCTTAGTATCTCGAATAGGTTTTAAAGTGGCATGAAGTCCACTAAGATTTTGTTGGCCCAATATGCTTATTTCCCCCTCTTTTATTGAGAGAGTGCTGATATAACGGCTATTGTGGCCTGATGGAATGGAAGGATGACCAGAGTGGCAATCTTTGTAATTCTCAGATTCAAAACGACAAAGTTCTACACCGGATTTATAGGGTACAATAGCTTGTAGCATATCGGTTAACGCTGCTTTTTGGATATATCCCTGATAACTGGGAATCGCAATTGCGCCAAGAATAGACACAATAGCCATAACAACCATCACTTCAATTAATGTAAATCCTTGTTGTTTCATTTTTCTTCCTTTGTGCATATTTGGGCCGCTTGTCATGTTCAATAGCAGATAGATGTCGGTGCCAATAAGCATGAAGAAAAAGAAGAAAAATAAAATATCGTTAGTAAAATTTATGAAGTTGGCTCGGAAAAATAATTTCATATTACATTTTTCCGCAAAAATTTTTCGAGTCTGCTCGTAAATAAAAAAACGCCAGGATTATTAGCGGATAGAAGGTGCTAACATGCTCACCTATTACACTTTAAACGGCAGGAAGTAAAAGAATGAAACTGTATGAAGGGTGGATTGATGGAGTGCGAAAGGTTATTTCACCACATTGTGATTTGCGCCCAGAGGGAGAGACACCATCATTACTGATCATTCATAACATCAGTTTACCTCCCGGCAAGTTTGGAGGTTCCTATATTGATCAATTATTTATGGGAACACTGAACCCGAAAGACGATCTTTTTTTTGGTGAGATCAATCACTTGCGTGTTTCTGCTCATTGCTTAATCCGGCGTGATGGAGAAATTGTGCAATATCCTGATATTCATGACAAAATTACAGGACACAGCGATATTGCTCCGGGTAGGAAAACCGATCCCGGGCCTTATTTTTATTGGGAACACTATCGTCAATTATTGAAGGAGTGAGTTAAATGACTCTCTTTATTCTATTGTTAATACTGGCATGGGAACGTGTTTTTAAGATGGGAGATCGTTGGCAGCTGGAAAGTTATTTAGCTCCATTTTTTGCCAGGCTAAGATCACATTCACTGTGGAGTAGTTTGGGGATGACCTTTCTGGTTGCCCTATTAACTTGGATGTTTATTGCTATTTCCAGCTCTGTGGCTTTTGGTATTCCTGCGATTGTATTGGGTATCATAATCAGTCTGCTATGTATTGGTGCAGGTGGGTTACGTCATGACTACCGTGGCTATCTTCAGGCTGTGCGCCAAGATGATCCTGAGCAACAGAATAAATATCTTGCTCGCTTGACGATGATTCAGGGAGCATTGCCTGATACCACAAAAGAAGAACGGTTGCGTGAGATACAGAATTCATTGATTTGGATAAATTTCCGTTATTATCTCGCTCCTATTTTTTGGTTGGCTGTATTGGGTAAATTTGGGCCTGCCATTTTGATGGGATATGGTTGCCTCAGAGCTTACCAAAGCTGGTTGGCACAACATGTAACGACAGTACAGAGAGCACAATCGGGAGTTGATGGCATATTGCATTGGTTGGATTGGCTCCCTACACGTTTGGCTGGTGTTGCCTATGCTTTGCTGGGACATGGAGAGAAAGCTTTACCAGCCTGGATTGCGTCACTTACTGATTTTCGGTCATCGCAATACAAAGTGATCAGTCAATTGGCGCAATTTGCATTAAGTAAAGAGCCTCACCTTAATCCTGTAGAAACGCCTGTTGCTGCTGTAACGTTGGCAAAAAAGGCGACTTTTACTATTGTGATTATTGTTGCATTGTTAACGATCTACGGAGCACTGGTTTAACAATAGAAGAGGAGGGGGACTGGTGTTAGCAATCACCTGTCTCCTACCTTTTAAATTAGGGATGCGTTGCCTTATCATCATGATCTACCGGATTATAGGCCAATTTGACGAAAGATACCTGCCATAACGACAAGGATGAGGTTGGATGATTTATAGACTTCATTCGGGAAGTTTTGCTTGCTTTTTTTAATTTAAATTCTATTTAATTGATTGTTTATTCATATTTCTGGGGTATTGCGATAAATTTTGCCTATTTATGCATTTCATAAATGTTAAGTTCAATCAATTTTTCCCTTCTTAAAATCCCTTTTAGTTATAATTTTCTAATAAAATTTAAAATAATTTGTTAAAATTTGCAGCTTTTTATGATTTAGCTCAAGGTCTTTATAGACAGCTAGTGAATACTTTGTTACTTTAAGACCCTGTATTCTAAATTGGTATTACCAATTTACTTTGCCCCGTTAGCTAGGGTTTAGTTACTAATGTTTAGTCACTAAGGCTTAGTTGAGTTGGGCATAGCCCGAAGCAACATTTACTTATTGAATGGCTTACAGCAGATATGGCCTATAGCAAAATTCGCCAACCAAAGTTATCGGATGTGATTGAGCAGCGTCTTGAACAGCTGATTCTCGAAGGCTCGCTACGTCCGGGAGAAAAGCTGCTACCTGAACGTGAGCTGGCAAAGCAGTTTGAAGTATCACGTCCTTCATTGCGTGAAGCCATTCAAAAACTGGAAGCCAAAGGCTTTCTTTTCCGTCGTCAAGGGGGAGGAACTTTCGTGCAGAACAATCTGTGGCAAAGTTTCAGCGACCCGCTTGCCCAACTTATTGCAGAGAATCAAGAATCCCAGTTCGATCTCCTTGAAGCACGCCATGCTTTAGAGGGAATTGCTGCTTATTATGCAGCCCTGAGGGGAACTGATGAGGATTTCAAACGCATTGAGCAAAGTCATCTTGCTATTCAAGAAGCACAACAAAGTGGCGATGTGAATGCGGAATCTGATGCTGTCCTGCAATATCAGCTTGTTGTCACGGAAGCTGCCCATAATGTGGTATTGCTACATTTGTTGCGCTGTATGATCCCTATGTTAGAACAAAATATCAGGCGCAATTTTGAAGTCATCTATACCCGTAAAGAAATGTTGGCAGCTGTTAGTGACCATAGAGCTGAGATTTTTCGCTCTATTATGGCGAGGGAACCGGAAAAAGCCCGAGAGGCTTCCCATCGCCATTTGGCCTTTATTGAAGAAGTTTTATTGGATCTGACTCGTGAATATACTCGTCGTGAGCGTTCATTGAGGCGGCTCCAGCAACATCAGGAATAAGAGCCTGTCCTTTGGGGCGCGTTATAGACAAATCAAATTCCCAAATGGGGTGGGTTCTAAACTTGGCTGTACAGATCCTGACTGCTGCGTTTGTACAGTTCCTCAACTCTTTATCCAAGAGTTTTAGCGGCAACATATAGCAGGGCCTATCTTCCGGTCATAACAGGCAGTTTAGTCAAAGGGTATGACCAGAAGATAGGCTCCAACAATCATTAGAAATAGATAACAGATAAGGAATACACCATGTCAGATATTTTGAAAAATGACGTGGATCCGATCGAAACTCGCGATTGGTTACAGGCGATCGAATCGGTCATCCGTGAAGAAGGTGTTGAGCGTGCTCAGTTCCTGATTGATCAGGTTTTGAGTGAAGCTCGTAAAGGTGGCGTTAACGTTGCTGCAGGTATTGCAAGCCGTGATTACATCAACACTATTCCTGTTGAGGATGAGCCTGCTTACCCCGGCAACCTGAATTTGGAGCGCCGTATCCGCTCTGCTATTCGCTGGAATGCAGTGATGACCGTTCTGCGTGCATCCAAAAAAGATCTGGAACTGGGTGGTCATATGGCTTCATTCCAGTCTTCCGCTACTGTTTATGACGTTTGTTTTAACCACTTCTTCCGTGCTCGCAGCGAGAATGATGGCGGTGACTTGGTATACTTCCAGGGCCACATTTCTCCGGGCGTTTATGCACGTGCATTCCTTGAAGGTCGTCTGACTGAAGAACAGATGAATAATTTCCGTCAGGAAATCGGTGGTAACGGTTTGTCTTCTTACCCGCATCCAAAACTGATGCCTGATTTCTGGCAGTTCCCAACTGTTTCAATGGGACTGGGACCAATCTCCGCTATTTATCAGGCGAAGTTCCTAAAATATCTGGAAAATCGTGGTCTGAAAGATACCTCTAAACAAACTGTTTACGCTTTCTTGGGCGACGGTGAAATGGATGAACCAGAATCTAAAGGTGCGATCACTATCGCAACCCGTGAAAAACTGGATAACTTGGTATTCATCATAAACTGTAACTTGCAGCGTCTGGACGGCCCAGTAATCGGTAACGGCAAAATCGTTAACGAACTGGAAGGTATCTTCGACGGCGCTGGCTGGCAGGTACTGAAAGTCCTGTGGGGTGAGCGTTGGGATGAACTGTTGCGTAAAGACACCAGCGGTAAACTGGTTCATCTGATGAACGAAACGCTGGACGGTGACTATCAGACATTTAAGTCCAAAGATGGCGCTTATGTTCGTGAACACTTCTTCGGTCGTTACCCAGAAACTGCGGCATTGGTCAAAGACATGACTGATGACGAAATTTGGGCTCTGAACCGTGGTGGTCATGATCCGAAGAAAGTTTACGCTGCACTGAAAAAAGCGCAGGAAACTACGGGTAAACCAACTGTAATCTTGGCTCAGACCATCAAAGGTTACGGTATGGGTGATACCGCTGAAGGTAAAAACATTGCTCACCAGGTCAAGAAAATGAACATGGAAGGCGTTCGTCAATTCCGTGATCGTTTCAATGTACCTGTATCTGATGAGCAGATCGAAAGCCTGCCATACGTGACTTTCGATAAAGACTCTGAAGAATCCAAATACCTGCATGAGCGTCGTAATGCACTGGGTGGTTACCTGCCAAGCCGTCGCGTTAACTTCGACGACAAACTGGAAATCCCAGCTCTGGAAGACTTCAGTTCTCTGCTTGAAGAACAATCCAAAGAAATTTCTACTACTATCGCTTTTGTTCGTGCACTGAATATCATGCTGAAGAACAAGTCGATCAAAGATCGTCTGGTTCCAATCATTGCTGACGAAGCACGTACTTTCGGTATGGAAGGTCTGTTCCGTCAAATCGGTATCTACAGCCCGAATGGTCAGCAGTATACTCCGCAAGACCGTGAGCAGGTTGCATACTATAAAGAAGATTCTAAAGGCCAGATCCTGCAAGAAGGTATCAACGAACTGGGTGCTGCTTCATCTTGGCTGGCTGCTGCAACGTCTTACAGCACCAACAACCTGCCAATGATCCCATTCTACATCTACTACTCCATGTTCGGATTCCAACGTATTGGTGATCTGTGCTGGGCAGCAGGTGACCAGCAAGCTCGCGGCTTCCTAGTTGGTGGTACTTCTGGTCGTACAACTCTGAACGGTGAAGGCTTGCAGCACGAAGATGGCCACAGCCATATTCAGTCTCTGACTATTCCTAACTGTATCTCTTATGATCCAGCATTCGCTTATGAAGTTGCTGTTATCATGCATGATGGTTTGGAGCGTATGTATGGTGAGAAACAAGAAAACATCTACTATTACATCACCACACTGAACGAAAACTACCACATGCCAGCAATGCCTGAAGGTGCTGAAGAAGGCATCCGTAAAGGTATCTACAAGCTGGAAGCCTTGGAAGGAGAGAAAGGTAAAGTTCAGTTACTGGGTTCAGGCTCTATCCTGCGTCATGTTCGTGAAGCAGCGAAGATCTTGTCTGCTGAATACGGCATCGGTTCCGATGTATACAGCGTAACTTCCTTCACTGAACTTGCTCGTGATGGTCAGGATTGTGAACGTTGGAACATGCTGCATCCATTAGAAGAACCTCGTGTTCCTTATATTGCTCAGATCATGAGCGAAGCACCAGCGGTTGCTTCTACCGACTACATGAAACTGTTTGCAGAACAAGTACGTAACTTCATTCCTGCAAGCGATTATCGTGTACTGGGTACTGACGGTTTCGGTCGTTCTGACAGCCGTGAAAACCTGCGTCACCACTTTGAAGTTGATGCTTCTTATGTGGTTGTGGCGGCTCTGGGTGAATTGGCTAAACGTGGCGAAGTTGATGTAAAAGTCGTTGAAGAAGCTATTAAGAAATACAACATCAACCCAGAAAAAGCTAACCCACGTCTGGCATAAGAGGTAAAGATTAATGTCTATCGAAATTAACGTACCTGATATTGGTGCGGATGAAGTTGAAGTTACCGAGATTCTGGTGAAAGTAGGTGACACAGTTGAAGTAGAACAGTCACTGATCACTGTTGAAGGTGATAAAGCTTCTATGGAAGTCCCATCGCCACAGGCGGGTGTAGTTAAAGAAATCAAAGTTGCGGCTGGCGATAAAGTTGAAACTGGCAAACTGATCATGATTTTTGAATCCGCAAACGGCGCAGCAGAAGCTGCTCCTGTACAGCAAGCAGCGCCAGCGGCAGCACCAGCAGCGGTCGAAAGCAAAGAAGTGAATGTACCAGATATCGGTGGCGATGAAGTTGAAGTTACTGAAATCATGGTAAAAGTGGGGGATATCATCATTGAAGAGCAGTCACTGATCACTGTTGAGGGTGACAAGGCTTCTATGGAAGTTCCTGCACCATTCGCGGGTACTGTGAAAGAGATCAAAATTGCCGCTGGTGATAAAGTCAAAACCGACTCTTTGATCATGGTATTCGAAGTTGCGGGTGCAGCACCTGCGGCAGCAGCGGCTCCGGCTCCTGCGGCTGAACCTGCGAAGGCAGCAGCGGCTCCAGCAGCAAGCAAGCCAGCAGAAGGCAAAAGCGAATTTGCAGAAAATGACGCTTATGTTCATGCAACTCCAGTGATCCGTCGTCTGGCACGTGAATTTGGCGTAAATCTGGCTAAAGTTAAAGGTACTGGCCGTAAAGGCCGCATCCTGCGCGAAGACGTTCAGGCTTACGTGAAAGATGCCATCAAACGTGCAGAAGCAGCTCCTGCTGCTGCAGGTGGTGGTTTGCCTGGTATGTTGCCTTGGCCGAAAGTTGATTTCAGCAAGTTCGGTGAAATCGAAGAAGTTGAAATGAGCCGCATCCAGAAAATCTCCGGTGCTAACCTGAGCCGTAACTGGGTCATGATCCCTCACGTTAACCTGTTCGATGAAGCGGATATCACTGAAGTTGAAGAGTTCCGTAAACAGCAGAACAAAGAAGCTGAGAAGAAACAGCTGGGCGTGAAGATCACTCCGTTGGTATTCGTGATGAAAGCAGCAGCGAAAGCACTGGAAGCAATGCCTCGCTTTAACAGCTCCATTTCTGAAGATGGCCAGAAGCTTATCCTGAAAAAGTATGTCAACATCGGTATCGCGGTTGATACACCTAATGGTCTGGTTGTTCCTGTGTTCAAGGATGTCAACAAGAAAGGCATCATGGAACTGTCCAGAGAACTGGCTGAAGTTTCCAAGAAAGCTCGTGCTGGTAAATTGACTGCTTCCGACATGCAGGGCGGTTGCTTCACCATTTCCAGCCTGGGTGGTATCGGTACTACCGGTTTTGCACCAATTGTAAATGCGCCAGAAGTGGCAATCATGGGGCTGTCTCGTTCTTCCATGAAACCAGTCTGGAATGGCAAGGAATTCGTTCCGCGTCTGATTCTGCCTATGTCTCTGTCTTTCGATCACCGTGTGATCGATGGAGCAGATGGTGCACGCTTCATCACTTATATTAATCAATTGATGAGCGATATCCGCCGTTTGGTGATGTAATTCAAAGGCCGGTATGTTTACCGGCCTAATGATTACTATCGTGACAGATATTTTCTTCTTGTATCTGGCAGGTTGGGATTTCTGTCACGTTAACGCGCTTTTCAGGTTATTTACAATTCTGTAAACTGCTCGCGGTGTGTACGTCCCGGTGGAATATGGTTTTTTACCCAATGGATTTTGCGTTGCAGCTAGGCGGCAAGTGAAATACGAAGGGTATTTTCGTCTGACTCGCCGGACAAACAATTAAGAGGTCATGATGAGTACTGAAATTAAAGCCCAGGTAGTGGTGCTTGGAGCAGGCCCAGCAGGGTATTCTGCTGCTTTCCGTTGTGCAGACTTAGGTTTGGATACGGTTCTGGTTGAGCGTTACTCTACTTTAGGGGGTGTTTGCCTTAATGTTGGTTGTATCCCATCCAAGGCGCTGCTTCATGTTGCAAAAGTAATTGAAGAAGCAAAAGCACTGGCACAGCATGGTATCGTGTTTGGTGAGCCACAAACTGATATCGATAAGATCCGCCTGTGGAAAGAAAAAGTTATTTCCCAGCTGACAGGTGGTCTGGGCGGCATGGCTAAAGGCCGTAAAGTTAACGTTGTTAACGGTGTTGGTAAATTTACGGGTGCTAACACTCTGGTAGTTGAAGGCGAAAACGGCGCAACAACGATTAATTTTGATAATGCCATTATCGCAGCGGGTTCACGCCCAATTCAGCTGCCATTCATTCCACATGATGATCCTCGCGTATGGGATTCTACCGATGCACTGGAACTGAAAACTGTTCCGGGACGCCTGTTGGTAATGGGCGGTGGTATTATCGGTCTGGAAATGGGTACTGTTTATCACGCTCTGGGTTCTCAGATTGACGTGGTAGAAATGTTCGATCAGGTTATTCCTGCTGCGGACAAAGACATTGTTAAAGTGTTCACTAAGCGCGTCAGCAAGAAATTCAACCTGATGCTGGAAACTAAAGTGACTGCGGTAGAAGCTAAAGAAGATGGCATCTATGTAACAATGGAAGGCAAGAAAGCACCTGCTGAACCACAGCGCTATGACGCAGTTCTGGTTGCTATCGGTCGTGTACCAAACGGAAAACTGCTGGATGCAGGTAAAGCCGGTGTAGAAGTTGATGAGCGTGGCTTTATCCATGTGGATAAACAAATGCGTACTAACGTACCTCACATCTTTGCTATCGGTGACATCGTTGGTCAGCCAATGCTGGCACACAAAGGTGTCCACGAAGGTCACGTTGCTGCTGAAGTTATTTCTGGCAAGAAACATTACTTCGATCCAAAAGTTATCCCATCCATTGCTTACACTGAACCAGAAGTGGCATGGGTTGGTCTGACCGAGAAAGAAGCGAAAGAAAAAGGCATCAGCTACGAAACTGCAACTTTCCCGTGGGCAGCATCTGGTCGTGCAATTGCATCTGACTGTTCAGATGGTATGACCAAGCTGATTTTCGATAAAGAGTCTAACCGTATTATCGGTGGTGCTATTGTTGGTACTAACGGCGGTGAACTGCTAGGTGAAATCGGTCTGGCTATTGAAATGGGCTGTGACGCAGAAGATATCGCACTGACTATCCATGCTCACCCAACTCTGTACGAATCAATCGGTATGGCTGCGGAAATTTACGAAGGCAGCATTACTGATTTGCCAAACCCTAAGGCAAAGAAAAAGAAATAATGCGTTAGATTCTGCATTATTTTTGCAGTGATATTTTGTACTCAATGGGTTTCGAAAATAGATTTCAAGTTGCAGCCAGCAAGGCAGTAACTTGAAAGATGAATGAGATCAGCGGCTTCCATATTAGAGGCCGTTTTTATTTTAAACCTTGAACTACTATTCTGTGGAGGCAAAGCTGTCTGGTTAGTACTGATGGTGGGATGATTTCAAGGCATGTCCATTAAATTAGTGCGTAATACATTATCTTTGACGACTGAAACCTCTTCTCAAAGTTATGCCGTGAATAGTAAGTGTTTGCAAGTTATTGGAATTTATTTGGTAAAGCAGAGTCTTAAATTGAAAATATTTTCTAAATATGGAAAGCCAATTCAGAATAACATTAAAAATACTTGGATTCGCATGATAGGTGCAATTTCTGAAAAAGGTGGTCAGTTGCTATAGTAGGCATCTTTCTCGCCAAAGGAAAATGCGCTATGGCCTATA
>NZ_FOVO01000017.1 GCF_900115195.1 Xenorhabdus japonica
GGATTGTAAATCACAAACGATCATCAATGTTCCTACCTTTATGTACTGAAGGCACATCACTGAACTAACTGTTCAATTTAGACCCGTTTGCCCTAACTTCTGCCTCAGCCATAATTAAGCGTTGCATAATGTTATCTGGCATTTTACAGAAGGCTTTGGTGATAAATATCATCAATAACCCCATATCCCGTGCCAATTCATTCATTCGTGCAGATATGGGCCAATTCCATGATGGATCGCTATTCCATCCGCACCTGATGTACTTTTGTGAATGAGGCAAGGTATGAAGATCAGAGAGAAAAATAGTTTCATCCAATTGATTAACGACTCGCTTACCAAAATCAATACCATTTTCCCAACTGGAAACAGCAGAAAAACACATTCCATAACAAGCCATACTTTCTGGTAAGCATCCTGTTACAACATCAGTAGTTAAACTATTAAATGGCAATCCTCCAGCAACTCCTGCTCTTATCAACATTGGCTCTGCGGGTTTGAGTTTATGCTCGTTGCTATATGCTTCGTTACTTTTCCTGACTAATTGTTTAATAAATTTTTCCTGTTCTTTTCCTATATACATATTAGGTATCCATTATTTCCCGGCCGGGTATTTTATTTTGATAAGAAGTATCTGGATAAATTTTTAATGCCTTAATAAATCTATCTCCGGTAAAAAATTCACGACGATGCAAGAGTTGACTGTTATCATACAAAAGTAAATCACCTTCACTCCATTGATGTGAGTAAATGTTTTCTGGTGATAATATTTTTTCTAGGATAGCTTCTTTAAGCTCTTTTGAATTTATCAGGAGCTGATTATCATCAAGAAATTCCATAGTGTTTTCACTGACATAAATATATTGCTGCTTTGTTCGTACATTTTCAATTATCACGGGATGAGCAACTGTGATACGAGGAGCATTGTCGTGTGAAGCCGCAGGTTGGCGGGTTGACCACAACTTGTTTAATATTGAAAGCTCATCAGGGGTAAATTCCAGATGATCTACAGCAGTGGAAACAAAAGAAGTATTTCCCCCCTGACATCTCACAACTTCACTGTAAAGTATGCTGACGGAAGCTGGATTGATGCGAAACTCTTGATCTGAATGCCAAAAATCTGTTTCATTACCAGCAAAACCTAATTGTTCCCCTTTGCTATCACGTAAGTTGGTTAAATAAGCGATATATTTCCGGTTATCTGATAGAGAGACTTTCCGGGCTGGTTCTTCAAGTTTTCCATTTCCTATATGTTGGGCAAAGCTGACAAGATCCTCATCATTCATTTTCTGATTATTAAAAATCAGCAAACCATAAGTGGATAGATGTGATTTTAGAGTAATGTAATCCTCATTTGATATCTCAGAAACATTTTCACAGATAACATAAGCACCAAAATGCTTTCTGAAAGGTTTTATCGTAAACGGCATGAAAATCCCTCATATTTATTACAATTAATCATCTTCAATAAATACCAATGAAAGATTTATAAACCTCATAGGAGTAAATTAAATATATGAAATTTATTTCATATATTTATATGTATTGAAGATGTTTTGGTATTTCAGGAGAAGATGATAACTCAATGGCTCATCAGTTAAGGTAATTAAAAATTATTGGTTAAATAAAAACCTTTTTGGATAATGCTATTTTCAAATTTTATTAGTTAAAATTTTTTATTTTTAACAAAATTTAACGTAAGAGTAATACAAATAATTAATAGTAAAAAGAGCCTATTTTCATAGGCTCATTATAAGTAATTTATTATTTTTTCAATCTAAAAAAACTTGGTTAATTAATGTTCTAATTTTTGTTTATCAACCCATAAATGGTACTTTCTGACCCAAATTTATCCGTTCTTTTTTCTCTTCTTCATCAACAAATTGGTCCAATTTCTTGACAAAGATAGCTTGAAGCTGTTCCCAGAACTCTTCAAAGTGCTCTTCATCGCGTAAGCAGTAAGTCATTACCGCAGCGCGTAATACATAGATACTGCGAATCTCTTCCCATTCACTACGGTTAAAACCACATTTCTCCGCATAATGCCAAGGCGTATCACCATATTCTTTATAACTCAATATAGTTGATGATGTGAGAAAATCGTTGGTATAAGCACGTCCTGTGGAATATGAGCAAAGTTCATATAGACGCTTGTTGAGAGCATTATGATTGCTCAGGCTGTCATTACCGATTTCTTTGAATGTAAAGTTGATCATATGAAAATCAGGAGATGGAAAAATATGCGCTTCAAATCGATATTTACCGATTTCTATTGGCGGTAAATTTGCCAATTTATTCAATAACCTTTGTGCTGTGACAATACCAGCAGCAATGACTTTTCCGTACCCATTGATATTCAAAGGCAATAAACGATGAGCAGCCCAAAGTGCCGCTGCTGTTGCTCCTGATTTTGAACCTTCCATAATGGATGAGCCAAGTACTCCCCGATTTACGGTAGTCTTTTTATCATTATTATCTTCGAATACATACGCTGCATGAGAAGAGATCAGGTCGAGGATACGCTTGTCTTTCATGCAGATGGCACCCGCTGCATATTGAATAAAACCAACTTTATGCGGATCTACTGTAATTGAGTCAACTTCTTTCAATGCCTTGAAGCTCTGGTAAACTTCTGGTTTAGGCCAACTGGTATTTTCTGGCATGATCCCTACCGACTGGTAGTAACTGGCCAGCTCATCATATTCTATAAATTCTCCCTGCTCATTCAGAAGCATGGAACACGCATATCCCGCATAGGCAGCGTCAACGTGAATATAAAATGATTCGCCATAACGTTCTTCACATTCTTTCCTCAACGCAATGGTTTCATCAATCCGATCAATTGCGCCAACTTCAGTTGTTCCTACTACAGCAACCATTGCCAGAATTGGTTCACCTTGCTCAATTAATTCAAAGGTGATTTTCCTCATTTGAGCAACGTTAGTTTGGTAATTTTCATTTACAGGCAGTGGAATAATATTTCCCTGACCAATTCCGAAAATATCTGCGGCTTTCATCCAAGAATAGTGCTTGGATTGTGGAACCAATAATTTGCCCAAAATTTCCTCTTTAACTCCCGTACCACGGCATGTCATATCGCGAATTTCATTAAAGAGTCCACGTTTTTTCAGTTCGGTAATCAAATCCAAAACTTCAGCGGTTGGCATATTTTTTAATTGCCGAGATGTCTTATGGCTGACCAGATCTTTGGCTTTAGGATGTTGAGATATTGCAAAAGGCAATGTTTTTAAATTCCTGGCTACCCACATTCCTTCATAATTAGCCACTGTGCCACCAGAAGTAATATGTCCCCAAGATTGTTGAGGGTTATAGCCAAACATGCGGCAGAGATCTAATCCTGATTCAAGCTCTAGCTCTGTTGTTGTCGGGGAAGCTTCATAACTACAGTTATTCGGGTTGTACATCATGGCCATAACGTAGGCAAGATTAGAAACCATTAAGGTATCACTACTGATATGACCGAGGTAACGGGGGGAGAAAAAAGGAATAGATGAGTTTTTCAATTTTGCAGATAGCTGGTTTAAGATCCCTTCTGTGCGATAAAGTGTTTCTCTATAGTTATGTTCGTAGCGATCAACGGATGTAACTAAAGTAGTATCTTCAGGGTGAAAACCTGATCGCCAATGCATATGTTCGCTAACCGCATAATCCATCATCTCTCTAAAAAAAACAGCGTTCTCTGATTTTGGACCTAAAAATAACGCATTTACATTTAAATTCGGATGAAATGGCTTAGTCATAATCACACAACCTTTTAGTTGGTTCTTTGTTTTTGTCGTAAATTAAAAATTTATTAATAATTTGTTTTGATTTTCTGTTTTAATGTCGAATGTCTTGCGACAGTGATAAAACACCCACAATAACTAACTGAAAATACTTTGTTTGATTTTCGAACGTTGCGTAAAAAACATTCTGCAACATATGTCTAATCAATCTATTTTATATATATAAAACATAGTTCTTAGAATATTAATAATAAGTTAATAATTAACTTTAAATTTGTGCACTACCACAAAAAAATGAGAATAATATCTTATAGTATTTTACTATAAATATTTCTTTGTAAACTATGCAGCAGAAAAACTATAAAATAATAAAAGTAGTAAATAATAAAAATAGTGATTTCCATATATAACAGAAGCTGTGACAACGTCACAGCTTCTGTTATATATGGAACTAAAAGCGAAAAGAATAGGATAATCAATCGAGATAGTATGAATTATTTATCATACATTTCACATAATAAAAAATGTGTATCGATTGATCACTTCAGCGATAAACATGAAAACCTCTCCAATCAAAATATAATTTCTTACATCTAATCAATGAATTATCTCTTTTCATCCTAAAAGAGTAAGTTTAGACTGCCATTTCAACAATATATAAGCATTATGAAAGCATTCTTAATTTTAAGGCGCTTTTAACGTAAGTAATTGTCATACAATAAAGATCTATGACAACATCATCTACGCCGATTAAATCCATATATTATTAATTAAATTTCATTTTGTTTAATATATTATATTTAGTAACTAAAATGTTATGTAAATTCGAAATGAATCCAAAAAAATTTCACTTTTTTGCTTAGTGATGATAAATACCGTGATTAATGGGCGTACCTAGCTCTTATCAGAACAATCTAAATATGTTAAATTTACGCATATCAATCACTTCTCATGAGCATCTCCTATGATCCCGGAAAAACGTATTATTCGTCGGATTCAATCTGGTGGTTGTGCAATCCACTGTCAGGATTGTAGCATTAGCCAGCTTTGCATTCCTTTCACCTTAAATGAACATGAACTTGACCAGCTTGATAATATTATTGAGCGTAAGAAACCTATTCAGAAAGGACAAACGTTATTTAAGGCTGGTGATGCGCTGAAATCACTCTATGCCATCCGCTCTGGGACTATAAAAAGCTATACTATTACTGAAGAAGGTGACGAACAAATTACAGGTTTTCATCTTGCTGGTGATTTAGTTGGATTTGATGCCATCATAAATACTGAACATCCAAGTTTTGCCCAAGCATTGGAAACATCAATGGTGTGTGAAATCCCATTTGAAACATTGGATGACCTTTCTGGGAAAATGCCTAATCTTCGCCAACAGATGATGCGTCTAATGAGTGGGGAAATTAAAAGCGACCAAGAAATGATATTGCTGCTTTCCAAAAAGAATGCTGAAGAAAGACTGGCTGCCTTTATTTACAATCTGTCACGCCGCTTCGCACAGCGTGGTTTTTCTCCTCGTGAATTCCGCCTTACCATGACACGCGGTGACATTGGTAATTATTTAGGCTTGACTGTTGAAACAATTAGTCGCCTACTTGGCCGGTTCCAGAAAAATGATATCTTGGCTGTCAAAGGCAAGTATATCGCAGTCGAAAATATGGATAAATTGGCTGAGTTGGCAGGAAAGGCTCCAGCTAATGTGTATCAACGTTAGTTAAATTTTAAGCCAGATCACTATATTTTGCTGATCTGGCATACCCTTAGCCTGTTATAGTTGCTTATATTGGTTTATCTTTCTATATGAGAGAGGCATCCAGACTCTGCGAGGAACTCAATATGGCAAACTACCAAAACCTCTTGGTTGCAATTGATCCCAATCAGGATGATCAACCCGCATTAAGACGCGCAGTTTATATCGTGCAACGTAATGGGGGGAGAATTAAAGCGTTTTTACCTATTTATGACCTTTCATATGAAATGACCACTTTACTTTCTCCGGAAGAAAGAAGTGCAATGCGAAAAGGTGTAATAGGCCAACGAGTCGCTTGGATAAAACAGCAAGCCCATTATTATCTCGAATCAGGCATTGATATTGAGATCAAAGTGGTTTGGAATAACCGTTCTTATGAAGCCATCATTCAAGAAATTATCACTGAAAATCATGACTTATTATTGAAAATGGCACATCAACACTCTCGGTTGGAATCCATGATTTTTACTCCACTTGACTGGCACTTGTTACGTAAGTGCCCTTGCCCGGTCTGGATGGTAAAAGATCAAGTATGGCCAGAAAATGGTTCTGCTGCTGTCGCTGTTAATTTATCCAACGAAGAACCTTACCATAATGAACTGAATCTAAAATTAGTACGTGAAACGCAAGACCTTGCCAACCGAATTGTAAAAGATCCTTTGATTCATCTTGTCAGCGCTTATCCGGTCGCGCCTTTAAACATAGCAACTGAGCTGCCTGACTTTGACCCGAATGTATATAACCAAGCATTGCGCGGTCAACATTTGATCGCCATGAAAGAATTACGACAGAAATTTTATATTGATGAAAAGCAAACCCACGTTCATGAAGGTGTACCAGAAAAAGTAATTCCTGAAATATGTGATGAATTAAATGCAGGTGTAGTTGTTTTAGGTATTCTTGGACGAACTGGGCTGTCAGCCGCGTTTATTGGTAATACAGCAGAACATGTTATCTATCGACTTAAATGTGATTTGTTGGCTATAAAACCTGATGGGTTTGTTTGCCCGATCAAGGTAGAAGAAGAGTAACGGGGTTGAACCGTGATTAATAAGTGATAAGGGCTTGTTGATAGATAAATTACAGATGGGTATTAACTAAAAAGCTCCTATATTAGGAGCTTTTTAGGATAAATGAAAAAACTCTCTGTTTTAGTAAATTGGTAAAAATGATTAAATAGAATAAAGGTTATCTGCTTTATCAAAAATTGAGATTTCTGGCTGCATTCTTTAAACGTTCATCTCCTCGGCGATCATATTTCTGGGTTGTGGTGATGCTTGAGTGCCCCATCGCATCTTTGACGGTTACGATATCTTCACCATTGTCTAACATAGCTGATGCAAATGTTCTACGCAGATCGTGTGGCGCAAATTTTTCCAGCCCACTTTCTATCCTGCGTGACTCAAGGATGTGATAAATTGCTTGGTCTGACAAACGGTTATCAGTTACATCATCATGGCGACGAATTCGGGTAAAAAGTGGGCCTGAATGATCCCCGCGTACTTCATCTATCCAACGAGTTAAACGTTCCCATGTTCCTTCCGGCATATAGGATAACCGTTCTTTATTACCTTTTCCCATAACTCTTAACGCTTGCTCGCGACGAATAATGTGTTTCATGTCGAGTGAAACTATTTCTGAACGACGAAGTCCGCATCCAACAAGCACACCAATGATAGCTGCATCACGTAATCCTTTTGTGCTGATATCATTTTCACAAGTAAAAAATAAAGTTTTTATTTCATAACGTTCAAGTGCCCTGCCTTTTGGTAACCTATTTCCCCTGACAGATCGCACTTGTTTTATATGCTGAAAACAGTCGGTATCGAGTTGTTTCATTGTCCATGCTTCCAATGCAACGCCTTTCAACGCAGAAAGATAAGTATTAATTGTTGCGGGCGCTTTACCTGAATCTGAAAGCATTTCCATAATTGCTTGAACATGATGACGACGAAGTGCGTGCCAAGTGCAATCTTGTACATTTTGGTATCCCAGCATTTTTGCCACGATATCCAGAAATGATTTCATAGTTTGGCGACTACGTTTCGATCCAAGACTGACAAGATATGCAATTGCAGGATTGTCGTATATTTGTTTTCCAGATGCAGATAACGACATCAACATACCCTGTTCTTGTTGAGAGTCGGTCAGCACAATAAGTGATTTTTTATCACCGTTATTTTCGTGGTTATTTTGATTATGGTTGTTCAAAGCTATCTCCCGACTTCAATGTCTGCAATTCGCCAAAACATAATCCATAGATAGAGTTTAAACGGAACAGACATTTCCATTTTCCTATTCCTATTCCTGATGGTTTGTTTTTTGCTCACCTCGAGCGCGTATTATTGATTGAGTTACGTAAAAATTACGGCAATTTAACTCCACACTATCTTATTCAATAAATCTTACTTTTTCAAATGTATATTTTAATAAGTAGAATAAATTAAATATTCTCAATAGACTGTAATTGTATGTTTTATAAAGATAAAGTTTTATAGATAGTCTATCTGTCAACTATTCCAGCATTGAGGTAACGGATAATCTGACTCGTTATAACGTCTATATTTTGTTGAGTGTGTTGTACATTAAAAGATGAAGAATATAAATAGCATTCCATGTTATGGAAATATAATGAAAAAGAGCCTCGTGTTATAACATGAAGCTCTTGGTTATTTAGAAGGCTCAAAATCTATTAGACATATTAGACATATTAGACATAGCAGTCATAAAGCGCGAAGAATTGTTTCTACACTCCCTTTAGCATCGCCAAACAGCATTTGTGTATTCTCTTTGAAGAATAATGGGTTTTGTACCCCGGCATACCCTGTATTCATAGAGCGCTTAAACACGATGACGTTTTGGGCTTTCCAAACTTCCAATATTGGCATTCCGGCGATAGGGCTTGAAGGATCTTCCTGAGCAGCCGGATTTACGGTGTCATTTGCTCCGATGACTAAAACTGTATCGGTTTCAGAAAAATCATCATTAATTTCATCCATTTCCAAGACAATATCGTAAGGAACTCTAGCCTCTGCAAGCAGCACGTTCATATGTCCCGGCAAACGTCCCGCAACAGGATGAATACCAAAGCGAACATTGATACCTTTATCACGCAATTTCGCTGTGATGTCATGAACAGGATACTGCGCTTGTGCAACTGCCATGCCGTAGCCTGGTGTAATGATTACTGATGTGGAATTTTTCAGCAATTCAGCAACATCTTCCGCCGTTGTTTCACGATACTCTCCCATATCGTGTTCATCACTGGATAAAGCACCATCTGTACCGAAACCACCCGCTATGACACTGATAAAGGAACGGTTCATCGCCTTACACATAATATAAGAAAGAATTGCTCCTGAAGAGCCCACTAAAGCACCAGTGACTATTAGCAAGTCATTACTTAGCATGAAACCTGCCGCCGCAGCTGCCCAGCCTGAATATGAGTTCAGCATGGAAATAACGACAGGCATATCCGCACCACCAATGGAAGCAACTAAATGCCAGCCAAAAGCGAGTGCGATGACTGTCATCACCAGTAAGGTGAAAACTTGTAAGCCAACATTTTCTGTTTTTATAAAAGTTAACATTAATATCAGAGAGACAATCAATGCTGCCAAATTAAGTTTATGTCGGTGTGGTAACATCAATGGCTTGGAAGATATTTTTCCACGCAATTTACCGAATGCCACAACCGAACCGGTAAATGTTACAGCACCAATAAATACCCCAAGGAAGACTTCTGTCAAGTGAATGTTTTCCATAATGGGAGTAGCGAAAATATCATGGGTAATGAAGCTATTGAAACCAACCAAAACTGCTGCCAAACCGACAAAACTGTGCAGGATAGCAACTAATTCTGGCATTTCGGTCATTTCGACTTTTTTGGCGAGGCGAATACCAATGACTGCACCGATAACCATAGCTAAAATGATCCAACCAACTTTACCCGTATCAGGCCCTAAGATAGTAGCAAGTAACGCAATCGTCATACCAACGATGCCAAAAATGTTACCGCGTTTGGAGCTTTCGTGGCGGGAAAGCCCGGCAAGACTGAAAATAAACAAAATGGCGGCAACAATATATGCTGCTGTAACTATTCCGCTTGATATTATTCCGTTTAACATAAGTAACCCCTTATTCTTTACGAAACATTTTCAGCATACGTTGGGTGACAGTAAAGCCACCAAAAATATTAATGCTGGCAATTAACACTGCAATGAATGAAAAGAAACTCACCCATCCACCTCCACCAATTTGTAGTACGGCACCAACCACAATAATTCCGGAAATAGCGTTGGTGACAGACATCAATGGCGTGTGTAATGAGTGGCTGACATTCCAAACAACGTAATAACCCACCACACAGGACAAGGCAAAAACGGTAAAATGAGATAAAAATTCTTTCGGTGCAACATGTGCTAACCAGCCATACAGGATTATCGCTAACGCAAACATTCCATACTTCAGCCACGGAGATTTGGGGGGTTCTGTCGGTTTTTCCTCTTTTTTTGCTGATGTTGGTTTGGTAGTTGCTGGCTGAGCTGAAACCTGAATCGGTGGCGCGGGCCATGTGATTTCACCTGCTTTAATAACAGTGACACCACGAACAACGATATCATCAAAATCAACAACGATTTCTCCATTTTTCTCTTTGCACAGTAGTTTCAGCAAATTGACGAGGTTTGTTCCATAAAGTTGTGATGATTGAGTGGGTAGGCGACTGGGCAAGTCGGTATAACCGATAACTTTCACACCATTTGGTGTCACAACGAGTTTATCAGCCTCCGTGTATTCACAGTTGCCCCCATTTTGGGCGGCCAGATCGACAATCACGCTGCCAGGTTTCATGGAATCAACCATTTCTTTTGTAATAAGCCGTGGTGCAGTTTTCCCCGGAATCAAGGCGGTTGTAACGATAATGTCGACTTCTTTTGCTTGTGCAGCAAACAATTCCATTTCTGCTTTGATAAAGGCTTCTGACATCACTTTTGCGTAACCGTCTCCACTGCCTGCCTCTTCTTTGAAATTCAATTCCAAAAATTCGGCTCCCATGCTTTGTACTTGTTCCTTAACTTCTGGACGTGTATCAAAAGCACGGACAATCGCACCAAGGCTACCTGCTGCCCCAATAGCAGCCAGTCCAGCAACACCTGCCCCAATAATCATCACCTTGGCTGGTGGTACTTTACCTGCTGCTGTAATCTGCCCTGTGAAAAAACGACCAAATTCATGGGCAGCTTCAACAATGGCACGATAACCAGCAATATTCGCCATTGAGCTAAGAGCATCTAAAGATTGTGCACGAGAAATTCGTGGAACTGCATCCATGGACAAAACAGTAATCTTGCGCTCTGCAAGTTTTTCCATTAACTCCGAATTTTGCGCTGGCCAGATAAAACTAATCAGCGTAGTACCTTCTTTCATCAAGGCAATTTCATCATCTTCAGGGGCGTTTACTTTTAAAATGATATCTGATTGCCAAACCTGGTGGCTTTCTGCTATATCAGCCCCTGCTTTTTGATAAGCCATATTATCAAAACTGGCAAGTTGCCCTGCTCCCGTCTCAACTGTGACATTAAATCCCAATTTACGCAATTGCTCCACGGTTGATGGTGTGGCAGCAACGCGCGCTTCGTTGGAAAATCGCTCTTTTGGTACACCAATATGCATAATGTTTCCTTCTTTAAGAATGAAATATTGCTGATTATTACCTTGTTGAAGCCTATTTAACGATTAGATTGATTTTATTTCTGCTATCAGCAAAACCTATCAATAGAATATAAAATAGTAACGTAATAAAAATAATGTCAACGAATTATCATAATAAAGTCAGAAAAATCAAAATAACCTGTCAAGGTAAACAATTATTCAGCTTATATAACTTACTATATTTATTAAAATTCTCAGTGCCATGTACTACAAATTAGTAATCGTTTCTTTAGAAGGCATAATTTCTTGCGACAATTAGCATTATTACATGTAATAATTGCGATCTATGTGATGCATAACAATGTTCAGCACGTTATAAATATTTTAATGCGCAAGGCGAAAGGATTTTTTATGAAGCTGAAGACAACGATCATCGCTACTGCGGTGTTCTCGTTAACTACTATTTTAACTACTACTATTACTGTTGCACATGCGGCTAAAGAATTGACTCCAGAACAAGCCGCAGAGCTTAAACCTTTTGAGCGGATCGCAGTCACTGGTCGTTTTAATGCAATTTATGAAGCTGCTGATGCGGTTTCCCGTCAGGCGGATAAAAAAGGCGCTGAGAGTTTTTACATCCAAAGTCTCGACGATCTCAATGGACGTGGTAATTTACGTGTTGTAGCCGATTTGTACCATAAAGATGCGGAAAAAGCAGATAAAACACCTAATTATCGCATCTATCGTGGCATCAAAGAGTTACCTAAGACAGAAGCAACCACTTTGGAACCTTTCGATACTGTAACAGTAAATGGTTATTTCCCTACTGATCCTGACCTGAAAGAAGCTATAGCTAAAGCAGCAAAAAAGAAAGATGCAGCATCTTTCTTTATTGTTCGTGATATCGCACCAAATAATGGCGGCAACCAAATAGTCACAGCATATGTTTATAAAGAAGATGCGCCAAAACGTAAAGTTCAATCTAATGAAGCTGTAATTCCGGCCGATTCTGAATCAGGGCGACAAGCTTTGGCACAAGGTGAAGAAGAAGCTAAGAAAGTCGAAATTCCAGGTATTGCTTCTTCAACTTCAACAAGCAATGTGGTTGGTCGATTTTTTGAAACCCAGTCATCAAAAGGTGGACGTTACACGGTAACTTTACCTAATGGCACAAAAATTCAAGAGTTGAATAAGGCGTCAGCTGCTCAGATGGTTCCATTTGACTCCATCACCTTCTCTGGTTATTACACTACCGCACCTGAGGTTTCTTATCAGGTTGCTAAGCGTGCAGCAGAGAAAGAAGCAAAATACTACCATATCACTAGAGAATGGCAGTCTAATGGTGGTAACGTTACCATCAGTGCAGATTTATTCAAATAATCACAATCTTTTAGTTAAGCTGTTCATGAAGAGGGCACAAAAACATTTGTGCCTTTTTGTTGGCTTTTTGAGCGCTTCATCCGCTATCTGTATCAGTAATCCACCATACGGAAACTTATTTTTAATTTGTTTTCTTATTGATAAGCACAATTTTATGCATAAAATTTATGTTTTTTTGCATAGTCAACCATTGCATACAATCCTTTCACTCCGTAGAATCGCCCTGTTTTTTTAGATTTATCGACTAAATCTTTCCTGCAATCCATAGCATGGATGCAATAAATGTCCAATATGTGTTCGATATTCAGGACAAGTGTTCTGGCTAATCGTCTCGATTATATTATTTTTAGGAACGTATCTTTGGAAAAGAAATTAGGCCTTACGTCTCTGACAGCACTGGTACTCAGTTCTATGGTCGGTGCCGGCGTATTCAGTTTGCCGCAAAACATGGCGCAGGTAGGTAGCCCTGCTGCATTAATGATTGGTTGGGGAATAACAGGCATAGGTATTCTCTTTTTAGCCACTTCCTTACTTTTACTTTCACGACTTCGCCCTGATTTGGATAGCGGTATTTTTACTTATGCAAAAGAAGGTTTTGGAGAATTAGTTGGATTTTGTTCTGCATGGGGATATTGGTTCTGTGCAATTATTGCCAATGTTTCTTATTTAGTTATCGTTTTTGCCGCATTAAGTTTTTTCACCGATACTGAACAATCTGTAATCTTTGGTGATGGCAATACTTGGCAATCCTTGATAGGTGAATCCATATTATTGTGGTTTGTTCACTGGCTGGTACTGCGTGGTGTACAGACGGCTGCAGGAGTCAACCTACTGGCTACAATAGCAAAATTATTACCATTAGGCATATTTATTATTTTATCCATCATCGCCTTCAAAATGGATGTGTTCTCTTTTGATTTCAGTGGCATTGAAATGGGCGTTCCTGTTTGGCAACAAGTTAAAGATACAATGTTAATTACACTATGGGTTTTCATTGGTGTTGAAGGCGCAATTGTTGTTTCAGCACGAGCCAGAAAACGCAAGGATATTGGCATCGCAACCGTATTGGCTGTTATCTCTGCATTAGGGGTATATGTGCTTATTACTCTGCTTTCATTAGGATTGGTTTCTAGACCTGAATTAGCAGCCATGCGCAATCCTTCAATGGCAACGCTGATGGTCGAATTAATGGGTTACTCTGGTCAAATTGTAATTATTGCTGGTTTGATCATTTCTGTTTGTGGTGCTTATCTGAGTTGGACAATCATGGCGGCAGAAGTACCATTTATTGCTTCCTTACACGGTTCATTTCCCAAAGTATTTAAGAAACAAAACAGCAAAAAAGCACCTGAGTCATCACTTTGGATCACAAACAGCGCAATTCAACTTTCTTTGATTGTAATTTGGTTAAGCAGTTGTAATTACAATACATTACTTTCCATTGCGTCAGAGATGATTCTTGTACCCTACTTTCTTGTTGGTGCATTTTTAATGAAGGTTGCTTTTCAACGTAGTAGTCGTGCTTTACTCACTATTGCTTTAGGTGCTTGTATTTATGGCTTATGGTTACTGTATGCTTCTGGTTTAATGAATCTTTTGCTATCAGTTGTTCTATATGCCCCTGGATTACTGGTTTTTTTATATGCACGCGCACAAGATCAGGAAAAACCCCCTTTGAATGTAGTAGAAAAACTAGCTATGGTGGTTCTGTTTCTGATAACGATTCCATCTATGTGGTTGTTAATTCACTGATAGTAATTCACATCATCAGATTGTTTTTCTAAAGCAGAATAGCTTTTTATTTCACACCCAAATGGGTAGTTTAAGAGGAGAAATACATTTCTCCTCTCCTTACTAATGACATATCACGTTTTAAATTGTTTTTGATTTTTTCTCTATTGTTTCATATTTCTTTTGTTTGGATATCAATATTTATGTTGTAACTAAATGGATAAATGTAGATCATTATGCGATCAATACATAAGAATTAATTCTATTTTTATAGTGCGGTATTTTTGGGTGAAATGATAATTCTTCTGTGAACATATTTTTTTCTGCCAATAATTAATAATATTAAGTTAACTTTACGCGGATTAAAATTGTATAAATTTAATTTAAGAATAGATTTAACGGCCGACATAATAAGAATAATTGATATAAAAACTCTATTGATAAACAGTGGTTACAAATTGATAACATTCGGTTAAAGAAATAGCAAAAAAATATTTAACAAACATATATATGTTTTACATTATCTTTATTTTTACAGGATATCATCAATTAATAGTAAATCTTATAAAACAGAATAAAAATTCATTAGCATTCAAAAAAAACTACACCTTATGAATAACAATGCTATTAATGATAGCTTAATAGTTTAAAAACTCTGAATAATGAGATTAGTCAAGTTATTATTTTAATCTTTGTTAATTACTCGCTACTATATTCTTTACCTTATGCGTTAATAAGGGAATATGAACTGTTGTTATTTATTGTTTTTTTCAGATGTAAACCTAAGCAATCCACTTGCTGTATTAATATACGGCCTTAACGTTAACTTAATAATTTATTTCTCTGTCGAATAAGTTCGTCTGAGATGGGATGTATTAAAAGTGAAAACAAAATTACTTATTTCATCTTTATTTGTATCATCTGTATTTATGTCCACAGCACACGCTGCCGATGGACAAATCAAGTTTACGGGAAAGATTACCGATACTGCGTGTAAGGTTGATTCAAGCTCAGCTAATCAAACCGTAAATATGGGGACTATCAGCTCAAATGCATTCAATGGGCCTTATAGCACCTCCGCCCCTACCCGTTTTAGTATAAAATTGTCTGACTGCCCAGCAAATATTAAACATGCACAGGTAAAATTTGATGGTCAAACGGATAGAGCCAGTAGTCATCTTTTGGCATTAAACAATAGTAATGGCGAGAGTGTTGCTCAGGGTGTCGCTATCGCTCTTTATGAAAATGACGGTAACTCAAGAATCAATATGGCTGAAAATTCTCGTTCTCAGAGATTGAGCGGCCAAAAAACTAACGAAATGAATTTTGTTGCCAAGTACATAGCGACAGCTGATAAAGTAACTCCTGGTTCGGGTGATGCAGTAGCTAACTTCACTATTATCTATAATTAAGATAACCAAGTTAATCATATAATTAAGGCATTATTTAGATAAAACACTATCAACTAAATAATTTATAACCAATGGAATTAATGGCAAGGAAGCCAAAACAATATATAAACAATCTAAATATGCCTGTTTATTAATAAATAAAAAACAAAGTGCATTGGAAAAAATTTATTGTTTGGAGCAGCCATTTTGAAATACTTTCGCATTTTAATTCTTATTTTCATCTACATTTTCAGTACCAATATTGCCCTTGCAGGTGTTGTGATTGGTGGCACACGCGTTGTTTATATTAGTGATCAAAAAGAAACATCCATTTCTATTAACAATCCAGAAACTGATATTTCTTATCTCATTCAATCGTGGGTTCAAGGCGAACATGATGAAGCTAAAGTGCCTTTTATTATCACCCCCCCGCTTTTTAAATTAACGGCTGGGAATGAGAACATTTTACGCATTGTTAAATCTGGAAATAATTTACCAAATGACAGAGAATCTTTATTCTGGCTTAACATCAAATCTATTCCTGCTACAAACAAGTCAGAACAAAACCAATTGCAAATCACAGTGAAATCTCGGTTTAAATTATTCTATCGTCCAGCCAATTTAGTGGACAACGCCAGCGTGGTTTATAAAGAACTGAAGTTCAAAACTGATGGGCATAAACTGATCGCTAATAACCCAACGCCCTACTATATTTCTTTTTCTGAGCTATCTACCGGTAATGGTGCAAAAAATTATGAAATCCAATCAGCTGGAATGATTCCGCCTTTTGGACAAGCAAGTTGGGATATTCCTATTAAAAACATCAATCAAGTGGCCTGGAAAACGATTAATGATTTTGGCGGTATAACGCCAGAAGAAAAACGCACGTTCTGACCAAAAAATTATAAAATCTACATATACCTAATAACTTTTAAGATATAGCTTGAAATATAGCGGGTATATAAAAACTAGAAAACTATCTTAGAAAATCATCATGGATAAATATCGACATTATCTTCAACAAAACATTTCTGATAGTTGGGTGTTATTTATCAAGCTAAGCTTACGCTATTTATACAGAAAATTTTTTATCTGTATATTTTTAATCACATGGTTTTGGTCACATACCAATAAAGCTTATGCTGAAGAGTATTTCAATATCAATGCATTGGAAACCCACTCAGGATTTCCTAAAGATATTGATCTATCTGTTTTTACTCAAGATGATCAACAACCACCTGGGCGTTATTGGGTAGATATCTATCTAAACCGAGAAAAAGTAGATACCGGTAATATTGATTTTGTTATTGTAAACAATAAGCTTTTTCCTAAACTCAAGATACAGCAGCTCAAGGAAATGGGAGTGAATATTGACTTATTCCCATTATTGCGCGATCTGCCGCAAGAAACAGAACTCACTGATCTTGGTCAGTATATTCCATCCGCATCGTCTTCTTTTGATTTTAAGCACCAACGGCTGGATATCAGTATTCCACAAGCTGCGTTAAACTACCAAATCAGAGACTATGTTCCTCCTCATTTATGGGAGCAGGGATTAACTTCTTTGTTGGTTAATTATAATTATAGTGGTTCCATGACTTGGCAGGATAATTACTCTGGTTCGACGACGAATCATTTTCTTAATCTCAGAGCAGGTGCAAACTGGGATGCATGGCGTTTACGGAATTATTCTACCTATAGCAGTCAGAATAAAAAATGGCAAAGCCTTACTACTTATCTCCAACGAGATATTCATGTATTAAAAAGCCAGTTAACACTAGGAGATAGTTATACATTTTCCCCTATTTTTGATAGTTTCCAATTTCTTGGAATACAGTTAGCTTCTGATGACAACATGTTGCCTGATAGCATAAAAGGTTTTGCTCCGACAATTAGGGGAGTTGCGCAAAGTAATGCCCAGGTTACCATTAAACAAAGTGGTTACATTATTTATGAAACCTATGTTTCTCCCGGGCCTTTTGTCATTAACGATCTCTATCCAACTATTGCTACTGGCGATCTGGAAGTCATTGTCAAAGAAGCCGATGGAAAAGAACATCGTTCTGTGCAAACCTTTTCTACTGTGCCCATCATGTTAAGAGAGAATGGCCTGCATCATTCGCTGGCTCTGGGAAAATACCATTCTAATTCCCAGCAAGGTAAAGAACCTTATTTTATGCAGGGTACGGTGATTTATGGTATTTCCAACCGTGTCACAACATATGGTGGAACAACCATCGCAAAGGACTATCAATCCATAGCTTTGGGGACAGGTTATAACCTTTCTGATTGGGGGTCTCTGTCTTTTGATGCGACTTATGCCAAAACTAATTTTATCTCTAATTCCAGTGGTTATGGGCAATCCTATCGTTTCCAATATGCCAAAGATATTTCTAAAATCGGCACTAATGTTACCCTAACAGGTTATCGTTATTCGACTCAAAATTTTTACGATTTCAAAGAAGCCAATGAGTTAGATACAACCAATAATGGCCATTACCACGCCAATAAGCGAAGTAAATTGCAGCTACACATCAACCAAAATCTGGGTGATTGGGGCAGCGTTTATTTATCTGCTTTTCAACAAGATTATTGGTATCAAAAAGGTTATGAGAGGAATATCAGTGTTGGCTATGGTACGAATTACAATTCTATTAATTATAATCTGAACTATTCATACAGTGTTCTTCCCGGTTCAAATCACAATGAGCAGATTGTGTCATTCAGTATTCAAATTCCTCTTGAACACTGGCTAAAAAACAGCTGGACAAGCTATAACATGACCAGTAGTAAAAATGGTGATACTTCTCATCAGCTCAGTTTAAATGGTAGTGCTCTTGAAGATAACAATCTGATTTATAGTATTCAACAAAGTTATTCCCGTCACAATAAAACCAGTGGCGGAAGTATCAATGCCGAATATAAAGGAGCATTTAGTCAGATCAGCGCGGGTTACAATTATGATGAACACTCTAATCAGCTGAATTATGGGTTAAATGGTGGGTTAGTTGTCCATCCTTACGGAGTTACCTTTTCTCAATCTCTTGGTGATACGTTGGTGTTGGTGCGTGCCAATGGCGCTCAGGGAATTAAAGTACAAAACCATATCGGCATTAAAACTGACCGGAAGGGTTATGCCATTGTGCCTTATGTTAGCAGCTATCGAAAAAACCGTATTTCTCTGGATACGCATTCAATGGGCAATAATGTTGATATTGATATCAACACACAAACCATTATCCCAACCAGTGGTTCACTAAGTCTGGCTAATTTCCAGACTCGCATCGGGCATCGTGTTTTGTTAACGCTTTCTCATAATGGTAACGAGGTTCCATTTGGTGCAATAGCAACGTTAGAGCAGAAAAATAATATAGATGAAGCCAATAGCGCTATTGTCAGCAATGATGGGCAAGTTTATCTCAGTGGGATTCCCAAATCTGGCAACATATGGGTGAAATGGGGACATAAAGAAATACAAGAGTGCCGTGTCAATTATCGACTATCTGATGAAGAACCTGCTTCAGGTTTGTATATGGTTGAAGCATCTTGCGAATAACAAGATCGACACATTCTTTAATATGCAATTGAAAATAGTGGAAATTATTCTATGGCCAACAAATTAAAATTATTATTGGCAAGTACATTTTTCATTGGCACGATGAGTAGCTTTGACAGTTTAGCGAATTATTATTGCCAATATTCTACGGGTTTTGTACCCGGCAGGACTCCGGTTTCTTTTGGTACAATTACGGTTCCTCGGAGTCATCCTATCGGAACAACCATTAAAGAAATACGTCTGGATCAAGTGGATGAAAAAGGTAATATCGTTCTCTGTAATACTCCCACCCACACAACATGGGAAGCCCCTGATCTTGCATCTGCAAACTATAACTATGATGCTATTTATGAATCTGGTGTTCCGGGAGTTGGTATCCGCATTAATACGTGGGCACCGGGTTATGGTATTGATTGGCTACCCAGAACGGCGACCAATCCATTCACTTGTCCCCCACCGAGGCAATTTCAACGGGGAAAACAATATTGTGGTAAATCATGGGGTTATTTAACAGTTCAGTTAATCAAGATTGCGCCAATAACCGGTTCAGGAGCCGTCAGACGGGTGAACTTAACTCGTGCTAAATTAGGTTATGATACTCTTGTTCACACTTTCTATTTGTCGAATACGTATATCATGACTAAAGGCTGTTCTCTCAGTCAAAAGGTGGTTCCAGTCAATATGGGAGATATTAAAAAAAGTGATTTTCGAGGTATTAACAGTACGGCGGGCATGCGGCATTTTAATATCAAAATAGAGTGTGATGCTAATGTAAATGTTGGAGTGACTCTGGATGGAAACCCTGCAAATTGGAATACCAAAAATATTTGGGCATTAGATTATAGTGACAACGTCACGGCAACAGGAGTCGGTTTGCAGATATTGTATCTAAATCGCCCCGTATCAAACTCCCCGTTTATATTTGGTTCCAGCCAGTTAGGTGGAAATATAACAATTCCATTGCAAGCCCGTTATGTTCAGACGGGTGCGGAAATTACACCGGGCAAAGCAAATGCCACAGCAACAATCACGTTAACTTACCAATAAACTCTCGCCCTCCATAACAGCAATATTATTGTTATGGAGGGATATTAAAATTGCCTTAGAAACTGCCCGTCTGCGACCTTTTGGCTCTGTCGCCATACATAATCGCTTGGCTGTGCCCAATAAATGTGTCGATTAACGATAAACACGGGTGATTGCTAATGATTTAAAATTCCGACTATTTTCGATTAACTTCTGGTGTCAGAGAGACATAAATTTTGGCAAAAATCATCAACGCCGCAGTAAAATTCTTCTAAAGTAATCATAGCCTGAAGGTCCCCACTATTTTGTTTTCTTTGATAAAAACTTTGATCTTGCCTCAAGTGCTTTAATTCCCTTCTTAAGCGAAATTTAGGTAAATTAGCTTGAATGTAACCACAAAATACGGATCGCATATCATCAGGAAAATTTAATTTCTCTTTTTTTAATTTACTCCGGGGAATAGTGACAGATCTTACTCTTTCCGAACCATATCTGCCTTGAGCAAAAATAGGTGGAATCGTAAAGGATTAAGCTGTTAATTCATTATATTGTCATGAGTGGGTGGTTAATTATTATGCGTTCAACTCAATCTTCGGACTCTTCATCTGCCAAGGAAAAACAGGCCAATTTATCTAAATTTGATCCTGCAACGTTTGATAAATATGCAGAACTCTATGAAAGAATGATCTCTTGGCCTTATCGTAAGGAATTAGAGCTTCCAACGTTAGAAAAATTACTTGGAGATCTCTCTGGTTTAAATGTGCTGGATTTCGGGTGTGGGCCTGGTGTAATTTCGCGCTGGTTGAATGAGCAAGGAGCAAAATGCATTGTTGGTCATGATATTTCCGAAGGCATGCTTAATTATGCCCGCCGACGTGAGGAAAAAGAGCAGCATGGAATTCACTATATTTCAAAGATTAATGAAAATTATAACGTATATTTCGATGTAGTCCTTGCTGTTTATGTGATGCCTTGTGCGGCTAACTACGAGGACTTAATGGCGATGAGCCAAACCATGGCCAGAGTGTTAAAACCGGGTGGTCGGCTGCTCACACTACCTATCCACCCTGATTTCAATTCAGATCCGGAATATTATCGCCCCTTTGGCTTTCGTCTGATTGAAGAGCAACCGCGCACGGACGGTAGCTCCCTTCGGCTTCACATCTGCCAGCCACCTTACGATGTTGATATACAGGCCTACTATTGGTCGCGTCCGACACTGAAAAATACGTTACAGCAGGTCGGTTTTCAGACTGTAAACTGGAAATCGTTGAATGTGTCGGCCAACACTCTGATCTCGAATCTTTCATCCTACGTTCAATGTCCACATGCAGCCATTCTTGAATGTATCAAGGGGGATGCATGTTAATCAATTCTGACCAGCCTTCTTTCTCCCATAAGTCCAGGTTGTTCTATCTGCCAGATTACTTCCTCGGATTGGAAGGTCCTTGGCAACAGCCATTCTTGTGGGGCGGTCCCCGTCGTTCCACGCACAATGAAATCCCCTGCGTGCAGGGAACGCACCGTAGTGAAATATTATTGACCATTGTTGAAATGCTGTTTAGTTAGTTTTAGTGTTTTTTGGGGTTATTGGTAGTAGTTAAAAGTATGTTGTAACTAACTAGGTTGATAATCGAAAAAACGGGTAATAAAAATATTATCCATCTTTTCCAAATAAAAATTTTAAGTAAAACTCACGATTAGGGTTGTAGTCATTTGACTACAACCCTATACATATCACGATGCAATATTTTCCATTACCTGCAAAATACGCTTGTCTGATATTGGGTACGCAGTACCCAGTTGCTGGGCAAACAAACTGATCCGAAGCTCTTCAATCATCCAACGAACTTCTTTTACTTCCGGCAATTGTTTCTGTTGGATTGAAAGTTTTGCCAACCATTGTTGCCATTGACGCTGGATATTCTCAATCCTGCTCATATGTGCTCTATCCTTGTTAGGATCCACTGCTAATTTTTTCAGTCGGCGCTCAATTCCATTCAAATAGCGCAGAACATTTGCCAAACGCTTCCAACCGTGGGAAGTCACGAATCCATTAAAGACCAAACCAGAAATTTGTTCTTTGATATCCGATAATGCCAGTGCGAGGGAAATATCTACCCTCCCTTTAAGACGCTTATTGATATTAAAGACTGCTGTCAGGATCTGTTCTACTTGTTTGGCGATATCAACTACTGCATCATTCAAATCAGCACGAACTTTATCCTGTAAGCTGGAAAATGCCTGTTCACTCCATGCCAGGCCGCCATTTTCTGAAATCAACCTATCAACACCACAGGAAATACAATCATCAATCAAATCCAACACTTTTCCATATGGATTGAAATACAGCCCCAGTTTAGATTTATTCGGTAATTTTTCATGCAGATATTTAATCGGGGATGGAATATTCAGTAATAGCAAGCGGCGCGTTCCTTCCCACATTGCATGCTGTTGTTCGGATTCGGTTTCGAACAATTTAATTCCGATACAGTCCTTTTCATCCACTAATGCCGGAAATGCCTTAACGGAATAACCCCCGCGCTTCTGCTCGTAGCAATCAGGCAATTCACCAAAGCTCCAGATATGTAATCCACTTTGCTCTATGCCATCGTCTGCAACCGCCGAAAGTGTTTCCTGAACTTTTCCTTTCAATTTCAGCTTCAATACTGACAGATCTTTCCCTTCTGCTAACGGTTTATTTTTTTCACCTGTTCTTTTCTCTCCAAGAATGCGGAATGTGATCTTTAGGTGTTCAGGCACTTGTTCCAATTGCCAGTCATCACGTGACACCGTCACTCCCGTCATGCGACGTAATTCTTTCTCAAGGCTGTCCAGTAAAGGAGCCTGAGGTTGTGTAACCCGCTCCAGAAATGCCTGCGCATAGTTAGGTGCCGGGACAAAATTACGACGTACTGGTTTTGGTAGTGATTTAATCAATGCAACAACTAATTCATGGCGAATGCCCGGAATTTGCCAATCAAATCCTTCATCCTTGACCTGATTCAATATCGGTAAAGGAATATGTACGGTAACGCCATCAGCATCAGTTCCCGGTTCAAGTTGGTAACTCAAGCGGAATTTCAAGTTATCTTGATACCAGTAATTCGGGTAATCCAATGCACTGACTTTGTTTGCATCTCCCTTGATCAACATACTCTTTTCAAAGTTGAGTAATTCCGGTTGATTTTGACTGGCAACTTTCCACCAGCGATCAAAGTGACGCGATGAAACAACATCTTTACCAATTCGCTGATCATAGAAACTAAACAAAATTTCATCATCTACCAGAATGTCCCGTCGACGAGATTTATGTTCCAGTTCTTCTACTTCTTCACGCAATTTCAAATTAACGCGGAAAAATGAGTGGCGAGTTTGCCAATCACCTTCTACCAAAGCATGACGGATAAACAATTCGCGGCACAGTATAGGGTCTATTAGGCTATAATTGACCAATCGCCCTGTCACAATTGGCAGTCCATACAAGGTAACTTTTTCTGTTGCCATCACCGCACCCTGAGACTTCTGCCAGTGCGGTTCACTATAGTGCTTTTTGATTAGATGAGCAGCCAGTGGTTCTACCCACTCTGGTTCGATCCGTGCCGCAATCCGTCCCCACAGGCGACTGGTTTCCACTAGTTCAGCAACCATTCCCCATTTAGGCGACTTTTTAAATAATCCGGAACCAGGAAAAATAGAAAAATGGGCATTGCGTGCACCAGTATATTCCTGTTTATCCGTATCTTTCTGGCCAATATGGGATAATAACCCTGTCAGCAAGGCAACATGGATACTGCGATAATCGGCTTCCTGAGCGTTGATCGGTAAACCAATTTCTTTTACAACTTGCCTGAGCTGAGTGTAAATATCCTGCCATTCTCTAACACGGAGATAGTTCAGATAATCTTGACGGCAAAGTTTGCGGAACTGAGAACTGGAAAGCGCTTTTTGCTGTTCTACCAGAAAATCCCACAATCTCAAGAAAGCGATAAAATCTGAATCCTTATCTGCAAAACGGCGGTGTTTTTCATCAGAAGCCTGCTGTTTTTCTAACGGCCTTTCCCGTGGATCTTGAATCGATAGTGCTGAAGTAATCACCATCACTTCGCGAACACAACCATGCTTCTTGGCTTCCAGTACCATGCGAGCCAGCCGGGGATCGATAGGCAACTGAGCCAATTGGCGTCCCATTGAGGTCAAGCGATAAGTCGCATCTGACAATGACTCTGGGTCAATAGCTCCCAACTCTTCCAATAGGCGAACACCATCTTGAATATTGCGTTTATCCGGTGCCTCAACAAATGGGAATGCGCTGACATCTCCCAAACCAATAGAAGTCATTTGCAAGATAACGGAAGCCAGATTAGTACGCAGGATTTCAGGATCAGTGAATTCTGGGCGTGACAAAAAATCATCTTCCGAATAAAGGCGAATACAAATCCCGTCTGAAACACGACCACAACGCCCTTTTCGTTGGTTGGCAGATGCCTGCGATATAGGTTCTATAGGCAAGCGTTGTACTTTGGTTCGATAGCTGTATCGGCTAATGCGTGCAAAACCTGTGTCGATCACGTATTTGATGCCAGGCACAGTCAATGATGTTTCCGCCACGTTAGTGGCCAAAATAATACGACGACCAATATGAGGCTGAAAAATTCTGTTCTGTTCACTGTTAGACAACCGAGCAAAAAGTGGCAGAATTTCGGTATGCGGGAAATTTTGTTTATTAAGTGCATCCGCCGTATCACGAATTTCTCGTTCACTGCTCATGAACACTAGTATGTCACCAGCGCTTTCACGTCCCAATTCATCTACTGCGTCAATGATGGCTTCAAGCTGATCCCGATCACTGTCATTATCATCACTAGCCACGGGACGATAGCGCACTTCAACCGGATAAGTACGTCCAGATACTTCAATAATTGGCGCATTGCTAAAATGGCGGGAGAAACGTTCAGGATCAATGGTTGCAGAGGTAATTATGACTTTCAGATCAGGCCGCTTTGGCAATAATTGACGCAGGTAACCGAGAATAAAATCGATATTTAAGCTGCGCTCATGAGCTTCATCAATAATCAACGTATCATATTGCAATAACAAACGATCTTGTTGCAATTCTGCTAACAAAATACCGTCAGTCATCAATTTGACTAAAGTATTTTCACTGACCTGATCATTAAAACGAACTTTATAACCGATCGTCGAGCCAAGTACTGTTTCCAATTCATCCGCAATGCGATTAGCAACTGAACGTGCTGCCAAACGACGAGGTTGGGTATGGCCGATCAGCCCTTTGACCCCTCTTCTCAATTCAAGGCAGATTTTGGGGATTTGGGTCGTTTTACCCGAACCGGTTTCCCCGGCGATGATAACGACCTGATTATCCCTAATGGCTTTATAGATATCGTCTTTTTTCTGGCTAACTGGTAGATTTTCAGGATATTGAATCGAAGGACATGCGACCTGACGATTTATGACTTTCTGTTTTGCAGTAGTAATATCCGCAGCAATAGATTGTGCTACAGCCTGCAAGGAGGCTTGATTCTTTATTTTTGCTGCTCCATGCAGACGTTTTCTTAAACGGAACTGATCGCGCAGCGATGTGTGATCAAGTTCAGCGAATAATTCAGCAAATGGTGCTGTCAAAGGTGATTCCACGTGATAAATCCTTGTGACGTTTTTAACTGAGTAGCGCTGTCTTTGCAGGCTCAGAGGATAGTTCTTTATGATTTAAATATTAGAAGTGTAACATATCTTATGCAATTCCATGTACTCCACACATCGCGCCCAAAAGATGCCATCTGCCTGTAATGATGATGTTCTTCCTGCATTGCTTCAATGAATTTGAATGTATATCTCAAAATATTGAGCTATTGACTGAACAACTCTCTATATAAAATATGATGCATAAGCGATATTATCAATGAAGTTATTAGTATTTCAGATAACTCGCGTTGTAAATAATGAGAATTACAGATCACTCGAATTGTAAGTAGCTAGAATTGTAAATAAATAAGGAAGTAAAGAATGAGTAAAGTACTAGTTCTGAAATCCAGCATCCTGACGCAATATTCCCAAAGCAGTCAACTGGCCGATTATTTTGTTGAAAAGTGGTTAGCCGATCATCCAAAGAACAACATCACTATACGCGATCTGGCTGAAAACCCAGTTCCAGTACTAGATGGAGAATTAGTCAATGCCTTGCGCCCAAACGGTTCTGAATTGACAGAGCGCCAACAATCAGCATTGACGCTGTCAGATGAGCTAATTGCAGAGTTACAAGCACACGATGTTATTGTAATCACCGCACCAATGTATAATTTTACTATCCCCACTCAACTAAAAGCCTATTTTGATCTGATTGCCCGTGCTGGCATGACTTTCCGTTATACTGAAACAGGCCCTGAAGGGTTGTTGAAAGGCAAACGTGCCATTATTTTAACCAGCCGTGGCGGCATCCACAAAGACAGCCAAACAGATGTGATGACACCATACTTACGCATTTTTCTCGGATTTATCGGTATTACAGATGTGGAATTTGTATTTGCTGAAGGTTTGGCTATGGGTGCAGAATCCGCTAATCAAGCACATCAAGATGCGCATAACGTGATGAATGGGATCATAGAGAAAATAGCACAAAAACAGTCCGAAGAAATCATTGCTTAATAAAGATTATTTTAACAAAAATGCTATTTAATAAAGAAATAAGCGCGCCACATAGCGCGTTTATTTCTGTACCCAGTGACCATTAATGCCGATCCTGAAACAGCACGGCTTACCAATTTTTCTCCCACTATTTTTGCGACTTGCTCTATTGTCATGTTATTTTGAGCCGCGATCTCAGCATATTTCTTTTTACGCTCATCATTAATTTTTTTAACCATTGATTGAGCATCTTGGGTATTTTTTACTGGTGCCAAATAGCCACTGAATGTCTCCCCCACCAGCCTTTGTTGTTTTGCTTCACTCAGCGTCATACCCACAGCAGAAGAGCTGAACAGCAGACTCAACACAAGTATCACTCCGACTTTTTTCATATTCCAGCCCTTAGAATAAGTTAGAGTTATTTTTAAACATATCTTCAATTTGCCTGTCGACCTTAATATGAATTTCATGCTCGATCTTTACGTTCATGTTTATATTGATGGGCTTATCCGGTGTTGCTACTTCCAGTCTGACACAACCCACCAATGCCATATTAAGTAAAGCCATACTGACCAACATCACACTCATTTTGAGTGTCGGCAACTTGAATCCAAAATTCATTATCATTTATCACTCCCATTCATTACAGATATATTTTTCTGTAACCATTCTTCCAGATTACTGCCAAACCGCAGGCTACGCCATAACTGAAAAATATTCTCCTCATGATGATAATTCAGCCTAACTTCACGTTTTTTATCTACCATAGGATTCACTCCGCTAATTTCTGAATGTAATGTCAAGATCCCTAAATTATCGAGGGTAACATAGGCTTTTGAACGACTGATCTCCAAATAACGCAGCCAATCCATTGCCATACCTGCTGATAAGTCATTATTTCCTATAGAGTCAACTGTATCCTTATCCAATCTCAGTGTCAGATAGCCTTCATTAGATATCCATCCTCGCGGAATAATCCAACGTCTATCATTAAATAATACGGGTAATTCACCGCTAATCCTCCCTGACATCGCTATTTGTTTAACTTTTAATACGCCAAACAACTTACTCAAACTCAGTTTATTAAACCGTAATACAGCAGCTTCTTTTTGTGGAATCTGTAATCGCTCTATGTCTAATTTACCATCCAGCATATCCACATTCACGTTAGTCAGTTTCAATGGCTGATTATCAGTTGGTGGATAGTAGCCCAATAGATCAGCTGCTACATTTTGCATCTCAAACAACCCATTAATTGTTTTGATCCGCAACTGAACGGGAGATGCCAGCCCTAATTGCCATGTATGCTCTTGTAAACGCCAAGGTAAAATAAAATTCAGGCCATCAATTTCTCCATTTTTCAGCCACATACCTGCATCTTTTACCACCCAATGACCACCAGCACGCAATCCCTGTCCCTTTGCTGCCGAAAAAGCAGCTTGGGCATAAATATTTCCACCACGCACGGTAATACCCAAATCTGGCGGAATCAAGGATTGAAAGGCTAATAAAGATTGTCTCGGCCAATGAGCTTTTCCTCTCAATCGCTCCCCATCCCAACGGCTATAAAATGGAATGGGACCAATACCCTTAGAATACAGCTTGCCATTCATTATAAAATTATTCGGGGATTCTCCTGCAAGCGTGGCATTAAAATCAAAAGGAGGAAGAAAGCCTCCAGAGTGAAATTCTGTTTTCTGAACAGATAACTGTAAATCTCCGGTTAAGTTACAGCGATTTGCCGCACGCTCCCAAATTATCGGTTTGGTTAGTTTTAAACGCGGTACTTGCATCTTCACGAGGCCATACTGAATAAGATCAAAGCCGGTATTTAATGCATCTACCGTTATCTGTGATTGGTTCCAACTTCCTTTACCCGCGATATCCCATTTGGCTTGCAACGGAGGTAAATTTCCACCTCCCCAATAACGCCAATTCCAATTCCCCTGATCGGGTATAAAATCTTTTGCAGAACCATCCATATGGAGTTTAAATTTCCCCCAATAACTGTCTTGTGCCGTCAAAATGGCCTGAAGACGGCCTGTAAAGCCATTACGAGTCAAATAAGTACCCGCCAAAGGTAACCGGGCTTCTTTGACCGTAAATGTTTCACTGATTTTCCCCCATGCCCTAAATAAAGCACCTGAACGAAAAGTAATTTTGGGGTCAACTAAAGGCCCTGTGACAACAGCAGGTAATGACATGGCCATCACCATCTGACCACCATTCATTTGCCCAGTTAACTGAAATGGAATATGAGCGTTAGCTATATTGATTGGTGTCGGTTTTACGGAAAGAACAATATTGCCTTTACCCTGATCATTTTGAGTGAGCAGATTAATACGCCCACTGACAGACATACCAAGCAAGCCTTTTTTCCATTGTTCAAGTGTAATATTCACCCCACCAGATAATACTTGGTTAGCTTCTAACCATTGCCATTTACCATTAACTATCCGGAACTGCGTTTCGTCGAATGACCAAGGTAATTCTGCCAGCATCTGCTTATTTTTTTCTTCAATAACAGTGAGCAGCCCACTCTGCCCCTGCCATTTCAATACCAGTTGCAATGGATCCGGATATTGGCTCAGAGATAAGCGCGTTATAATTTGTCCTTGCTCTGGTAGCGTTGCAATATTCAAGGGCAATGTAATATTGCCATTCAGGGAAATCACCTGTTCAGGTAACTTGATAAAAAAACGCTGAATAATGAGATCTTGTTTATCTGTAACATGCGCATTGAGTTCTAATTTCTCACCTTGATAAGAGAGTATTTGCCCCTGAGGTGATGAGATTAATTGGAGTTTACCAGCAAATTCCGTCCAAGGCGTGAGAGACAGACGATCAACAGTAAGATTAATCGAAGGTAGCGCGGATAATATCTCTTGAACAGATAATGGGGTCGATTGCTTTTCCCCGACAGGTAATTGCGCCAAACACTGACTTTGACTATCAATATTGGCAGCATGAATATTCCAGTAGCGATCTTCACTCTTTTCCTTGGATATTTCCCTGAATAAATACTCTACAGATAACCCTGAGGCATTGATCCACTCACACTCTTTTGCTTTTAATGATAGCTCATCTAACCATAATGTATTCTTTGCCCACCGAGGCTGGCTCAAAGAAAAAGTGACTCCCTGTGGTAACCAATGACTGGCAATCAATGGCAACCAGCGTGGAAGTGTATACCATCCCGACAGCGCCGATAAAGCCAGCAGTATCACTACCACTGCAAACACTTTGAGTATTTTTGCCATTAAATCCTTATCCCTTCTTTATCAACCTGAGAACAACTTCCTGTTATGATAATCTCATATCAGGTTCTAAGCCGGTTTATTATATAAGCTATTGCTGTGAATAGCTTATCAGGCGATTTATTCGAGTATAGCGAAAAATTAATGCTTAGAACCCTCAATAGACGTCATTATTGCCAGCAGTTTTGCAGCAAAGTGAATTCAATAATTGGTTCGGATGATTCTATAGTTACTGTATTATGGTGGAGATGTTGTTATGAAATTAGTTGTTTACAGTACAAAGCAGTATGATCGTAAGCATTTTGAAATGCTCAACCAAAAACTTGGTTTTGGCTATCATATTGAGTTTTTTGATTTTCCCTTAAGTCCACAAACTGCCAAAAATGCCGTTGATGCGGATGCTATTTGTATCTTCGTCAATGATGATGGTGGGCGCGAAGTGCTGCAAGAATTGGCAGAGATGAACATCAAGGTCTTGGCATTACGCTGTGCCGGATTTAACAATGTAGATCTGGATGCAGCGAAAGAATTAGGTATTCAAGTTGTTCGAGTACCTGCTTATTCTCCTGAATCTGTTGCCGAACACACGGTTGGATTAATGTTATGCCTTAACCGACGTATTCACCGAGCTTACCAACGCACCCGCGATGCCAATTTTTCCCTTGAAGGATTAACTGGTTTCAATATGTATAAACGAACTGCGGGCATTATCGGAACGGGAAAAATCGGTCTTGCAACTTTACGGATTCTGAAAGGTTTCGGTATGCGTTTACTGGCACATGATCCCTACCCCAGTTCTGAAGCCTTGGGTATGGGTGTAGAATATGTGGACTTAGATACCCTATATGCTGAATCTGATGTGATCTCCCTGCATTGCCCCATGACACCAGAAAATCATCACCTGTTGAATGAAACAGCATTCAGCAAAATGAAAGATGGCGTGATGATCATCAATACCAGCCGAGGCGCTTTAATTGATTCCATTGCAGCCATTAATGCGCTGAAACAACAAAAGATTGGGGCATTGGGCATGGATGTTTATGAAAATGAAAGAGATTTATTTTTTGAAGACAAATCAAATGATGTTATTCAAGATGATATCTTCCGCCGCTTATCTTCTTGCCATAATGTCCTGTTTACTGGTCATCAGGCATTCTTAACTGAAGAAGCATTAACCAGTATCAGTGAAACGACTTTGCAAAATATTCAGCAATTGATTTCCGGAAAAACTTGTCCGAATATTGTTGAATAATCTTCAATATTTGGAAACCGTACGTGGCAGATTGCCCAGTATCAACTGGGTAATCGAAAAATACCAACGAATTCAAACAATAAAACCCCGCCAAGGCGAGGTTTAGGGTTAATTTTCTATTTTATTCTTATGACAACATAATTCCAATCATCAATGTTACTGTAATCCAAACCCCTACAAACGTTACATAGCTTATCCATCTGTTATTCATTTTGCTTTCCCTCATTATCAAACAAACGTCCATAGCTGCACGGTAGTGGTCCTAACTGTCTGACATAGAAAAACGACAAACAGTAGTTCATATATATTTGGTATGCAGCATAAGTTCCATACTAATATTTATTACAACAGGCATAAAATTAGCTAATTTGTTGTAATAATAAGACAATGCTTAGGTAATAAATGACTTCATTCAAGATTGGGTTTTTCAATTTAATATACGAACTATGACAATATATAAGAAAAAACGTCCAAAGTGGAGAATTGTGGCAAATTAACAAATACTCTACGGAAGAAAATATTAACAATAGGCGTAGGTAGTTGTATAGAATAATGCTGATTGTAATGTTAAGTTATACATTGATTAATCCCTAATTAATATATTTCAGAAAATATCAACAGCAACATAAAAAAACTCTATATTTGATGGCAATAAAAAACCCCACAAAGCGAGGTTTCTCTCATTGTTTTAATAAATTACTCACCTGAACCAGATTCAGTACGCTGTTTTTCGGGATATAGCGATGCACTCCAGTTACTATAAGTACAGACGAATATCGAAGGATCTCTGTTTGAAAATGGCATAGCCATAGATTTGATTTTTTCCGCCAACTCAATAGATTCCATCGTCGAATTTCCGATATAAGTCCCACTAGGCAGGTGATGCCATTTTCCGTTAGGAAAACGGATAGATTGACTGAATTGATTAGCCGTCATCCTTTTATGGAGTTTTTCATAACCGTCAGAACCAGTGCCATAAAGTTCCACGCGAATCAAATAACTTGCCATTTTTCTTTCCTTGTTTTGACTATTGCCTTGTTATGACTATTGAACAAACAAGTTATCAGTTTTGCTTTATTATTTAAAGTCAGAAAAATGAGAAAAAAATCCGATACTTATAGCAATTTCAGTGCTAGCGCACTAATGTCTCTGGAATTAATATTCTAATAAGAGTGAATTACATACGGTATGAATCTAATACATTAAATCAAATGTGGAATAGGTAATCTTTGAAAAGTGCCATCAAGAGTAACCTCTTTGTTCTTCTTCATAGCACTTTTCAGTTTATTAGCAGCAAAGTCCCTTTTAGATAAATTAATTTATATCAAAAAAATAACTATTCTGGTCTTAAGATATGGTCTTCCCAATTCACCACATCCGCTTCACGTACAGCAATATGCCTAACAGAAATAAGCTCCACATGCATTGCCGATTTTGAACCTCTGACCAATGGATGCCACGGAAGAAGTTTTCTCCCCTCACCAACCAGACGATAAGCACATGTCTTTGGCAACCATTCAAAAGTATTCATGTTCTCACGGGTCAATTTGATACAGTCAGGTTCGTATCTGAAACGATCCTCATAATTCTTGCACTGGCAGGTTTTAATATTCAGTTGATTGCAGGCAACATTAGTGAAATAAATTTCATCTGTATCCTCATCCATCAACTTATGCAGGCAACACTGGCCACAGCCATCACATAGAGCTTCCCACTCTTGGTCTGTCATTTGTTCTAGGGTTTTCACCTGCCAGAAAGGTTGAGACATAATTTCTGTCATTCCTCGTGGTTAAATCACTCTGGTTGTCAAAACGTGTTCATTGAGAGAAACGTTTAATACATCACCAGATTGTAGTGGCCCTACGCCTTCGGGTGTTCCCGTCAAGATAATATCGCCCGGGCGCAAGGTAAAAAAGCGTGACATATAGCTAATCAACGGAATGATAGGCGTTCGCATGTCACTCGTATTGCCGTTTTGGCGCAATTCGCCATTTACAGCCAAAGAAAGCTGGATATTTTGTGGATCTTCAAAAGCACTAACTGGAATAAACCCTGATATCGGGCATGATCTGTCAAATGCTTTGCTTTTTTCCCAAGGCTGTCCTGATTGTTTAAATACACGCTGCAAATCACGTAATGTCAAATCCAGTGCAACTGCAAAGCCTGCAATCGCCTGACTGACTCGCTCTTCATTGGCATTCTTGAGTGTCGAACCAATCAAGACTGCCAATTCTATTTCGTGGTGCACAGAACCCAATTCCTGCGGGATAAAAATAGGTTGACATAGATCACACAGCGCCGTTTCAGGTTTGATGAATATCACCGGCTCTTCAGTGGATTGGGAGCCCATCTCTTTCATATGCTTGTCATAATTACTGCCGACACAAACAACTTTATTAGCAGGAAAATCCAACAATACGCCCTGCCAATCCCGATGCTGGTACATAACATTCTTCCTTTATCTTGTATTCAAACCCGATAATCTCAAATTGGATACTTTCAAGATCCGATTTTCAGTGAGTGAGGAAATTAGTACTTTGCTTAATGCCGTCCGCCATCATACCAACACTGAGTGCAAAATAGTAAGAACGATTCCAATGCATGATAGTGCGGAAATTTTGTGTTACCCAGAATGCTCGGTGTTCCGGATCATCAGTAATGACTATCCAACCTTTAGTATTTACAGGCAGATTAGCAAAATGCGGGGATGAAATCCCCAATGCCTGCCATTGGGCAATGGTTTTTCTCTGTACGGGTTTAATGCCTTCCAATGCGGTATTAAAGCCGGCGGGTAACGAAATGGCATATCCCCAGGGTAAATCTTGTTGCCACCCTTCCTTATGCAGATAATTGGCAGTCGAGGCAAAAACATCCTCTTTATTATTCCAAATATCAATTTTGCCATCATCATCACCATCAGCCCCATACGTTAAATAAGATGTCGGCATGAATTGACTTTGCCCCATGGCACCTGCCCAAGAGCCTTTTAGCGTTTGATTTTCATTGATATATTGATTTTCAATTATTGTTAACGCTGCCAATAACTGTTTTATAAAAAACGCTTCCCGACGTCCCTCAAAAGCCAAAGTGGATAATGCCGAAATGACATCTTCTTTTCCCTGAATTTTCCCAAAACCACTTTCTAAACCCCACAGAGCAACAATGTAGGCTTTGGGTATACCGTATTCGCGGCTTATCCTTTCTAACTGAGGTTTATTGTCTTCGTATTGTTTGGCACCCTGTTCGATCTTCCAGGCTGGCAAGGCGCGCTTTAAGTAATCATCCAGAGTGACTTTTTTTTCTGGCTGGTTACGATCAGATTTAATGACACGCGGAATAAAATGGATATTGGCAAATGCCCGATCCAAAGTTTTTTCACTGATTCCTTTCTCCCGAGCTTGCTGTCTCAGCAAAGCCACATAAGCAGGAAACTGTGATGGCTCACGGGAATTCAATGGAAAATCGTGCCCCAGTACCCTGATTTCTGCTTGAGATAACGAAGTCAGCATGGATTGATTATACAATTGTTTGCTATTTGATTTACTACTTGATGTACCACACCCCACCAACAGAGTTGCTGTCAATAAAGTTAGCCCAGTGATTAATTTCATAAATCAGCTCCTCAATTCTGGATCAGCTCAGGATCAGGCCGTCGCCAACAATTATTGTTGCTTGGATAGCTTATTTGAAGCCAAATGTTCATTGATCAAACTTTCTACAGACGGTGGTACTTGCAGGTAAAAACCTTGTTCATTCAATGCGGTTTTTACTTTTTCAATATCAGCATTCGCTAATTTTTTTCTTTCAGATAATGAAATCATCATTGAATATTGAGATTCCCCAAATGCCTTTAACAGATCTTCAGGAACGCGTGAAAAATCACCTTTTTTTTCAATATACAGATATGTTTGGTCACGTTTTGAACTTTTGTAGATTACACAAATCATTGTCATAAACTCTTTTAAATTAACTCTGCGACTTGCTTGAATAATTCACTAACTATAACATGCTTATTATATTTAAGAATATCGTCTCCCAGAGACGGTTCTAGGAAAATGTTAGTGTAAACTACTTTGGGAAACTTAACCTTGCTGAGTCAAAATATCGATGTCACAATCGCCAATTGAGCTAAAAGGCAGTAATTTTACGCTTTCGGTCGTTCACTTGTATGATGATCAGCCGGAAGTTATTCATAGAGCCATGCAGGAAAAAATGGAACAAGCACCTGAATTCCTGAAAAATGCTCCCATTGTTATCAATATATCAGCTCTCCCTGTTGGTGCAGATCTTCCTGCACTCCACCGAGCTATTGAATCAGTTGGGTTACGCATTGTTGGTTTCAGTGGTTGTCAAAATGAAGAACAACGAAACATTGTTCTAAAATCAGAACTTCCTTTATTGAAAGAAGGTAAAAGTCAGAAAGTTCTTACACAAGAAAATAAACCCACCGAACCTATTTTCAAAAAAACTCGTATAATTAATACACCTGTTCGTTCAGGACAAAGAATTTATGCGCCAAACAGTGACCTCATTGTGACAAATAATGTGAGTGCTGGTGCAGAATTAATCGCTGATGGAAATATTCATATATATGGTGTGCTGCGTGGACGAGTATTGGCAGGCGCATCTGGTGATCAAGAAAGCCAGATTTTCTGCACCCATTTAAACGCTGAACTCACCTCTATTGCAGGTCAATATTGGATCAGCGAAAAAATCCCGGAGAGTTTTGTTGGTAAAGCAGCGAAATTACGTCTGGTGAACAATGAATTAACTATTGAAACCTTAGTCTAGCCCTTATAACAAGGAATCGCTTCATGGCACGCATTATTGTTGTTACATCTGGTAAAGGTGGCGTTGGCAAAACCACTTCAAGCGCGGCCATTGCTACCGGTCTCGCCCAAAGAGGAAAAAAAACCGTCGTTATCGATTTTGATATCGGCTTACGAAACCTCGACCTAATTATGGGCTGTGAACGCCGAGTGGTTTTTGACTTCGTGAATGTCATTCAAGGTGATGCCAGTTTGAATCAAGCACTTATCAAAGATAAGCGAACAGAAAATCTATACATTCTGCCCGCCTCCCAGACCCGTGATAAAGAAGCCCTCACCCGAGATGGCGTCGAGAAGATTCTGAATGAATTGGATCAACAGGGATTTGATTTCATTATCTGTGATTCACCTGCAGGTATTGAAAGCGGCGCATTGATGGCACTCTACTTTGCCGATGAAGCAATTATTACAACAAATCCGGAAGTTTCTTCTGTTCGTGACTCTGATCGTATTTTAGGTATTTTGGCGTCCAAATCACGCCGTGCAGAGCAAAGTAATGATCCTATCAAGGAGCATCTTCTACTTACACGTTATAACCCAGGACGCGTAAACCGTGGTGATATGCTGAGCATGGAAGATGTACTGGAAATTCTGTGTATCCCTTTGCTTGGTGTCATTCCAGAAGATCAATCTGTTCTCCGCTCATCCAACCAAGGAGAACCCGTCATTTTGGACAAAGATTCTGACGCGGGTAAAGCATACGAAGATACTGTTTTACGTTTACTCGGTGAAGAACGGCCTTTTCGTTTCATCGAAGAAGAAAAAAAAGGCTTTTTAAAACGCCTGTTGGGGGGTAACGCATGGCTTTGTTAGATTTCTTCCTGTCGAGAAAAAAACCGACAGCCAATATCGCCAAGGAGCGGCTACAAATCATCGTGGCAGAACGGCGCCGTGGTGACTCTGAGCCTGCCTATTTGCCCGAAATGAAACGGGATATTCTGGCTGTAATTTGTAAATATGTACAAATCGATCCAGATATGCTTTCTGTACAGTTTGAGCAAAAAAATGATGACATCTCTGTACTGGAACTTAATGTAACATTACCTGAGGTTGAGGAATCGCCAAAATAACAGCCTCAAATGGCGCTATTTAATTTAAAACGGTGATTTTTCAAGAATAATAAATCGGGATACTAATGCATCCCGATTTAACATTCAGACACATATTTGATCGATATCTTTTTACTGAGCCTTTCACCTGTTTTTCCTCTTCTCGCATTTCCTTCTGATATTCACTATACGATTAACGAATAATGGACTATCTTCCCTACCTGATATACAGGCGGGGAATTTAAATCACATATTAAGGCTACATATTAAAACTACATATTAAAACCATATATCCAAAAGAGGTATGATCATTACTATTCTGAATAGCTTGCCAATATTTCAGTTATAGGTTCAGCCAGCAATCTGCCACGCCAGCCCCTGATTAACTCAGGTTGATACTCCGGCGATTTCAATTTCCAATGCCAGCAAAGTAATTGATTGATTTGACGGCGGGAAGCCAATAGCTCTGCACTGAAATGATGGGATTCCCCTATTTGAGTGACTAATGATTTAATTTCCTTGAACACCTTGCGATAATCGGGATAATCAATCAAATTTATAATTTGAGCCGGACACTCTTCTTCTAGAGTATCCCTGCTCTCCACAACCATCGCCAACAATCGGCGACCATGACAACGAATTTCTTGCCCACTCAATCCCAAGGCGTCCAATTCTCCCAAAGAAGTTGGCATATAACGGGCAACCTGCCATAAATTTTCTTCACGGATCACGAAATTGACCGCCAGATCACGCTCCCGTGCCTGATTTAATCGCCATGCAGCCAATTTTTTCAAACAAGCTAATTGCCTTGGACGCAATTGCCATGCGTTACCAATATCTTTATAAGCAGATTCCGGCATCTGTATTTTTTTGCGGCGTTGGGCTATCAAATTGCTTTCATCTTTTGCCGCATCCAAATATCCCGCCAGCTCTGTTTTTTCTATCAAAATATCGGCGAGCGGTAATAAATAGTAGACATCTGCCGCAGCGTATTGACATTGTTTTCCACTCAATGGACGAGCCAACCAATCAGTGCGGGATTCACTCTTATCCAATTCAATATGTAAATACTCAGCAACCAATGTTGCAAATCCACATGATATGGGGTGACCAATAAACGCTGCCAGTACCTGAGTATCAATCATGGGTTCTGGCAAGCACTGGAAGCTATTACTAAAAACCTCCAAATCTTCACTACCAGCATGGATAAGTTTCAATACATTTGGGTTGGTTAATAGCTCCCTAAAGGGCTGCCATTGCGAAATTTCAAGGGGATCAATCAGAGAAAGCTGTTCGCCATCAAACAATTGTATCAAACCTAATTGGGGATAGTACGTCCGTGTACGTACAAATTCAGTATCTAGTGCAACTCTTGCGTGTTTCTTTGCCTGCTCACAGATTGACTGCAATTGGGCATCGGTAGTTATCAGCTGGTAACTACAATTAGACAACAAAATATCCTTTAAATACATTATATTACATAGCCATAAATTCTAAAAAACTCAACAATGTACACAGTTATGTACAAACAATAAAAATCTCTAAACATCCTTTACTCGGATAGCTGTTTCTATAGTATTAGACATGCTTTCCACTTGCCACAATTTTGATAAATTCAAATCTCACAATATCAAACAGACATCTAAGACAAGAGATGCAAACTGGAAAGTAAACCCATTACAGATTTGGGATAATACTGCATCTAAATCTGCACTATGCAGGAGTTAAAGACGAGAAATCCCGTGTTTAGATAATTTATTGATTTTACTTACTTCTGTCACTGTGCCAGAAATTAATGGAATCAAGGGGTTGGGAAAAGACCACGCAATTCACGACCTTGATACTAGACATGACTAAAGACGCCCCCACGGATTTCAGGCAACAAAAAACCCCGCATTTGCGAGGTTTAACTATCTGAATGTATGCCTATTTAAACAGGCAACATAACTGATTTACAAAAAATACATTTTGCTCCGTATGGATTACTCTCTGATACATCAAAGAGATATTTCCGACACTGTGAGCCTTTACAACATGGACATCTGAAATAGATGTCGCCTTAGAGAGCCACTACATTTGCAGCCGCTGGGCCTTTCATACCATTTTCGATGGTAAATGAAACTTCTTGCCCTTCATTTAAACTTTTAAAATCATTGCCTTGGATTGCAGAATAGTGAACAAACACATCTTTGCTGCCATCTTTTGGAGAGATAAAACCGAAGCCTTTATCGTTATTAAACCATTTTACTAAACCAGTCATTGTATTAGTCATATGAATTCCTTTAAATTTTTTGAGTTGCCGCAAGGCAGAATAAGGTTTGTTTTTAATTTGTACGTACTTATGGGAACTAATTAGAAGGAATTCGCAATGAAGGGATATCAAAGATAACGCTAAATGGTGAACTGCTTTAAACTTGCTTGTCATAAATAGGTCTGTACTTCCAAACCGATAACGCCATTAACTCACATCTTCACTAATATAGCAAACTTTATTTTCTATCTCGCTTTCTAAAACATCATTCTTTTAGCATTCATAAAACATGCACAACAATGTCGGTAAAAACCGACGTTGTTGATGTAATAGGCAATCTTAAAACATTTCATTTATCTCTATACCCACCTCTTTCAAGCGGTTGCAGTGTAGCCGCCTATATGTAAATCGATGGGGATATAGCAATAAACATAATCAATTTGTAGTAACATTATTCACTTTTGCCAATTCTTCATTGCGTAGCTCTTTACGAAGAATTTTACCTACATTGGATTTTGGTAACTCATCGCGAAATTCAACGAGTTTCGGCACCTTATATCCTGTCAGGTAACGACGGCAATGCGTTTTGAGTTCATCCTCTGTCAGGCTGGGATCTTTACGAACCACAAATACTTTGACCGTCTCTCCTGAGTTTTCACTCGGAACGCCCACTGCTGCCGACTCTAACACTTTAGGATGGGAAGAAACAACATCTTCTACTTCATTTGGATAGACATTAAATCCGGAAACAAGAATCATGTCTTTTTTCCGATCAACAATGTGGAAAAAACCTTTTTCATCTATGTTGGCAATATCCCCAGTTGCTAACCAGCCGTCTTTCAGCACCTCGTCCGTTGCATCAGGGCGGTTCCAGTAACCTTTCATTACCTGTGGCCCACGTACCCACATTTCACCTGCTTCGCCCAGTGAAACTTCATTATCATCACTCCCTACCAGCTTAATTTCTGTTGAAGCAACGGGGAAGCCAATACTGCCACTGTAATAAGACAAGTTATGTGGATTAGCAGCAACCAGAGGAGAACATTCTGTCAGCCCATAACCTTCCAATAGATGGCAACCCGTCAGGTTTTGCCATTTTTCAGCCACCACTCTTTGCACAGCCATGCCGCCGCCAACAGATAAACGTAATGAGGAGAAGTCCAGCTTCAGGAATTCCGGATTATTTAGCCAAGCATTAAATAGTGTGTTAACACCCGATAGCGCAGTAAAGCGATAACGAGATAGTTCCTTGACCGTACCGCTTATATCGCGAGGATTGGTAATCAACAGATTTTGCCCGCCCAATTCTATGAAGAACAAGCAGTTTATTGTCAAAGCAAAGATATGGTACAACGGCAATGCAGTTACCACTAACTCTTGTCCATACCTCAGCAACGGAGAATAACTGGCTTTGGCCTGTTCGAGGTTTGCCAGCATATTACGATGAGTCAGCATTGCACCTTTGGCTACGCCTGTGGTTCCGCCCGTATATTGCAGAAAAGCCAGATCCTCACCTTTCACATCCGGTTTGACATACTGCATGCGGTAGCCTTTTTGCATCGCACTACGGAACGAAATGGCATCCGGTAAGTGATACTTAGGCACGAGCCGTTTGACGTATTTAACAACGAAATCAACAAGAGTTCCTTTGGGACGGGAAAGTTGGTCGCCCATGCGTGTTAAAATAACGTGCTTGACCTGCGTGTTGAAGACAATCTTTTCCAGGGTATGTGCAAAGTTAGAAACGATAACAATAGCAGATGTCTCACTGTCATTAAGCTGATGTTCCAATTCACGCGGGGTATAGAGTGGGTTAACATTTACAACAATCATACCTGCACGCAGAATGCCAAATAATGCTACGGGGTATTGCAGTAAATTTGGCATCATTAGTGCCACGCGATCCCCTTTTTTCAACCCCAATCCATTCTGTAAATAGGCAGCAAACGCGCGGCTACGCTCTTCCAATTTACGGAACGTCATTACCTCGCCCATATTGATAAATGCGACTTGATCGGCATAATGCGCCACAGCATTTTCAAACAGTTCAATCAACGACGAATAACGGTCGGGATCGATTTCTGCCGGAACATCTGCCGGATAATGTTTTAGCCAGATTTTTTCCAAGTTGAATACTCCTGAAATCTAATTGCGATGTAATCACTGACCATAAAACAAACCAGATCTATATATTTAACAAATTATTAACTCAGCGTACCAGTTTGAAAAGAAACAATGTTCAGGTTGGCGATATACATCACTAATTTAATACAAACAATTACTGCAAAAAAATAAGGCAGCTTTTGCCGCCTGAATGTTTTTTGTTATTTATCAATGAATTATTCAAGCTATTAACACTTAAATTTATAATCCGTTGATTATACACTGATTTACTAATTTTTGACTTAAAGTCTTCCATTATTCCTAACGGTTATAAGAAGAATACTCCAATAAAAGATAATTATTAAGAATAGAATTTATAATAGGGTTTAGCTTATAAGATATGCTTATAAAAGATAGAGGGTATTTATGCTGTTTTTAGCAACCTTGCTTGGAAATATGAGTTTCTTAAAATTAAAAATTATTCAGTTAAAACCGTTTCAACTGATACAGGTTGAAGTGACGAATAACCGCGCCAAAATGGAGCATAAGGATTACCATAATAACCCCATGGTTCAGTGTTCATCGCGGAAGGAAAAATCATTCTCTGAGATTCATGCCAGCGTTTCACTCCCGTGACATTCACTGCAACATAATTATACGAACTATTACCTACTTTCCCGTTCTCAAGACCAGTAATCACACCTACAACAGTCACATAATGACCTTTAAAATCACTGGGTTCTAAAAAAGTATTCGCGTAGGCATAAACTCGCCCCAGAGAAGGCGTACCTAAACGTGGGGCCGCATTGCCTGCCAGTGACATGGCAGAAATTTCCAATCGAGTCTGGTCTTTTTCATTTAAGACACTAAGTACTTTTCCACCAAAACGCCCTTCATGCCCAGTGTATAATTCAGGTGCATTTTTGACAGAAAGCAGATTTTCCACCGGCGTTTTGGTTGTTCCTTTAATAACGTCAGGAACTGATACACAGCCCGCGAGAACTAAAGTTCCCAACAGTACCGCCGCTTGCAATATGCTTCGATAGCATGTTGTATTGAGCATAAATTCTCCAACTCAGAAAAACCTTGTTAAGCTAACCATTAATCCGGTTAACCGCATTCTCGCTCTCTATACCCTTCGTCTTTCAAGTTGCCTCTTTGTTGGCTGCGCTCACTCACCCCGGTCGCATAGTTATCTATGCTCCTGGGGGGATTCGCTCCTTTGCCGCCGCGATGCATCTTGAAATCCATTGGGTATACACTCATGGACACCGCTTCCTACCATAAGTTGAATAAATTTTATTTCACCAAACAGAATTCCTTAACGACCCGGTAATTTTTTCCATGTAACTTCATTACGTAGATAAACAGGTTCAGCATGTTCAACTGCTGTCGACTCCCCCGCTTTCCACATCTGAACCGCTAGTGGCAGCATATCTTCTGCATGAGGCAAAGTGATATCACTTGCTATCAGCATTAAGTGACTGTGCAATAATTGAGGGTAAGCTTCCCACCCTGTTCCAGCAATCGCCCATTCACCTGACAAGGCATTCATGATCTCCTGCACCTGTTCAGGTTTCAAAACCGCTTCCGTTTCATCGCCTTGCCATTCACCTTGCGAATTACGGGTATATTGCCCCCAGTAGACTTCACCCATCCGGGCATCAATGGCAACCAGAATATTTGTTGCTCCCCTCAAACGAAAAACCCCTTGAGCCATCGTTTTCAGAGAAGAAACACCAATCAGCGGTAATTCAGCACCTAATGCCAGACCTTGAGCGATGCCAACCCCAATCCGTACACCGGTAAAACTGCCCGGCCCGCGTCCAAACGCTAACGCATCCAATTGTTGCAGACTCACATCACCTTTTGATAATACGTCTTGAACCATCGGTAAAATACGTTGAGTGTGTTCTCGTGGGGAAATTTCAAACTGTGCCTCAACAGCACCTTCATTCCAAAGTGCAACAGAACAGGCTTCAGTTGCAGTATCAATAGCTAAAATCCGCGTGGACATGCCTTAACCCCGGCAAGAATAGAATTCAAAAACAAGGGGCTATATTACCATAGCCCCAACATCATCGCTCCGACAATTTTACTTCTGATTATTTTACTCCGGACAATTTTACCCTGACTTTGATGGACGTGATTTCAGAAACGCTATCGCTTTTGATAAATCACGTGTACGAGGAGCGGGAGGCAAACTATTCAGAAAAACCTCACCGTATGGACGCATCACTAACCGATTATCACAAATGACGACAACACCATAATCATCAATATCACGAATCAGCCGTCCAACGCCTTGTTTCAAATCAATCACCGCATCAGGAAGTTGAACTTCATTAAAGGCATCTCCTCCCTTAAGTTGGCAATCCTCAATACGCGCCTTAAGCAATGGATCATCCGGCGCAGTAAACGGCAACTTATCAATAATAACGCAGGATAACGCATCACCACGAACATCGACCCCTTCCCAAAAGCTGCCTGTCGCCACCAGCAAGGCATTACCCGCTGAGATAAATTGTGTCAGCAATTGTGTCTTGCTTGTCTCACCCTGCACCAATACTGGCAATGTCATACTGGCACGAAATTCTTCTGCCAAACTGCGCATCATTTGATGAGAAGTACAGAGGAAAAAACAACGTCCTTTATTACTTTCAATCAATGGCTTCAACATACGAGCCAACCATTTTGCGCCGCCATTCTGATTAGGCGATGGCAAATGACGTGGAACACACAATAACATTTGACGTTGATAATCAAATGGACTAGGCAGGAGCAGTGTTTGTGCTTGTTTCAACCCCAAACGTTCAGTGAAATGGCTTAGTTGTTCATTGACCGATAATGTTGCCGAAGTAAAAATCCAACAACCCAATTGTTCATGGATCATCTCGCTGAATTTGTCAGAGACAGATAACGGTGTCAGTGCCAGCAAAAAGTGCCGTCCATAACTTTCGAACCAATAGCTGTAATTGGGTATGTTGACATCAATCAGACGCTTAAGACGATTGCGGTAAACCGTTGCTCGCTCAAAAGCCGCATCCAGCATGGATGAACGCCCCAAAGAAAACTTCATTACGTCATAGCAAAGCTCAAGAGCATCATCCAACCGTACTAACGCCCGCTGAACCTGTTGCTGTTGCAAGGCTTCGCGGAGATTGCCCCGATAGCTGTTTTCACCCAATGACAAACGAAAATCTTGCACACTTTGGCTAAGGCGATCTGCACTTTTTTGTAATTGTGCCTGATCGCGCACTTCAATACGGTAAGACATGATGATATCACGTGATAAATCCATCAATTGGCGGCTACTTAACTGCTGACCAAAGTATTGGCTGGCAATATCGGGAATTTGGTGAGCCTCATCGAAAATCACAACATCAGCCTGCGGGATTAATTCACCGAATCCCGTATCCTTAACCACCATATCAGCCATAAAGAGATGATGATTAACTATCACGACATCTGCTTCCATCGCTTTTCGGCGGGCTTTCAGAACAAAACATTCCTTATAGCGAAAGCAGTCACTACCAAGACAATTGTCATTGGTACTTGTGACCAGCGGCCAGACAGTGCTGTCTTCCGCCACTTGATGGCAACTGCTAATATCGCCATCTTCTGTATGGGCTGACCAATGCCTCAATTTGATGACTTCCGCCAATATTTCAGCTTCCATCTGAGAATTGCCGATCGACTGTTGTTCAAGGCGTTCAAGGCATAGATAATTTGAACGCCCTTTTAATAGCGCCAGATCGCCTGTAAAACCTAAAGCACCAACGATAGTAGGAAAATCTCGATTGTAGAGCTGATCCTGCAACGCTTTGGAACCGGTAGAAATGATTACTTTTTTACCGGAACGTAAAGCAGGCACTAGATAAGCAAATGTTTTACCGGTTCCTGTTCCTGCTTCCACTACCAGTTGTTGCTGTTTTTTGATCGCAACAGTAATAGCCGAAGACATTTCCCGCTGAGCATCACGTGGCTTAAAACCCGGTATGGCTTTGGCAAGTACGCCATTTTTCGCAAAATCGTCTGACACGAACTGTCTCTTTCAATAAATTGTGGCAGAATTATGCCAATACTGAGTTGTAATAACCACCCAATTCAGCAAATAAACTGTATATATTAACAGGAGATTTAATGACTATTAAACGCATCGATCCAGATACTCGTTGGTCAGAAGCGGTCGTTCACAATGACACTATCTATTATACCAGCGTGCCAGAAAAGCTGGACGGCAATATTACAGAGCAAACCGCCGATACTCTGGCTATCATTGATACACTGTTACATCGTCTTGGCTCAGACAAGAGTAAGATTTTGGATGCTACGATTTTTCTGGCAGACAAGGCCGATTTTGCAGGTATGAATGCTGCTTGGGATGCATGGGTTGTTGCGGGAAGCGCTCCTGTCCGTTGCACTGTCCAAGCGGCATTGATGAATCCTAAATATAAAGTAGAAATCAAAATTATCGCCGCTTTATAAGCTTCTTCATCAAAAAACAGGGTATTGAACGAGTTTTCGCTCGTTCAATACCATTTTGGAAATAAATGTATAAAATGAAGTTTAAGGTATGAAACGTAAAAATTAAGCCATCTTAATCATAATCATACCAATCAATAACAGTACAATACCGCCCCATCCCTTAAAATTCAGTCGTTGATTAAACATGATCCAACCGGCTGCTACTGTAGCAATAATGCCAAACGCTCCCCACAGAGCATAAGCAATGGAAAGTTCAATACCTTTTACTGCCTGAGCTAACGAACTAAATGCACCCAAAACAGCAATCAGGGATAAAATACCGATCCAGAAGCGCTGAAAACCATTGGATAATTTTAATAAAATATTTGCCACAATTTCCAAAACAACAGCCAGAACCAGGAATGCACCATGCCACCATTCAAATTGGGTTAGCATATCATGCCTCCTTGACTTGCTTGTTCAAAACATTATTTGGTGGGGGTGATGTATTGTTTGAAGCATGGTCTTGAGCTTTTTTTGACCCTACCTTGATCAAAGCAATACCTGCTATCAATAATGTCAATCCACCAATTTTCATCAATGACAGTGACTCATTGAACCACAGTACACTAAAAGCAGTAATAAACAGGATCCCAATACCTTCCCATAGCGCATAAGCTACACCTAATGCCACTTTTTTTACCGCAATTGCCAGCAAAATATAAGAAGTTGTGATCATGGTGTACATCACAATCATGCCTGTAAAATCACCCGAAACGCTGGCTTGTTTCATCGACAGAGTGCCAATCACTTCTGCCACGATTGCCAGTGCAAGAAATATCCAATAAATCATTTTTTTCTCCTGAACATACTGATAAGCATGCCAAAATATCAAGCTATAAGTGCCAACAAGATCGGCTGTAAATGCAACTACGTAATGTCAGAATCAACCTGACGTTTTAGCGAAATATTTTGGCAAAAGGGAAATGCCGGTGAAAAACCGGTTAGCAGGAGAAGGCCCTAAAGGGCGCCGCACCAATAGTGCTCACTGGATAAGATAGTTGATAGGAAAAAAACGTGGGTACAACGTTGAATTTTTTTACTATGTTGAATGTTGACGCTTTTGGCGCTATTCATGGTATTTTATTCTTTCATCACACGATGTTCACTGTGTGATATACTACGAACCCTCATATTGATAATGTTAATGGAATATTTCTACCATAGTTCAAAATAAAAAGCAACATCTTGTATTTTCTTATTATTTTCATTCATCATATTCTCAGCCATTCCAAGATAATCAAGCATGTGCCATCAAATACCGAATTTAATTAGCAGAGCTAATATTATTTTAAGGAAGACAGCCTATATTATATCCCAGTAACTCAACAATCAATTTTTATTATGTTATTTTTCGACATAAGCTCAAGTTATTAAACATGGATTCAGCACAGATCAGTAATTTATTTTTAAATAGTATGTTACTTTGGAATAATAAATGAATGACGTTCAATAACATCTTATTATTTAATAACAGCCGGGCATTAAGCCCAGCTATTATTTTAATGAGTAGATTTAGTACAAATCAAATAACATACAAATTACTCAAATTCATTCCATGAACGCCCATCACGGGTAATCATGGCAATAGAAGCGACTGGCCCCCAAGTACCTGCCTGATAAGGCTTTGGTGGTTCGTTATCCGCACCCCATGCTTCCATAATGGAATCAACCCACTTCCATGCTTCTTCCACTTCATCACGACGGACAAACAACGCCTGAATACCGCGCATAGCTTCCAACAATAATCTTTCGTAGGCATCCGCAAGGTGCGTTTGATTAAACGTTTCGGAGAAACTCAAATCCAGTTTGGTCGTTTGCAAACGATGTTTATGCTCCAGCCCCGGCGCTTTATTCAGCACTTCAATATCAATACCTTCATCTGGTTGTAAGCGGATCGTCAATTTATTCTGAGGTAATTTCTGGTAGGATTCTGCAAACAGATTCAGAGAAGGCTCTTTGAAATAAACAACAACTTCAGAACACTTAGCTGGCAAACGTTTCCCTGTTCTCAGGTAGAAAGGCACACCAGACCAGCGCCAGTCATCAATATCAACACGAATCGATACAAACGTTTCTGTTTTGCTGGCTTTATTGGCTCCCTCTTCTTCCAGATAACCAGGAACTTTCTTGCCGTGCACAAAACCCGCCGTATATTGTCCGCGAACAGTTTTTTTCCGCACATTGGTGTGATCAATTCGACGCAATGAGCGCAGTACTTTTACTTTTTCATCACGAATACGATCAGCTGTTAAGTCAGCCGGTGGCGACATAGCAATCATGGTCAGGATTTGCAGAAGATGGTTCTGGATCATATCCCGCATCTGCCCTGCCTGGTCGAAATAGCCCCAACGTCCTTCAATGCCAACTTCTTCAGCAACAGTGATTTGCACATGATCAATCGTGTGATGATCCCAGTTATTGACAAAAAGTGAGTTGGCAAAGCGCAATGCCAATAAATTCAATACGGTTTCTTTACCCAAATAATGGTCAATGCGGTAAATTTGGCTTTCATTGAAATATCTTGCAACTTCATCATTAATCGCTCGGGAAGAAGTAAGATCCGTTCCTAATGGCTTTTCCATCACGACACGGTTGGGTTCTGCATTCAATTTCGCAGCTCCCAATCCATGACATACTGAGCCAAATGTACTTGGCGGCATCGCAAAATAGTGAATCGCAGGCAAGTTATCCTTATTAAGTATTTTTGCCAATTCGGTGAAATGTTCCGTTTCATTTACGTCCAAATTACAAAATTCTAGACGTGAACTGAGCTTCTTCCACAATTCTGAATCCAATTTCTCGGACATAAATGTAACTAACGCTTCTTCAACGACTTTGATATAGGCTTTTTTATCCCAGTCTGCGCGACCGACGCCAATAATTCGAGTATCAGGGTGGATATAACCCGCTTTTTCTAACTGATAAAGGGAAGGCATTAATTTCCGGCGTGCTAAGTCTCCTTTCGCCCCAAAAATTACCAAATTACAAGCCTGAGCTGTAGACATCACCGCCATGTTGCATCTCCTCAATTACGGGATATTGTAATTTTTTTACAGAATCTGTGGGTAATGTACTCTTTTGGTTATATGCAGTAAACACTGATTATTCATGTCTTCTTTCGTATTTCACGTTGCTGCTGTTTTGGTTGCAATGTGAGTTTATTGAGCGCAGGCTATTAAATAACCTCATGCTCATTTTCTATACGCTATTTTCACATTCATATTAGTGTTATATTCACTAATAATATGGTCAGAGTTTATACCGAATGGTAACTATCAACTGAAAATTTACAACGATTAAGAAGTAATCTTACCAAGTTGAAAGTTAGATACTTGTCATATTTTCATGAAAAATCTCAAGTTATCCGGTTGTTCCCACTGCCAGCTTTCCATAACAAGTAGTATATTTTCATGAAAATGACATAGATTTCTCCTGTTAATGAAATCGCTAAAACCGAGGTTGAATTGCGTTTTATGAACACACTGGAACGGCTCCAAAATAGTCTTGATGTTTTGAGTAAGTCAGAAAAAAAGGTTGCGCAGGTCATTCTTGCTTCACCACAAACTGCCATCCATTCAAGTATTGCCACTCTGGCTAAAATGGCGAATGTGAGTGAACCGACGGTTAATCGTTTTTGTCGACGCCTCGATACCAAAGGTTTTCCCGATTTTAAATTACATCTGGCCCAAAGTCTCGCCAATGGTACACCTTATGTAAACCGCAACGTAGAAGAAAATGACAGTGTCACCTCTTATACAAACAAAATTTTTGAATCAGTTATGGCAAATCTGGAAACGGCCAAAAGTAACCTGGATATTGCAGCAGTTAACCGTGCCGTCGACCTTCTGACACAAGCCAGAAAGCTCTCTTTTTTCGGTTTAGGAGCATCAGCGGCTGTAGCCCACGATGCTATGAACAAATTTTTTCGCTTTAATATTCCGGTTACCTATTTTGATGATATTTTGATGCAACGCATGAGCTGCATTAACAGTACCGAAGGCGATGTTGTCGTACTGATATCTCATACAGGAAGAACAAAAAATCTCGTAGAAATTGCCAAACTGGCCCGCGAGAATGATGCAACCGTAATCGCCATTACCTCAACAGGTTCCCCATTAGCGCAGGAAGCTACTCTTTCCATTTTGCTGGATGTTCCTGAAGATACGGATATTTATATGCCGATGGTTTCAAGAATTGCTCAATTAACCATCATTGATGTACTGGCAACCGGTTTTACACTGCGCCGAGGCTCAAAATTCAGGGATAACCTGAAGAGAGTCAAAGAAGCGTTGCGTAATTCACGGTTTGATAAGCATGAATCATAAACCAGAAAATAGACTGTGTTTTTGTTCACTATTTATCAACTCTCCAGACTGATAGCATATATAGACTTTTCCTTATCTGCATATTCGCAGCACGGGGTTAATGCTCAACAAATAAAATGGTTATTCTAAAGTAATTAAAAACCCATATACCCAATGGATTTCGGGTTACAGCACAACGGTAAGGGAATGAATTCCTGAAAACATAGATAACTATGTGGCCAGAATGAGTGAACTCAGTCAATAAAGCTGCAACTTGGAAAACACAAGGTATATATACTTCATAGGTCAACGGAGTAATACATGTCCAAACGGCTCAGAAGAACAAAAATCGTCACTACACTTGGCCCGGCTACAGATCGTGACAACAATCTAGAAAAAGTTATCAGCGCGGGAGCCAACGTCGTCCGCCTTAATTTCTCTCACGGCACAGCGGAAGATCATGTCCAACGTGCAAATAAAGTACGCGAAATTGCCGCCCGTTTAGACTGTCACGTCGCTATCCTTGGTGATCTTCAAGGGCCTAAAATACGCGTATCCACGTTTAAAGAAGGAAAAATTTTCCTGAATGTTGGGGATAAATTCCTGCTGGATGCCAATCTGGGTAAGGGAGAAGGAAATAAAGAAAAAGTCGGTATTGACTATAAAGGTCTACCGTCTGATGTAACAACCGGTGATATCTTGCTATTGGATGATGGGCGCGTTCAGTTGAGAGTCCTGAAAATTCAGGCCATGCAAGTCTTCACGGAAGTAACTGTTGGAGGCCCACTTTCCAACAATAAAGGCATCAATAAACAGGGCGGTGGATTATCAGCCGAAGCCCTGACCGAAAAAGATAAAGAAGATATTATTACAGCCGCCAAAATTAATGTTGATTATCTTGCTGTTTCTTTTCCTCGTTCAGGTGAAGATTTGAATTACGCCCGTCGTCTTGCACGAGATGCAGGCTGTGAAACCCAAATCGTCGCAAAAGTTGAGCGAGCCGAAGCCGTCAGCAACGACGAAATTATCGACGAAATCATTCTGGCGTCTGATGTTGTCATGGTTGCCCGTGGTGACCTTGGTGTTGAAATCGGCGACCCTGAACTGGTTGGTGTACAGAAGAAACTGATTCGTCGTGCCCGCCAACTGAATCGTGTCGTGATTACTGCCACACAAATGATGGAATCCATGATCACCAACCCAATGCCGACACGTGCTGAAGTCATGGATGTTGCTAATGCGGTACTGGATGGTACTGATGCGGTTATGCTTTCTGCCGAAACTGCGGCAGGTCAATACCCAGCGGAAACCGTTGCTGCTATGGCACAAGTCTGTATCGGAGCGGAAAAAATGCCGGGCCTCAATGTTTCCAAGCATCGCTTGGATATTACATTTGATAGCATTGAAGAAGCGATTTCAATGTCTACCATGTATGCAGCCAATCATTTAAAAGGCGTCAAAGCAATTATTGCCATGACCGAATCTGGTCGCACGGCCCGCATGATGTCTCGAATTAGCTCTGGCCTGCCCATTTTCTCCATGTCACGCCATGAATCGACCTTAAACCGTACCGCACTTTATCGTGGTGTAACACCTGTTTATTGTAGTTCACACACTGATGGGATCGCTGCGGTAAGCGAAGCTGTTAACCGCCTGCGTGATAAAGGCTACCTCACCACCGGAGATTTAGTACTGGTGACTCAGGGTGATCAGATGAGAACAGTTGGCAGTACCAATACCTGCCGCATACTCGAAGTTGAATAATAAGTAATTTAATAATGAATTATTCATAAAAACAGATGATAAGGGGCAGTACACTGCCGCTTATCATAATTAATCGGGAGGCTGAAATTATTCAAGAATCAAAATTCTTTCCTTTTATAAGGCTCAATATCCCCTTCTTTCCGTGTCTTGAGCAATTTTAAGATCCAGGTATATTGTTCAGGATTAGGTTTAACCAATTCTTCTAATTCCTCATTCATGCGACGAGCAATATAAACATCATCCTGCCCTGCAATATCGTCCATTGGTGGACGGATATAAATATCCAACTGATGGGTTTGGCAATTATAAACCGGAAATAACGGCACAACAGCTGCCCGGCAAACTTTCATTAAACGTCCTACCGCTGGCAACGTTGCTTTGTATGTAGCAAAAAAATCGACAAATTCGCTATGTTCTTCACCATGATCCTGATCGGGCAAATAATATCCCCAAAAGCCTTCGCGCACCGATGCAATAAAGGGCTTAATTCCTGCATCACGAGAATGCAGACGTCCACCGAAATGCTGTCGCGCTTTATTCCACAAATAATCAGCAACAGGATTACTCTGATGGTTAAACATACCTGATATTTTGTAACCACGTGCTGACAAAAGCATGGCAGGAATATCAATTGACCATCCGTGAGGAACCATTAGGATGACATTTTTTCCTTGTGCTTTTAATGTATGAAAAATTTCCTCACCATGCCACTGAGTACGCTTCAACGTTTCTTCAGCACCTTTTAGGCAAAGTTCTGCCAGCATAACAAATGACTGAGGCGCACTAGCAAACATTCTATCAATCAAGTTTTCGCGCTGTTGTTCCGTTAACTCAGGAAAACAGTAAATTAAATTGATTTTTGCTCTGCGACGAGCGCTTTTCGCTTTTTTACCCGCCCAAACACCTATTTTGGCTAACAATGGATCACGCCATTTTGCTGGAATATAAACTAATCCGGCCAACACTCCTACACCAGCCCAAAGCCCCCAATAGCGAGGATGCAAATAAGATCGATGAAACCGAGGGACATATCCCAATTTACTATCTGTATCTTTTTCTCTATTCATGAGCTAACTCTGATGATTCCAACTCTCGCTTTCAAGGCACAAGTTTATAACAACAAATAATATAAAAGCGGATGATAGCAATCATCCGCTTTTATGTCTGTCAATAATCTGAAGCAGGGACACTTAATCCGGCAATAACTTAATCTAGCAACAATTGAGGTTTAATCTCCTTAATCATTGCTACATATTCTGTACGCTCTTTACCACTTAGCCCACCAGAACTCGGTAATTTTGCAGTGAGCGGATTAACCGGTCGCTGATTATCCCAGAATTCAAAGTGCAAATGTGGGCCTGTTGAACGTCCTGTACTTCCTGATAGCGCAATGCGCTCACCCCGTTTCACCTTCTGACCCGGTTTTACCAATAATTTCCGCAAGTGCATGTATCGAGTGGTATATTGACGACCATGTCGAATAGCGATGAAATTACCCGCTGCACCATCAAATTTAGATACAATGACTTCACCATCACCAACTGCCAGAACAGGAGTTCCTACAGGCATAGCAAAATCAACCCCTCTGTGTGCAGTAACTCTGCCAGTGACTGGATTTAACCGATGTGGATTGAAAGAAGAAGACACTCTGAATTGTTTAGTTGTAGGCAAACGCAAGAAACCACGCTCCAGACCGGAAGCATTGCTATCATAAAAATGGCCATCATTGGCACGGAAAGCATAATAATCATTACCTCCCCTCTGTAAGCGAACACCTAACAATTGGCTCTGTTCACTTTTTCCATCAAGCATTTCACGAGACATCAGCACAGAAAAACGATCGCCTTTACGTAATTTACGAAAGTCTATCTGCCATTGCAGCGCTTTTGTCACTTCTCTGGCTTCACTGCTGGTTAATCCAGCGGTCAGGGCACTACCATTAAAACTACCATCGACTGTGCCTATAATAACTTTATTTTTCCATTCCCCTTTCTGGAATTCTTGTACTTTTTGGAAATCATTACCTTCACGGGTATAAGTGCGAATTTCACGACGCGAAATATCCCACGTCAGTGTTCTTAAATTACCGTTATCGTCAGTAGTCCACGATAATGACTGACCAATAGCTAAATTACGCAACTCGCTATATTGATTTGCCAACAAAGCAATATCAGAGGAATTAATGCCAAACTGATTTAAAATCGAACTCAGGCTATCCCCATTGGAAACAACATACTTATGCGGAACATTTGCTACTGCATCAGAACTGCCATCTTCATCCCCAATACCTTCATTGGGAAGTTGCTCATTATCATCCCCTGCTACATCATCTGTCGCATCTGGATATGTTACTTCTGGAACACTATCGGAAGTATTGAGAATAATGCTACCTGTCCGTTCTTCTTGTTCATGGTAAATAACCGGTCGCCATATCGCGATAGCCAAAGTGACCAGCGTTAAGGATCCAAGCATGATCTTATGTGGTTTGGGCAGGTTGTTGTATACCAGAACGATAGTTTTAGCTATCTGCTGCACTAATAAAATTCCTTATTGTACTAATTCAGGCAGCTCGCATATTGTTGTGACAGCTGAGTTATAAATTTCATATAGCTATCTTTATCCAATGCAATGCCACCCCCTAAAGGGTCAAGTATTCCTATGCGCACATCTGTGCCTTTTGCTACGGCATGAATAACGGCTGGCCTGAATTGAGGTTCAGCAAAAATACATTTCGCTTTCTGCTCGACCAATTGTGTTCGTATATAGTGTAACCTCTGTGCACCAGGTTGTATTTCAGGATTAACCGTGAAAACTCCCAATGGAGCCAATTGGTAGTGTTTTTCAAAATAACCATATGCGTCATGAAAAACAAAATAACCCTGTTTTCTTATGGGCTTTAAAATATTAGCAATATTCTTATCAGTTTGTGCAAACTGTCCATTGAATTTACGTAGGTTTACTTCTAGTCGCTGTTTTTGTTGAGGGTATTGTTCAATAAGCTGATCATATATTGCCTGAGCGACTTTCTTCGCAATCTCTGGAGAAAGCCAAATATGCATATTATATTCGCCGTGATGATGATGTTCATGATCTGTATCATGTTTATGACTATGTAATTCACCATAGAAATCATTAGCATATTTACTATTTTTCAACAACAGTGGTTTGATAGTTAATAATTCAGCCAGTGTCAGTTGTTTTTTCCGTTCAATTTTAGCTATCGATTTTGCCAAAAAAGTTTCCATATCCGGGCCAATCCAGACAACCAAATCAGCCTGGTTAATTTTTTTTACATCCAGAGGCCGTAACGCATAATCATGTGGAGAAGCGCCATTAGGCAAAAGTACCTGAGCATTTGTTACACCATCAGCAATGGCGGCAGCAATAAAACCCAGTGGACGAATAGATGTAACAACATCTGCTTGCACAGCGCCATTCATTCCTACTACTAATGCAGTAGCTAGCACGATTTTACGAAAAAATTTATGCGCGTATTTCTGTGGCTTATGTAACATAATATGAATATTCCATGCAAAAAAACCAATTGTGTTATATTATAACATTTCAATGATTCTGCAAGATTCTTTTAACACGTTAACTATGATAACCCTAAAAAATATTACGGTTGAATTTGGTCACCGCAAGGTATTAAACAATATTTCATTTAATCTCAAGCAAGGTAAAATTCTGACCCTGATCGGCCCGAACGGAGCGGGGAAATCGACTCTGGTTCGAGTCGTTCTTGGTTTAATCCAAGCTACTTCGGGAACTATTGAAAAAAGCCCTGTGCTGAAAATTGGTTATGTTCCGCAGAAACTTAACCTTGATCCTGCTCTGCCCATGACCGTAAAACGTTTCATGATGCTAAGACCCAACGTGAAATCAGCAGATATCATGCCAGTATTAGATCGGGTCAACGCTATCCACTTGCTGGAACAACCCATGCAGAAACTATCAGGTGGAGAGACTCAACGAGTGTTACTCGCCAGAGCCTTACTTAATCAACCCCAACTTTTGGTTCTTGATGAACCAACACAAGGTGTTGATGTCAATGGCCAACTGGCACTTTACGATTTAATCAATCAAATCAGGACAGAGCTTAATTGCGCTGTACTTATGGTATCCCATGATCTGCACTTAGTAATGGCGAAAACAGACGAGGTCTTATGCCTTAACCAACACATTTGCTGTTCTGGAACACCAGAAATGGTATCAATGCATCCAGAATTTATTGCAATGTTTGGACGTCATGGTGCAGAGCAACTGGCAGTTTACCGCCATCACCACAATCATCATCATGATCTTAGAGGGAAAGTCATTTTGAAAAATGTTGGAGAATCACGTCGATGATTGAATTATTGCTTTCCGGCTGGCTAGCCGGTATTTTTTTGTCCATTGCCGCAGGGCCTCTTGGTTCTTTTGTCGTTTGGCGCAAAATGTCCTATTTTGGCGATACACTTGCACACGCATCACTGCTTGGTGTCGCATTCGGTTTCTTACTGAATGTGAATCCGTTTTATGCGGTTATTGCCGTTACACTCATTCTGGCGATTATTTTAGTTTGGCTGGAAAAACGTCCACAATTGGCGATTGATACATTATTGGGCATTCTGGCTCACAGTGCTCTATCACTCGGTTTAGTCGTTGTTAGTTTTATGACCAATATCAGAGTCGATATGATGGCTTACTTATTTGGCGATTTACTGTCTGTGACTTATGACGATCTCTGGTTGATTGCAGTCGGTGTCGCGATTGTTGTCGGATTACTGATATGGCAATGGCGCGCTTTGCTATCAATAACAGTTAACCAAGATCTGGCTTTTGTCGATGGCATTAAAATCCAACGCCTGCGTGTTCTCCTAATGTTAGTGACAGCATTAACCATTGGGTTGGCGATGAAATTCGTCGGGGCACTAATTATCACTTCTTTGTTGATTATCCCTGCCGCTACCGCTCGTCGTTTCTCCCGCACACCTGAACAAATGGCATGTTTTGCAATTATTCTCGGTATGCTTTCTGTTACGGGAGGATTAACGTTATCAGCATTTTATAACACTCCGGCAGGGCCTTCCGTTGTACTTTGTTCAGCAATATTATTTGCATTGAGTTTAACGTGTAAGGCAAAAAGCTGATATTTATCCCTTCTCTCTTCAATTTTCTACTTTTTAACAACTCAAATACGACCAATAAGGGTTACAATTTAACTAGTTGTAACCCCTTTATTATTTGGGGAGTAATTAGCTTACACATTTATCGAATTGCATTGCATATTTATCGCATTACACTTTCATAGATTATGATCCACTTTCCTTGCTTAAACCAAAATGCTGATAAGCATGATTGGTCGCAATTCTCCCTCGTGGTGTTCGTTGGATAAGTCCTTGTTGAATCAGGAAAGGCTCCAATACATCTTCGATAGTTTCTCGTTCTTCACCAATCGCCGCTGCCAAGTTATCCAGTCCAACAGGGCCACCCATAAATTTATCAATAATGGCCACCAACAATTTACGATCCATATAATCAAACCCGGCTGAATCCACATTCAGCATATCAAGGGCTTGGGATGCAATAGTGCTATCCACTGAGCCATTACCTTTCACCTGAGCAAAATCACGTACACGACGCAATAATCGATTAGTAATACGAGGAGTACCACGGGAACGCATCGCAATTTGCCTTGCTCCGTCATCTGAAATACTTAATCCCATATAGTGCGCACTGCGGGAAACGATACTCTGCAAATCATCAACATTGTAAAATTCAAGGCGTTGTACGATACCGAATCGATCACGTAATGGTGAAGTTAAAGAACCCGCGCGAGTGGTTGCTCCAATCAAAGTGAATGGTGGGAGATCAATCTTGATTGAGCGGGCGGCAGGCCCTTCGCCAATCATGATATCCAGTTGATAATCTTCCATTGCGGGATAAAGAATTTCTTCCACAACTGGTGATAAACGATGAATTTCATCAATGAACAGCACATCATGCGGTTCCAGATTGGTAAGCATGGCAGCAAGATCTCCCGCTTTTTCCAACACTGGTCCCGATGTTGTTCGGAGATTAACCCCCATTTCATTTGCAACAATATTTGCTAGCGTGGTTTTACCCAATCCGGGAGGCCCAAAAATCAATAGGTGATCCAGTGCATCACCACGTTGACGAGCCGCTTGAATAAAAATTTCCATCTGTTCACAAACATGAGGTTGACCAACATATTCAGACAGAAATTTCGGCCGAATAGCACGATCAACAGCTTCATCATCTTGCAGAACTTCTGCTGAAACCAGACGGTCAGCTTCAATCATCACTCAACTCCTGTGATTACAGAGCCGCACGAAGCGCTTCTCGAATAAGGGTTTCACAATCTGCGCCCGATTTAGCTACTTTACTCACCATCCGGCTAGCTTCCTGCAGTTTATACCCCAGAGAAACCAATGCCGCTGCTGCTTCTGCTTCAATATCGGCAGAAGAACTCGCTTGTTTGGTAGCAGCAGGCAAATTAATATCACTACTTTGGTTAAACAGATCGCCATTAAGCCCCTTAAAGCGATCTTTCATCTCAACAACGAGTCTTTCAGCTGTTTTTTTACCAACACCCGGTAATTTGACCAATGAAACAATTGCCTCCTGTTCTATTGCCGTAACAAATTGCTGGGCAGACATGCCGGAAAGGATCGCCAGAGCTAGTTTTGGTCCAACGCCATTTACTTTAATCAGTTCACGGAAAAGTGCCCGCTCTTGTTTATTATTAAACCCATATAATAGCTGAGCATCTTCACGTACAATAAATTGTGTAAATAAGATGGCTTCCTGACCAATTTCAGGCAGTTCATAAAAACAGGTCATTGGCATATGAACTTCATAACCGACACCATTAGTTTCCAATAAAACCAACGGCGGCTGTTTTTCCAACACGGTTCCTCTCAAACGCCCTATCACTGTTTACCCCCTGAAAATAAAAATAAATCGTTCCGCTAGCTTATAGCACAAAAAAAACTGGACGTATATCCAGCATCAACTATTTCAGGCGACCTCGAGTTAAATTTAACCGCACATCACCTACCCGGAGTAAATTTTGATTGAAATGACAATGCGTGATGGCAATAGCCAGAGCATCGGCGGCATCAGCCTGCGGATTAGCAGATAATTTCAACATCGAACGGATCATGTGCTGTATCTGGCTTTTTTCCGCCGCCCCCGTACCGACCACAGTTTGTTTAACCTGACGGGCTGCATATTCAAATACAGGAATAGACTGGTTAGATGCAGCGACAATCGCCACACCACGCGCTTGCCCCAATTTCAAGGCGGAATCTGCATTTTTTGCCATGAAAACTTGCTCTATTGCAAAAGCATCGGGCTGAAATTGAGTGATGATTTCAGTCACTCCGGCATAGATCTTTTGCAAACGACTAGGTAAGTCATCTACTTTTGTTCGGATACAACCGCTACCGAGATAGATAAGTTGTCGTCCCTGTTGGCGAATAACGCCATACCCTGTGACTCTGGAGCCGGGGTCAATACCAAGAATAATCGCCATATCGGGCTATTCACCATACCAAACAGTTCACTACATCGAACTGTTCATAAGATCGAATAATTCGCAAATCTTGCCTAAGTCGGATCGCTTGTAATGCGGGATAAAAACGTTAGAGAAAGTGCCCTGATATTAAGGAACACTTTCTCTACGCTGTGAACCCTAATGCTAATTACAGCAGTGCTGCAACCTCATCAGATATTTCACCATTATGATAAACTTCTTGAACATCGTCAGAATCTTCAAGCATATCGATAAGACGAAGTAATTTAGGCGCTGTTTCTGCATCCAGTTCCGCTTTGGTGGACGGGATCATAGAAACTTCCGCGGAATCTGCCTTGAAGCCTGCTGCATCTAGAGCATCTTTAACATCACCAAAAGTCTCTGGTGTAGTATAGACATCAATCGCCCCATCATCATAAGTTTCAACATCGTCAGCACCTGCTTCCAATGCTGCTTCCATCACCGCATCTTCATCCAAGCCCGGGGCGTAGGAAATAACCCCTTTCTTGGTAAACAAATAAGAAACAGAACCATCAGTACCCAAGTTCCCACCCGTTTTAGTAAACGCGTGACGAACATCAGAAACAGTACGGTTACGGTTATCACTCAGGCATTCAACCATAACCGCGGTACCACCCGGTCCGTAACCTTCATAAATGATGGTTTCCATATTATCGGAATCATCGTTGCCAACACCGCGGGCAATTGCACGATTCAAAGTATCGCGAGTCATGTTATTGGACAGCGCTTTATCGATGGCAGCTCGCAAACGTGGGTTAGAATCTGAATCGCCACCGCCCAATCGTGCAGCTGTTACCAATTCACGGATAATTTTAGTAAAAATCTTACCGCGTTTCGCATCCTGTGCAGCCTTACGGTGTTTCGTATTGGCCCATTTACTATGACCTGCCATGAAAATATCTCCGATAAAACGTCTTGTAGACTAATAAACTAAATTACAAACTCTTCAATTGCTTGCCGATTGCTCCACGACTTTGTCAATTTAGCAGCTTCTTCCGCCGCCAGCCATTGATAAGCCAGATGTTCAGTCAGCAAGATCTCTCGCTCCTCAGGTAACGCCAGAAAGAACCAATGCTCTTTATTCCGCGTCACTCCCGGAGCATATCGATGTCGTAAATGTGAGAAAATCTCATAATAAAGACAGCGTTGACAATCCATCAGTTCAAGATTTTCATTGATAATATCAATGCCTATCTCTTCCTGTACTTCACGTAACGCCGCCTCCCACGGTTTTTCGTACTTTTCAAGGCTACCTGTTACAGATTGCCAAAATTCAGGATCGTCCCGTCGCTGTAACATCAGCACCCTTTTACTGTCAAAGGCGTAAATTATAACCAATACAGATTCAGGGCACTTATAAGCCATTATTCGCTCTCTTTTTTAACCACTGAAATAGCCAGTTCTTCCAACGCTGCCGAATTCGCCTGACTTGGTGCATCAGTCATCAAACATGCTGCTGCTGTTGTTTTCGGGAAAGCAATCACATCACGAATATTATCTGTATTGGTCAACAGCATGACGAGGCGATCCAAACCGAAAGCCAGACCTGCGTGCGGAGGCGCGCCGTATTTCAGGGCGTTCAGCAAAAAGCCAAATTTCTCCTGCTGTTCCTGCTCATTGATACTCAAGATACGGAATACAACCTGTTGCATTTCATTGCGATGGATACGAACGGAACCTCCACCTACTTCATAGCCATTGATAACCATGTCGTAAGCATTTGCGATAGCTGCTTCTGGATTGCTTTCCAACTCAGACGCCGACAGATCACGAGGAGAAGTAAATGGATGGTGCATTGCAGTCAAACCACCTTCGCCGTTGTCTTCAAACATTGGGAAGTCAACAACCCAAAGGGGTTTCCAGCTTGCCAGATCCGTGATGTTTAAATCGCGGCCCAGTTTCAGGCGCAGCGCACCCATAGCATCGGTGACAAGATTTTTCTTGTCAGCACCGAAGAACAGGATGTCACCATCCTGCGCATTAGTACGGGATAACAGGCCTTCGACGACTTCTTCGGACAGAAATTTGGCAACCGGGCTTTGTACCCCTTCCAAGCCAGCAGCACGGTTGTTAACTTTCATCCATGCCAATCCTTTCGCGCCATAGATGCCAACAAATTTACCGTACTCATCAATTTGCTTGCGGCTCAGCTCTGCGCCACCGGGAACACAAATCGTTGCCACACGGCCTTTTGGATTATTTGCTGGTTCTGCAAAAACAGAGAACTCCACGTCTTTAACCAGATCAGCAACATCCACCAATTCCAAAGGATTACGCAAGTCTGGTTTATCTGAACCAAAGCGACGCATAGCTTCTTCGAACGTTATAATTGGGAAGTTACCCAAATCGACACTTTTTACATCCAGCCAGAGTTCACGGATCATTTTTTCCATGATCTCGCGAACTTGTTCGGCAGTCATAAACGAGGTTTCAACGTCGATCTGGGTGAATTCTGGCTGGCGATCTGCACGCAAATCTTCATCGCGGAAGCATTTTACAATCTGGTAATAACGGTCAAAGCCCGACATCATCAACAATTGTTTGAAAAGCTGAGGTGATTGCGGTAGTGCATAAAATTCGCCTTTATGAACACGGCTTGGCACTAAATAGTCACGTGCACCTTCCGGCGTAGCCTTAGTCAGCATTGGCGTTTCAACATCAATGAAACCCGCATCATCCATAAAACGACGCACAAAACCGGTGATTTTTGCACGAGTCTTCAAACGCTGAGACATTTCAGAGCGACGCAGATCAAGATAGCGGTATTTCAGGCGTTGCTCTTCGCTATTGTTCTGATTGCTATCCAGTGGCAGTGGCTCTGAGCGGTTGAAAACCATCAGGCTTTCTGCGAAAACTTCAATTTCGCCAGTCGCCATATCTTTATTAATTTGGTTATCAGGACGCGCCCACACGATCCCTGTGATTTGAATACAAAATTCATTACGCAGTTCAGAAGCCTGAGCAAAAACTTCTTTCTGGTCTGGGTCAAAAAATACTTGAACGATACCCTCGCGATCTCGCATATCAATAAAGATCAAACCACCCAAATCACGGCGTCGATTTACCCAACCACAAAGAGTCACTTTTTGGCCTTCATGGGCTAGGCTCAACTGCCCACAATAATTAGTACGCATACAATATCCTTTTACTCAGCTTGTTATGCTTTCTGCTGCGGAAATTTTGGCATTGTTCTTTTTAAAAAGAATTGCAAAAAAAGACTGTCATTATACTGGAAATTCTGACCAGAGATAAGGCCATAACGTCTTTCTTAACAAGACAATTTTTTGCTATCCGATAACATTCATAGGATTTATTATTAAATACTATGATTTATAGCGACAGTTTTCTTTTTGAGGTTTATCATCATTTGGCCGTTTTTGGATTAGGCAATGGAGTTAAAAATGGTTAGCTCGCTTTATATAGTACTGGGCGCACTACTGTTAATTAAGCTGTCTCTAGATGTAGTCAAGTTGAGAACGCAATATCGGGTAGCCTATGGCGATGGCGGTTTTTATGAATTACAAACAGCCATTAGGGTTCATGGTAATGCTGTTGAATACATTCCAATCTCAATGTTGTTATTGGTCATGATGGAGATGAATGGAGCTCCCGTTTGGATGCTGCACATTTGTGGGTTGGTATTACTGTCAGGCAGAGTACTACACTACTTTGGCTTGCGTCATCGAGAAATACGCTGGCGGCGTATGGGAATGGCTGCAACCTACATATCAATGCTAATAATGATTATCACTAATATTTACTATTTACCGTGGGTGCAGATTTTTTCTCTTTATACGTAATCCTGCCCTGTATATAAATAAATAGTTCACCCTATTTATGATACCCTGACATCATAGAATCCCATCATACCCGAAGCGGTGTACTGTCGCTGAGGGTTTATCTATTGATTATCCCTTTCTGCCTTTTCCTTCATTCTGTTAGAATGACCACTTCTTATTGTTTCCAAAATCAATGCAGTTATGTCAAATCAAGAACCTCATAATCAACGGGACAGCCTGTTCTCTGCCCCAATTGCCAATTTAGGTGACTGGAGTTTCGATGAACGTGTTGCCGAAGTTTTTCCTGATATGGTGAAACGTTCAATTCCCGGTTATTCCAATATCATTTCCATGATAGGTATGCTGGCAGAACGTTTTGTAACGCCAAACAGTCAAATTTATGATCTCGGTTGTTCCCTTGGCGCAGCCACACTGTCAATCCGCCGATCCATTAGTGCCGAAGACTGTAATACTGGCAGTCGTACAAATGGTTGCCGCATTATTGCCATCGATAATTCACCAGCAATGATCGAGCGCTGCCGCCGCCATATTGACTCTTTCAAGGCCAGTATCCCCGTTGAAGTTATCGAACAGAATATTCTTGATACCAACATTCAAAATGCATCAATGGTAGTTCTGAATTTCACATTACAGTTCTTGCACCCTGATGATCGCCAGAAAATGCTGGATAAAATTTATGCCGGTTTAAAACCCGGAGGAGTTTTGGTTTTGTCCGAAAAATTCAACTTTGAAGATGATCAAGTTGGCGAATTGTTATTCAGCATGCACTATGATTTCAAGCGAGCCAATGGTTACAGCGAGCTGGAAATCAGCCAAAAACGCAGTATGCTCGAAAATGTTATGCGGACAGATTCTGTTGAAACCCATAAATCACGCCTCAAAAGAGCAGGATTTCAGCACGTTGAAGTCTGGTTCCAATGCTTTAACTTTGGCTCATTACTGGCAATAAAAGGAACTGAACAATGATCGATTTCGGTAACTTTTATCAATTGATCGCCAAAAACCACTTAAGCCACTGGTTGGAATGCCTGCCAGCACAATTAAACCATTGGCAGAAAGCATCATTGCATGGTCAGTTCAGTTCATGGCTAAAGAACTTGGAGAATCTGCCTGAAATTCATCCTACCCAGCTTGACCTGAAAAATGGCGTCATCGCAAATCATGAGCCGGAACTTTCAAACGGCGAAAAAGCCTGTATTCAAAATATCTTGAAGTTATTGATGCCGTGGCGTAAAGGGCCTTTTTCGCTATATGGCGTGGAGATTGATACCGAATGGCGTTCTGACTGGAAGTGGGATCGCGTCCTTCCCCATATTTCATCTTTAGAAGGCAGAACCGTACTTGATGTCGGTTGTGGTAGTGGTTACCACATGTGGCGCATGGTCGGTGAAGGGGCTGATTTAGTGGTGGGCATTGACCCAACCCAGCTTTTCCTCTGCCAATTTGAGGCCGTCAGAAAATTATTGGGCAATGATCAACGCGCTCATCTTCTGCCTTTGGGCATCGAACAATTACCAGAACTAAAAGCCTTTGATACAGTGTTCTCAATGGGAGTACTTTACCATCGCCGCTCCCCTCTCGATCATTTGTGGCAACTGAAAAACCAGCTAGTCTCTGGCGGTGAATTAGTTTTGGAGAGTTTGGTGATTGAAGGTGATGAGCACCAATGTCTCATGCCGGGTGAACGTTATGCACAAATGCGGAATGTCTACTTTATTCCGTCTGCCAAGATGCTGAAAGTTTGGTTGGAGAAATGTGGTTTTATTGACGTCCGAATTGTCGATCATGCAGTCACGACACTGGATGAACAACGCCAGACAGAATGGATGAAGACTGAATCGCTGGTCGATTTTCTTGATCCAAATGATCACAGTAAAACGATAGAAGGCTACCCCGCACCACTACGAGCTGTCCTTATTGCCTGCAAGCCATAATTCATATTCTTCTTCTTTCAAATTGCTACTTTGTTGGCTGGCTTTTCCCAGTCATATAGTTAACTATATGACTGGGACTAACACCTTTGTCGCTGCGCTACAGCCTGGAGTCGATGTTGTATTCATATGAAATACAAAATATTCTATTTTTTCCGTTGAATCAAGCTAATCACTCCCTTCATTGATTCAACCAGCTGCTCATCAACACAGTAGTGAGCATATTCATCCATATCACTGTCGTCAGAACTCATTGTGACACCTGCTTTTCGATACCTCATGGAAGAAGGCACCATCTTGCCTGCTGAACTATGAACTTCCGTTATCCCAATTTCCAGAAACTTACTGATATTGCTCATCCTGACACCAGCACCCGGCATGATAATCGGCCCTTGGCTGGCTTGTAACAACTCTTTTAAAAGGGGTAATCCCAACTCAGCATTTTGTTGCTGGCCTGAAGTCAAAATACGTTGTACACCTAGCTCTGTCAGTTGTTCCAAAGCAACATGTGGATTGAAACACATATCAAACGCGCGATGAAAAGTAACTTCCATATTCCCTGACAATGACATCAATTGTTTCATACGAAGTAGATCAATATGACCTTCTTCGTTTAAAACGCCAAAAACTACCCCAGGAAATCCCATGTCACGGATACAAGCAACATCATTTTTCATCACTTCGAAATCAGTGTTGCTGTAACAGAAATCTCCCTTTCTCGGCCGTACAATGGGATACACTGGAATTGATAAACGCTGTAGTGCATGCTGCAACGCCCCGAAGCTAGGTGTTACCCCGCCTTCCGACGGGCTTGCACTTAATTCAATACGATCAGCTCCCGCCTTTTGTGCAACCAAAGCACAATTTATGCTATAACAGCAAATTTCCAGCTTTATCATCCAAAGACCTCCTCGGATATAAACTCTCAGTGCTCTATTTATATTCCCCTAAAATATTTCATTAGCGAACCTATTAACTATTGCAATTAATTTTATTTAATATTTTATTAGAAGTCACAAGATTAGAATTTTTTGCTAAGTCCGCATAAAGAAAAAGTTATTTTTGCCGATTAAGCCTCACTTTTGATGATCTCTTTGAGAGAAAAAGGGTGAAATTTGATTGTGAGTTCACTATTGGTCACAGCTAACGTTGGGTTTGATAACCTTTCATTATTACTTTTCGGGTGACTTTCTTTTGTGCGAAAAACATCGGGTAGCGGATCAGGCAATAGCTTATAAGCTTCGTGTATAAGTTGTTCTGGTGGCACAGGCAGAACCAATTCGACATGTTCCCAGCCTTCGTGTACGTATTGCTTTTTACTTGGATAAGGTAACTCGACACAATCAATTTGCCAGCCAAGTAAGGTTATTGGCTGTTCTAACTCAAATAAGCAGATAGGACGACCATTAATCATGCTTTCAGATACCAATTGACCACATTGCAAAAAACCTTGATACCAGCGATCAGCTATTGCCATTTCATTACAACGCAAGGAAATGTGATCCGCTGAATATTGCGCAAGATCTAAGCCAAGATGATCACCAAACTGCTTTAATTTTTGTTCAAACTTCAATAAATCAGCCGATAAATCCTGTAATTCAGAAATTGTTGAAAAGTGTGTCATCGCTTCTCCATCAAAAAAGCTATCAAAATCATTTTCCGCCCTTACGCTAAAATCCGGCTGATTTTAACCGAAATGACGAAAAATCGCCTGAAAGACGCGCTGAAAACAAAAAGTCATACTACCAGAGGTTAGGGCAAACGGGTCTAAATTGAACAGTTAGTTCAGTGATGTGCCTTCAGTACATAAAGGTAGGAACATTGATGATCGTTTGTGATTTACAATCC
>NZ_FOVO01000016.1 GCF_900115195.1 Xenorhabdus japonica
ACTAAGCGCCAGAAGGCTGGCTGGGATAATGGCTATATGATGAAAATCCTGACAGTGGGATTTTCATCTGTATAAATTAGACCCGTTTGCCCTACCTTCTGGCCATCAAGCTATTAAATCTATACAGTGTCATCCTCGACCATAAATTTCAGTTTTCCTTTTCCCTCAAAGCCGCACAAACCCTGAATTTTTTAATAGGTTGCGGCTTTGTCTTTTGATCCATTCTTTCACGTAAAATAGAATTCCCCCTTTAATATCATTGCATTAATATTTTTACCGCGATCCGCTTTTGATCCAAAAACTGAAATTACCTGAAAATCTTTTCATTCCTTTCAGTTTGGGGTTTTTTCCACAGCGCCAGCACGGGCGCGCTCTGGCGATTCCCTTTGTCGGATTTTAAAACTGAAATAATTTTTTGATCCAAAACGGGCAGGCGGGTGCGGTGTAGTGCGTTTTACGTCAGGTTGACGTTTATTTCGTGGGGATTGTGCGGCGTGAGCGTGGTGCAATAACGCAGATCCAAATGAACCGTAGCAAGGAGTAAATTAAGGGGGAACAGTGCTGTGTACTTCTGGTGGCGTTTTATTGAGGGTGCGCTAGAAATGTTAAAGGCCACCGGGCGGTTAACCCGATGGCCTTATCTCCGTTTCCGCTACCTATTTCAAAAAGGTACGGATCAATTCTAAAAGCGCAATTAGTGCTTTTAGAACGATGATAGTGGTGTTAATAACCTCTTTCATCCGTTCGCTCCTATGAGCAGGAGCACGACTAAACCAGCCATTGCCTTTACGCTGCCTGTCCGGTTGGTTTCCGTCACGTCAGTTGTGGAATGCCGCGCTCTGACCGAGGCACTGAAGCAGTACCACCTGTTTCAGCCAGGGCTTTGATACATTCCGTAAAACCTACGAAACGCTGAATTCCTTTTCCATATCAGATGCTTTTTAGCGGCGGCCATTGCGCAAACTCAACTAACAATTATGAATTATAAATTTATTTTCAAATGATTCAATCAATTCAAGTGATAAGTAGATAAAACAAAAAAGCCAACTGGTGAGGTTGGCTTTTTTGTTTTATCCATACATGATGGAGTATGTTTGTGCTATTACTGAAGTTGGTAGCCTCAGTCACAGCGCGGCATTCCACAACTGACGTAACCAGTCTAATACCTATAGCATAAAATATCAACCTAGGGTATAGCGTAGAGGATCTCACACAAATAAACGATATTCATCCAATCAAGCCAACTGGTGAGGTTGGTTTCTTTGTTTTTACCCTTGGTGCAGGGTAATTATCTGTGTGCTAGACGAGATTGGTAGCCCCGGTTCTAGCGCGACACATCTAAACTAACATCATCACTCTACCGCCTGTCACGCTGGATATCAACCCGCGCATGTGGAAAAGATAAGTGACACTCACCCAATCACGGGCGAATATTTCTGTTTCAATCCATCGGATTTATACGCCGTGTTCCTTATCGCGCTAGCGTTCTCCGGTGTACCAGTGTTGTGATGGGTATGGGCGGCGGTCAGTTCGGCCAGTTCCCTGACCACATCCAGCGTGTCTAACATCAGGGTCATAACGTTAAGTTGCTGGCTGCCCACCCAGACTACAGGTGCAACAATTTCCTGTTTAACGCCCGCAATGCTCTGTTTCAGCAGGCCAATTTTCTCTATCAGCGTTTGGCCCACTTCAATATTGGCATTTTTCCCGACACTGGCGACGAAATTCGATGAGGTTGCCACGCTGTAGTCACCCTCGGCGATTTGCTGGACAGCACCCGCCAATAGCGTAGACGTGCCCAAGACCGTGATTTTATCCGTCGCCTGTACCGTGGTATCCCGTGCTACCACCGTGCGCGTTTCCGTATCGGCCCTGATTTCGCGGTGCATAGAGGATTCATTGATGGTCTGGTCAGTCTGGCGTATCCAGCTGCCTTCCTGTGTGACGCGCTGCGAGACTTCCGCCCGCTGCTGCTGCAATTGTTCGCCGGGTTGGATATCCGGCAGGGTATTGCCTTGGCTCAGAGTTTGGCGAATAAAGGGTTTGTCTGGTCGTCCGCCCTCGAACGCGATTTCAACCACCGTGCCGATGGGTGGGTACTGGAACATGCCCGATTCCCCGCCTGCCATCGGCAGAGGCAGCGGGACGGCACGATAAACCGGGGCGGCAGCGTCCTTGCCGTTATCATCCAGCAATTGCACATCGACCGCATAACGCGGGCGGAACGGGTCAGACATATCGCCGCTGGCCGTGCTTTCAGTGTGTGCCTCAATGCGGGCAAATTGGGGTAAATGCAGCCCGGCGGATAATTCAGGGTAAGCCGCATCAATCTGGCGCTGGGCAGGGGTTTTGTTCTCCGTCTGGCCTTTCGGTTGCCATGTGATGCCCATGTTTTCATTCAACAGGTTGACCTTGGTCAGCCGCTGCTGATTGACCACAAAACCGGGGCGCAGGGATTGGATCATGGGAATAGTCATGGCATTGCCTGCCGACTGGCTCTGGCTGAATTCATTCAGGATTTCGACAGGCTTTTCGGCAAACATCGAATGTGCCCAACTGCCCAGATAAACCGAACCGTCCGGCAACTGGTGCCAGAGATAATCGTCAATGGCAAAAAGCTGCCCCAGACTGCCCAGTAACTGATAGCCCGTGCTGTTATGGGTGTAGTGCGGGATGGGTTTATCGGTATAAGGGGCATCCGGTAGCGTGAACGTCAGGCCGCTGTGTTCCTGCAACCACGCCACTATCTGGCGTAACGTCGGGTGCTGAAATGAACACGGCCACACTTTATCAAACACGCCGACCAGTTCACGTACAAACAGGCGCTGATAGCCGTTCTGGGCAGGTTGTGAACGTTCCACATACCCGGTAAACCAGCGCAGTACCAAATCGGTATAGCCCACATCAAGGCGCACCAGTTTCCCGGTGTAATCGTTGGTGGTCTCCGCCGTGATAAAGCCCCGGCCACAGGCGGACAGTTCCAGCATGAGATTGGCATCCACCACATGCACCTCATCGCCGGATAAGCAGAGCCGCTGGATGGGTTTCATTCGCCTGCGCCTCCGATGCCATCATTAATGGGTTTCAATACCTCGCGTTCGAACCAGCTTAATTTTTCCGGGTCTTCCCCGGCTTTCGTGCCGCCCTGTCCGGTCTGTTTTTTCGCCTGAATCGCGCCGGTGGCACGGGCATCGCGTTTCTCCGCCACTGATAAATGCTCCCGCAAGGTAAACGTGACCTGCCATGCCTGTTTACCGTCCACCTTGCTGGCATCCATCGTGCCCGTAAAGGTGCCGATGCGAAAGTTAATGGCCTGTGCGGTCAGATTCGCCACCCGGTAGCGTTTCAGGTTGCCGTTGTCTTTGGCTTCCGCCAGTGCAAACAGGCGCGACAGGGTTTTCTGTTCAGTAAAGGGAATAATGCCCGTGATACGCAGTTCTTTCGGCTTGATGCCCTGTTCAGCGACGGCGGTACTGGAAGACTGCCCACTCTGGTCGCTGTCCTGAAACATCACAGAGGGCGTGACGGTCAGGCTTTTTAGCGGGATAGCCTCGCCATCAAGGGCGAGGGTGATAATTTGGCTCATGGTGTAGCATCCTTTCTAATGGGCGGATATCGTCCCCGATAAACAGCGTGGCCAGTGTATAAACGGCATCGGGTTCGGGGATATTCTGCCGCAGTTTTTCCGCCAAATGTGTACCGTCTCCTTTCCCTGAAAACGTCCAGACACTGGCCGATTTATCCCGGATACCGCTCAGGGCATCCGTCACCTTTTGCAAGGCGTTCTGCCTTGCCGTGGTAAACCCGCTTAACTGGGATTTTAATCCCGCAAGGCTGCTGCCCGCACTGGCTTGGGCTTTGGCCTGCTCTATCCGTTGCGCATTGACGGCCAAGCGGCTGGTTGCGGTTGACAACGGCTGAGGCAGCGGCAAACCGCCGCCCTGCTGGCCCGGCAATTGCATTTTGGTCGTTGTCAAACTTTCTGCCGTTTTTGCCATCCGTTTGACCTGAGCAAATGCTGGCAACGGCAGCACCGATGAAAATTGCGTGAGGTGTTGCATAAATTCATCATGGGTCTTGGCGCAAATCATAATAACCAGACTATTAATGTTTCCGGCCCCTGTAATTTTCTTTGCCAGATAGTCAATCGCGTTAGTTGGGCTTAGGTAACTGCCGCTGTCTGTCTGCTGCCCGGTGCCATAGATAAAGGGGTGTACGGACATAATGGTGGCCGATATCCCCGATAGCGCCGGGGACAGTTGCAGGGTTTTACGCTGCCACATTGGGCTGTTCCGGCCATGTAATATCCGTTGTTCCTGAGATATCAAGACGGCTTAAGGCAACGAGGTATTTTTTCCATTCAATCAATACCCGTTTTTCACTCTCTGTGGCTAATTCAGTCTCTATGGCATACTGTAGCAGCCTGATATTCTCTTCTGCCTGCTGGCGCAATTGAGCACGTTGTCTTTCCGCTAATTCAATTCTTTTGGCTTTTTGTGCGGCAAAGTCAGTGACCCATTTTTTACCGTTCCAGACATCAAAATCAGTATTGGGTCTTAACAGCGTCAACTCAGGCGGTAACGATCCCAGTTGCTGTATCACTCGCGACTCTCGGTTTTTGATATGGTAAACCGTCTTCCCACGGTAATCCGGCACATGTCCCCATGACAAGCCATCGGGGCTGCGACAAACCGCGACATTATCGGATTCTGGCAATGTGGGTTCATCCAGATACGCCCCAGCGGACAGGCTAAAACCCAAAACGGTACGCTCCATGTCTGCACAAAGGTATTCACCTGTCTCTGTATTCGCACGATAAACGGTGACCCAACCGTTAGATAGAGCAAAACCATTTTCATTAAATTCTGCTGTTTTAATATTCGTTGCATATTTCATTATGCTTCCCTCACAATATATAAAAAGGCGATGTTACGCGGGCGGGTTTCAGTTCCTATAGCGCCGTTATTGGTAAAACCGTCAAAATCACTGCCGTTATTCGTCATTGGCAAGGGTTGTTTACTATCATCATGAAATGACCCCGCGTATTTCCATTGTGTGGTGATACCAAAATTCCCCCCAGCTCTTCCACCATGTCCCCCTAAATGAGAATGATACTGCACCTGTTGATTTTGCCACGATAACGCGCCACGACCAGAATCAATACCGCGCCCGTTATCCAATCCCCGGATAAACTCGCCCCGCAAATCGGGTAAATAGCAGGACGGGTAAGCTTCTGCCAATTTTGGGCACTTTACCGGATCAAAATGTTGACCCTTACATTCAACATAACCCGCAGGCGGATTAGCATTAGGCCACGGTAGCGGTACGCCAACAGGAATATTGTGTTGATGGTGTTGCAGGTAACGATTATCGAAGTTACTGTAATCTTCAGGTAACATGCTTCCGTTTACTGAAAATTGCACCCCACCATTGCCTAGCCGATGGCTATACCAGAACCATCCTTGATTGTCGCCAGCTTCCAATACGGTGTGTCGATCTCCCCCCCGGGCAGCGTTGCCCCATATATGTATATTGACAGGCGATGCTGCTGATTTTTCAGAACTTAGCACCATGGGTGAAGTGTCGTTACTGCCCACAATAACACGCTTGTCAAAACGAACATGGTCATGAAACGTTCCTCCACGTGATGCAGAAACCGCATCAACATCAAAAGCCGTGGGTTTATTTTTAGTGGTATAGAATTCTGTCCACGGTTCTTCAAATCCAAAGCTATCCCTGGCTGAACGATAAGCGATGCTACCATTTCTGTATTGGGTTTTTAATTGTAGGGCTGGGGTACTGCCCTGACTCACATTAAAGTGGACAACCAGCAGGGTACCTCCCGGTTGTTTGGCAACATAAGCCCCGGACGCGGCATCCCACGGTACGGCATCGTCTCCTTCTACAACGGCTGCCGCCCCTTTGGGAAATGCACCCACATCAACCGCACCTAATACCACATCGGCTGATAATGATTTGCCGTTGATACTTCGGCTTTTAGGTACTGCATTTTCATTAACAGCATTTAGCGCAATATTCGTGGCATAATTGCCCTGCGGTTGCTTCCCATTTACACTATTTTCCAATGCTTGCTGTTTAGCCGCACAATCCTGTTTAACCCGCTCAAGTTCCCGGTTAAGTTCTGCAATATCACGGTCACTTAATGTCCCTTGATGGCGTAAGTCAGTAACATTACCGTTACCATCAATACGGGCAATGGCAAACACATAATGCGGATATCCCGCTACATCAACATAGTTTTTTAGATCATTCGTCGCAGTGATTTTCACCCCCGTTTTCCACTGACTGACCAGATTACCCTGATAACTAAAGTCCGCATACACACGGGTATTGCGCAGGCTGTTTAAGGTCTGGTCAAATGCCAGTACCCCACGCAACCCGCCCACATAAGCCAGCCCTTTTTTTACTGTGTATTTGTCACCACTGCGGATCACCGCAAAGCCATCATTAAAAAATGCCGCCTCGCCGTAACTGTCGGTGTTAATCAGGCGTTGCATTTCATCAATGCCCGTCAAACGCGCGGTAAAATCAATCTGCCATGTTTCCGCTGTGGTGGTGATAGCGGTTTCTGTCGCCGCGCCGTCAAACTCCAGTAAGAAAGAACGGGTTAACACATTGCCCTGCAAGCCATTGGCGGTTTTGATTTTCTTCTGCGTGGGGGCATGGGTGATCATGCCAATGACACCGGAGGCCTTATTGATAAGACCAATCCAGTTAAAATCAAAATTCCCCACTTCCGTACCCAGTGTCACGCTGTAAGCCACGGCGTTCTCACTGGCTAATCCGGTTTTATTGACTGCCTGACGGTGGACGATTTGATTTGCCGCAGGCAATTTTTCACTGCGGCTGATCTCTTTCGACGGATCAAGATTCGGCACATTCGCAAAGACAAATTCATCCAGTATCACAGTCGTTCCCGCTGCGGTTTGCTGTGCCTTCCATTTTTCAAAGTCTGCCGTTATCACTGAAGACATACTATTTCCTTATAATGACGCACCGTAGGTTACGTTCGGTGCGGTGCTTTCCTTGAGGCTGGCACTGTCACAGACGGCAACGCCTGCGATATGCCCCACTTTTAATAATAATGGCTGGGTCGGAATGGCAGCGGCATAAGTGCAATAGTCTGCACTGATACTGCCAACCCGCATCAATAACTGGTTTTTCGCTATCACTTCAAAACGATAACGGCGGCAGGTTCGCCCGTACTGACGGATGATATTCATCAGCAAATCAGGGTTGGCTGCTATCTGTCCGTCACTAAGGCGCAGGATAATCACATCCCAGTCAATATCTGGCTGGCGTTCCAGTAGCTCCACATAGCCCACGCCCAGCCGTTCAAAGATGGCAATAAATCCGGCAATACTGCCTGCGTCTTTCGCGTTGATAAAGGCGTACTTCACCCGCTTGCGAAACAGCGGCAACGGCTCGCCGTTAAAACGCTGGATATCCCGCTGATAGGCCAGCACCGATAACAACGACTCAGTACAGGTTTCGGCGTCCAGTTGGGCCAGCGGCCATGTCAGCCAGCCGTAAACCTGCGTCCAGAATGCCCGTGCTGCCCCCAATAATTTGGCAGGTTCGCCCTTATCCATCCATGAGGGCAGGGCCAGCCGCTTAAGGCGTTCCCTGAACTCAGACATTTTTCACCTCCACTGAGAGCGTTTTCAGCTTCGGTACACTCAGTTCACTGAGAATGTCACCCAATGAAAAAGTCAGTGATACAATCTCGCTGAATTCACGGTGTATTTCGCGTCCCAAGCTGGAAAAAGAAAAACGCGAGTAGGGCCATGTTTTCTTCACCTGATAGTCGGTATTTTCCCGAAAGGCGCAGCGGATAAGGTTTCCAACATCGGTTTTCAATGTCACTATCTGCTCCTGACTGTAGTTCGCCAGATTTTCCACAAACAGCGTGACCGACAAATTATGATGCGTTTCCGGCATCGGCAGGCACTGCATATCATCGCCGTGCCCATGATGCCCCTGATTGGAGATGTAATCGTTCACTGCCTCAATAAAAGGTTGGCTGATTACCCCCGAATCCAGCAACAGATACGCGTTGGCAGTTCCCGCACCACGGGGCGCATCATGCAGAAAGAAGATGCAATCAATACTTAAGCCCGCCACAGCCGCAATCATGCCCCGGTAAACTGCATCGGTATGATAGTTACCTACCAAGTTATATTGGTTGCGGCAACGGTCGCGTAAATCATCGTCCGATTCCGCATCCGCACCGGGGGTTAACAGCCAGCCCTCTTCATTCTGTACCCGCGCAATACCGGATACGGCCACGGGCAGGAGTCGGAAATAACCGGGGGCCAGATTAAATGCGCCGCCTGCGGCTTCTGCCCTCACAGGCAATAAGGCACTGGACACACCGTCAGCAATCACACCACTTTCCGTGGTGCTGACCCGGTAGATTTCGCCATTAATGCGCTCGGTCTGGATCACCGTTCCGGCGGGCACCGTCACGGCAGATGCCCCTGCTGCTTTATAAAAACGGATCACCCCCTGTGCAGCCGAAGCAGGCTTGCGTTTCAGGTTCACGCCCCAGGCAAACATATCCAGCCATGAACCGGATGCACTCGCCAGATACATATTCTTCAGCGTGACATTGATTAATGCCTCTTTCAGCCACAACACCGGGCGCGTGACAAGGGCGTTAATCAGCCGCCAGAACGGGGACATGCGCGAGGTATTGGTCACCAGCCCGGCTTCATCCACCACGTTGGCAAACGCTTTGCTGATGTCGGCTTCCGTGGTCGGCATCCCGCTGTCACGCAACACCTTTTCATAATCAAGGGTTGGCTTAGTGTCCATGTCCCACACTCACGCTCAGTCGGCCAAAATCATAAGTTTCTGCCGTGATCCACAGCTTCGTTGGTGTTTCTTCATTAATGATGACCGTCCCCGGAATAATCCGCTCATCTTCCTCAACCAGAATTTCAATCTGGGTACGGATATCCGCCCGCAAGGTTGGGCTGCGCTCTGCCACCAGTTCCGTGGCAAGGCCGCTTTCCAAAATGGCATGAACACAATCCTGACCGACTGACACGCGGTTATGACAAAATTGCGGCTCATTGCCTGAGTTGAGCGTAAAATTACCGCCCGTGATCAATAAATCAATGTATTTCGGCTCATCCATAAGCCACCTGTTCCCATTCCGTGAGTTGTGCCGGTGTGACGTTACCCTTAACATTCAGCGTCACATTTTCAATCCGGCGGCTGTTATCCGTGATGGTCTGTGAATTCGTTGTCACCGCTTTCATCAGACCTTGCTTGCCAATGCCCTGCTTTTTCCCACCCGTTAATACGCCCTCGGTTTCGGGCGGCTGAATGGCTTTCACCGGCTGGATCATCGCTTGAGGTTGTCCCTGCAAAATTCCGTTGGGCTGAGTCATTAATTTGGGATGATTTACGCCCATGCCCATATTGGGTATTGCCGCTCCTCCCATGACTTTGGGCTGTTCCTGCACCGGAGCCGCCGCTTTTCCGGTCGGTTCGGTGACCGTCTTCTCAATAGCTTGGGTTTCAATATTGATACCCGGAATGTAGTTCAGCTTGTCGATAATCCAGTTATAGGCGTCCCCGAACGACCCTTTCAGCCAGTCCCATAAGCCACTGAACAGATTGCTGACACTGTCCACCATGCCGGAAAACGTATCCGCCAGTGAAAAGTTGCTGAACCAGCTACAGAGGTTATCCCACGCTTCACCAATCCAGGCAAAGACTGCGCCGAAGATCCCGCCAACCCATTTCACACAGGCCGCGATAACCTTAAACGCCGTGGTATTCATAATGGCGGCTTTAATGGCATCCCAGTGCTTAATCAGCAGATAAATGCCCACAGCCAGCAACGCAATCGCAGCAATAATCAGCAAGACAGGCCAAGTCATAAAGCTGAATGAAATGCCCGCTAACATGGCCTGCATACGAACAGCCATCAGTGTATTACGTAATATTCTCAGTCCGACGTTCCATACGGTAACAGCACCATTGCAAAGCCAGACTGCCGCCGTCCACAGTTTCATCACCAGCGTACAGGCGGACCAAATTCCCTTAAGGCCTAGCCAGATAAATTTGGTCACCCCCATCACGATATTGGCCGCAGCACCCGCTGCCGCGAATCCGATAATGCCTGCCGAAATATAACCAATCCAGCGCGCGATATTGGGAAACAATTTCAACCAGCGCACCACTAGCTGGCTGGTATTCGCCATCCTGTTGACCAGCGAAGACACCGCAGGCAGCAGCGTTGAACCCACCGCAATGCGGATATTTTGCCAGATGACTTGCAGTCGTTCCCACGGGTTCGCCATCTGTTCGGCCATCTCCTGCGTGCGCTTCATACCATCATTCGCGCCCAGTGCCGTCATGTTCTTGCGCAGCACATCAACATTGCCGTAAAGCTGTTTGACCACCACGGCAGAATCCCCGAACGCGGCTTCAATTTCGGCTTGTGCTTTCAGGTTGCCTTCAATGCTTTTGCCGTATTTGGCCTGTAGTTTTTCCAGCATTTCCGGCATCGACAGCAATTTCCCGGAGGCGTTGGTAAAACTTAACCCCAGTTTCTTGCCGCTGGCTTCTGCATTGGTGATAAACGACTCATACGCGCCGCTGGCTTCACCGCCCAGCGCGCGGTTGAGTTCCCCCAAGACCGCCAACTGCTCATCAATGCCGACGCCGAACTGGGTTCCGGCGGCGCGGGCCCCTTCCATCAGGTCAGCAATGTCGGTCATGGACGTGCCGAACGTTTTCGACATGATCACCGCCTTGCCTGCCAGTTCTTCGGCAAACTGGAGGTGACCCACCGCCTTGGCATGACTGGAAAATTGGGAAAACATTTTTCCCATGTAACTGGCGGTATCGCTGGCGCTGGATTTGAGGGCGGCGGCAGTGGTATTGGCAATATTCGTCATCTGGGGCAGGTCGCTGTGTGACAGCCCGTTCACGGCCTTGCTGATTTCAGCGGCCGACTGCACAAACTCAATCGACGACTTGCCATACTGGGAACTGAACGTCATGGCATCGTTGGCGACTTTATCCATCACGCTGCTGTCAATGCCCTGCAATGAGGCGGATTTCAGCGCCTCATCCATTTCAATGGCGGGGTCAAGAAAGCCCTTGATTGACCAGAATGACGCGGCCAACCCGGCACCGCCAATCGCCAGTTTGCCGAACGCATCCTGTGAAGACTGGGCGAACTCTGACACCGCCGCTTTCGCCCCTGCCAGCGGTTTTGTGATTTTATCAATCAGGCTTAAGGTAAAATCTAATTCCTGACTCATGGTTCACCCCTGAACGCCAGTGCAATGCCATTAGCCGTGGCAATGCGCGTATTTTCCCAATAACGATTATCTAACCAGATGGCACGGGCTAAATTTTCCGTATTATCTTTTTCATGCGGTAAATAATGACGGCGTAATATTAAGACCTGTTCAAATAAACTATTCTCAATGGCCTTAACCCGTGCATTCAGTTTTTTATTTCGATATCCAGTTTCGGCGCATATTCGGCATTCACCCGTTCCACAATCTGCATCGCTGCACCGGGGATTTGCAGGAATTCGTCCAGCGCGGCTTTTGAGGCAGGCTGCACAATGCGGCGCAGGTAAGTGACAATCGGCACAATCTTATTGTCCATTGCCATGTCATTAATCATGCTGTTATAGGCAATGATATTCGGTTCAAAATGAATTTCAGTTTCGCCGATAATTAAGGTAATGATTTTATTTTCTTTGCTCATGAATGAATTCCTTTCTTTTATTAATTTCGTCCACTAATTGATTATGCCTTGCGGCACAGTTGCCATATAAGGCGGAATAATCGATTAAGATATTGGCTAAATTATTTCCGGTCGTTCCGGTTAATTTCGGTAATATTGCCTGACATTTTTTCAGCAGGTTTTCCTGATAAGGTTCGCCCGATGGTGTCGGCGGTGTCGTTGTACAGCCGGACAAACTCAGGGCTAACGCACACAGCAGTAAAAACAGGCTTGACCACTTCAGTACGAATCTCTCGCGGGGCGGCATTGGCGATCCCCTCCAGTTTATCTTCTAATTGCCGGGCGGAGGCGCTGGAAATGGCTTGCAACTCCTGTCGCATGGCCTCTTTTGCGCTTGCTGCTGCCCGTGTGATGTTCAGCTCGATGCTGTCACGGTAATAGTGATTGACGCGCCAGCCCGCACCGAACGCCAACGCCACCACAACAACATAGAGCGTCCGGGCATTGGACATCATTTCACCCCGTTATGTGAGAGCGAGAAATGATTGCCATCGGGACGGGAAAAGCGCCCGCCCCATGTACCGCCCAGCGACTCCCAATGTTCCCCCAGTGGCAGGTACGCGTCACTGCGGGTCTGATACTCGCCCTGAATAAACAGGTTGAGATCAACCGCCAGGCGCAGCGTATGCAGACTGTTGGCAATCCCCGTGCCTTTCCGGGCATTCAGTTTCGCCTGCTCCGGGGCGCGGTGCGCCTCACCCAACGTCACACGGTAGCCGCGTTCGTCCGCTCATAAGATCAACTGGGCAACCAATACCGCAAATAATTGCTGTTTTTCACTCAGTGTCATTGCTTTAACTTCCCTGTCAGCAATGCGCTGCCGCGCTTACGTAACCAGACCTCAATTAACTGATATCCGGCAATCCCTAATGCGCTGCCAATCCCCGTAACCGCAACTGGGCTGATGCCCGGCCACCAAATCAGCAATGCACCTGCCATCACTGACACTGCTGAACCGAGAATAATACGACCGATAAACAGCCGTAAGGTGATCGGTTCATTGCCGGTCAGCATCTTGCCTAACGCAATCAGTGCCCCCAATAGCACGAGCGTCACAAACGTTTTTTCATGCTCTTCCATGAGTGCCTATCCTTACCCTATCAGGCTTTGTGTCAGTTCCGCTTCCAGATAGGGAATGCCATTGATGCGCACAAAGTCCGGGCTGGTCACCACAAATTTCACCTTATGTGTCATGACACTGCCACCTTTCGGGTCAACGTCCAGAATGTCGCTGACAATCAGCTTGCAGCCGTAAGCCTCCACCTTGATTTCTTCGTTCCCGGCTTTGGCGTACCACATCAGGTCAACGGGCTGAATACCCCGCCATGACCCGGCTGAACGCGCTTTGGCGGTGACAATTTCCAGATATTTGGTACTGAGTTCAATCTCACCCTCCGCCGCCACATCCCCGGCGATATAGCCATCCGGTACGCCCTGCGTCTGGGCAGCGGCGGTGTTATCGGTAATGGACAGATTGACCTTTTCGGCATGCACCAGATCCCCGTCCATATTAAAATCGACCGACTGGCCTGAAATACGTTGGCTCATGCGCTTTTCTCCAGACTGCTATCCAGCAACAGGCTCACTGAAATGCCTTTCGGACATTCATAGGTGCGGATAGTGATATAAATTTCCACCGTGTTTTTATTACGCCATGTGATGGTGACATCGCCATCTTTCGGCGACTTCACTTCCCCCGGAAACGTCACGCCGTTAATCTCGGTACTGCGTGACATTTCACGCAAGGTGCGGGCAAAGTAAGCCTGATGGGTGGCGGTGCTGCCCGGCGTGCTGTTCAGGCTGCGGTCGGCAATTTTGGCAATCGCCTGCAAGCGCACCCGGCGGGCCACTTTATCAACCACCCGCAGATTTTCGATGCTTTGGTAATCGCCGCCTTCCACATCCAGTGTACGGCCATCTGACCAGTACAGGCCGTCATAATCGGGATACCACATCGGCACGCTGAAACGCAGTTTTTCCAGTGCCTGCAAGGTTGCCAGATCAATCGGCAGGCCTGTGCCATCCTTCGGGAAGTCACTGGCCCCCAAATCCATCAACGCCCCGGTCTGTACCCGTGCGGGGCTGTCGGCCACCGTGACGGCACGATTGCACAAGCGCCCGGCCAGTACACCTGCCTCATTGCCCCACAGACACGGCACCAATTGCACCGAGGGCACAGCTTCCCCTTTTTGCAGTTCCGCCAGACGGGTGACGTAATCCGCCCACGGCTCTTTAGACTGGGGGCCATCCACCGACAGGATCGCCCACTGCCAGCGGCCAAACTTGGCAATGGTGTTCGCCCGCAAGGTTTGTGCGGCCTTAATCACCTCTTTGGTCGCACCGCGGGTCAGCACGTAACCTTCAACACTGGCGACGGTCTGTGCCGCAATGACCGCATCCACGAACGCCCGTTCATCAGACAGTTCCGGCAATACATGCACATAGCCCGACCAGTTTTGCCCGGCATTGGCCATCGCCGCCCGTACCTGACGCTTGAGAGCCGTGCTTGCCGTGCCCAATACGGCATCAAAGTCCGTCTGGGTATTCACAGAAATGGTTTTGCCTGTGTTGGTTTTGCCTGTCCCCACGAACAGCAATACCCGTTCAATCTCCTTGGTTTCGCCTTGCAGTTGGTTAATCTGGTTAACCTGAACATGTGGCCACATAATGTCATCCTTTATTGAGGCGCTTACCCTGCGCCATATCCAATCCCTTGTAGCTGGCGAGCCAGCGCTTTGCTGAACTCGTCATCATTCATGCCTAAGAATGCACGGGCAGGCACATCCACTGTCCATGCGCTTTTGGCTGTTTCACCGCTCAGTTCGCGGATCAACGTCCCGGCCTGAATAAACGTCATATTGGCGGTCATTTCTTTTACCGGCGGTTTACGCCAGCGCTTGCCCTTTTTGACCTGATAGCCCAAATCACGCAGCTTTTTAGCCTGTTTAATGGTTGCCATCCGTTCACGGTCAACGGTCTTTTTCACCTGCTGCCGACTGACCTGAAAGCGCATCCCTTGCTGCTGAGCATACCCGACAACCCCGGCAGGGACTGGCTGATTGCCATTGCGGTAATGTCCGCCTTGCAGATAAACCCGTACCGCATCAATGTCGGGCATTTCCCGGATATGCAGCAGCTTCGGCATATTCCTGAGCATCTTCTTACGATACGAGCTTTTTCTGACTGGCCAGCTTTCTCCCTCCGGCGAGCGCTGATTGCGTACATTGCGTTTTGCTGCATCAATCAACCCATATTTTGCGATACGCCATAACAGGCGCTGCCGTTTCTTTTCCGGTAACTCAAGGTTGCTTAATGCGTCTTGCAGTTCCTTAAGCTGGTTGCTATTTAACTGGCCGTGGATCATGCCGGGCGTTTCCCAATCTGGGCGCCTGTCTCGTCCACACTGTGCACCGCACCTTGTTCCGCGAACCACACTTCGGTATCAGCCAGTGACCAGCGCCTGCCATCAAACGGGATCATGCCCTTGGGGTCTTCGCGTATCACGACAGGCTCTGCCAATGATAACGACACCAACACCACCGCCGTATCGCCATCCACTTCCACCGTCAGTGAGGGCCGTTCCTGCTCGACATTGGCATCATTAAAACCGTCACCCTGTCCGGTCAGCCAGCTATCAATCAGCAGCGGAATATTGCGCGGATCACAGTCCCGATAGGGGAAGCGCCCCCACGCAATCACCGCCTCATATTGCTGGACAAACATCTGGTATTGCCCCAGCCCTAAATCCCGTTGTGCCGGAATAAAGCGGATTTCGTCCATTTCACTGGTAAATTCGGTTTCACAAATCCGTTTTGGCAGATTTTCCCGCAAGAATGCGGTTAGTTGCTGTAATTTGCTCATATCAAACGTACCGTTGTGCGTCCTTTCCCTTTCATGTTGCGCAGTGTTACCGCTGATTCAGCCAGCAGGCGTTTTTGCACGTCGGGGCTTTCCTGCCCCGGATTGGGGGCACGGCTGACTAATGAGGTGTATTCCCCCATCAAATCGGCTTTTGCCCGGGCATACACGGCTCTTTTATACTGGCTGACCAGTGCGTTGCTGCCGTTAATCGAGATACCCGGCACAGCCGCAGCAGCCTGATAACCTTTGGCCTGTAAACGGGATTTCAGGTGCTGTAAATCAAGATTAATCTCGGCCACGGTCGCCAGCAGCGCATTGGCGAGCATGTCGTTATCCAAATCCGCAGGCAGCTTGCGATTGACCTGAAATTCCCGCAGGTTCAAATCCGGCCAAAAGCCGTCATTGGTCAGGGGTGCGTCCCGGTAATCCACGGTATTGCCATTAAACATGGTGCGTTCCTCCCTGAAGAAAAAGCGGGCTGTCCGGTTTCCACGGCCAAATGCCTGATGGCTTTGCCTCCACCGCGCCCGCTCCGGCTTGCGGTAGTCGTTATTGATTAAGGTTAAGCGTTTCGTTTGTCAGTGCCCGCAGACGGGCGGCAATCCGTTGCCGATAGGTTTTCACCCCGGATTTCGGGTTGCACTGATGGGCCTTTGCCAGCCAGCTATCGGCCTGTGCCAGCACATCCAGACTGTCCACGCTACTTGCCTTAATGTCGGCGTTATCCCCTCTTAACAGGCTTAACGCCGCGAATTTGTAGTACTTCGCCTTGATTTTCTCGTGAACTTTCCATTTCTCGGTGACATTGTGAAATGTCCTTGAAAAATAGGGTTCGACGGGGTTCCCGGCTTCCGCTTCCCGTTGTGCCCAGAGCAACACGGTGTCGGCCACGAACGCCGGAAAGTTACTGCGAAAATGGTCGGGGGTGAGCTGTCCCTGCTCAATGGCGATATCCGCCCAGTCCAGTCCCTGTGAGAACTCCCCGATATCAAATAACCAAATCACGCAGTAGGCGAAAATCGGGTTACAGTACACCTCGCCTTCATCCAGATAGCGTTGTGCCGTGGGTAAATAATTGGGCAGCAGTTCCTGCCGCTTCATTTCGACCTTTTCTGCCGTCAGTGTGAGCTGGCGCAGCCGCTTCACATCCTGCTCAATGGTACGGGCTTGCAGGTGCATACTGGCGCCATCGGCAATGGCAACCGCTTGCTGCCGTTCCAGTTTCTGGCGAAGTGCAACCTCTGCCCGGTGGCGTTGAGCAGGTGACAACATTAGTCTGTACCCAGTTTTTCAGCCGGTTCCGCCACCGCACCAATCTTCACGGCGTTTTCATCATAAGCCGCATACAACTCTGGCGTTTCCAGTGCATAACCTTCGTTGCGCAGGTATTTGTTTTCGAACTGCTTACGATCGTCCGCAAATTCCGTTTTACGCTGACGGGTATTGCGCTGAGTCAGAATTTGCAGGTTCGGCAACATCGTCACCACCATACGCTTACCCGGCATAAAGGGCGGCACCATGGCCGGACGCCCGGCGATAGAACTGCCCAGCATCTGTGCCGCAATTTTTTCAGTCGGTCTATCCGCTGCCTGATAAAGCCGGTACTGTTCGGCGGCAACCAAATCCGCACCAACCAGCACCGTTAAACGCGGATCATGACGGTATTGCTGTGGAATGCAGGTGTTAATCAGGTCGGAAGCCATCGCATCCAGTGAGTTAAAATCGCCGTGTTCATCCAATATCACAGCACGGGTGATCACCTGCTTGCCACCGTCCCACTCTTTGGCAATCTGGTGCCAGCCTTTGTTCACATCTTCCCCGTTTGGATACGCGTCCGGGTCAGTGGTCTCAGCCGCTCGCTGACCGTTAAAACCGACACGCAGCATATCCAGCGCAAACGACTCATTGATAAACGCCTGCATACGCTGGAAAAACTCCTGTTCATTGCCGGAGTTAGCCCAGATAGACAGGGTGTTCCATTTCAGGGCTGCACCGGAATCGGTTTCTCTCAGTTTGTATTCATTACCATCGACACCCGTAGCACGCATAAAGCGGCCATCTTTCTTACGCCCGGTAAACAATCCCGGATTACCGACCGACACCACCTGCCCGGAAAGCTGATCCACATCGGCACAGGTAATCATACTGAGTAACTCGACCGCCTCCAGCAGCGCACTGCGCAGGGCGGTTTCTTTTGGGTCAGTCAGTGCGAAGTAACGTGAGGTTTTCTCAACGCCATAAGATTCAGCCAATCCCGCAGAGTAGTTTTGTAAAAACTCCCGTGCCCGTTGATTTAATTGCATAGTTCTTCCCTTCGCGGTTATAGGAATTTAAAACGGGCGTTTTTATTGCCTTTCGGATTACGTGACGGCACACGGGTTGCCAGCGTATCCAGCTTGCCGAAGTTTTTCACAATCTTCTGCAAGTTATCGCGCAGGCAGGCAAAATCTTCGGTATCCACCACCTCTTTAACGGTTTCGACATCTTCCTGTACTTCTTCCACGGTCTGTTCAGTGGATTCCAGCTTGCTTTCGACGGCGGTTATTCGCTTATCCATCTCGGCCAACGCCTCAGCAATTGCCTGCAACGCATCGTTACCCGTGGTTTCGGCAGGGGTTTCTTCCGGCTCTTCCACGTTAAAAAAGCTTCTCCATCCTTTTTTGGCCTTTGCCATCTTGCTTTCCTTAATATCTTTAACTTCGTCAATCACCAGTGGCTTATACGCGCCTGACCGATGAGGATTTTTGTTTTTACTAAACTGTAGGCGTGTTGTACCTACACTCGCTGGCGAATCAGTAACTGCCAGTCCTTCCAGATAGGTTTTGCCTGTCCCGCGAAAATTACCGCTAAGGGTAAATTCTACGGAGGTAAACAGCAGTTGCCCGTCCCGGTTGGCATCCAACAAGCGGTGATTGGGTCGCAGTTGCGCATAGAGACGCAAAGCTCCGTCTTCCCCGCGTTCGGCCTTGACCGCGAGCACTTCCCCCATCGCCCCGAACCAGCGTTCGTGTTCCGGCCAGATTCGGGCGGTATACAGTTGAGGGTCGTAGAGTTCGGCGGCTTCCAAGATCCATTGTGGTTCAATTGCCCGGCCATCAACCGTGTCGCCCTCCATGGCAATACATATCCAGTTCGTCATTAACTGAGACATATCGCATTCCTTTCGTTTGCTTCCCCCACAGTATTGCGGATCCAAAAAAATGCTGCGACAGGCGCAATGCGAATGAATTCGGATATGGCGCATAACCGAATTGAACCGAAGTTGGCGGGGCGTAAGGCGGAAATTAGCCCGGCATAATGAGGGCTGAGAAATAAAGGATAGTCAGGAAAAGGAAGCATGGCGAAATATTCTGATGAATTAATTAACGTGGCGAAGTCGCTGTACCTGCGCCGCTATACCCCGGCTGAAATTGCCGGTGAACTGAATCTGCCCAATCGGCGGATTGTTTACTACTGGGCGGAAAAATGGCACTGGGCGGACATGCTCAGCCATGAAAGTGTGATTGAGGCGGTCAACCGCCGTATTGCCTTGCTCAGTGAACGCAACGATAAAAATGCGGTAGAGCTGGACGAACTCCAAGGGGAAGAAAAAACAGGGTCAAAACCCAAACCCTTGTCCGCAGCCAGCGGGCTGGATTTCGGCACAATCTTCCACTTCACAGTACGGGTAATAAAAGAAGAGCACTCGCCCAGACGGGGCGAGTAAATACCAGAAATACGCTGAACATCTTCACCGTAGACATTGCCTTGTTCAGTCACTTCGTATGCAAGGCGGACTGTAAGATCTTTACGGGCAACCAGTGGCCCACCCTGACATTCAATATAGGCTGACCAGTTGCCAACATCGGCCGCAAAGCGAACGTTATCCATATCCTCATCAGGTAAAATCTGCTCATCACCTCTCAAGCGACGCAGCTCACGCCAGACAGAAACCGGAGCACCGCCAATTTGCTGGAACTGACGGATGCGCCAGCGGCTCGCCCAGGCAGAAACCGAACGAGACATATCCTTGAGGTTTCCCCCTGTCTCGTTATCTATTTCGCCATCCAGCGCGTAGCCATCAATGTTCTTTGAAATGTATTTGGCGATATAGCCTGTTGCACTGCCCTTCTTGGGATCAATCGGCTTCACCAGAAAACGGGCATTGCGTGCCGCTTCACTGTTTAACTCGTGGGCATCTTCCTGAGTCGCATACTTCCGAACAATTTCCCGCATTTCTTCGACATGCTCAGGCTGCATAAATAGCAATAGATGCCAGTGTGGTGTCCCGTCATGATGAGGCTCTACCACACGAAAACCGAACACACTGATCCCCGCACGGGAATACGCCGCCCGAATTTTTGCCCAGACACCACACAGATACTTTTGCGTATCCCGTGGGCTTGCGCCGTTCCAGTTCTTCACAAAACCGCCACCGCTGTGTGCCGAATGGTATTTAGACGGGGCAGTGATCGTATAAAAATCACCGACACAACCCATTTCATTGGCTAAATCTTCAAAGCCACGCTGACGAACCATCAGTTCACAGCGACGAACAGCAGGGTTAGCAATACTGCCCAAGACCTTATCGCTTAGTGAAACCCGCTCACCTTCTTCATTTTCCAACTCAAACTCTTGCAGGAATTCCCAGTTGCGGCGCTTCTGTTCTGTCCATTCCTGCAAGGTCTTGCGTGAGACATAGGATGAAGCCGCTTTTTGTACCTGACCCACGGCAATGGCCATATGTTCAGCACGAATATCACGCATGCGCTTTAAGCGGGCATACCACCATTGATCGGACATCATGCGCAGTAAACTGGCGCATAACTGATCTTCGGTTGGTAACTCCCTCCCTTTGGTGAATTGCTGTGAATAAGGTGCGGTTGTCCCAATCTGCTGGGTCAATTTTGCCAATCGGGTATAGATATAAATTAACCTTTGACGGGCTGCCTGCTCATTGTCTGGAGTCGCTGAATGATTAACGAAATGTTCGTAACTGTCAGTCATATACCGCGCCACACCGTGCGCCAATAGTTTGATCTCTTTACGGCCTAATGTAGAAAGGCGGTCAAGTTGCTCAATGAAAGGAAAAGGTGCAGCACCCACGACCAGGCTTTGGAATTGATATTGCTCGCTGACCAGATTGAACCGGGGTAATACATTCTTGCTAAACTGGCGCAAAAACATATTAGCCCGGCGACGACCGTCGCGACCTGACTTGAAGAGGTTGGCATAACGATTGACGAAGTAAACCGCCAACGAATCCGGCAGGTGTCCAAAGTACTGGTGACACCATGTGTAATCGTCGGGATTAACTTCCCACATAATGCGTTCAGCCAGAGTTGCTATCTGTGGCATCTCTGGCTGAAATTTACTGTATTGGCGGCGCGGTTTGGATTGTGCGCCGCTGTTTTGTTTTGCTTTTTCTACAAGACTCATGCAAGCACACAATTCAGAGAAGATAATTCAAACGAAAGCAAAACAAATTCCCCACCGATATGCGGATACAAATCGCTATCAATGACTTCGACGTCAGGGTCAAGTATTCAATCTGTTGATCTAGCAATACACACGATAGCATTCGATTAGTTCAATCGTCTTATTCTACTGGCTTTGTTCGGCATTAAAATTGACTTTATAAAACCAGAATACACACATTGAATACATAACCCGACGTCAGTCACTTTTACGATAATAAAATCATCAGTTAAATTGTCTTTATCATCAACTTCATACAATCCAAGAAAATCACCTTTTTTATATTCATGGTCATTCATTCTAAATACAGCTTTTTTATCACCACTACTTATAACGTTAAAATCAACACTTCTTATTCCTAAATTACGTATTGTACGTACCGTGCCTTTATTCATTTTATTAACTCCGATAATGTTTATTAATTAATTCAAAATCAGCCTGACAATCCACACAGCGGGAACAACCAAGAACCTGAATACGGCGTATTTCAATAATTGGTTCGCCGCAGTCTTCACATTCAAATGCTGAAATACCTACGGGACGGTTTACATGCTGTGCAATTTTACGCGCCAGTATTTCCTCAGCCTGTTGGCAGGCGTAATCAATATCGACATCAAACATAGTTCCACTCTTGCACCTGACGCTCTATTTCACTGGCCTCGCTTTCCAGCAGGCTGACAATGGCATCGCAATCTAAGCGATCCCGTTTCGCAATCATGGCGAAGTGACGCAGGCGCGAAGCGTGACCATCTGCCCTGACACGTCTTTCATCTTCACGATTTTGTTTGATGCAGCGTTCAATAATGACCGCATGGTCATCGGTGTTTATTTCAGCAGGGGTAAAGATAGGGTCGGGTATATTCATTTTTCGATTTCCTTTTTTTAGATAATAAGAAACCCTGTGCGTTGGCACATAAAAGCAATTAAATTAAATCGATAAATTAATGCGATATTAATTCAGGCATTATCAGTTTATTCGGCAACAAACCCGCGACCGCTTTAAATTGATGAATGGCAGAAATTAATGAACGCTGCTCTTCAACCGTGAAGTCTTTAAGTTTGTTATTAAATTGCGATTTATCAAAACCCGCCAAATGGAATATTAAATGCAATACCCGCTCATTATTTCGGATTTGGTTATTATTGCGATCGCGCATCATGTCGATAAAATCAGCCAGCTGGCTGTTTAACTCGCCACTTTTTTAGACAGTTTAAAAATAATGGCATGGGCTTTAGCGGTATGATTCATGCCGTCAATTCTTTCATCAACGGTCTGTGATACCGCGCGGCACGGTTCAGTATTCGCCATTGCATCACCTTTACAGTATGGTTAAGTACTTCAACTATTTTCGATTGCATCTTGCAGCATGGCGATCAGGTTGACTTGAATTTTATCCTTAGCCCCTTTCTTTGGCCGGATGATTATCTCGCCTTTGTTAACCATGCCACGGCAAGTGTTTTCAGGGATACCACTAAGCTCAGCATATCTACCAATCGAAACGTAAGGTGAAACAACGTAATAATTGATAATGATGTTTTTCATTAGCTACCTATTCCACCTGAACTTGGGAAGATTTTTTCCCAGCCAAATAATAAATCCGAGCTAAACTTGCTTTAGAGCGGCTTTCTTTGAGTGACAAGGCTTCCAACTCTTCGTTCTCTTCTAAGGACAACCGTATTACAACTTGTTTTCCAGAGGCTACGCCTCTCGGCAATCGTGACAATCGAACATGTTTATCGTGTGACATAATGTTATATTGTGATCCGTTAAGTTATGAATATGTCTATTATTTGCAGAAAACTGCAATGTGTCAACAAGGAATTGCGAAAAAATGCAAATCTGTGATCGTCTAAGAACAGAAAGAGAGAAATTAGGTTTAACCCAAAGTGAAGTAGCAAAGATGTGTGGAGTCGCGTTCAGAACGTATTGCGACTATGAAGCAGGAAAAACTGAACCCAAAGCATCTTTTTTTTCAAAATTTAGCGAAATAGGCGCAGATGTGATGTTTATTCTGACTGGGCAGCGCATTATACAGGGAAAGATATCGATGGAAGAACAAGCACTGATCGAACACTATCGCGCTATGAGTGATGAATCGCGCGCAAACATGCGGGCAGTAGGTTCTGCTTTTGCACAAGCAACGCCTGATAAGAAAGCAAATAGTTAATTATAAATAAGGAAATTAAAAAAATGTGTACCACTGGCTCTAGGCTACGTGAAGAAAGGATGAACTTTAAACTTACTCAATCTGAGTTGGCTGATATAGGAGGGATACATAAAAATACACAAGGGAACTATGAAAATGATCAAAAATCTCCTGATTCCAAGTACCAAGTACTTAAAGAAATTGTCTGAGTTAGGAATGGATATTTTATATATCATAACTGGTGTACGTTCCACTCAACCAGAAATATCACAAGAAGAACAAAAATTAATTGAACACTATCGTGCCATGAGTGAAGAATCGCGCGCAAACATGAGAGCGGTAGGATCAGCTTTTGCGCAATCAACACCTAATAAACAGGTCAAAAATGTATAATTATTCAAATTTTAACCGTTTACATAGTTAACTACGGTTTAATTAACTAATTAAATAATAACAATACGTAATTGTGATCTGTGAATATATTTCTCTTGTGTCGTAATGTTACATTAACAACCGCTAGCTGGTTGTTTTTGCATCGTTAGTTTATACACATCCAAATATGTCGGAGACACTTTAATGAGCACAATGGGAAGTAGAATAAAAGAAAAACGTGAACACTTAGGATTAAGCCAGACTGAGTTTGCAAGTTTGGTCGGGTATTCGCTTATTCAGCAAATCTGTTATGAACGTGACGAAATTCCTCTGGGTGGGTTGTATTTACAGGCATTAGCAAAACACGGAATTGATACACTTTACATTATTACAGGGAACAGACTTAATCCTATAAATATATCGGCAGAGGAACAGGAAATAATAGAAAACTATCGCGCCATGAATGAGGCGTCGCGCTTAAAGTTACCAGAAGTTAGCCATGATTTTGCATACAAAAGACATATCGAAAGCATAGGGAATAAATAACTACAGTCCTTAGTTGGTATATATTTATTAATTAAGGCTGTAAATATTTATTTCCTATTTTGTTTTTCCATATGGTCAACCGCGTTATTGGCCGTTTAATTAACTTTCAAAAAATGAGCAATAAAATAACCTATGACCGTTAGAAAATTATCTTCTGGTAAATGGATTTGCGAATGCTACCCCAATGGTAAAACTGGTACTCGCATAAGAAAGCAGTTCGCAACCAAAGGCGAGGCTATGGCTTTTGAGAGAAAGCTATTCCCCAAAAACGTCTCACCGGATAGCGTAAAACAGGCTATTAAATTAAGTAACCTCGTTGAACGCTGGTATGAAATGCACGGTAAAACGCTCAATTCGGGTCACTCACGAAAATCTAAACTGGATGCAATCTGCTTGCGATTAGGTGATCCCTATGTGACCGAGTTTGATAAAAATATGTTCGCGGTTTATCGCGAGCACCGCCTTAACGGAAAGTGGAATGCAAAAGGCAAAGCCGCTCCAAAACAAGCAACCGTTAACCGAGAACAATCTTACCTGCATTCCGTTTTTTCAGAGTTAAAAAGACTGGGTGAATGGGAAGGTAGCAATCCTCTTGATGGCGTTCGCCAGTTTAAAGAAGGCGATCAAGAGTTAGCTTTTCTTTATGACGAAGATATAAAGCGCCTGCTTGCTGCCTGCGATGAATCGAAAAATAAAGACTTGGGTTATGTCGTTCGCCTTTGCCTTGCTACTGGGGCAAGATGGGGAGAAGCGCAATCATTATCTCAATCTCAGGTGATGCCTTATAAAGTTACCTTTACTCAAACCAAAGGTAATAAAAACAGAACCGTCCCTATTTCGAAAGATTTGTATGAGTTGCTGCCTAAAAGGCGTGGGGCGTTATTTTCAAATTGCTATGACGCATTTGAAGGGGCATTAAAAAAAGCAGCTATTGATTTACCTACCGGGCAGCGCACACACGTTCTCAGACATACGTTTGCATCACATTTTATGATGAATGGCGGGAACATTTTGGTACTACAACAAATATTGGGTCATACTACTATTATGATGACGATGCGTTACGCACACTTCGCTCCAGATCATCTGGATGCAGCAGTCACACTCAACCCTTACGACAAACTCAAAAAAAACTAAAAACTCCAAAAAAAGTGGCGACGTAAATACACATTAATTTATATTTATATACATTAGTAAATATTAACTTGATATTTTTCAGTAAGTTACTGTTTTGTAAGTAACACATAAAATTTTTAAAATCCCTCGACCTTTAGGTTGTGCGGGTTCAAGTCCCGCCCTGGGCACCAAATATAAGTTTACTAACGTCTACACTAGTAAACTAACTCCTAGAAATACCTGATAAATCAATCAGGCGTTTTCTTTTTAGGTCTACTCTAGTCTATTGCAATCAACATGCACGGCGGGGCATAATCAGGGGCACCTACACTTCTATTTTAAATGTGCCCCTTATAATGAAATTAAACGCACGACAAATTGAAACAGCAAAACCCAAAGAAAAAACCTACAAACTCACCGATGGTGGTGGTCTCTATTTAGAAGTCACGACACGTGGCTCGAAGTACTGGCGCATGAAGTACTACCGCCCCACTGATAAAAAAGAAGACCGACTGGCGTTCGGTGTCTATCCGGCCATCTCTTTAGCTGATGCTCGCACCAAACGAGATGAAGCAAAAAAGCTGATTGCTCAGGGTATTGATCCCAAAGCCGAGAAAAAAGACGCACATGCTGGAGTAAAGGGAAAACATACCTTTGAAAAAGTCGCCCGTGACTGGCACGCCAGCAACAAACGCTGGAGCGAAGATCACGGCAACCGCATTCTACGCAGCCTTGAACATTATATATTCCCGCATATTGGCAGGCTGGATATTTCCACTTTACGGACAAGCCAACTGTTAGCGCCGATCAAAACCGTTGATGCTGATGGAAAACATGATATTGCCCAGCGATTACAGCAACGTGTCACTTCCATCATGCGTTATGCCGTTCAGAATGATATCCTTGATTCCAATCCGGCTAATGATATGGCTGGTGCACTTTCTACTGTTAAATCTAAACATCACCCAGCCTTACCCCACGAACGTTTACCTGAATTTTTGAGCCGACTTTCTCGCTATCGTGGACGCTTAATCACCCGTATCGCGGTGGAGCTGACTGTATTAACGTTCGTCCGTTCCAGTGAATTGAGATTTGCGCGTTGGGAAGAACTCGACATTGAAAATGCAGTCTGGAAAATCCCGGCTACAAGAAAATCCATTGAAGGCGTTAAGTTTTCCGAACGAGGCATGAAAATGAAAACGGAGCATATTGTGCCGTTGAGTCGCTAGGCTGTTACTCTGTTCAAGTCATTACGCGAACTGAGCGGTGACTGTGAAGTCATGTTCCCTAACGATCACGATCCACAAAAGGTCATGAGTGAAAGCACGGTTAATAATGCCCTTCGGGGCATGGGATACGACACCAAAACCGATGTTTGTGGGCATGGGTTCCGAACAATGGCTCGTGGTGCAATGGGAGAATCAGGATTATGGAACGATGATGCCATTGAACGACAGTTAAGCCATGTGGAAAGAAAAAATGTCAGAGCTGCCTATATTCACACGTCTAAACATCTGGATGAACGGAGACTGATGGTGCAGTGGTGGGCCGATTATCTGGATGCCAACCGCGAAAAACATATCACGCCGTATGATTTTGCTAAGAAACGCCGGAAGTAACATTAATTAATATTTATAATATACTGAATAAAAGATGATTTTTTAGACTTTGTTGGCACTACCAACAAAGTCTGCTTTTTATACAACCCATAGTTGTATTATTTCATCTTTAATCTGATAATAGATGGATTAAAACATTTTAATGATCAAGGTAATGCCGATTCCTATTGTACCTATCAATGAGCAAAAGGAATACGAAGTTATTTCAGAAAAGGTAGCAACGTTGATTGAAAACTAATGCGAAGACAACGAGGCTACCAGCAACAATTTCTTATCGATCAGAAAAAAAAGCCTTTTCAGGCGAACTCTGAGGAGAGGACATGATCGGCGAAATCCAAATCAATTTACCGCTAGCTACCTACCAGAATCCTGCAAGGCTCAGTGATCTCCGCCGCATCAATTATATTTTTGGTGCAAACGGTACAGGTAAGACGACCATTAGTCGTGTGATTGCTCAAGCGCATGGCCATGAGCATTGCCAACTGCAATGGAAAAGTGGCATAGAGCTTGAGCGGATGGTGTATAACCGGGATTTCGTTGATCGAAACTTTAATCAGGATGGTCCTCTACAGGGTGTTTTTACCTTGGGTGAAAATCAGATTGAAGCTGAGCGCGAAATCGCTCGTTTACAGCCTGAAATAGCTAAAGTAACTGACCGAATATCAAGCCTTAATATCCAATTAGATGGTTCGGATGAACACCCCGGTAAACGCAAAGAACTCGAAGACCTCGAACCTGCACTGCGTGATAAATGTTGGAAGCAGAAACAACTACATGACTCCTATTTTCAGACTGCATTCAGTAGGCTACGAAAAAACGCCGAGAATTTTAAAGTAAAGGTGTTAGCTGAGCAGGCATCGAATAAGGCTGAATTACTCATGCTGGAAGAGCTGAAACAAAAAGCACAGACTATTTTTTCAGATAGCATTGAATGTACCACACTGCTTGAAAATTTGTTAGCCGATGATCTTGTCATCATTGAGGGAAATCTATTACTGCAAAAAGTGATTGTCGGGAGTCAGGACATTGAAATTGCAGCTCTCATCAACCGTCTGGGTAACAGTGATTGGGTAAAACAAGGTCGTAAGTATCACGAGCAGAACCCGGGGACATGCCCTTTCTGCCAGCAGCCAACGGATGATCATTTCTCTAATAATCTCGCGGCATTCTTTAGCGAAGCCTATGACAACGACATACAATCGCTAAAGGAGTTGCAAACGAACTACCAGAAGGCAAGCGACCGATTAACAGCTGCCATACAGCGCAATGTGGAAATTAATAACCCGTTCCTAAATATAGATCTGTTTAATGCAGAATCCCAGGTGCTTGTTGAACGACTGAAAGTCAATCAATCCAAACTGGTAAACAAGCTTGATGAACCAAGCCGAAAAATGGAACTGGAATCAGTTCAACCCCTGATCACACAGTTGCAGGCCTTGGTGATAGAAGCCAATGAAGCGACAACCCGTCATAACCAAACTTTGGCTAATATTACAACTGAGAAACAGACATTAACTTCTCAAGTCTGGCGTTATGTATTAAATGAATTAGCCGACGACTTGCAGCAATATCATCAAGCTAAGGATCGCCTGACAAGAACCATTCAAGGCATGGAAAAAAGCCTGAGGGAAGAGAAAATACAGCTTCAAGGTCTGCAAAATCAAGTAAAAGAGCTGGAAAAACAAACTACATCTATTCAACCAACTATTTCAGCAATCAACGATCTACTACAGAAATTCGGTTTCCATTCCTTTTCTATCGCTAAGGCCGACGAAGACTGTCACTATCGAATAATTCGTGCAAACGGTGAGGATGCAGGCCGTTCACTGAGTGAAGGAGAAAAAACGTTTATCACTTTTTTGTACTTTTACTACCTCATCAAAGGGGCTCAATCCCCCTCAGGCATTACAACAAATCGGGTAGTTGTGTTTGATGATCCCATATCTTCGTTAGACAGCGATATTCTCTATATCGTCAGCAGTCTTATGAAAAGTGTGATGGATGAGGCAAGAAACCAGAGCTCTTCGATCAAACAGATATTTATACTGACTCATAATGTCTATTTTCACAAAGAGATCAGCTTTAATAGGAGCAGACCAGCCGATGGAGTACTCAATGAGGAAAGTTTCTGGCTGGTCAAAAAGCTACAGCATGGTTCAGTTGTTGAGCGTTATGAAACTAATCCAATCCGTTCATCCTATGAACTTCTATGGGAAAATGTGAAATCAAAAAACATTTCTAGTATCAGCCTGCAAAATACATTACGCCGCATATTGGAAAACTACTTCACTATGTGGGGTGGAATGAGTAAAGATGAAATCTGTACACTCTTCGAAGGGCGTGACAAGTTGATTTGCCAATCTCTATTTTCCTGGGTCAACGATGGCTCTCACTCAATTCATGACGACCTGTATATCAACCATGGTGAGCAAACCAATGAAGCATATCTTCGTGTCTTTCAAAACATCTTCGGTAAAGCAGGTCAAATTGGCCACTACAACATGATGACAGGAGCTACCATCAAAGACTCTGGTGGGTCAAGTATTCAATCTGTTGATCTAGCAATACACATGATAGCATTCGATTAGTTCAATCGTCTTATTCTACTGGCTTTATTCGGCATTAAAATTGACTTTATAAAACCAGAATACACATATTGAATACATAACCAAAACGTCGGCTTCCGCGTCAGCCCCTTCGCTGATATCGTCAAAATCATCCACAGAGGCAATACCGCCGCCCGCGAATGCGTCACCGTCTCTCAGGAACTGAACGCCAGACAGGGATGCGGATATGCCTTTGCCGTTGTTTTCGTAGGCGAAAATACTGATAGTCGCGTTCACGTAACAGCCGGAATACGGGCGGCCATCTTGTGCGGTAAGTGGAGTGCGGTCACGGTCAATAACCAAAGGGCGCGCTTTATTATTGGCAGAAATAAACATACAACCTGCGTAACCGTCATAATCGGGTTTATCATCGCCATCGCGGAAATTAAACCGCATATGATTCAGGGCACCGGGCGCATATAACATTAGTTGCTCATTTGCCTCGGTGTCCACTTTTACGCCTCGGATATACTTCAGGTCATGTACTTGCAGCTCACTACCCTTGATAATGATAGCGTCAGCCGTACCGAAAGAATTTTCAACGCCGATCACCTCGGAAAAATCGACGCGCTGTTCAATCAGCAATTCATTGCTCTGAGCCAGTGACCACACCGTTTCGACATATTCACCTACTGCCTCCACCATTTCCCCATTAACGCACGGTGTGTCAGGTTTAAGCAGGACGTTTTGCCCCAGATATTCGGCGGTAGTTTGCCCCATTGTGAATGGCTCGCCCGCCAGTGTTGGGTCTTGGCGATTACGCAGGACATTTGCAGCGAGGGTATGGACGGCTGTTCCCTTCAGTGCGAACGGTGATTCAGTGTTTGGAAATCCTGCTTCCATCGCCAGGCTGCCGTGACAGCGTAGCCAACGATGTGCTGCTGAGGGTGATAGTTTTGCATGTGCCTCCGGCATGACTATTCCTCCACCCAAGCATCTTCGGCTAATTTTAGAACTTCAGCTAATTTCTCTTGAGGGATATCACCCAGTTTTTTAGCCCCGAATTTAGCCACGATACCCACAGCCTCGCTGCGGTAACCCCCTTTTGCCAGCCGCAAAAGTGTTTGTTGGGCCTTATCATAGAGTACGGTATAATCTGGCTCTGGCTCTGAGGTATCGGCTGTTTGTTTATCCTTATTTAATAGTAATACAGCAAATTCGCGGCGTTCGGTGATACCGGGGATATCGTCCCAACTTTCGACCATTTCCAGACACAAATCTAAAATAACAGATTTCGTCAGTGGCTTGCTAAGTCTGTTGATCTGAAGATCTGATCAAGAGACAGGACTAGTCAACGGTGGTTCGTTGTTTTCTGTCTGATCATTGCTGAAATTTTAGAAACTATATAACGGGATATTATTACCCATAATGAAATTAAAACCCCATTATTTAAATGAGGCTTATTAGGGAGGTGTAATAAGGAGATTTTTCTATTACTTTACACCTTCATATTTACCAACATAAACATTCATTCCACAGACATATAATTTTTTAAATCCTTTTAAATACCATTTAATTCCATTTTCATGACGTACATCAAGAAAAACAATACCCTCTTTAACAAGATATTTAGTATATATGCCATTATTGTATTCTTCAGGAGAAGAGTAACAATTGATCCAGGGAATATCTACGCTTGCCGATGCAGTCCCAATACCGTCAGTTAAGGTAATACTTACGGCCAATGCTCCGCCTATTAATAATTTCTTAAACATAAAACATTCCTTCAACAATGTTGCAGCTTACGATTTGAATTTATCACTTATAAAATCATATTTGATAATGTGCGCTAAATATAAATCATCATCAGATGGTTTTGCCATTTCAAAATTTAGAAATTGCGTATATTTTTATTTCAAATTAGAATTTGAACCGATATTATGAAAGGGAGTTACAACAGGTTGATAAAAAAAGCAGAGGATATAATTACGTAAAACCCCGTTATTTTAACGAGGTTTGCTAGTGTTCTGAAAGCCTATAATTAAGAGGTTTTTCGGTAAGGCTTTATCTTTTTTTACCTTATTTACTTATTAACGTCTATAGTGACCAGCCCATATTCCGTTGCCACAATTTTTAATACTACCTTTAAAATACCAAGTGCTCCCATTATATTTAAATACGTTTGCAAAATTTCTATAAGGATTAACAACCCACATACTATCTCCCACAATAAGTTTATCAGTAATTCCTGTCCCTTCACAATAATATGTCCTTCCATCTGCCGATGCAGTCCCAATCCCTGCGATTAATGCTGCTGCTAATGCCCCAGCTGTTAATAATTTCTTGAACATAACAATTCTCCTTTAATAATTTTTAAATTTTCAACTTAAATGTATCGCTTGCCATAACACATACTAAATCTAAATCACTACTAGATGACCTACAATTTTAAAATTTAGAAACCATCTATATATTTCATTCTGGATTATAAACCTAACTTCTATTATTGTGATTTATAACAAGTCATGATGATGCTATCAATTACATAAAGAAAGTTATTTATAATTGAAATTTGATTCACTGTTATTATATGGATTCAAATAGATTAGGATATTATTGAATCATTAACTCATTAGTGTTAGAAAAATTTGGTTGTTTTAATAAAAAGGCTATTGCTTCTGATAAATATAGATATTAAAAAAGTGGAGAAATTATAAAAAATAATGGATCTTATAAATTATATTCAGTCTACAGTACCAATATCACCTGTTATCAGTATGCAACAGTTAACCCGTGTTTATCAACATGGTGGAGAAAGCCAAACACCGGTTCTGAAAAATATCACGGCACAAATTTTTGCCGGTCAGAGTTGCGCTATTGTTGGAATATCGGGGTCAGGTAAAAGTACCTTACTGAATATTCTCGGTTTGTTGGATAAACCAACCTCCGGGGAGTATTTTCTTTGTGGCATTGACATGTCAACAGCAAACGCTGACCTTCGTGCCAGGATGCGTAATAAAGAAATTGGCTTTGTTTTTCAAAGTTTTCATTTATTAGCTGGAATGACTGCCACAGAGAACGTCGCTCTGCCGCTCTTTTACCGTGGTATCCCAGCCTCAAAGGCCTATAAAATAGCCAGAGAAAAACTGCATTTGGTTGGCCTTTTACATCGTGCCGTTCATTACCCGGCAGATTTATCCGGCGGACAGCGACAACGAGTGGCTCTCGCCAGAGCATTGGTAGGAGAACCCTCGTTACTGCTGGCTGATGAACCTACCGGTAACTTGGATCAACAAACGGCAGAAGAAATTTTATTGTTACTTTCTTCTCTTCATACAGACAAAGCGATGACGCTGGTCGTAATAACGCATGACCCTGTGGTTGCGAACCATATGCAGCGTGAATTACGTATCATTGATGGTCAATTGCATGAAACCAGAGGTATGGCAATTCATGCATGATAATAGCCGATCCGGCAACTATGGCATGTCGGTATTAATGATATGGAGAGAAGCCTGGCGTAACTTAATGGCAACGGGGAGAAGTACCCTGCTTGCTTTATCAGGTATTGCTATTGGTTGTGCGTCTGTTGTGGCATTTGTTAATACCGGGCATAACGCCACACTTTCTGTATTGAAAATGTTCAGCGGGCTTGATATCAACATCATTACAGCAAATCTGAACTCCTATAATCATGGGGTTGGTAGTGCGTCAATTAAAATGGCCGACCTGACAACGGCTATTCCTGGTTTATCTTCAGCAGCACCGTGGATCTATTTTCCTTCTTCCGGGCGCTATAGCGGGAAAACAGAAACATTTACCGTGATAGGCTCCTCTGCGGAGCTTGAGAAAGTCATGCAATTACAACTTCGTCATGGCCGCTTCATTTCTGATTATGACCAGCACTCTTCTCACCTGGTCATTGGCAATGAAGTGGCCGTTTCCCTTGGTCAAGGAGACGCATCCCGTGTACTTGGCAGTCAGATTCAGATTGGCAATTATTTATACACTGTGATTGGTATTTTTAATACACAAGGGCGAAATCCCATCTTTCCTTTTTCTTTGGATTCGGTGGTGATTGTTCCTATCAATGCCATGCGTAAAATATCACCCAATACTGATCTGAACGGCATCATCGCTCGTACTATAACAACCGCGACCACAGAAACTGATGCAAAGGATTTATTGGCGTTGCTCAAGCGTAAGTTTCCAGAGGTTGAAATTGATGTCCAGATACTTAAGAAATTACTGGAAGGAATGGCAGATCAAAGCAAAACCTTTTCTTTCATGCTGATCGGGTTGGCAGGCATTTCGCTACTCACCGGCGGTATTGCAATTTCAAATGTTATGCTTATGAACGTTTCGACCCGACGAAAAGAGATTGGGTTACGTATGGCTTTAGGCGCAAGACCCCATGATATCCGATGTCTTTTTTTGTATGAAGCGGCAGCATTGACTTTTGCCGGTGCAATCCTTGGTGCACTGGCAGGTGTCATCGTCTCCTTTCTTTTCGTACTTTATTCTGGCTGGTCATTTTCGTTAGCCCCTTTATCTATTCCTTTAGGGATAGGTAGTTCAATTGTAGCGGGACTTATCTCTGGCTTCTATCCCGCACATAAAGCCTCACAGATGGAACCTGTACAGGCATTACGTGATGATTAAAAAATATTTCCTTTATGGATCTTTGACCTTGTTTTTCCTTTTTCCTCGAACAGGAAGCCCTGCATCTGAACAGGAACAATTAACTTTATCAGAACCTGATTACAGTCTACAGGGGAAAACCTCAAGAGAGGTTATAGGCCTGTCGTTGAGCGATGCGATATGGCTTGGCTTAAGGAATAACTATGCGATCCGCAGTGTTTACCTGGATCGTATCGCTCAGAAATTTGATTTACGGGTGGCAGAAGATCGATTCACACCAAAGCTACAGCTGAGTGGGAGTTACATTACGGGTAAAAATCAGGATTCAAATTTTAGGAAAACTAACCTTTCTCCTAATGCCACATTACTTACTCCTCTGGGAACGCGTTTCACGCTTTCCTGGACTCGTGATAACACTAAATTGGGGATAAACAACTTTCACAATGACGGTGCCAGTATTACTGTGATACAGCCTCTTTTACGAGGAGCAGGATTCGATGTTAATAATGCTCCGATCTTACTGGCTAAACTCCGGGAACAAACCAATCGGCTAAATTTAAAAGCGACTATTTCCGATTCAATCACGCAAATTATTCTGACCTACCATGCGTTACTCCGTGCTCAGGAGCAACAATCATTATCTGCCGCTTCCCTTAAGCGTATGCAGAAATTAGTGGAGATCAACAAAGAGTTGATTAATGCAGGCAGAATGGCCCAGACAGATATAATACAAATGCAGGCTGATCTCGCCATGCAGGAGCTTTCGGCAAAAGAGGCTGAAAACAATGTGCATGCCACGAAGCTGGCATTGCTTAAGTTACTCGCTCTAAACCTCAAAACTCCCATCTATGCTACAGATACGCTAAAAGGAACTCACGTAAGCCTGAATATTGAACAATCAATTAAAAAAGCACAGGCTCAGCAGCCGGGTTATCTTATCCGGTTACTTACAGCAAGAGTTGCAGATATTCAATTATTGCAGGCCCGAAATAATCGGCTCTGGGATTTATCTCTGGTCGGAGGTGCATCCCAGAATCGCTCATCATCTCCTGAAACCCGAAACTGGGAAAATTTTGTGGGTATACAACTGGATATTCCAATAGGTGATATGACACAGAAACAAACGGAAGTTCAGGCCAGAGTAAACGTTCAGAAGCAGGAATTACACTTGGAGGAGGCAAAAATAAATCTGGAACAAGCAGTAACCAAAGTCATCCGTGATACAGAATCACGCTGGCAGGAATATCAGTTAGCGATAAAAGCCAGTTTACTTTCTCAAAAGAAACTCGAAATTGAACAGGAAAAATTACAGGCCGGACGATCCAGCAACTTTCAGGTTCTGAGTTTTGAAACTGACCTAAGAAATGCCGAAAATGCACGTCTGAATACACTTATCCAGTACCTCAACTCTCAGGCTGAACTGGATCAAACTCTTGGAACCACACTAGAAAGTTGGGAGATAACGCTCAATGATTAAACGTTATCGATGGGTCATAGCTGGCATATTTGCAATGATGGCCTGTTTTTTTGTCTTTTTGTCCTCAGGGAATTTGTCCTCAGGCTCTTTGTTTTCAGAACCACCGCCCGCTCAGGAATCAGTGCAGTGGATTGAAGTAAAACATGGTCTTATAGAAAAACGACTAGGTTTGGTAGGTAATCTGCAATCTGGACGTCTTGAAACCATACCCGCTCCGTTTGATGCAATTATCAAACAAGTCTTGATCAAAGAAGGACAGTGGGTGAACGCTGGCCAGACATTAGTCACACTTGATACCCGAAAGCTTGATATTGAGCTTCGGCAAGCGCAAGTTGAGATGATTAAGGCCTCATCTGTTGTTGACCAATTGCATGACTGGGAAAACAGTCAGGAAGTCATCCGAGCCAGAAGAAACGTTGAAAATACGAATCATACAGTTATGGAATTGAAAAATAATCTCGCAAAAACACAGGCTCTTTTTTCACGAGGTATCATTCCACGAATGGAAGTGGAAGCCCTCCAACAGCAGCATCGCCGACAACTAATGGAACTCGCTTCAGCACAGGACGATCTTAAATCCATTAGACAAAAAGGAAGTTTTAATAATTTAAATGTCGCAAAGATGGAGCTTCAGAATGCAACGAGCCGCTATCAGGCATTACAGGAACAATACTTACATAAAGAAATTAAAGCGCCATTTTCGGGGGTCGCACTTAGGACCAAACAGGGAGAAAGTGGGAAGCTCTTAACTATTCAGACAGGAGTTCGCGTTACCGAAGGAATGCCCTTACTGGAAATTATGGACACAGTACAATATCAGGTATTGGCGCAGGTTGAAGAAGCCGATCTCGCCAAACTCAAAGAAGGACTGACAGTAAAAATTAGTGGGGAAGGATTTTCTGATCACCTTCTGGATGGAGAAATTGAAACCATTGCCATGCAAAGCGTGAGTACGGATAAACTAGGATCGGCGATTTATTATGATGTTGTGATTAAAGTGACTTCACCCATGAGCCAGGGTTATCCCATCAGACCCGGTATGAGTGCCAGAGTCAATATTGTTATTTATCGCAATGAACAGGGAATAATTGTACCAGAAGCAGCACTAACTCATGATAGCAATGGACAATTAATAGTAAATTGGCGCCCGGATTTAAAACGTCAGGCCGTGTCTCGCCAGATAACTGTTGGGGAGGCTATGCCGGAAGGTATTGAGGTTCATGGACTGGAAGAGGGATTTATCGCACTGCCTCGTTGAAAACGATAATTCGAGATATATAAATGCCTTCACTTTTTAATGCCTTTTATTATGAGCTTACCTTCATCTGTTTTAATTTCCACTCCATTTTTGTTACGTCTAGAAAGGAAAATGTAATGCGATATAAATTAATGAGCATTGTGTCAAGGAGAATGTAATGACTAAAATAAAACTTTCTAATTATAACGCAAGTAACCATGAACAAATTACAAGTTGTACCTCTTACTCCGTATCAAAAAGAAATCTACTATGAAACTCAACGTAATCCAGAAAGCGGTCAGTTTACTTTATCTATAGCGAGGATATTAAAAGAAAATATTAACTTTGAGAAACTTTCTCATTCAGTTAATAATGTCCTTAGCCACGATGTTACATACCGATTGCGGATCGTTGAACAAGCAGGCGTTTTGAATCAACAGATACAAGATATTACAGTTAATCAGGCGGAATCCATTGATGCTGAAGGTGAGGATGTTACTGTAATCTTCAATAAATGGTCAGAGCGGGTTTTTAATCTGGATGATAAATCGCTCCTTGAGGCTGCTCTGGTACGAAATCTACAAAATGGGTGTAGTGCTATTTTTCTTCGTGCTCACCATATTGTTAGTGATGGTTGGGGAATGAATCAATTGGCAGAAAAAATTCTCCAATATTATCGGGGTAATGAAATTAATCAGGAAATATTGCATGACAATTATCAGGAATATGTCTCAACAATAATTGAACAGGAAAAATTTCTGTCACAACCAGAAATAGAGCAACAAATAGCGGAATTGGCCATATTAACACAACGCAATGAACCTGTTTTTTTTAATCGTAAAAAGAAAACTAGTCTCTCTCACTTTATACGCCACCGATATATATTGGCTAAAACTGAAGTTGAGAAAGGGATATCTCAAGAAATCAATCCCTACCTCGCTGTTATGTCGGCGGTAACCATCTTATTGTCAAGGATACATAATAATACCGAATTAACAATAGGTGTTCCTCTGCTCAACCGTCGCATTAATCAACTCAATATTGCTGGTCAATGGGCTAATACTCTACCACTTGCTATTATGGTAAAAGCGAACGATACCCTTATTGACTTAGCGGCTCGCATTAAAACAGAAACTACAAAACTGAAAACTTTTGAACATATTCCTCTCGGGCGTTTGTTTAAATCTCTAGGAGCGGTAAAGCGTCAATGGTTTGATGTCACTGTATCTTATAATCACTTCCCTATAGGCGATATTTCCTGCCATTCCTATAAAGATATAGAGGTTTGTGGGGCGGCTCATGAAGATGATGCAATTGTGATCCATATGAGTACTTATGGGGATAATAATGATGTTATTATTGATATCATCGGCGCTGTAGATATTTTCGATGAAAATTATACATTTGAAATGTTTACTGCCTCTATAAAGCATATTATCGAACAACTTATTACATCACCAACAAAAACAGTTTCAGAAATAAACCTCTCTTCGGTAGAAGAAGATGCTCAATTAGATCTTTTTGAGCGAGGGCCTATTACAGAATTCTCGAAACAAGAAACTTTATCAACGATATTTGATACGCAGGTTTCACTGCATGGGAAAGCGATAGCTATCGCAAATTCTGGCGAGCAATCTACTCTCACTTATTCTCAGTTCCAAACCCGTATAGACAATATGGTCACTGTTTTACTGAAAGAGGGAGTGAGAAAAGAATATATTGTTGCAATATTAATGGATCGTAGCACGGATATGTTAACAGCTATTTTTGCTGTATTAAAAGCAGGTGCGGCTTATCTACCTATAGATCCTAATTATCCGCAGGAACGGATTGATTATATGCTGAATGACAGTGGTGTCGAAGTCATCATATCCGACAAACTTAATCAGTCTTTAGTCGATAAATCTTATATTGTAATTGATGGTCATGATGGTCATAACATTTCTGCTCAAGAGAATGTAAAACAGCCCAATTTATCGACAGCAGATTCCTTGGCATATATGATTTATACATCCGGCTCCACTGGGAAACCTAAGGGAGTAATGATCGATCATTATTCAGTGGTAAATCGGATTGAGTGGATGCAAGAACGTTATCCACTGGATAATACCGATGTGGTACTGCAAAAGACTCCGATTTCATTCGATGTATCCGTCTGGGAATTATTTTGGTGGTCTATCTCTGGGGCATCTGTTCACTTATTACCACCCGGTGCTCACAAAGATCCATTAGAGATAATAAAAGCAATCAGTGTACATAATGTTACTACATTGCACTTTGTTCCATCTATGCTCCAGCCTTTCTTAGATATTTTGGAAAGTGAACCTGAATTAGTGGATAAATTAACCAGCTTACGCCGTGTGTTCACTAGCGGTGAAGCACTTCCTCCTGCATGGGTTAATCAGTTCCGTAAAATTTTTTCCCCCTTTGGTTTAAATGCGCCTATTTTGGTCAACCTATACGGCCCAACAGAGGCAACCGTAGATGTATCGTATTTCGAATTTCTGCCGGAAAATAATGATGTTATCAACCGAGTCCCCATTGGTTTTCCGATTAACAACATTTCACTGAGGATCATGTCTCAGTATGGCACTCGGCAATCAGTAGGCATTGCTGGTGAGTTACAGATTAGTGGTATTGGATTAGCCCGTGGTTATCACAATAAGCCAGAATTAACTGACGAGAAATTCATTTGGGATGGAGAACAGCGCTGGTATCGTACAGGAGACTTAGCAAGGTGGTTATCTGACGGTAGCATCGAATATTTGGGAAGAATTGACAATCAGGTAAAAATTAGAGGCAATCGCATTGAATTAGGGGAAGTTCAAAACGCTCTCGAGCGCATTCCTGGAATTATCCGAGCGGAAATTTTACCACAAAAGAACCATAATGATGGTACTTACCTTTGTGCATACTATATTTTAAATAACAAAGTCTTAAATAACCAAGTTTCAAATAACGAGCGTTTTACTTCTGCAAAACTACGTCAAGCCTTACTGGAATTTTTACCTGATTTCATGGTTCCACTGAAATTTTTTCAGATTCCTTTTATTCCCCTTACTCCGAACGGTAAAGTAGATCGTGAGGCTCTTAGTGCATTTGTGAAAACAGAAGCTTTGAGTAGCCATAATGATATTCAGACTGAAACTGAATATAAATTGGCAGAAATTTGGAAGCGTGTGTTAAAGATTGAACAATTTAGTGTGCAGGACAATTTTTATACTCTGGGAGGTGACTCTATCTTAATGTTGAAAGTTCGTTCTGAAGCTGAAAAGGCCGGAATGAATGTCACTTTGTCTGAATTATCGCAACATTTGACAATCGTTGAGTTGGGTCAACAAATTGATATCGGTCATAATGCTCCAAGAACTGTTGAGTTATTCCCTTTTGCATTGATCAAAGAAAAAGAACGTGCAGGGCTTTCTCAATATGCTGATGCATTTCCTGCAACTCAGCTCCAACTCGGCCTGATATATCACAGTCAGCAGAGTAAAGACTCAGCTACTTATAAAGATGTTTTCCGCTATACGCTGAAAGGAAAGTGGGAACCTGAAATCTTCCGTAAAAGCGCAGCAGCACTTATCCAACGTCATCCCGCTCTTCGTTCACACTTTAATTTGGCTGATTTCAGCGATCCTTTGCAAATCATTAATTACAAAATCGATCTTGATTATGCAGTAGAAAGTAAAGATCTTAGCTTATGTACATTGGTTGAGTCTGAACGACTGATTAAAGAGTATATGGAAAAAAGAAGTCGCCAGGACTACCGTTTTGATTGTGCACCACTGTATCACATCTGTCTGTTTAGAACCGCAGACACCATAGAAGTGGTATTTAGTTTCCATCATGCCATTCTCGATGGCGGTAGCGTAGCAAATTTGATGCATGAACTATTCTCTCGTTACCTTAATGATGGTAGGTATATTTCTGAAACTGATGTACTTCCATCACCTGCTCTATATATACAAGATGAAATTCACGCATTACAAGATCAGGAACACCGCGTGTTCTGGAAAGAAATGTTTAATGGACTTCCCCGAACTCAATTCCCCGGATACCGATTGTACGAAAGTTTGCCAAAAAATCAGGTTTTCAAAAAAACGGCAGCCATTCCAGAAGAGATTGAAGAAAAGCTAAAAATTCTAGTACAACAAGAACATGTTTCCATTAAATCTGTTTTCTTTGCTGCACATTGTTTAACGGTGGCTATGGTGACGAATCAGGATGAAATTGCTACTGGTTTGATTACCCACGGCAGACCTGACGCACAGAATTCAGAACAGATGCTGGGCTTGTTTCTTAATACACTACCAGTACGTTTCTCTATATCTAACAAAACATGGAAAGAGTGTATTCATGCTGTATTCAGCGCTGAACAGCATCATGCGCCATATCGTAAATATCCGCTTAATGCTATCCAGCAGGTGGCAGGTGAAGGAGCGACAATAAGTTCCGCATTTAATTACATTCACTTCCACGTATTATCTGAAGTATTTAGTGGTTCTGATTTATCTCTAATCGGATTTGACCCGAGGGAAGAAACTAACTTTGAAGTATTAATCAATGTTATGACCGACTTCAACACGGGTCAAAATCACCTACGATGTGATTTTGATGGAAGTGTTTTCTCACAAGTTCAAGCTGATACTTATATTGACACCTATATGACCATATTGAACAGAATAGTCAGTAATGGTGATCAATTGGCAACCCTGAGTCAGCCAGTCACAAAAAGAAACAAGGAAATATCATCTCAAGAATTTATATCAACGCTGACCATGATTGCGAAAAATGTACAGGAGCAACCTGATGCAATAGCGATTCGTTATCATGACCTGCAATGGAGTTATGCAAAATTATGGTCAGAGTCCGGTAAAATTGCTTCCGCGCTGATTTCTGAGGGCGTTGTTCAAAATACGCCTGTCGCGATTGCTCTTGAGCGTTCTCCTGCACTAGTTGCATCACTGATTGGCGTGATGAGGGCAGGGGGAGTATGTTTACCATTAGATCAGAGTTATCCGGCTCAGCGTATTGAAGCGATGGTGAAACAAGCTCAGCCAGTACTGGCTATCGTTGATAGTAAATCCGATACATTGCTCAACGTAGTGACAGTTCCGACAATGAGAGTGGACACGTTGATAAACGGTAATACGCGTGTACCAGATCATGTACCAGATAGAGAAATAGCCCCTGAACAGCTGGCTTATTTACTGTTTACATCGGGTTCAACGGGTAACCCCAAAGGCGTGGCAATGCCACATCGAAGCCTGTCGAATTTAATTATCTGGCAAAATAAGACTCATTCTGGTAAGAATATTCGCTCCACCTTACAGTATGCACCTCTAAGTTTTGACGTTTCGTTTCAGGAAATCTTCTCGACACTGACCGCTGGTGGTGAGTTACACCTTATTAGTGAAGATGAACGGCGTGATCCTTTGCAGTTACTACGTATTATCGATACTTATCAGACAGAAAGAATTTACCTGCCTTACGTTGCACTTCAGCAATTGGCTGAAACAGCAGTAGTACTGAATATCTATCCGAAAAATCTAAAAGCAGTTATTTCATCCGGTGAACAACTTCGGGTCACCGAAGATATTCGTCTGCTTATTGGACAAATCAATAATGGTATCCTTGAGAATCAATATGGTCCCACAGAAACTCATGTTATTACTGCATTTACTATGCAAGGTGATTCAAAATCTTTCCCCGCGCTTCCTCCTATTGGTAAGAGTATCGACAATTCAGATGTAATGCTCCTGAACAGCAAATTAGAAGAAGTGGCTTCTGGTGAACAAGGCGAAATTTATGCTCGTGGTTTACCTGTGGCGTCAGGTTATTACCGTCAGCCCGAATTAACAGCAGCGCACTTTATTATGCTTAAAGACAGTGATGAGCCACTGTATCGTACAGGTGATCTGGGCGTGAAGCTTAAGGATGGCAATATTCTCTGTTTAGGTCGCAAGGATACACAGGTTAAAGTTCGTGGTTATCGCATTGAGTTGGCAGAAATAGAATTAGCCATATCGAGTACGCCTGGTGCTAATGAAGTTCTGAAAGATGTTGCTGTTGTCGTTCAGCAACATGGCGAAAGTGATGGTTTCTTAGTCGCATTCCTGATCGGGGAAAAGAACGAAGCATTTACTGTGCGCGTACAGCAACATCTGTCTGAAATCCTTCCTAAACATATGCTCCCTTCCCAAATAGAGTGGCTGGGATCACTGCCCAAGACTCCTGGTGGGAAACGTGATGATGCGGCGTTACGTGGTATACGGATCATACATGGGCATAATGATGTAGAGGATATTGCTCCACGAGACAACTATGAGCAAGTATTGTGTGATTTGGCAGCGGACTTGTTGAAAATACCCAGTTTATCTGTTCATCAAAACTTGTTTGATATCGGCGGTACATCATTGACAGCCATGAGAATGATCGTTTTGGTAGAAAAATATTTCGGTACCAGCATTCATTTGTCTCTTTTCGTTAGTAACCCAACTGTCGCACAGTTAGCGACACATGTCAGAGAAAAGGGCGGAGATCCAAAATTCAGTCCTCTTGTCCCCATGCGTACTACGGGTAATAAACGACCATTGTTTTTTGTTCATCCAATGGGAGGGAACGTATTGTCCTATTTACGGTTAGTGAAGCATTTCCCCGAGGATAAACCTTTCTATGCGTTGCAGGCTAACGGCGTGGATGCGGGATCTACGCCATTGACCAGTGTGCAGGAACAAGCTGCAAATTATCTGGAAGCCATACGTCAAATTCAACCACATGGCCCATATTCAATCGGAGGTTGGTCTTATGGCGGATTTGTCGCATTTGAGATGGCGCGTCAGTTGAAAGATCATGGGGAAGAAGTTGCCGATCTTTTCGTCTTAGATACGGTTGCTCTTAACACGGCACCTCAAGAAAAAACGAATGAGAAAGCACTACTACAATGGTTTTTTTGGGAGTTATTGTGGCTTAATAAAGGGGCGACCCTCCCTGAGCAGATTGTACCGGAGCATATTACTTCTTTGCAGGAACGATTCGAATACATCACAGAGCATGCTATTGCTACAGGAGCAATTCCACAAGGCAGTTCTCGTGCTGTCGTACAAAGATTATTTGATGTGTATAAGGCCAATTGGAAAGCAGCTACAGATTATGTTGCTTACACGGCAGATATCAATATGACTTTATTACATGCAACGCGTCCATTGCCTGAAGTATTACGCTCTATGCATGATGCGGTAAGAAGCGAGTATCAAGATCCTAAAAATGGCTGGGCGAGCAAGACAACGGGCCATATTAATGTCATTGATGTACCAGGTGATCATTTGGAAATTATGGAAGAGCCGTATGTGGCAGAAGTTGCAAGAGTAATCCTTCAAGAAATGAATAAATCCTCTAAAAAACAAGCATTGTTGGTTTCGGAGAAAATATGAATCGTCCATTAAAAGTGATCATCGTTGGAGCAGGTATTGGTGGACTAACTGCTGCTATAGTTTTACGGCAGATTGGCTATTGTGTTGAAGTTTATGAACAAGCACCAACCTTACGTGCAGCCGGTTCAGGTTTATCTGTAATGTCCAATGCTGTTGCTGCCTTATCCTCTATTGGTATTAATCTGAAATTGGAGCACTTTGGTGCTCCAATTAAATGCTTTGAAATTAGGAATGCTAAAGATCATTTGATACGCAGATTACCAATATCTGAAGTCTCGTCTTCTAATGGATTTGATAGTGTTTGTATATCACGTAAAGCATTACAGGATGCCTTGCTACAACAACTTGATAAAAACATTATACATGTCGGAGCTAAGGTCACCGAGATTACTGAGAGAGATGATGGTATTTCCATCCGTTTTGCTGATGGTAGAGAAACATGTGGCGATTTGCTCATTGGCGCTGATGGAATCTACTCTTTTGTCCGTGACTATATTCAAGGGAATAAACCAACTCGTACAGCCGATTATATCTGCTGGTTGGCTATTACCCGCTATCAACATCCGCAGATCACATCTGGCTACGTTGGTCATTATTGGGGGGCAGGAAAACGAATAGGTTTGATCGATGTAGGTGGAGGTGAAGTATATTGGTGGGGAACTGCAAATATGCATATTGAGCAAGCCCGCAAATGGCAAGGAAACAATCAAGATATCTTGTCGTATTATAAGGGATGGCCGGATGTTGTTTCCGATATTATCCTACAAACTCCATCCGAAAATATCATTGCTGTTCCTGCACAAGATAGGCCTTTTTCATCTCTCTGGGGAAAAGGAAGGATCACGCTTTTAGGAGATGCGGCTCACCCTATGCTTACAAGCCTCGGTCAAGGTGCAGGTATGGCTATTGAAGACGCTGCTGTTTTGGGGCATGTACTCAGGCAGCCGTCAGACCCAATTTTTGCTCTGCGTCAATACGAAAGAATTCGTATTCCCAGGACTGAAATATTAGTTAATGCATCAAGAAAACTGAGCGGAATTGAACAAGATGATCGTTTCTTTCATTGTTTGAAGAGGGAATTGTCCTTACGGTTTGTGCCAAAGATAAAACTCAGGAAAAGTCTCGAAGAATCATTAAATTTTGCTATAGGAGATCTTGACCTCCATACTATTTGAGGCCTTATTTACCCAAAATCGCCGCAAAACCCCGTCGTTCAAGGCGGGGAAGATATTAAGAGCGTAATAACCAAAGATGAAACGCAACTGCCGTTTCATCTATTTATTTAAATGATGGCCGCTAACTCATTTAATAATTATTGCTTCCCAGCACACTTTTGCATCGCTTTGGCATGATGGGCAATATGCTCTTCGATAAAGCTGGCGATAAAATAATAGCTATGATCATATTCTGGTCGAAGATTTATAGTCACCGGATAACCCATTTTATCGCAAATATCTTGCAATAAATGAGGACGTAACTGTTCATTCAAAAAGTCATCATTGAGGCCTTGATCGATCAGAATAGGGAGCCGTTCTTTTGCATTCTTGATCAGTTCTACCGTGTCATACTGCTTCCAATCAGAGGTGTCTTCGCCAAGATAAGCCGAAAATGCTTTTGTTCCCCAAGGAACCTGACTGGGAGCTACAATAGGCGAGAAGGCCGAAACGCTGCAATAACGTCCCGGATTTTTCAATGCAATGAGCATTGCACCATGGCCTCCCATTGAATGTCCACTGATTGCTCGTATATCAGCAACTTCAAAATGTGTTTCAATCAAATGGGGCAGCTCTGAAACAACATAATCATACATACGATAGTGTGAAGCCCAAGGGTGTTTTGCTGCGTTGAGATAAAAGCCTGCACCTTTTCCAAGATCATAGGCTGGATCATCAGCGACATCATCACCCCGAGGGCTGGTATCTGGAGCAACAATAACGATACCCTGTTCAGCAGCATAACGCTGAGCCCCTGATTTTGTGATGAAATTTTGCTCTGTGCAGGTCAAGCCAGAGAGCCAGTAAAGGACTGGTAATCTTCTCTCTTTAATCTGAGGGGGCAAGAAAACTGAGAAGCGCATCTGACAACCCAAAACCGTTGATTCATGCTGATAGACATCCTGCCATCCACCAAAGCAGGCGTGATGTTCGATTCTTTCCATTACCTTCCTCTCTAATCTAAGGCTATTTGTTGCGGCGATTATTTTGTTACGTGTCAGATACCGTGTTGCAAGCCAACACGGTTTTCTTTCTACGATAGGTCTTTTTCTACAATTAAAAAATTAATCAGTGGTGAATGACCGTTCGGATCGATTTGCCTTTATGCATCAGTTCGAAAGCTTCATTAATATCTTCCAGAGGCATCGTGTGGGTAACGAAAGGCGCTAGCTCAATTTCACCTTTCATGGCGTTTTCCACCATGCCCGGTAATTGACTGCGTCCTTTTACTCCGCCGAAAGCAGTGCCTTTCCACGTACGTCCCGTAACTAATTGGAATGGGCGGGTAGAAATCTCTTGTCCGGCACCCGCGACACCAATTATTACAGATTGTCCCCAGCCCCGGTGTGCACTTTCGAGAGCGGCACGCATGACATTGACATTACCGATACATTCGAAAGTGTGATCAACGCCCCATTTTGTCATATCTAGAATGACTTGTTGGATAGGTTTGTCATGGTCATTGGGATTGATGCAATCAGTAGCGCCAAATTGTCTGGCGAGTTCGAATTTAGTTGGATTAGTGTCAATAGCAATGATGCGACCAGCTTTTGCTTGGCGAGCACCTTGAATAACGGCAAGCCCAATCCCACCCAGTCCGAAAACGGCAACAGAATCGCCCGGCTGCACTTTGGCTGTGTTGTGTACAGCGCCAATACCCGTAGTGACGCCACAACCCAACAGACAAACATGCTCATGGTTTGCGGCTGGATTTATTTTTGCTAGTGATACCTCAGCGACGACAGTGTATTCACTGAATGTAGAGCACCCCATATAATGATAAATAGGTTGTCCATTGTAAGAAAAACGTGTTGTACCATCTGGCATGAGTCCTTTACCTTGGGTATCGCGGACTGAGATACAAAGGTTAGTTTTTCCAGACTGACAGAACTCACATTTGCCACATTCCGCTGTATATAATGGAATGACATGGTCACCCGGTTTTACACTTGTGACACCGTCACCAACTTCGACAACTACTCCAGCGCCTTCATGCCCCAGGACAACGGGGAATAATCCTTCAGGATCGCTGCCTGAAAGGGTAAAAGCATCCGTATGGCAGACACCTGTATGACTGATTTTTATCATTACTTCACCTGCTTTTGGTGGAGCAACGTCAATTTCGACAATTTCGAGTGGTTTATTTGGCCCAAAGGCAACAGCAGCTCGTGATTTCATATAACTCCTTATTTTTGTTGCTAAGATAAGTTGATACAAAAAGCGAATGCTAAATTATCCATTCAATCAGCTTTAACACCAGAATACTTTAACACTTCTATTTATCCGTATTATTTGGTTGGATTTTTGATCTATAGACAAACTTTCAAAAATAGTGAAGATTGGGATGTTCACCACATTATTCATTTGACAACAAGTTATTTCGGGGATGAAATCGTAACTACAGTAATGGGTTTGCTGTTCTTGTTAATTTGAATAGGCGCGTACTGAATTTTTAATCAAATATGCATAGTTATTTGGCAGATTATTATGATAAACGCCAGTTCCTAAAATGCATTAGGAACTGGCTTAAATTAAAGATTGGCGAATTCACTATAATAATAAATAGCAATGTTTTTTTAATTTTTAAATAGGTACATAATAGAAGACTATGATAAGGTGATTTTGAAGTATGTAATGTATTTACTGTTGTAGTAGTTATTTGTGTAAATTAAAAACTAGGATAAGTATTATAGAGGGACTTAAATAAAAAACTAAATAGCTAACCTAGGAGTCTTAATCATGGCAATTGTATTTTCATCAATAGATCCACATAGCAATCCTCTACAAACATCAAGTCAAAATTATGTTGATATTCCTGGTTTGACACTTGATGTTTCAAAGTATTCGAACTCGCCAGGTTTAACAGCATTAATCACGTTAAACATACCAACTCCTTATGCTTCAGGTAATAATTATCCTGGAGGGAACTTTATTATTATAACCAATCAAGGCGAACAATTGGCTTTCGGTGGATTTACTTACAGTAATAAGACTCCAGAATCCTATGGACGTATGCCATTTACACTGATCACTAGTTGTTCTCTTGCATCTAACATTTCTACTATAAGGGCTCAGTGGAATAATGTACGTGGTAGTACGGTACATATCGATTCATATGCATCTATTTCTGCAGTTATTCAGTGTGGTCATTTAGTTTAGTCAGCTTCAATGATTAGGTTCTGTGGCATATATAGTGTATGGCATTAATTTTGAGTTAAGCCTTTATTGATATTTTCTATTCAAAAATGAAAATCATCAGTAGAGGCTTATTCTTATGAAAATAATTTTTGCTAATTCATAAAATAATGCTCAGTTTTGTTTTATATGGTCACATTTCCAATGTGGCGTATGCTTAAATGTATTAGAAGTTATATTAAAACAACTTGGATTCACATATTAAGCGCAACACCGTAATGAACGAAGTAAATGGGTGGGTATTCCTTTAAATAACTCATTCGGTGTTTTGTAATCTCGTGTTTTACGAGGACGATTATTTAATCGGTTTGCCACAAGGTTAATCTCCAGCTCTGATACTTTATTAAAATCCGTTCCTTTTGGGAAGTAATCTCTGATTAATCCATTCGTGTTCTCATTTATCCCTCTTTCCCAAGGGGAATACGGGTGAGCAAAATAAATTTTTGTCTCTAAATTTTTACTGATCAGTTCGTGTTCGGCAAATTCGAGGCCGTTATCAAAGATAATTGTTTTAATTTTATGTTTTATCAGTGATAAATGTCTTGTGGCCGCTTTTGCGACCCCTTCTGCTGTTTTATCTTCAAGTTTAATTATGATAGTAAATAACGATTTTCGTTCAACTAATGTCAATAATGCACTTTTATGATCTTTACCAACGATAGTATCTCCTTCCCAATCACCAATACGCTGCTTTTTATCAACAAGTTTGGGGCGCTTATCAATACTGACTCTGTTTTTAATTTTTCCTCTGCGCTCATAACTTCCATAGCGTTTACGATACGGTTTTTTCGCAATCCTAAGATGTTGCCATAAATCACCCCCATTAAGTTTATCCTTATAAATCAATCGATAAATTGTTTCATGATGCAAAGAGATGATATTTTCCCTTTTGAGATAACCGACTGTTTGTTCAGGACTTAAATCTTGCCAAATTAACTGTTTGATCCACATTTCTATCTCTGGTTTCACTTTTACTGCTTTTTTAGCACAATGTCGGCGCGCTACGGCCTTAAGCTGAGCCTGTTCAGGAGCATATTTCTTTGCCTCCCGATTTCGTCTCAATTCCCGGCTAATCGTTGATGGATTTCGATTGAGTGACTTTGAAATCTCCCGTTGTGAAAAACCGGCTTCTTTCAAGCTGAAAATCTGATATCTTTCTGTTTCGGTCAGTTGTTTATAAGTCATAGCGCATTTTCCTTTGGCGAGAAAGATGCCTACTATAGCAACTGACTGCCTTTCTTAGAAATTGCACTTATTAGGCGAATCCAAGCAATCTAATTTCACCGCAGGTAGTTTTATTCTCAAATAGCAAGTAGTATTCACAGCTAAAATAATTATAAAAATTTATGTATTATCTGATGCTCAATAAATTGAGACATCATTTCAAGCCCTTATATAAGGCATACTTTCTATTAAGAAAGGCAATTACAGCTGTAGTATTAGGAAAGGAAATCAGGGGGAGGCGGTGTTTTGCTCAATCAAAGATGGATCATCAGGCAATACACTCGTATGCTGGTTAACAATGGTTATAATCACCAAATGAAATTATCAGAGGATAAACTCTTCTTGTAGGCACAGAGGGACATGGAGCAACGAGGCGCTTCAATCCATGCCGATAAGTCACTGGGGATATGGGCAGGAAACAATATCGTTATTACTACATATTAAGGGGGCAAGTAGGCAATAGAATCTCCATCTATGTAGATCATGTCACCTGCACTTATGTGCGGGATGTAGATAGCGTCAGGGCGTAACCTGTAAATCGGTACAGGCTGTGTATTCTGACGGGAGAGCAACAGCAGACCCATGATGAATATATTATTCTGATTTCAAATGGAGGTCTTATGATTGGACTCAATTCTCAACCCATTCAATTTGCTTATTGGGTGCCTAATGTTTCAGGTGGATTAGTTATAAGTAAAATCCAGCAACGTACTCACTGGGATCATACTTATAATCGCAAATTGGCTCAAATCGCCGAAAATGTAGGTTTTGATTATGCATTAACCCAAATTAGATTTACCGCTGGATATGGGGCTGAAAACCAACATGAATCGGTTACTTTTTCGCAAGATCTGCTTTCGGTAACAAATAAACTGAAAGTTATCGCAGCCCTTTTACCAGGAGCTTGGAAACCGGTGCTGGCTGCTAAACAGATAGCAACAATCAGCCAGCTTTATGGAGCCCGCATTGCTGTTAATATTGTTAGTGGTTGGTTTCGCGGTGAATTTAAAGCGATTGGTGAGCCGTGGTTGGATCATGAAGAACGTTATCTGCGTTCTGAAGAGTTTATTCGTTGTTTGAAAGGGATCTGGTCACAACCCGCGTTTAGTTTTTCTGGTGATTTTTATCGTTTCCATGATTACGTCTTAAATCCTAAACCTCTTGCACCACTACCGGAAATTTTTCAAGGGGGGAGTTCCAGAGCGGCGAGAGACATGGCGGCATGTGTTTCTGATTGGTATTTTACTAATGGTGGCAGTGTAGAATATATTCGGACACAAATCGAAGATATCAAAGCTAAAGCGTTATCGAATAATCATCAGGTAAAAATAGGTGTTAATGGCTTTGCTATTGCCCGTGATGATGAGCAAGAAGCTCGTGAAGTACTACAGGATATTTTAGATAACAGTGACTTTGAAGCGGTGAAAAGTTTTCATCATGAAGTGCAAAATGCGGGAAATGCCTCGCCGGAAAAAGAGGGAAACTGGGCAAAATCGACTTTCGAAGATCTTGTACAGTATAACGATGGTTTTAAAACCAACCTTATCGGTACACCATTACAAATAGCTCAGCGAATCATTGAATATAAGAAGGCAGGTGTGAACCTGATGTTACTTGGATTTCTGCATATGCAAGAGGAGTTAGAGTATTTTGGTAGAAAAATAATTCCGCTAGTTCGTGAATTAGAGCAACAAATTGATCAGAGTTTATAATGAGCAACTGTTTTTCACTTTAAACCGTGTGGAGTGATTCGCTCCACGGTTTATTTTCTCAATATATACAGTGGGTTGGCGTATTTACGAAAGAGAGTCTCATTGCCATTGATGGAAAAAGTTTAGGCAGCAGTTCGGGGGACATTGGGGAATAGAAAACCGTTTACACTGGGTGCTTGATATGTCAATGAACGAAGATGTCTGTGTGATACGCCGGAGTAATTCAGCTGAAATGATGCGGCACCTGAGCCTGAATATGCTTCGGGCAGAAACGACAAAGAAGACCAGCATTCGCCGAAAACAGAGAATAGTTAAGCATAAGTAGTGAGTATTTGGATAAAGTGTTAATTGCGGGTTTTAATACACAGGGCAAGAAATAAGCATTCATGCTCTTGCCCTGTGAAGATTTCCCAGTACGGGATGTAGAAAAGTTGTCTCCTTTACTGATAATTACTCGATCAATATGCGAGTAAGAGAATTAATTCATTGTTAACTTTAGTGTTTAATTGTTTTTTTATTACAGGTATTGCAGTTATTTATTCCATCTGAGATTCTGGCGAGGAATAATAGAAAATAACACTCAATAAACATTGATTATATTTCAATGTTATTATTAATCAATAAAGCTAAGTAATTAAATATGTCGCTCAGTTATATCTTTTTTTAAGCATGAATTCAATTCGAAATTTCTAATAAACCTCATGTTTTGAAAGGAGTAATATGATGGCTGGAAAAATTGATATACTTCCTGCAACTCTCTCTAATATTATCAAAGGCCAACCGTTTAGTGTGCTTGTAACAGCGAGTGGTGAGTTAAATCTTAGTAAAGATACAGAAATCGATATCGTCAGTTCAACGGGTGTACATCTAATAAAGAAATTTCCAGGTATAGTTGTTAGAGCTAATTTTTCCCAACAAATGATATTCCTTGCGGATGACACTACTAGTGATTACAAAATCTCATTTACCGCGAAGACAACAAGCAAGCCAAACGGATCGGTAGACTATAAACCTGTCGACAATCCAGAGCTGATCCCAGATAGTTGTATACTGAAAGGTTCATCATCTTATCTGTATGACCCGAAGTCCGTTGGCTTATCTGGTACTCCCCCTGCACAAAACAACCCATTCATTCAGGCGTCAATTAATCCGATGATAATTGGTGGTGGTCCAATTTCGAAATATGAAATTCAGCTTCGTACAACGGCTCCTGTGCGGATATTTAGGATGGATGATACTGAAATTTTATCTTATAAAACTGACTCTCAAAATCAGTATTATGACTTTTTGATTGATAAGCCATCAACAGAAGCTGTTAATCTTAAAATATACGCCACTCAAGGTATCGATCAATTCATCAGACTTGAGACAATATTCAGCAAGAGGGAATACAACCAAAGACAAACTCTATTTATTGCTACTTCTCCAATTACTCCTTCCAATGATTTTGATCCACCGAGCATTCAGGAAACCTATCAATCCTCAACTTTAACAAGGCCGGATCAACCCGGTTATTTCCATTTCATGGTCCCGCAGAATAATTACTTACGTCCCGGTAATTTCTTAATCGGATTTTTGACGAATGACGATAAAAACCTTTATAAAAAAGAGCTGGTCTTCGGGGAGCTAACGGTTGCCGAAGATGGATATTTTAAATTTAGAGTTGATTATAGCGATATGTATGACGGTATCAATTTTATCAGCTATGTTACTCTTGACAACACCGGCAACCCGATTGGCTCTGAACCCAATTATATAGGTTATGAGAGCGGCGGTAATAAAAACCCAAATCCCGATGACCCAAGCCGGACTCTGGTTGCACCGGAAGTATATGACCAGTGGGGTCGATATATCGGTATACATGAGGCAGTAAATATCAACAGCATCGGTACAAAAGGAATTGAGGTTTGGCTGCCAGTAGCCCCTAATGATCCGAATAAAATCGCCGTGGGTGATTCGATCACGATTAAAGCCTATATTTCATACTGCGTTGATATGAAAACACCGGTACGTCAACTGCCAATCGTGGTTGTTGATAATTACGTTGTACAACATCCCGACGTAGATAGCGGTTATTACAAGCATACCATTAAGGCCGATAAACTCATGGGTTATGACACAGCGAAGGATGCTTATGAGGGTTCGATTTCAATAGACTACAGCCGTCTTGCCCAGAACCAGAAATCACAAATTTTTGCCAGAGGATTCGACACGTTTGTACCTGAATAGCCAAAATATCTGACATGCTAATAATTACTGTTATTAGTATGTCTCCTTTTATCAAAAAAATGGTTTGTGGAGAGATAATCGTATGTCTATAAAGAAAGGCAGTCTTTCTGCTCCTCTTTTACCACAAAGTTACGATGGAATCATTGATGAATCGAAATTGGATCAATCCATACTGTTGGTAAAAATAAACCGATATGAGGATGTTCATATTGGTGATACTATCATTGCTCATCTGAATAATTATATATCTTCGTTACCATATTATATGGTAAGTGAAAACCAAAATTCTTCAAATTATGAAATAACCATACCTTTTTCCACTATTCCTCTCGGTAGCTATGATGTGTTCTATACTGTCACCGATTCGTCAGGGAATTCATGGAATTCTGCAACTAACAGCGTCACAATTATAAAGTCAGACCCATCACCGCCCCCAATAATTGCCTCTCTGAAAGCCGAGTTCTTAGCTAATGGTATTCCAGCTAATGGTTATACTCCGAATTCTGTACTCATCACAGCCTTAGATGAAAAAAAGAAACCGGTATCCGGTGTGCCAATACGTATTGTTTCCGATGATGATATTTGTATTGCGCCGTCTTCCTGTGTCACAGACCAGAATGGGAAAGTTGCTTTTTATTCAACTTCAAGTGCTGATGGTATTTTCTCAATACAAGTATTATCGGGAGCCACATCAAATACGGTTGAGCTGTATTTTTCATCGGTTAATGAAGCAAGACTAGAAATAACCGGAAAAGAACAAATTGGCGAAGAATATGAAGTAATTACAATTCAGGTTAACGATAAACATACGCCCGAGCAAATTAAAAACGCGGTCGTCTATTATAAAATAAATCTAGCCAACAATATAAGTAGCGCGCTAGAAATTGGCTCTAACCCCGAGACAATACGCTCAATGATCACAAATGAATATGGACAATTCCAAATAAACCTGAAAGGTAAGGTAGGAGGACATTGTACTATATGGGTGACTGCTAATAATTATGTTGGAAGCGTGAAATATACTAAAGAACAATTAGAAGGATATTAACAATGGCTACGAAGGTACTTAAATTTAGTGATATAAAAAGTGGGTGGTATATTTCGTATTTCTTTATGACAGAAGCTGATTATGGTTATACAGCGACAATACACGATGACAACACAACATACAAAAGTTGGACAAAACCCGATGAAGGAGCGGGTACTTTACATAGACATGCTGATACATTTCAATACACAGGATCAGACGGAGCACTTAAATGCACTGTTGAATGTCCTGACAGTAATCGCCTTGATAATAGCTGGAATGAAGGTACGATACAGCCCAGTTCGGGATTTCCTATACTGGGAAGAGACTATTGTGCGGCGTTTGAGGATTATGGTGGCTCAATTGATTTCAATGACTTTTTTGTCTGTCTGGTCGGGTGGTCTCATGAAGGGTAAACATCCATTTTACAATTAGTGAAGACCGCTAATGTTTTCACCGTGGGGTATCATTCCCCACGGTTTTTGTTAGTTACAGTGGCACTGACTTAATCACCATGTCGTCTTTATGCCGATTTTGGCCTTCAGCTCGTAGCTGTCTGTAAAATTATTCAGGCTGGTGTTGGCTGAAGCCTGACCATAGACGGAAGATTTTCCATTATCCCAACTGTAGGAACCTCCTGCACCCATGTCCCCCCAAATGCGGTCATTACCACTGATAAAGGCAACATCGGCAACGTTGGTCAAGTCATTATGACCCAAGACCTCCTGATTAATATTGAAAAAACCATATAAGTGTGTGGCTTTTTCACCCTGACTCAAATCATCGTGCCACTTTTGCCGATAGTCTATCGTCGTGCCTACGCGAAATTTCATGCTCTCGCTTCGGTCAAAATGGATTTTGGCACCAAACGGATCATGGAACCCCTTCATATCTATGGAAGAGAACACCAGTTGTGCTTGTGGGGTCAATGACCATTCCTGATTCAAGTCAAGCCCTTGTCCTGCTTCCAGACTCAATGCATACCCCAGAGCGGATTTACTATTTCCCAAAGGCTGGCCGGCAGTCTTTGAATTCAGGTCGTTGTCAAAGTAGGTTATCTGGGCTAAGCCATCCAAATAAAACTTATTCTTGCCGTACCACGTACTTGTCGTACCAAGTGTATAACCGTTTGCACGAATGTGACCTTCACCATGCACAGAGCCGACGTTTGCATCAATATTCGAATATTGCAGGAAAATACCGCCAGTGACTGAACCCTGGTTATTTTCATAAAAACTCCTGTCCACGCCAACCTGAGCACGGACCATGTTATAGGTGGTTGTATCCGCACCGGATGTAGAGACACGTGGCGACAATTTGCCATAAGAGGCTGTCATTCGCCCCCACACCCCATTGGGCATTTGGCTTGTACTATCGTCTGTGCTGTCTTCACCAGCGGGGTTTCTGAACTCATCTATGCCAGGCACCTGATCCTTACGTCCTCCGGTGCGGTCACGCAGGGACTCTGGCGCATTCAGCGTCTGCAACATTTGCCCATAAGCCTCGTAAACACTAACGCCTGCCTGATAGTGCTGCGTCGGCTTCGGTACAGGCTCTGGGCTGGGTTTTGAACTGGTCAACGATGAGTGCAGATACCAGTTTTCATCTGAATTGTCGGTGCTATTCTTATAAAGACGGTAGGCATAAGCACCTGCTACAATGGCTGGTTCACCCCTATAACTATAGTCACCAGCTAAAGTGAAAGTTCCGTTTGATGTACCTTTTACATCAACAACTTTGATACCTTTATTCGTCGGTGCACCTGTTCCACCGACATTTTTGAACATGAGATGAGTTGTACCCGATGTGCTGCCATTCACCACAAGTTTGTCAGTCTTTGAGTTATCACCTTCCAATACAGTCGATAAACTCACCGTACCATTATTGCCATTATAGTTACCCGCAATTGTCAGCATACGCCCTACAGCTTTGTTATCTCCGCCCGCTACGACTCTGCCACTGTTATTTAAGGCGGAAATTGTCGTATTAAATCCCCCCATATCAAACGTACCATACTGCCCGATTGTATAGGATGACGCTGAGCTGAAAGACTTCACTGCTCCCTGGCGAAGTGTTCCCTTTTGTATTGCTGTCATGCCTGTATAGCTGTTAACTCCCGTCAGAAAGGTTGTTCCCCCCCCGTTTTGAACCAGTTTTCCCTTGCCGATGATATTGCCGCCAAATGTCACTTCGTCTGAACGGTTAAAGGCGAGTGTTCCTTCATTGCCTGTGACGACATTACCGAAGATATTGCCTGTCGTTCCGCCATCACCCAGCTGCAAGACACCCCGTGTCACTTTCGTATCGCCGGTGTAATTATTCTTCCCTTTCAAAACCAATGTACCGTAATCGGTGGTTTCAAGGGTCGCCGAACCCGTCAGGTCGGACTCAATCGTGGCAACACTGCCCGCCGTTGACTTATTGCCTATTCCAACACGAATTTTAGCGCTGCCTGTATTGTCATTTTTTAAAGCCAGCGGAGCGCCGGTGAGGGTGTAACCATCGGTGCTAAACTGCATGCCATTGACGGTGACCTGACCACCGCTATTATCTACCTGTACCTTTCCTGCGGTGCCGGAAAAGATGGCAAACTGGTCTGTATTGCTCCAACTGGCATTCGGCCGTCCTGCTTTTGACGTCCAATTATTCTCTCCACCGACCTGCCAGACGCCATGACCACCATCAATAGTACCATTGTTATGTTTGCTGGCGTTCTCCCCATCCCAATAGTTCAGGATCATGCCGCCAGTATTGGTGAGATAAACTTTTTTGTCCCTGTTCGTATCGAGAGAGAGTGCCCCTGGTTCTCCGCCAGTGAGTGTCATTCCACTGTTTGTTAAGGTGCCGCTATAATTGAAGATATCGTATTCACCCGCTGAGAAACCGCCAAGATCGGTGATTTTAAGTGTTCCTGCCAGTGTCAGATCGCCACGGACATCAAATAATGCAGGCACAGAAGTCTCCTTCGCCCCAAGTAAAACATCGACATTTGCACCGTGACCAAGAATAAGATCATGGCCAAATGTCAGGGTATTACCCTGCTTGCCGACAAGGTGACCGCCATTTTCAATGGTAGTGGTGCCCCCGATGATGCCGATACCCCCAACAGCCCCCCCATTTTTCACATTAAAGGTCGAAGCTGTTGTGCCCAGTTTACCGTCAACGACAAAATCCCCCGCCTTAACACTTGTTGATCCTGTAAAGGCAGAAGAATCCGAATTTAGCGTTGTGGCGCCAGTGTCAATCTTCCCGATATGACCACTGCCGGAAATCACGCCGTCAAAACGGCTTGTTCCATTCAGATTCAGTGCCAGAGTGCCTTCAGATCCAATGGCGACTAAGCGGGTGTCCGGCTCATTGTTCCGGGTGTTAAACTGTAATGTACCGGCTTTAATATGAGTCGTTCCCGTATACGTATTCTGACCGTTCAGAATGGTCGTGCCTTTGCCAACGTGCTCTACGCCGCCAGCACCAGAGATGTTATTAGAAAAGGTAATATTGTTGTTATGGTCAAAGGCCAGCATTCCTTTCTGCCCGATTGTCACCTTGGACGTGTTATCAATACTTCCCGTCGTCTCGTTATCGCTGAGTTGCAAAGTCCCTGAGTCGATTTTTGTCTCGCCGGTATAGGTGTTTGCCCCCGTCAAAATGGTCGTGCCGCTACCCACTTGGTGAACAGAGCCGGTTCCGCTTATGATGTGGCGATAAGACGTTTTATCTCTATGGTTGAAATGAAGGCTGCCTTTATTATTTATATCACTGGAGACGCTTCCTGTTGTGTGTCCGTCACCAAGACTTAACGCATTTCCTGATAATATCTTGACAGTTCCGACATTCATATTATTAGTAAATGTAAGGTTCAGACTTTCCGTCGTAGAGCCTTTATCCCCAATAGTAACAACTGAATCCTTCGACCCAGAGACATTGCCATTCAGGGTTGCATTCGGGCCAGACAGATAAAGACTGGCGCTTCCAAGCTCTACATTGCCATTAATCGTGCCTGCATTATAAATGCCATTGGTGAGGGTTCCCTTATTATTGATAGCGAATTTATCCCCTTGGATCACGCCTCCATCCAGATTCGTGATAGTATCAATAACCCCTTTATCTTCGATATAAATACCATTTCGCTTTCCACGTATGGAGGAGGCGTTGGTAATCTGTTTAATTTTGGATAATTTTGGGGGGGAATCAGACATGCCTTGCCCAGTTACTTGAATGGCATCCTGATCAGCCGTGATGCCTTTACTCCCAGACTGATTATTGAGGTTTTCGAGATACCCTCCTTCTGTAATAGCAATACCATGATTGGGTCCAGTCACTGTGCCATGATTATTAAAAGTACCGATATGACCACCATTGCTGACATAGATCGTTCCGCCAGTAGAGCCTACAAAATTCCCCTGAGATTTCAACGCCCCGTGATTATCAAGCGTGTTTAGTTTTGCCATTACGACAGATATCCCATCAATCGATCCTCTCTCCCGATTAAAGATTGTATCTATGCTTCCTTTACTACTATTATTTTCGCTATTTTCATTCAACGCATGACTGACCACTATTGAATAGAGTGCGGTATAAATATCTTCGGATTTGATTACGCCATAATTATCTAACGTGTCCATATGACCAGAAACCCATATGGCTCCTGAATTTCCACTCATGACACCATAATTAAGCAGCTTTCCGATAGAACCACTATAAGTTACTGTAACTCCACTGGTTCCTTTTAAAATTCCTTTGTTTTCAATGTGATCGACAGAAGTCACCGGAGCCATATCACTGTTACCGCCGACATTGACAGCACTGTATTTCAGATCGTATCTATCTGAGCTGTCCAACGTTTCTTGGGGGATATCAATTGATGCACCTTTATCTATAGTAAGGTTTTCGCCATTTGAGAGATTACAGGGTTCTGTCTCATTATCGGAAATGGTCGTTGTCTTCGAGAAACCGCATGATGATGCCGCTATTGCATTAACACTTATTCCAGGAAGAAACAAAGCTAATTTAAGAGCCATTGGCATTAAAGCTTGCCTGCATATCTTCATAAGTGACACCCTTCAGATAGCCTTAAGGTTAATGACATTCCAGCTGTCTTGATTGAGATAAATTAATCAGAAAAAGAAGACAATTTAGCTTTATTATTGTTGACAAGTAATAAAAAGTCTAAAAAACTTCATTTTTTTTAAGGATAGAGGTATCAGTATTCCGTAAATTCAAGCTCGGTTTTTTAGGTTGGAATGTATAAGTAATTGGATCGGCAGCGATTTCCAGAAGAAAACCAAATTGGCTGCGATGTCTTGAATACGCTATCTGAGAAATGTTTTTGAGCTGGTCAATGACTGGGTTGAGTAGGCCGCAGGAACGTCAAGTTAACGGAGTTTGGTTAAAACAAAGTGTCGGTTTTGTTACCCGACACTTTGTAAGTGCTATTTATTTTATTAACTTATCTGTTAATTTATATATAACATTATTTGTAATTTACTATTTGACATCACCATTATTTATATATTTTACTCCATCTTCCAGAAGCTTCCAACCTTCGCTGGCAATTTCATAAGCTATGTGACCAAATCTTTTTACAGAGTCGCACACATATTTCTCCACTTCATGAAAGACTTCAGTGACACGTTCAATGATACCCGCACCTGAAACACTATTAAGCAAGTTATTGTCAATTTCTTTCATCATATTTTCCTTTTGTTAAGGGTTTGAATAAAACAATTGCAATTTAATTCATTCCAAAAAGATAAACATTACTGATATAGCATTAATTGTGCTATTACCGATTTTGTCCTCTTTAAGAATGAATGAAAAAATCAATATGGTAATAAATAATTGTTTAATATTCATTAAACCAACTGATTTTTTATTCTTTATAAAAAATACCTCCTTAGGATATATTTATTTATTTCATTACAAGTAATCAGTTATTTTTATAACTCTATCTGCTGACTTTATCGTTGATTCTCTGTGAGCTACAATAATCCTTGTGATATTTAGCTGTTTTATTGCATGGTTTATATGAACTTCACTATTCACATCAAGATGACTTGTTGCTTCATCCATAAAAATAATACGTGGCTTATGGTAAAGTGCCCGGGCAATAAAAATCCTTTGCTTTTGCCCTCCAGAAAGACCTTCTCCTAACTCACCGATAAGTGTTTCATATCCCATTGGCATATTCATAATATCTTCATGAATAAAGCTTATTTTAGCGCATTCAATTATCCATGTTTCATCACTTCTTTCAGAAAAACAACATATATTTTCTCTTATCGAACCCGAAAATAATTTGTCTTCTTGCATCACACAGGCAACCATCTTACGGTAATTATTTATTCCCAACTGTTGTATATCTATATTATCAATAATAACTTTCCCTGATTCAGGTTCAAATAGCCCGCATAATACTTTCAATAATGTGGTTTTTCCTGCCCCGGAAGGTCCTGTTATCGCCACACTTTCACCTGATTTAATACAGATGTTCAGATTGCTGAAAACTGGCAATAATTGATTATCGTAACGATAAACTAAGTCCTGAATTTCAAGTGACGCAGGAGTCATTTTTGGAACGTATGGTATCACCTGTTTTGTTTTTTCCACTTCGTTCAATGCAATATCTGAAATACGTTCATTGTGCAAACTCATTATTCGTAGCTGGAGTAAAAAGTTTGTCAGAGATGTTACACGATTGGAAAACAATCCCCGGAATACCCCAAATGCCACAAACATCCCTATGGTCATCTGATTATTAATAACTAGCATGGTACCCAACCATAAAATAGCTATTTGATCACAAGCTACAATAAATCTATTTACACCACCAAAAAACAGATCCATTTTCGTGACTTTTATACCTATATTGATTTTATCAATAACGAGATTAAGCCAGTGGGTACTACGTAGTTCCATCATTCCCTGCATTTTAACCGTTGAGATTCCGTATAACGTTTCCATAAAATATGAACTGGCGCGCGCTTCCCTAATTAGTGTTTCTTCTGATAACTGACGGTAGTAGCTATAAGTAAAAAGCCTGATTAGCACATAGAGCACAGTAAAGGCCAGAACAACCCAGGTTAGGTAGCCACCATACAAAATCATCATGATTAGCACACCTATAATCATAATACCGTCCATGATCGCACCGACTACGCTGGTCGAAAACGTGGTACGCAGTGTATCAAGTGAATTAAAGCGAGATTGAATATCACCCAGTTTTCTTCGCTCGAAATAAGCTAAGGGAAGATGTAAAAGATGCGAAAACAATCCTGCTTTCCACTGAACGTCTATTAATGTCTGCATGATCAAAGATGACCAGGTACGTATCATGCTCACAGCAGTATTCAGCAGAATAAAGAATATCAATCCTGTACAGATAAGCGTCAGCAATCCACGATCACCCGGAGGAATAACATGATCCATAACTAGCTGTGTTCCCACAGGCATTATCAAATTGATAGATTCAATGACAATGGACAAACAAAAAATTTTTATCAAAGCACTTTTTATGCCTTGTATGCTGCGAATAAGTGTCCTCAATTTCACTCGGTTTTGAACTGTCTCGGCCTTAAACTCACTATTCGGCCAGACTTCCATGGCTACTCCGGTAAAGTGCCGGGAAATTTCGTCCAGTCCAATTACCCGACGTCCCCGAGCTGGATCATGGATAACACCTCGATTTCTACGTGTACTAATCAATACCACAAAGTGATTAAAATCCCAGTGAAGAATACAAGGAGTCTTTAAAGCACTTATCTCTTCAAGATCCAATGATAACGCTCGGGTTGTCATACTTAATTGACCAGCAATATCTTTAACCTCTGCCAGAGTGGTTCCCCGAGCCGAAATATTAAACTTCTTCCTAAGTGAAATCAGATCGATATTTTTCCCATAGTATCCACATATCATCGCTAAACAAGCTAATCCACATTCTGATGATTCCGTCTGATGGATCATTGAGACTCGTTTCATTAAGCCAATGTCCAATTTTTTAATGATGTTACTAAATGTGGAGTTAATCATTGCTCGGCCCCATAGCACTATGTTTCATATTGTAAAATGGTGAGAGCATCCACTGATAAATTTTTCTATTTTCCAGAAAAAGAGTAGATTGAGCTTTCATTCCATTTTCCAGATTTAAAAAATGACCATCATACTTTATATGCTGTTTTTCAGGCTTAACGATCATTTTGTAATAAGTAGCATGATTTTCTCGTATATTTATAGGTGAGCCTTGATAAGTTTGCATTTCCTTAGGTGATGCCGGGGCTTTTGAAATAACATTAATTACTCCTGAAAACTGACCGAATTTCTCTGCAGGAAAGGCTTCATATCTAATATTAACCTTATCACCTTTTTTTATATATGATACAGCATCATTAGGTACCCATATGACAAGATAGTAATTTTTTATAACCCCGGGAATAATTTGCGCTAAACTATCACCAACATTCACCATTTGTCCCTCCGTGACACTGAGTGAATTTATCTTACCGCTCGATGATGAACGGATAATAATAGAATCTCCAACATCAATATTTGTTAATTCTTTTTGTAACTCATATCGTTTTAATTCCATTTGATTAATCCGGTTGTCAAATTCCGCTGACTGTGTTTGTATCTGGCTTTGAAGATTAATTATTTGTAATGAATTTTGATCATTTTGATGAGTTAATCCTAATAAATTATTTTGACTTTGGTAATATAAATTAACCTGATTCATCATTTGATCTTTATTTATCAAGCCTCTTTTTTGATATTTTTCATAATTCTCCATATTTTTTTTGATAGTTTTAACTCCTTCTTTTGCTTTATTAATAACACTAGAGGATTGATTAAAAAATTTTGTATATTGCTCTTTCTGCTTTTCTAAGAAATCTAATGTCGATTTTTTACTATCTTTAATGCGAGATATAGTCAGATTGATATTTTCTATTTGTTCTTCGATGTTTTTTCGTTGATTATCGCTGACAACACCATGTTGGGTTGTTCTACTCACATCAATCAGATAAATAGGATCACCTTTTTTGACCATTTGCCCTTCTGTCACAAATTTCTTTACTATAAATCCCTGTACGGGTGAACTAATATTGCCCACTCTCGGATAAGTAGTAATTTCGCCACTGACATTTATGCGGCGTGTATAAGAACCAAAAATAACAAATGTCAAACAAGCAATTAGAAAAATGATTCCGCCTCCGATTACTAACCAAGCTGGTATTCCCGGAAGTAAAATTGCTTTTCCACTCCATTTCATTTTTTTATTGTCAATTGCTTCCTGACGAAACAGCATATTATTACCTCATTGATAAAACGTTACCTTTTTGTTATAAAAAGTCACACAATCTGCTTCCTGCTAAATTGGGAATTGTTTTTCATCACCAAGTTTTTAGATTCTTTCAATATCGCTCTTCTGAAGTTCAAGGAAGATATTGATATTGCCATTAATATAAAATCAATTACTATCCTTATATTATTTGTCTGAGGTGATTATATAACAGTTTTTCTATACACTCCTTAAACAGAAAAAACATTGCCTATAAGAAGGGAACTTAACATGCCTCAGGTGCCGTGTTCCCTCCTTAATCAAATTACAAAAATAGAGCTGAGTTCTTTTTTTGTCCTCATATATCAATTCATACAGTTAACTGACTAAATCCTGCCTGCCCCTTGTCGGCCAGTTTGACCAAGTTTTGAACGCGGAATTGGGGGTGTTCATGTAATCCAATTTCTGCCATAACTCAGTGAGCCATTGCTCAACTTGTGGCATGGATAGCATGGTCATATGATTGCCGGGCACAAGCATCGTATTTAGTTCAGTGGCGTGAAGGCTCCACTGGGTTTCGCGAGTTCTCCTTTCATCCAAATCGCCTTTTTCTGCGTTGATCAGATGAACAATTCCTTCATAACGAGTGCGAGGTATATAGCCAGTATTCAGATTAGCGTGCATAACGCGGATGACTCCTTGCAGTAATGATATGGGTGTTTTCGCGGAGAAAAGGCCGACTTTTACCAAGGCATTGTGCAGATACTGAATTTGTTCATCCGGCTCCCGACCATCAAAATCTTGTCTGGTGAGCGGAATAGGCTGATCTAATAGCATATTATAGATATCAATCAACTCCATGAGCGTCTCAATACGGTTGACTGATTTGAGGGCACTGCCTTGCTGGTTTGGCTCATCGGTATCGATAAGAATAAGATCGGATACACGTTCTCCTCCGGCTTGTAATTGCAGAGCCATCTCAAAAGCAATCCAACCACCAAAAGAGTGGCCTAGTAGGTGATAAGGGCCATGAGGTTGGATTTGTCGGATATTCTGGATGTAGGCACGAGCAGCACCTTCGACACTGGTGTAAGGGAAGTTATGTTCGACAGTGAATCCACGCGCCTGCAAAGCGTATACAGGGAGTTGCTGTGGGAATGATATAGCCAATTCGAGCAAACTAGACGGGCTGGCACCCGCACCCGGCATACAAAATAACGGCGATATCGATTGAGAACCCTGCTGAATGATAACGTGTGGATCGAAAGAAGGAACTACCTGTAAATTTTCGGTGATTGAATCCACTATTTGATTTAGCAAAGGAGGATACATAATGGATAAATGCGTCCCACCAATCGGATGTAGTACCGAATTGTGACTAACTGTGCCGTACCAATTGCGCCAAATATCTTCGTTGACTAAATCATCCGCAGTATAAAGGTGGATAGGTAAAGATGATTTTTGCGCGATATACTCCTGACCAAGCTGTGTCGTCATCTCAGCGGTGTAGAAACGGAGGAGAATATCCTCGCGTGTGATACCTGTTGATAACCATTGGTGCTCAATGCAGTGATCAAGAACCTGCTCCAAACTACTTAGGTTGTAAAGTTCTTCCAAAGCATGTTCATCGTCAATACTCTTTTGAGTACGCAGTAAATCAATAAGTAACTTAATTCGTCTTGCATCTTTATTCACAGATTGGTCGGTAGTTGTTGCTGACTCATTATTATCTTTATTGGCGTGATTATAGGAATCGATCATACCGAGAAACTCTACCGTCTCGCCGTCACTTATTAACTGTTGAGCTATTTCATAGGCAATTAAACCACCGATCGACCATCCCGCCAGACGATAAGGCCCATGTGGCTGGATGCGGCGAATCGCCTGAACATGACAGGTCGCAAGTGCTTCGATTGATACAGGAGGATGCTCAAGTGTGTGAATGCCAAGGGCTTGCAATGCATAGACGGGAAGGTTCGGTGGTAGTAAGGCAGCCAGAGGAGAATAAACTAGTGGGTCGCCGGAAGTTTCATGTACCAAGAAAAAAGGCGACAAAGAACCTGCTGGGCTTAGCGGTACTGGGTTTGCATCAAACGGAGATGCTGTTTGGTCAAAGTGCTCACTAATGGCTAAAGTAAGATCCTTTAATGTGGGATGAGAAAATAAAGTAGTCAATGTAACCTCCATATCTTGTTTACGTATTTGATTCAACAACTGTACAGCGAGCAGCGAGTGACCGCCAAGTTCAAAAAAGTAATAATGACGACCTTGAAATTTATTGGAATACTCGAAAAATCACCGCCAGTATTTCGGCTGTGATTGTTTTTATGGTGATTGTTTTTATGGTGATTGTTTTCATAGTGGCTTTTTTATGGTGATGTATGTGCAGTCTGAACTTTATAACAATTCGAATGCTTGCTTAATGACCGTATCGGAATAAGGCTGCTGACCATTTTCCATTTGGATAATAGCTTTAACCAGCCGGCTCATTGTGGCTGCGTTTTCTACATCCACCACCGCGCTGCTGGCTACGCCAACGGATTTACACACATAAGCGATGTAGTTCTCGGTATTATTTTCATTTGGTGGTGCCCAGCGGGAAATAAACTGACGAATAGTGTTATCCCCGTATTTGCGTTCATAATTAAGCAGAATTTTCAGCATTGCTCGTATGCCATATTCCGGCGCCACAAACTGACAAAATGACTTGTCTGTTTGAGTATTACGCAAACCCTGCCATTTATCACCGTGGCGAATATTGCCAGGGTTGTGGTTACGAATCCCTCTTGTCATTATTTATCTCCTAAACGTTTATTGATGGCACGGAGAGCAAATTCTCGAATTTTCTCTACGCCAATAAAGCCAACAGCACCGCCGAGTGCGGGTGAAACACTGCTTGGAATGCCAAATAGTTCCAATCCACTGGAAAACCCCCACGACAGTGCTCCGCACAGTAGCGGCTCGACCCAGCGATTTTTTCGCTCCACACCGTCATAAATCAGACGGCCGTAACAAATCATAATGGCTAAAATAGAGCCAGAAATCTGCGGCCAAGCATTTTTCAGACCGTTTAATAAATCGGCCAATAAATCAGGATGTTCTTTCATTGTTAGTCCCATAAGCGAATGATGGGCGTCATGGAAGCAGAGTTTTCAACTAGTTCAATCTTGAAGACATCAGGCTGAACAATCTTCAAATCAGCTCAATCGGGGTTAGCTTTCAGCACTTACTCAATGACGTCCCGTACTTTTCCATATTAATGTCAGTAAAGAAGATCTTCATTGTTATGCCATTGTGCTCTGGCTCTTACTAAATTCCCTGTTGAATCAACATCATAATCAGGTAATTTTTATGGTTAAAAATGGGGATGTTGAATTTGATAATGAATAATTCCATCAAGATCCCATTGGGTTTTGGTATACCGTATGACGATCATGCGCATTATATTTTCCGAGGATTACATAAAAAAAAGATAGGATGAAAATAATTTAAACAAAAAAGTGTTTTTATAAGCACCTTAAAACAAGGGTTATTAATCTTTTTCCCTTTTATTTCAATATGTATGACATGAATTCTATGTGGAACAGCCGATTTTTGCCGATTTGCTTGAATTGCACAAATTTAAATAGACACTATATTGTTTAGAGTGATTTTAATTTTAAAAACTATATCTTAACAAATAGTTAATCCATACGACTATATCCAATGGATTTCAAGTAGAGATAGTGTAAGGAATAATGTCATGAAAGTATTGATAGCAAAAAACGAAGTAGGTACGCGATATCATAGTCACTATGTTGACAAAGCAATAGATAGGTTGGCAGATGAATTAATTGAGCAAGACGTTGATGTTGTTATTGCTGATTCTTTTGATGATAGCTATACAATAATTTCAGCCAATGAGCCGTTCGATTGTGTCATGATCAGCTGTGCACTCATGGATGATGATTTATATCTTCATATACAGAAACTATTAAATAAATTATTTGAGCGACAGGAAGATGTTCCGGTCTTTTTGTTAAGTGATCGAGAAAAAACAGTATTTTTGCTAAAGCATGAATTACTGGAAAAGCTAACTGAATTTGCCTGGATATTGGAAGACTCAGCAAACTTTATCGCTGGTCGTGCCATTGCGGCCATGCAGCGTTATCGTCAACAATTATTTCCTCCTTTAATGTCAGCGTTGATGAAATATAGAAAAACCTATGAATATTCTTGGGCTGCGCCTGGGCATCAAGGGGGAGTCGGATTTAATAAAACACCTGTTGGCCGCTTCTATCATGACTATTATGGGGAAAATCTCTTCCGCACCGATATGGGAATTGAGCGGGCCTCATTGGGTTCATTGTTAGATCATTCCGGTGCATTTGGTGAAAGTGAAAGATACGCAGCCAGAGTATTTGGTGCAGACCATTCTTATTCTGTCGTGGTAGGAACGTCAGGCTCTAACCGTACGATTATGCAGGCTTGCATGACCGAAGATGACGTGGTCATCATTGACCGGAATTGTCATAAATCCATTGAGCAGGGGCTGATTCTGACAGGCGCGAAACCTGTCTATATGCTGCCGAGCCGTAACCGCTATGGCATCATCGGGCCTATCTATCCACAAGAAATGCAAACCAAAACACTACAGAAAAGGCTGAAACAGAATCCACTGACTCAAGATATGGTCAATCAAAAACCAGTCTATAGTGTAGTGACAAACTGTACTTATGATGGAGTCTGTTATAACGCCAAGCATGTACAGGAATTGTTGGATAAAAGTGTCGATAGAATACATTTTGATGAAGCATGGTATGGTTATGCACGGTTTAACCCAATTTATCATGATCATTATGCAATGCGGGGGGAACCGAAAAAACACTCAGGGCCGACGGTCTTTGCCACCCATTCATCTCACAAGTTACTGAATGCACTATCCCAGGCTTCTTTCATCCATGTGCGGGATGGGCGGAATCCCGTAGATTTCTCAAGGTTTAATCAAGCCTACATGATGCATGCAACAACATCGCCTCTGTACGCGATTTGCGCTTCAAATGATATTGCGGTTTCCATGATGGATGGTAATAGTGGCTATTCCCTGACTCAGGAAGTCATTGAAGAAGCTGTTGATTTTCGTCAGGCATTAGCGCGTTTGCATCGGGATTTCAGCAAGGAGGGAAGCTGGTTCTTTAAACCCTGGAATCAGGAAAAAGTGACAGATCCTGCTACTGGCAAGAAAATTGCCTTTGAAGATGCTCCAAGGGAATTACTGACGAAAGAACAAAGTTGCTGGGTAATGCGTGCGGGAGACAGTTGGCACGGATTTGAAGATTTACCTGATGACTGGAGTATGCTTGATCCGATTAAAGTCAGTATCTTGACTCCGGGCATGGGAGATAATGGTAAGCTGAAAAAACAAGGTGTGCCGGCTGCATTGGTAACTGCATGGTTAGGCCAGCATGGTATCGTGCCTACCCGCACTACGGATTTCCAAATTATGTTCTTGTTTTCAATGGGGATTACCAAGGGAAAATGGGGAACATTGCTTAACACCTTACTGTCTTTCAAACACCACTATGATGCCAATACGCCTTTGGGGCATATTTTGCCAGATCTGGTGAGTCAGCATCCAGCAGTGTATAGCCATTTAGGATTGAAAGAGTTGGGCGATAAAATGTTCGATTATTTACGCCAGGACAATCCGGGCGAAAAACTGAATCAGGCATACGCTGGCTTACCCAAGATGGAAATGACTCCGCGAGCCGCTTATCAAACTATCGTGACCAATAATGTGGAAATGGTGGCACTGGACGATCTGCCCCATCGCATTGCTGCAAACTCTATCATCCCTTATCCACCCGGTATTCCTATGCTGCTTTCAGGCGAAAACTTTGGTGATAAAGCCAGCCCCCAGATTGGATATTTGCATGCATTACAAAAATGGGATCATGAATTCCCCGGTTTTGAGCATGAAACAGAAGGCACAGAAATTATCAACGGTATTTATCATGTTATGTGTATAAAAAAATAAAAACGGGAAGATAAATTATGTCTACAGTTTCAGAGACGAGAAAAGTCGGGTTGATTCCAGTTACCCTGATGGTTGCGGGTAATATTATGGGTTCGGGCGTTTTCCTTCTGCCTGCCAGCTTGGCTTCAACAGGAGGTATTGCCATTTTTGGGTGGTTGGTGACTATTATTGGTGCCGTGGGATTATCAATTGTCTATGCCAAGATGTCTTCATTGGATGATAGCCCAGGGGGCTCTTACGCTTATGCACGACGGGCCTTTGGCCCTTTTTTGGGGTATCAGACTAACCTTCTGTATTGGCTGGCGTGTTGGATCGGCAATATCGCAATGGTTGTAATTGGTGCCGGCTATCTGAGTTATTTTTTCCCTATCTTAAAAGATCCCATTGTCTTAACCATCACTTGTACCGTAATACTGTGGATATTTGTCATTTTGAACATTATTGGGCCACACGTTATTACCAAAGTGCAGGCTGTGGCGACAACGCTGGCATTGATTCCGATTGTGGCAACCGCAGTATTTGGTTGGTTTTGGTTCAACGGTAAGACCTATATGGATGCGTGGAACGTCAGTGGATTAAATACCTTTGGTGCTATCCAGAGTATTTTAAACGTAACATTATGGTCTTTTATTGGTGTAGAAAGCGCTTCGGTTGCTGCCGGAGTGGTTAAAAATCCCAAGCGTAATGTGCCGATTGCGACTATTGGTGGGGTGCTTATTGCTGCCGTCTGTTATGTTCTGTCCAGTAGCGTAATTATGGGCATGATCCCTAACGCGGCGTTGAAAATCTCATCTTCACCTTTTGGCGATGCTGCTAGATTGGCTCTGGGAGATACCGCGGGAGCAGTGGTTGCCTTTTGTGCTGCGGCCGGTTGTTTAGGATCATTAGGTGGCTGGACGTTACTTGCAGGGCAAACCGCCAAAGCTGCTGCAGATGACGGGCTGTTTCCTTCAATCTTTGCCAAAGTGAACAAAGCGGGAACACCTGTTGCTGGTTTGTTGATTCTGGGTATCTTAATGACGATTTTCCAGCTCAGCAGTATCTCCCCAAATGCAGCGAAAGAGTTTGGCTTGGTTTCTTCCGTCTCGGTTATTTTTACTCTGATCCCTTACTTGTATACCTGCGCAGCTTTACTGCTGATTGGTCATGGTCACCTTGGGAAAAAGAAAACGCAATATACTGTCATTACGTTTATTGCCTTTGTTTATTGCATCTGGGCAGTTATGGGAACGGGAGCAAAAGAAGTGGTATGGACATTGGTTGTGATGATGATAATAACAGCTATGTATACCTTTAATTACAATACAAAACATCCTGTACCTTTCCCGTTGGATAAAAACGATTAACTTCGATTTCGGGTGTCACATACTTTTTCGGGTGTCACATACTTTGGTAGTAATTTTGGTGCTGAAATATCAGCACCTTTTTTTATTTCACTTTCTGCTTTTAATATAAATACAAATTGTGTTAGGTCACGTATAGGGCAAACGGGTCTAATTTATACAGATGAAAATCCCACTGTCAGGATTTTCATCATATAGCCATTATCCCAGCCAGCCTTCTGGCGCTTAGTC
>NZ_FOVO01000013.1 GCF_900115195.1 Xenorhabdus japonica
ACACGAGATTACAAAACACCGAATGAGTTATTTAAAGGAATACCCACTCATTTACTTCGTTCATTACGGTGTTGCGCTTAATATGTGAATCCAAGAATACTAGATAATTATCCAGAGACAAAATTTATTATTTCTTCATATAAACAGAATATTCCTTTAGCCGAGGGTTTAAGAGCACGTATAGGGAAAAATAGTGAAGTTGTAATATCTGACTCACTAAATTTTTTTTTAACTTTATTGAACAGCATAACATTGATTATTGTCGGTGATGGTGGGATCTGTCATTTAGCTGCTGCATTACAAAAAAAGCTTATCGCCTTTTACGGTGTAACAATGCCTGAAAATTGGGCTCCACTGGCTACAGAAGATAAATGTATTGTATTTTACGATCCTGATGATGTTAACAATATTGATTTAAATACAGTCTATCCAGCTATATTTTCCTTACTTAAAAATTAAAAAACAATTTATACCTAAGGAGATAATAATCCATAATTACTATAACTTACCAATCGACACTTCAATAAAGAGTAATTTATTTAATAATTTCAAATGAATCCAAATAATATAAATTTTTCTTGAAGAAATATATAATTTGGTAACATAATCTCTTTTTAAAGAGACTCGCTTTTTATTGGAAAGCAGCCTTTTGAGGATAAGGTAATTTTACCTAAGTATATATCTTAAACATCAGATAGTGACATCTGGTATGAGCCAAACGTTAACTTCTCAATCTAAGTTACAGGATAATGCCTGCATTAGCTGTGGTGCTTGCTGCGCCTACTTTCGTGTTTCATTTTATTGGGCTGAAGCTGAGGATGGTGGCGGTACAGTTCCTATATCCATGACAGAAAAATTAAATGATTTCATGCGTTGCATGAAAGGAACAAATGAACCCTATCCCCGATGTATCAATTTATGCGGTGAAATTGGTGAGTCGGTCTCCTGCGCCATCTATGACAAAAGACCCTCTCCTTGTAGAGAATTTCCTCAAGCTTGGGAAAATGACGATTATAATGAAAGTTGTGATCGTGCCAGAGCAGCTTACGACCTTCCTCCTCTGCCAAAACCTCAAACATAACTGATGGTTAATGTTAGTTCCATCACAGACACCTTACTTTTGCATATCTATAGTTAATAAATGTAAATTCCATTACAGCAGAATAAGTTATCGCTGTGCAGTTTATGAACGTTCCTTCATAAAATTATCAGGATGAAAATAATGGCTGCTCATGTCCCTACAGGATATATCCCACAAACTTGCGAATCTTTACCTCACTATCTTGCTGAAAATTTACCAACAACCATTTCACTTGGCGGTTTCCCTGAAACTTGGCAAATTCAAGAAGTGGGTGATGGAAATCTCAACTTAGTATTTATTGTCTCCGGAAAAGAAAAAACGATTGTCGTGAAGCAAGCCCTGCCTTATGTTCGGGCTGCAGGGGAATCATGGCCGCTTTCTCTTGTTCGTTCTCATTTTGAATATTATGCCCTGATAGAAGAAAAGAAAATCGCCAAAGAATATGTTCCTGATGTCTATTTTTATGATGAGAAGATGTCTCTCTTTGCTATGGAGTATTTGTCTCAGCATATCATCCTACGCAAGCGACTTATTGCCGGAGAAAAACTTCCTCACCTCGCGGAAGATATTGGAATTTTCCTTGCGAATACGTTGTTTCATACTTCCGATATTGGAATAACGGGTAAAGAGAAAAAAAATCTCACTGCCTGCTTCGCTAATAATCATGAACTTTGCAAGATCACTGAAGATCTGATTTTCACTGAACCTTATTTCAACGCAGAGAGAAATAACTGGACAGCCCCTCAGCTTGACGACGAAATCTACTCCATCTGGCAAGATCGAGCACTCATTCAAGTGGCCATGCAGTATAAGTATCAGTTCATGACGCAAGCACAAGCCCTGCTACATGGTGATCTCCATTCCGGCTCAATCATGGTGACGCCAAATTCTACCAAGGTAATTGACCCAGAATTCAGTTTCATGGGGCCAATGGCTTTTGATATTGGTAACTACATCGGTAATTTATTGATGGCTTACTTTGCTCAGCCAGCTCTACGAGAAAATAATGCACAATGTGTTGATTATCAAACATGGCTTCTGGAGCAAGCAGAAACAACTTGGTCAGTATTTGAGCGTCATTTTCGTCAATTATGGAATGGGAAAGAGATTGGGGATGCTTATCCTGTTGTGCTTTATCAGCAAGGTACATTTGATGCATCCTTCTTAAAAACAGTACAAGATGACTTTCTATCTACTTTATTTAAAGACACGCTTGCTTATGCTGGTCTGGAAATCAATCGCCGTATTGTTGGATTTTCTGGTGTTGCCGATTTCAAGCAGATTGAAGATCAAAACCAGCGCGCCATCTGTGAAAAGCGGGCGCTGAAATTGGCGCGGGAATTGATAGTCAATCGAGAAAACTATCCCAATTTTTCGCTAATTAAACGTTATATTGCACAGTGTTAAGAAGTTGATATGAAAATTAATGGCATTCATTACTGTTCAGTCTGGCTTGCTGACGATGGTCATACCGTCGAAATTTTCGATCAAACCAAGCTCCCTTTTGAAGTGCAAACTATTCAACTACGCATTATACAGGATGCAGAGACAGCCATAAAAGAAATGTGGGTGTGGGGAGCACCTTTGATTGGTTCTGTTGCCGCATATGGTATGGCTTTGGCAATGCATCAGGAAAGTAGCGATGAGAATCTACGGCAATCTTACGATATTTTGGTTAAAACCCGCCCTACAGCAATCAATTTAAAATGGGCATTGGATCGGTCATATTGAATATTGGAAAATATAGAACATTCGTTACGTGTAGAAACCGCATACCGTATCGCCAATGAAATTGCAGATGAAGATGTAGAACTCTGTCGCAAAATTGGTGAGCACGGCTTAAAAATAATCCAAAGTATGGCAAAGACCAAATCAACAGGTGAAGCAGTCAATATCCTGACTCATTGCAATGCTGGCTGGCTCGCAACGGTAGACTGGGGAACTGCGCTGGCTCCTATTTATATGGCGCATGATGCAGGAATCAAAGTCCATGTCTGGGTTGATGAAACCCGCCCACGTAACCAAGGAGGATTAACCGCTTTCGAATTAGGTTCACATGGCATACCACATACTTTGATCGCTGATAATGCCGGAGGGCATTTGATGCAACATGGTAAAGTGGATCTCTGTATTGTCGGTACAGACCGGACAACCGCCCGGGGTGATATATGCAATAAAATCGGTACGTACCTCAAAGCATTGGCAGCCAAAGCCAATCAGGTACCTTTTTATGTTGCCCTGCCATCCCCTACGCTAGATTTTACTGTCTGGGACGGCGTAAAAGAAATTCCTATTGAACAGCGTTCAGGCGAAGAGCAATCCCATGTATATGGCATTACACCTGAAGGTACGCGAAGTTGGGTCAATACAGCACCACAGGGAACATCTTGTGGGAATTATGCCTTTGATGTTACACCTGCTGAACTTATCACCGGACTGATCACTGAACGTGGAATTTGCGATGCCAGTGCGGAAGGATTACGGGTTCTTTTCCCTGATTTATATGGAAAACCGTAATTATTATTCAAGGTAACAATGATGAATAGAGAACAAATCGCCCAAGAGATTATTGAAACTTGCCTCAAAATGAACACGCTCGGATTGAATCAAGGAACATCGGGTAATATTAGTGCCCGCTATCAAGACGGTTTTTTGATTACCCCCAGTGGGGTACCTTATGAAAAGCTAACATCCGAACAAATCGTCTATGTCAGTAATCAAGGCGAGTATGCAGCCAATAAAGTGCCTTCAAGCGAATGGCATTTTCATCTCTCTTGCTATCAAGCACGTTCTGATCTTAATGCCGTTGTACATAACCATGCTGTTAATGCAACAGCAGTTTCCATTCTCAATCATGCTATACCTGCCATTCACTACATGATTGCTGTTACAGGAACCGATCACGTTCCCTGCATTCCTTATTCCACTTTCGGAACAGCTGAATTAGCTGACAGTGTGAAAAAAGGGATCTCGTACAGTAAAGCACTACTGATGCAGCATCATGGAATGATTGCAATGGAAGTTAATCTGGAAAAAGCACTGTGGTTAGCAAATGAGATTGAAATATTGGCACAACTTTATTTAAAAGTGCTTCCAATTATGGAAACGGTTCCAATACTTCCTCCGGCAGAAATGTAACGGGTTCTGGAAAAATTCAAAAATTATGGATTAAAGATAAAATAGCCGCAAATCACATCCAGAGGCGTATTATCTTACAATTTTGATGGAGTATGGTTTTAGAGGAAGAAAATGCTATATAAGAAATTCTGAGATGAAGTGGTGGGCGATACCAGATTCGAACTGATGACCCCCTCCTTGTAAGGGAGATGCTCTACCAACTGAGCTAATCGCCCACTTCATATCTTCATACCTAGATGGTGGGTCGTGCAGGATTCGAACCTGCGACCAATTGATTAAAAGTCAACTGCTCTACCGACTGAGCTAACGACCCGATTAGGTAATTCTGATTTTTATATCTAAATGGTGGGTCGTGCAGGATTCGAACCTGCGACCAATTGATTAAAAGTCAACTGCTCTACCGACTGAGCTAACGACCCAATTAGATAATTTTGATTTTGATATTTGAATGGTGGGTCGTGCAGGATTCGAACCTGCGACCAATTGATTAAAAGTCAACTGCTCTACCGACTGAGCTAACGACCCATTCTAAATATCAATATGATATTGCTACGAAACAACCAAATGAAGTGGTGGGCGATACCAGATTCGAACTGATGACCCCCTCCTTGTAAGGGAGATGCTCTACCAACTGAGCTAATCGCCCACTTCATGATGACTATAACGACATCAATACCATGATTTATGATTGGTGGGCGATACCAGATTCGAACTGATGACCCCCTCCTTGTAAGGGAGATGCTCTACCAACTGAGCTAATCGCCCAATCATAAAATCATTTTTTATCACTACGAGATATATGGTGGGCGATACCAGATTCGAACTGATGACCCCCTCCTTGTAAGGGAGATGCTCTACCAACTGAGCTAATCGCCCCGTCGTGATGGAGTCGCATTATAGGGATAGTTCGAGGTGAGTCAACGCTTTTTATTACTAAAACAATCATTCGTCGTAAAATTAAACAGAATGAAACATTTATAATCACGCAATGGTATCATTTGGCCAATTTATTTTGGCTTTTCTCAATAACCTATCGTTAACGCCATTGAGGAATTGAAGTGCAGTGATAAAATAACCCCATTATTGTTACTTTGATCATACAAAACGCACTCTAAAAAGAGATAATTAAGGCAATTCCTGATGAGTAAAATTAAAACCCGTTTTGCACCAAGTCCTACTGGCTACCTTCATGTTGGTGGTGCGCGTACTGCTCTTTATTCTTGGTTATACAGTCGCCACAATAAAGGTGAATTTGTTCTTCGTATTGAAGACACCGATCTTGAACGTTCCACTCAAGAAGCCATCGATGCAATTATGGACGGTATGAACTGGTTAAATCTGAATTGGGATGAAGGCCCTTATTATCAGACCAAACGTTTCGACCGTTACAACCAAGTTATTGATGAAATGCTGGAGCAAGGTACAGCTTACCGCTGCTATTGCTCCAAAGAGCGTTTGGAAAAACTGCGTGAAACTCAAATGGCAAATGGTGAAAAACCCCGTTATGACGGACGATGCCTTGATAACGAGTGCCAGCATAATCATAATGAACTGCATCACGATAAACCACATGTTGTGCGTTTCCGTAACCCACAAGAAGGCTCCGTCATTTTTAATGACAGCATCCGTGGCTCGATTGAATTCAGCAATCAAGAGCTGGATGATTTGATCATTCGCCGTACCGACGGCTCACCAACCTATAACTTCTGTGTTGTCATTGATGACTGGGATATGGAAATCACCCACGTTATTCGTGGTGAAGACCATATCAACAATACTCCACGTCAGATCAACATCCTGAAAGCCCTCGGCGCACCGGTTCCAGAATATGCCCACGTTTCTATGATCCTCGGCGACGACGGTAAAAAACTGTCCAAACGCCACGGCGCTGTTAGCGTAATGCAGTATCGTGATGATGGTTATTTACCAGAAGCGCTGTTAAACTATCTGGTTCGTCTGGGTTGGTCACATGGCGATCAGGAAATTTTCAGCGTTGAAGAAATGACTGAATTGTTCAGCCTTGATGCTATCAGCAAATCCGCCAGTGCATTCAACACTGAAAAGCTGCAATGGTTGAACCATCATTACATCAATACCCTGCCGGCAGAAGAAGTTGCTGTGCATTTAGCATGGCATATTGAACAGCAAGGTATTGATACTCGTACTGGCCCAGAGCTGGTTGATTTGATCAAATTGCTGGGTGAACGTTGTAAGACACTGAAAGAAATGGCTGAATCTTGCCATTATTTCTATGAAGAATTTGCTGAGTTTGATGCAGATGCTGCGAAGAAACATCTGCGCCCTGTTGCTCGCCAGCCATTGGAAGTTGCCCGTGCGAAACTGGTAGCGATTACTGAATGGACACCTGAGAATATCCATCACGCCATTCAGGTGACGGCTGATGAACTGGAAGTCGGTATGGGTAAAGTAGGTATGCCATTGCGTGTTGCTGTAACAGGTGCAGGCCAGTCTCCGAGTGTTGATGTAACAATTCATGCTGTTAACCAAACACGTTCATTGTCTCGTATTGATAAGGCTCTGGCTTATATTGCTCAGCGTGAAGTACAATAAATCGTCATTTGTGAATAATGGCTCATAAATAAGCCACACAATTCATATGATATGAATAATAAAGGCACTCAATTTATTGCAGTGCCTTTATTTTTTGCTCTCAAAATTGGTCATTGATGGCTTTTCCAGCGCTTACACAGAGAATATAAATGAATCCATTGACAGAATTCTCTGGGTCTCATATGATTCGCCCCGTTCCACAGGATTTTGATTTGGGGCTATAGCTCAGCTGGGAGAGCGCTTGCATGGCATGCAAGAGGTCAGCGGTTCGATCCCGCTTAGCTCCACCAAATACTAGTATAACCAGTCATTAGTGTTTGGCATTCAAAACCTGAACCACATTTGTGGGGCTATAGCTCAGCTGGGAGAGCGCTTGCATGGCATGCAAGAGGTCAGCGGTTCGATCCCGCTTAGCTCCACCAAAATTCTGAATCCCTGAAGACGCAAATTTTCAGGGATTTTTCTTATATTCTTGCCTCTATGCATGTTTATATCTATGCCTGTATCAACTATTCTTTCAAAGATTGATTTATAATTAATTGTTTCTCATGATTTATTTCTTCTTATGATACAAGTTGGAAACTAAGTTAACATTTTAAAAATTAGGCATAGCCAATGTTTTTAAGAACAACTATAAGGAAATTGTATTATTTACTATTTTATGGCGATGATTTTATTGGCTTATTTATTTTTATTTTGTTATATTTCATTAGATCTACATAAAAAATCACGTCTCTATTTACTACAAAAATAAAGTTATTTTTAGCATTAATCATTTTTTCAGAATTCCTCCAAATCAATTAAAGCTTGAATTTTTCCTCACTGATTTACCCTTATTTTAAAATTTAGGCAGAGTAACTTACAAAAAATCCAATAAGGAAAGCCATGCAAAGAACAACATTATTAAGTGAAGTGAAATATCTATTTTTATTATCAAGTCCAGTTATAATAACTCAACTTGCCAGAACAGCTATGGGCGCAGTTGACGCTATAATGTCAGGTCACTATTCAACGAATGATCTGGCTGCTGTATCTTTGGGAAGCAGCGTTTGGTTTCCTATCTTTGTATTAGGTCACGGCGTTATTATGATGTTATCTGCTGATATAGCAAGGCACAGATCTCATAATGATATCGAAGGAATTAAAGAGAGCATTAATAACTACATTTCTGCCTCATTCATTTTATCGATACCCATTATTATCTTCCTATTAACAGCAGTGCAGGCTTTATCTCTTATTGGTGTTGATGAGGATGTTGTAAATATCACAAAAGGTTATATTACTGCGATGGCATTTGGTGTGCCTAGCGTGATGATATTCAATGTATTTCGTTCTCTACTGCAAGGACTCGAAGACACAAAAGCTGCAATGTATATTTCCTGTTTTGCTTTACTCATTAATATACCAGTCAATTATGCTTTCATATTTGGTAAATTTGGTATGCCAGAAATGGGAGGTATAGGAGCTGGCATAGCAACATCAATTATCAATACGTTTAGCGCCATTTTACTTGTTGGCTATTTCTTGTATAAAAAAGAATATAAAAAATACAAGTTTAAGTTATCAATCAAATTCAATGAAAAATTCAAGCAATTACTTGCAGTCGGTATTCCAAGTGGGATGGCACTCTTTATTGAAATGATTTTCATCGATATCATTGCATTTGGGATTGCTACTCTAGGCCCTGTTTATATTGCGGCTAATAATATCATGCTAATTATATCCTCTATAATGTTTACTGTTAGTGCAGGTTTTTCCGCTGCTGCAACAGTAAAAATCAGTTACTTAAATGCTAAGAGAGATAATCAGTCAATATTAAATTTTGGCATAATGGCATCTGGAGTCGTTTCATTAATAGCCTTTATCTTATGTGCTCTTTTCTATTTATATGCTGATTTTATTATTAGCTTATCTACAAAAGACATTCTTGTGATAAATACAGCGATCGGGATCGTATTATTTTTATGCCTTTTCCATTTTTTTGATGCTGTTCAGGCTATATTATCTGGTATTTTTCGAGGATTACATGAAACAAAAATAGTTTTCTATGCTCCTCTTCTCGGTTATTGGCTTATTGGAATTCCTCTAGGTTTTATCTTAGGGCTGACAGATATTATCACTGAGAGAATGGGGCTGATTGGTTTTTGGTACGGTCTTGTTTTAGGCTTACTTGTCAATGCGATGACACTCTCAATGATATTGAGAGCAAAATTTAAAAAACTGGCAAAATAAACTACATCAAGAGCCTATCTCTGTATCTGCTAAAATTGTAGATAAATTAGGATGGGCTCTTAATTTTTTACGTTATTGTGCTGTATAACCACCATCATGATTTAAAAAACAAATAACTTCAATTAATTACGCAATATATTAATGTTCTTCAAGAAATGGCGGTGGGACTTACGTCACTGATTTGGTGGTAAAGAATAGAAAAGCATGTGTTGTTCTTTATCTATCAGAACCTTATCTATCAGGGCTTCTTCAACGGTTTTACCAGCGAATCCAAGCCTTCAATTTTTATCGCAAGGGTCATTTTCATCAATACACCCAATTTACCCTGAGGGAATTCCTCCTTGCGGGCAAACCAAAGTAAATATTCTTCCGGCAAATCAATCAGCATTCGCCCCTTATATTTACCAAATGGCATAGCGGTGTTGGCTATTTCCAGCAAATTTTCTTTGTTCATAATGTCAGCTCCGTTACCTTGCGATAAAAGATAACTCTATCTCTATATAAAAAAATGGCATCCGCCAAGATGCCACTTTCAATTATTCTTATCAAATCTAACGATGAAAAATTAGATGCTCAAAATCAGACCTGTAATTGCAGCGGACAGGAAACTCACCAGCGTTGAACCAAACAGCAGTTTCAGGCCAAAACGCGCAACAGTATTACCCTGTTTTTCATTCAATCCTTTAATGGCACCTGCAATAATCCCGATGGATGAGACGTTAGCAAAGGAAACCAAAAATACTGACAGAATACCTTTCGAACGCTCACTCAGTTGAGCTGCAATTTCTTGCATGCCCTGCATCGCTACAAACTCGTTGGAAACCAGTTTCGTCGCCATGATGCTGCCTACTTTCAGTGCTTCATCACTTGGAATGCCAATGATCCATGCCAACGGATAGAATACATACCCCAGGCATTCCTGGAAGGTAATGCCAAATATCAAGTGAAAAATTGCGTTGATGCACGCTATCAAAGCAATAAATCCAATCAGCATTGCAGCAACAATTAAAGCAATTTTGAAACCCGCCAGAATATATTCGCCTAGCATTTCAAAAAAGCTTTGTCCCTCGTGGAGGTTGCTCATCTGGATTTCTTCTTCGCTCTCAATAGAGTAAGGGTTGATGAGCGATAAGATGATAAAGGTGCTGAACATATTGAGAACCAGCGCCGCGACCACATATTTTGCATCCAGCATCGTCATGTAAGCACCAACGATAGACATAGATACTGTGGACATGGCTGTTGCCGCCATTGTATACATCCGGCGCTCAGACATTTTGCCCAGAGCGTCTTTGTAAGCAATGAAATTTTCTGATTGACCCAGAACTAATGAGCTAACCGCGTTGAAAGATTCCAGTTTGCCCATGCCGTTTACTTTAGACAACACTGTACCTATCGCACGAATAATAATTGGCAATATATTGAAGTGCTGCAAAATACCAATCAAAGCAGAAATGAAGATAATTGGACACAATACATTCAGGAAGAAAAAGGCCAAATTCGCTTCTATCATGCCACCGAAAATAAATTTGGTGCCTTCTGCCGCATAAGACAATAGATGGACAAATAAATTGTCAAATCCTTTAACTATCCCCAAACCCGCGTTAGAGTTCAGGAAGAACCATGCCAGAAAAAGTTCAATTATAATCAACTGAATAATATAACGAACCCTAATATGCTTCCGGTTGTTACTCGCCAAAATCGCCAAGCCCCCAATTACGATCAATGCGAGGAAAAAATGAAAAATATGAGACATAATAAAAAGCTCCAAACATCATGTTGTGCAAATTTATAACTGTATTTTATGGAATGCATAATAGAAAATTTTGATTATTATCACATTTATTTACTGTTCAAATGGTTGCAAATTTCTATTTAACCAGCCCAATCACACTTTGATAATCATACCCTTAAGTGAAACGCACATTATTCCCCCAATAAACGGAGCATTTCCTCTTCATCAATAACAGCAATTCCCAACTCATTGGCTTTAGCTAACTTGGAGCCCGCTGCTTCACCGGCAATAACCAGATCTGTTTTTTTAGACACGCTTCCGGTGACTTTGGCACCCAAAGCTGTCAGTTTATCTTTGGCTTCATCTCGGGACAGGCGGCTTAATGACCCCGTCAAAACTACTATCTTGCCGGTAAATAGGCTGTTGACCTCATCCAAACCTGGACTTGCTACCGATTCCCAGTGAATACCAATATTGTCAACCAAATCATCAATCACTACCTGATTATGCGGCTCACTAAAGAAATTCACGACATGACTGGCAACAACGCCTCCCACATCCTGCACCGCAATCAGAGCCTCAATATCTGCTGCACGCAATTTTTCCAATGTACCAAAATGAGAAACCAGATTGGCGGCTGTCGCTTCGCCGACTTCACGAATGCCCAAAGAGTAAATAAAACGGGCGAAGGTGGTTTTCTTAGATTTATCCAAGGCAGTAATGACATTTTGTGCAGATTTAGGCCCCATTCGTTCAAGACCCGTTAATTTTCCGGCAGTCAGACGGAAAAGATCAGCCGGTGTTTTGACATACTCTTTATCCACAAGCTGCTCAATAATTTTTTCGCCCATGCCATCAACATCCATGGCACGACGGGAAACAAAATGTTTCAGCGCTTCTTTGCGCTGTGCTCCACAAAATAAGCCTCCTGTACAGCGAGCAACGGCTTCTCCTTCGACACGTCCTATATCTGAACCACAAACCGGACAATGTTCAGGGAAAATCACCTCCTGAGTTTCTGCTGGCCTGCTTTCATAAACAACACCCACCACCTGTGGAATAACATCTCCAGCACGGCGAATAACCACAGTATCACCAATGCGCAGCCCCAAACGTTCAATTTCATCTGCGTTGTGCAGTGTGGCATTACTTACTGTCACTCCGGCCACCAATACAGGCTCTAAACGAGCAACCGGAGTAATGGCACCAGTACGTCCTACCTGAAACTCAACATCACGGACGATAGTCATCTGTTCTTGAGCCGGAAATTTGAAAGCTGTCGACCAACGTGGTGCTCTGGCAACAAAACCCAGTCTTTCTTGTAATTCGAGGGAGTCGACTTTGATTACAACCCCATCAATATCAAAGCCCAGCGTCGAACGTTGCTGTTCAATGTCATGGTAAAAATCCATCACCTGCTGAGTACCCTGACATAACTTCATTTTGTCACTGACAGGCAACCCCCACTGCTTGAATTGCATCAGACGTTCGTAGTGACTTGCCGATAACTCTCCTCCCTCCAGAACACCGACACCATAGCAATAGAAAGTCAGTGGGCGTTTGGCAGTAATGCGAGGGTCAAGTTGACGTAATGATCCGGCAGCCGCATTGCGGGGATTAGCGAATACTTTATTTCCTGTACGGCGCGCTTCTTCGTTGAGTTTTTCAAATCCGCCTTGTTTTATGAAAACTTCACCACGAATTTCAACGCGGACAGGAATATTGTCTCCTTTCAAGCGCAAGGGAATGGCGCAAATGGTACGGACATTGGCGGTAATATTTTCCCCCGTTGTCCCATCGCCTCGGGTTGCAGCCTGTACCAACTCCCCATTTTCATACAGCAAACTGACCGCCAAGCCATCAAGTTTTAGTTCGCAACAAAATACCAAATCCTGACTGTCTTTCAGACGGTCACGAACACGCTTGTCAAAGGCAAGATAACTTTCTTCATCAAACACGTTATCCAGAGACAACATCGGGATCACATGGCGTACCTGCTCAAACGTCGTTAATGGTGCTGCACCCACGCGTTGGGTAGGGGAATCAGTGGTAATCAGCACTGGATGTTGCTCTTCCAGTGCTTTTAATTCCCGCATCAAACGATCATATTCTGCATCAGGGATCTCTGGCGCATCCATAACATGATACAAATATTCATGATGACGTAGTGTTGTTCTTAATTCGTTGATTTTTTGAATAATATTTTCCATGACTTCTCACCAGAGATGAAAAACCCCCGACTAGCGGGGGCTGATACTAAAAAGAGGGGTTATTCACCGACGTTGAGCGTATTGCGGATACGCGCTTTATAGAGTTCAATCATCTGTGGTGTAAGCATTTTGCGTTCACCATCCAGAACTACGCCTCCTACATCAGCAGCGATTCGCTGGGCGGCCTGCAACATCAGTTTAAAATTCTGATTGGAATCACCATATGAAGGCACAAGCATAAACATGGAGATCCCTGGAGTAGTGAAATCTGTCATTTGGTCTGGATCAAATGAGCCAGGTTTTACCATGTTAGCTAAACTGAACAACACAGCGCCGCTACCTGATGGATTCAAGTAACGATGGAAGATATTCATGTCACCAAACCGGAAGCCTGCCTGCAAAATGCTTTGCAACAAGACTTCACCATTCAGTTCCTGCCCATGATGAGCGGCAACATGCAATACCAACACTGTTTCTTTCTGGCTATGCTCAGATTCAGAAAGCACCTTACTTTCTTCTGTACTTTCTTCTGTTTTTAACTGCTCTGTCACAGCTTTAGAGCCTGACTCCGCTATCCCGGCTTCTTTTAATTCAGCGGATTCAACCAGATCGAACAACCCAAGCTGCGGTTCTTCCTGTTGATCATCGACACCCTTCCCTTTGGTTGCGGCTACATCAGATTGATGCCTTGCAAGTAAAGGATCCAAACCATCATCAGGCGTTACTGATGACGATTCAGGCGCACGACGTTTGATAACTGGCTCAGCACGCTGTTCAGTAAGCGGTTTTGCCGATTCCTGAACATTCGATTTTGGCATATTATCAAACAGTTCATCGCCATCATTACCCCCTGACTCCTCCTGACGCCCCTGTTTATGACGTTTAACTGGGCGATCACGAAAGAGTGATGAACGCTCTTTACGGCTGGTCCACAACCCATGTAATAGCAAAGCTATTATGGCTATCGCACCAACAACGATTAATATCAGACGCAAATCCTGCATCATTGCTATCTCTGTTGTTTAAATTAATTGCCACCACGGCGGAATATTCTTTAGATAAGAGTATTTGCCAAATAAGACAAGTGCAAGTCTCTACCTACTTTTCTTACCATAAAGTGATATTTCCTCTGTTTTTTCGGATGTTTTTTACCCACAAAACTACTGGTCAGTAGAAAATCCTGCCTATATCATACCGTCTCAATCATCTAGGAGAGAATAAGAAAATATGACGAATTCGACAAAGTTGCCAAAACATCCGAATGGATTCCATTATATTGTGCAAGGTTGGCAACTGATAACCCGCCCTGGCATTAAGCGATTCGTTTTATTACCGTTATTGGCCAATATCTTATTGCTAGGTGGTTCATTTTGGTGGCTATATCATAAACTGGATGGCTGGATACAATGGACTCTCGATAAAATACCAGATTGGATGCAATGGTTAAGCTATTTAATTTGGCCACTTGCGCTTATCTCCATTTTATTGGTTTTTACCTATTTTTTCAGCACACTTGCTAATTTTATCGCTTCACCATTTAATGGATTGCTGGCAGAAAAACTGGAAGCCGATCTAACAGGCACTCCAGCACCAGATGCTGGCGTTATGGACTTACTCAAAGATACTCCCCGTATTTTTAAACGTGAAGTAGTAAAAATTCTTTACTATATTCCTCGTGCATTTGTCCTATTGCTACTTTATTTCATTCCGGTAATAGGCCAAACCATCGCCCCTATCCTTTGGTTTATTTTCAGTGCCTGGATGCTGGCGATCCAATACTGTGATTATCCGTTTGATAACCATAAAGTCAGTTTCACCACCATGCGCAATAGCTTGCGCCAAGACAAAATAGATAACCTTCAATTCGGCGCGACAGTAAGTGTACTGACCATGATCCCTATTGTGAATCTGTTCATTATGCCCGTTGCTGTTTGCGGAGCGACAGCGATGTGGGTTGATCGCTACCGTGCTCAGCATGCCCTGGATCACAGCTCATCAAGCTAATTTAGTTTTTGTTGACTGCTTTCGCCAACGACAACAAAGCCCTTGATAAGCATAAATATATCAGGGGCTGTACCTAAAAAGTTACACTAATCTTAAATAATCAAAATAATATAAAATAGCTATCAAATATTCTTTTATAGAATAAGAATAGATTGAAACCTTATTTCCATAAATAAGATGTTAGCGTATGGTTAATCAGTATTTACGGTATTTTAGGGGCTATCGAACAATGAGCAAAATTTATGAAGATAATTCGTTGACTATTGGTCACACTCCGCTAGTGCGTTTAAAGAATTTCGCAAATGGTCGCATCTTGGCAAAAATAGAATCTCGTAACCCCAGCTTCAGTGTAAAATGCCGCATTGGTGCCAATATGATTTGGGATGCTGAAAAACGAGGCATCCTGACCCAAGATAAAGAACTTATTGAGCCAACTAGTGGCAATACAGGGATTGCGCTGGCCTATGTTGCTGCTGCCCGTGGTTATAAGCTGACATTAACCATGCCTGAAACGATGAGCCTTGAGCGTCGTAAGTTACTGAAAGCACTGGGCGCAAATTTAGTGCTGACCGAAGGCGCGAAAGGCATGAAAGGTGCTATTGATAAAGCTAACGAAATTCGGGATAGCAATCCTGACCGTTTTATCCTCCTGCAACAATTCAGCAATCCAGCCAATCCAGAAATTCATGAAAAAACTACTGGCCCTGAAATTTGGGAAGATACTGATGGTAATGTAGATGTTTTCGTTGCTGGTGTAGGAACTGGCGGTACAATCACTGGTGTTGCCCGTTACTTGAAAAATACACGTGGTAAACAAGTGACTATTGTCGCGGTAGAACCAGAAGATTCACCTGTTATCAGTCAAAAATTGGCAGGTGAAGAACTGAAACCAGGCCCACATAAAATTCAGGGAATCGGCGCTGGGTTCATTCCTGATAACTTAGATTTAACATTAGTTGACCGTGTATTTAAAATCAGCAATGAAGAAGCGATTCAAATAGCACGAAAAGTTACTGAAAAAGAAGGAATTCTTTCTGGCATTTCTTCAGGTGCTGCTGTTGCGGCTGCCATCAAAATATCCCAAGAGGATGAATACAAGGACAAAAATATCGTAGTAATTCTACCTTCTTCGGCCGAACGTTATCTGAGTACAGTGTTATTTACTGATCTACATAATGATTGAAAGTTGCTCTATAGGATTTTCACTACATTGACAAAAAAGCACTTCAAGGGTGCTTTTTTGTGCATCAGATCAAAGTTTAAAACTTTCCTAGATGATTTATTCAAGTAGCTTTAGTATTTAACCAGTAATTATTTTGATGCACGAAATTAATCGCCAAGCAGGCAGTAGAAAGGTTATTCAATTCAACCATTACTCAGATAGTGTGTATTAACACCAAATCAACAATTGAATGCATCAAATATGTTAATTTTTGGATAATGATTATTACAGGCCCAATAAATTTCGAGTGACAGTTAACAAAACAATAACTTGAGAGTCGAAGGGAATACGCTTTATATCATTATCATTTTAATAGTTGTACAAGTCGAAGCGAATTCAACTATCCCCAATGGATTTCGAGTTACAGCGCGACGGCAAGGAAACGAATCCCCGAGAGCATAGCTAATAACTATGTGGTTGTTAACTATGTGGTCGTTAACTATGTGGTCGTTAACTATGTAGCCGGGATGAGTGAGCATAGCCAGCAAAGCTCGATTTGAAAGACAAAGGGTATACACTAATTTTAGAATTCTCTTAGCTTATCAACGAACATTTAAGTTATTGAGGAAATACTATGTTCCAGCAAGAAGTTACCATTACTGCACCAAATGGCCTCCACACTCGCCCTGCGGCACAATTTGTCAAAGAAGCAAAAGGCTTTTCTTCCGACATCACACTAACTTCTGGAGGCAAGTCTGCTAGCGCAAAAAGCCTGTTTAAACTGCAAACGCTGGGATTGACTCAAGGTACAGTCGTAACGATTACTGCTGAAGGCGAAGATGAGCAACAGGCTGTTGAGCATTTAGTTAAATTGATGGGCGAATTGGAATAATCGTCCGCTCGATCAAGCCAGTCTATTCATTCAGTTCATCCCCGGGGTTTATTAATCCGGGGGATATTCAGAGGGTTCTCTCTGAAGGCTTAATGAAAGGTAATTATCCGCAGTAAGGTCATATAATATGATTTCAGGTATCTTAGTATCACCAGGAATTGCTTTCGGTAAAGCGCTATTACTGAAAGAAGATCCCATCATTATCAATCAGAAAAAAATTATTCCTGAACAAGTCGAACAAGAAATTTCCCGCTTTAAGCAAGGCCGAGACAAATCTTCCGCACAATTAGAAATAATTAGAAAAACAGCCGAAAAAAATCTAGGTGCAGAGAAGGCCGAAATCTTCGAAGGCCATATTATGTTGCTGGAAGATGAAGAGCTAGAGCAAGAAATTATCACCCTTATTAAGAAAAATCTGGCATCAGCAGATGCAGCTGTTTATTCCGTGATTGAAGATCAGGCCAAGGCGCTGGAAGAACTGGATGATGAATATTTGAAAGAGCGAGCTGCCGATGTCCGTGATATTGGCAAGCGCTTGCTGAAAAATATTCTGGATATGCCAATTATCGACTTAGGTTCCATTGAAGAAGAAGCTATTTTGGTTGCCAATGATCTAACCCCTTCAGAAACCGCACAACTCAATCTGGACAAAGTCCTCGGTTTCATCACTGATCTTGGCGGTCGAACTTCCCACACGTCCATCATGGCTCGCTCTTTGGAATTACCCGCCATTGTTGGTACAACCAACGCGACCAAGCAAATCAAAAACGGCAGTTATCTGATTCTGGATGCGGTCAATAACCACATTTATGTGAATCCATCCGATAGCGAAATCGAGAAACTGAAAACCGCGAAAAGTGAGTATCTGACAGAAAAATCCGAACTGGCGAAACTGAAAGACTTACCGGCCATCACATTGGATGGTCACCAAGTTGAAGTTTGCGCTAATATCGGTACGGTGCGTGATGTCCTGGGTGCTGAACGCAATGGTGCTGAAGGTGTCGGCTTATACCGTACTGAATTTCTGTTTATGGATCGCGATTCCCTGCCAACTGAAGACGAACAATTTGAAGCCTACAAAGCAGTTGCGGAAGCTGTTGGTAATCAAGCCATCATGATTCGGACGATGGACATTGGTGGAGATAAAGATCTGCCTTACATGAATCTGCCAAAAGAAGAAAATCCATTCCTCGGCTGGCGTGCGATCCGTATTTGTCTTGACCGTAAAGAAATCTTACATTCTCAATTACGTGCTATCCTGAGAGCTTCTGCATTTGGTAAACTTCGCATTATGTTCCCAATGATTATTTCAGTTGAAGAAATACGGGAATTGAAAGTCGAGCTTACGTTACTGAAAGAGCAGCTATGCAATGAAAACAAGGTATTTGATGAATCGATTGAAGTCGGCATCATGGTGGAAACACCTGCTGCGGCAACCATTGCTAAACATCTTGCAAAAGAAGTTGACTTTTTTAGTATTGGGACAAACGATCTAACTCAGTATACTCTTGCGGTAGACCGTGGTAATGAGCTGATTTCTCATCTTTACAACCCAATGTCACCAGCAGTACTGAGCCTCATCAAGCAGGTTATTGATGCCTCACACGCGGAAGGTAAATGGACTGGCATGTGTGGAGAATTGGCCGGCGATGAACGCGCTACGCTGTTGCTCTTAGGCATGGGGTTGGATGAGTTCAGTATGAGTGCAATATCGATTCCACGCATTAAGAAGATCATCCGTAATACGACTTACGATGATGCAAAAGCGCTGGCAGAACAAGCACTAACTCAGCCAACCGCACAGGAATTGATGGATTTGGTTGATACCTTTACCAGAGAAAAAACACTCTGCTAAAAAATTAGCCGGAATACGGTCCCATTAAAACAATTAGGAGAAGATTTATGGGTCTGCTTGATAAATTAAAATCTCTGGTTTCAGACGATAAAAAAAACAGCGGCAGTATTGAAATTATCGCCCCATTGTCAGGTGAGATAGTCAATATCGAAGATGTTCCGGATGTTGTTTTTGCCGAAAAAATCGTTGGTGATGGTATTGCCATTAAACCAACCGGTAACAAAATTGTTGCTCCTGTTGATGGCACCATTGGTAAAATCTTCGAAACTAACCATGCTTTTTCTATCGAATCAGATAGTGGCATTGAGCTATTTGTCCATTTTGGTATTGATACCGTTGAACTGAAAGGTAAAGGCTTTAAACGCATTGCCGAAGAAGGTCAGCGGGTACAAAAAGGCGATTTGGTTTTAGAGTTTGATCTGGCATTTTTGGAAGAAAGAGCTAAATCAACCTTAACTCCTGTTGTTATTTCTAACATGGACGAAATTAAAGAGTTAACTAAAGTAAGTGGATCAGTTATTGTAGGTGAATCTGTCATCATGCGAATCAAGAAATAACAGAAAAAATCATTGAGGGGATATTTCCCTCTTTTTCTGTTAGACGATTCATTTTAATTGATGAGCTATTTGTGAATCGCCACTGTTTTATCAGGCTGGGCAGTAGAATGTCTGATAAAACAGGGCGGTTTTTTATAGATAAGTCAAATACCAACAAAATTTAATATGTAAAAAATGAAAGGAATACTAATTAAATACCCCAGTAGACAAGTACCTGTCACCACGATCACAAATAATCGCTACAATAACTGAACCTGGATTTTCGGCCGCAATACGTAATGCGCCGGAAACGGCTCCACCTGAGCTGACACCGCAGAAAATGCCTTCCTTTTGCGCCAATAAACGCATTGTAGCTTCCGCTTCTGTCTGGGTAATGTCCAAGATCTGATCTACTAGCTCTTTTTGATAAATACCGGGCATATAGACTGGAGACCAACGGCGAATGCCGGGAATATGGCTATTTTCTGTAGGTTGCAATCCGGTAACTTTCACTTTGTCTGACTGAGATTTCAGATAGCGACTCACACCTGTCACTGTGCCTGTGGTGCCCATGCTGGAAACAAAATGCGTAATCCGTCCTTGTGTTTGCCGCCAGATTTCTGGGCCAGTGCTCTTGAAGTGTGCCAGTGAATTATCTGTATTATTAAATTGATCCAGAACTTTTCCTTCTCCATTTTTCTCCATTTCTTGTGCCAGATCCCGCGCACCTTCTATTCCCAATTCTTTACTGACCAAAATTAATTCAGCGCCGTAAGCTTGCATTGATGCCTGTCTCTCAAGGCTCATATTTTCAGGCATCAATAATTTTAGACGATATCCTTTTACTGCCGCGATCATCGCCAGTGCAATACCGGTATTGCCACTTGTTGCTTCGATCAGAACATCGCCCGGAGCAATTTCTCCGCGCAATTCCGCTTGTTTGATCATAGAAAGTGCAGCCCTGTCTTTCACGGAACCCGCTGGGTTATTGCCTTCCAGCTTCACCCAAATTTCCGCATCAATACTTTCTGTAATTCGCTGTAATTTTACCAGCGGTGTATTACCTATCAATTCTTCCAAGCTTGCCACAGCATTACCTAATTCATATGAGAATGGATAACCAAATAATCATATTAGATAAACTGTAGCAAGATATTAAGCAAAAAAATCCCTGCTTTCTTGCATAACAGGAAATAGGGATTTAAATTTACAGGTTAATTAGATCAGGCAGATTCAGCAAATTGCAAAATCTTTAATGACAACTCACCTGCATATAATCGAGCACCAGTGCCCCCAATAAAATAGCGATTTCCCCTGTCCGGAATGGATGAATTATCTTGCCAAATCACTGACAGGTATTCATCATCACCCCATCCTATCGGCTGAACATATAATAGTGAAAAATGACCGCGCGGATTGACTTCCACGATTTGCACTGGCAAAGGACAGGAAGCTGTTTGCTTGGTACTCAGTGTCATATCCCAAGGGCGAAAAAAGACATCAACATTGCCTTGATGCAGTGGGGTGATATCCAATGGAAAAACTTTCCCACCTATCCAAAGTTGGGAGCCTTTAATTTCACCATTCAGTTTGTTTATTTCACCCATAAATTCAAGGACGAAACGGCTTTCCGGCTCATGCCATACTTGCTGAGGAGTGCTGACCTGTTCAATACGCCCCTGATTCATCAGCACCACTCTGTCAGCCACTTCCATTGCTTCTTCCTGATCATGGGTGACAAATATACTGGTAAATTTCAATTCTTCATGAAGCTGACGTAACCAACGACGCAATTCCATACGTACTTGAGCATCCAATGCGCCAAAAGGCTCATCCAACAAAAGGATCTGTGGCTCAACGGCCAATGCCCTTGCTAATGCCACACGCTGTTTTTGCCCACCAGAAAGCTGCGACGGATAACGTTCTGCCAAATGGGAAAGTTGCACCATCTCCAGTAATGTCATGACCTTGCGACGCAATACTTCAGCGCTGGGACGCTGGCGACGGGGAAATACTGACAGGCCAAAAGCCACGTTATCAAATACCGTCATATGGCGAAATAAGGCATAGTGCTGGAATACAAACCCGACACGCCGATCTTGTGCATGTAATCGGCTGACATCCTGCCCGTGAAATTTCAACTGGCCTGTACTCTGCTGCTCAAGCCCCGCGATGATCCTCAACAATGTCGTTTTTCCTGAACCCGATGGGCCGAGCAGAGCTATCATCTCACCGGATTCAATATCCAGTGAAATTTCATTCAGTATCTGAGATCGACCAAAAGATTTACTGATTTTATTGATTTCAATACTCATACCTCACTCCTTAACTACCCTTGTGGCGGCTTAAACGCCATTGCAATGTACTTTTGACAATCAGAGTAATAATCGCCATCACCGCCAATAAGGCCGCTGCCGTAAACGCGCCGACCGTGTTGTAATCTTGATACAACAGATCAACCTGCAAAGGTAGAGTATAGGTTTCACCGCGAATTGCTCCCGACACCACAGACACAGCACCAAATTCCCCAATCGCCCGGGCATTAGTCAAAACAATGCCATATAATAATGCCCAGCGAATATTTGGTAATGTCACGCGCCAGAACATCTTCCAACCCGATGCTCCCAATAATATGGCGGCTTCATCTCCTTGGTTGCCTTGACTTAACATCACCGGCACCAATTCACGAACAACAAACGGAAACGTTACAAATACCGTCACCAGCACCATACCAGGCCATGAAAACATCAATTGAATGTCATAACCCCCTAGCCAACTACCTAACCAACCCTTGTCACCATAAAACAGAAGATAAAGTAGCCCCGCCACAACTGGCGAAACTGCAAACGGAATATCAATGAATGTCAGCAATAACTGCCTACCGGGGAATTGGAAACGTGTCACCAGCCATGCCGTCGTAACCCCGAAGACCAAATTGAGGGGAACGGTGATAAGCGCAATTATCACTGTCAACCAGATAGCATGCAGCATATCGGGATCGAAAAGGTTCTGGGCAACCATATCGATTCCTTTGGAAAAAGCGGTCAAGAAAATCCATGCTATCGGTATGACCAACAGCAGAACCGAAAAAAGTACGCCAGTGCCGATCAGTAACCACTTCCCCCAATTGATGGAGGGACGTTGTGCCTCTGTGTATTCAGAAACCGATTGCTCAGAAACAGAATGTTCGTAAAATCCAGTCATCAATGTCCTCCTATCCGTTTACCGAAGCGGCTTTGCAATATATTGACGCTAAACAACAATAGTAACGACGCGGCAAGGATGACCGAAGCGATCGCACTGGCAGCCGGGTAATCAAATTCTTGTAGGCGGATAAAGATCATCAGAGAGGCGACTTCGGTTTGCCAGGCAATATTGCCCGCAATGAAAATCACCGCACCAAATTCCCCTAAACTACGCGTAAAAGAGAGTACGGTTCCGGCAACCAATGCAGGTGAAACCTCAGGTAAAATAACCCGCTGAAAAGTTTGCCAACGGCTCGCTCCTAATGTCTGTGCCGCTTCCTCATATTCGGAGCCTAATTCTTCCAGAACAGGCTGAACAGTACGAACAACAAAAGGCAGGCTCGTAAATGCCATTGCAACCGCAATGCCCAGCCAAGTATTAGCAACTTTGATATCGAGGTTGCCAAGCCAGGCACCATACCATCCGGTCGCAGAAAAGAGTGTTGCTAGCGTTAAACCTGCTACGGCTGTCGGTAATGCAAATGGCAAATCCATCAAACCATCAAGTAAACTACGTCCCGGAAATTGATAGCGCGTTAATATCCAAGCCAGCAACATGCCAAAAACCATATTAAACAAACTGGCAACTGCGGCGGCCAATAATGTCACTTTGTAAGCGGCAACAATCTGCGGGTTGATGATAACCTGCCAATATTGCTCCCATGTCATATTGGAAAGCTGTACGACCAGAGCGCTTAATGGCAACAGCAGAATAAGACAGACATAAAATAAGCTATAGCCCAGACTCAGCCCAAATCCGGGCAAAACACGTTTGCTGAATACCGACATTATTTACACCCTTCTATCAATAACTGATCGAGCGTGCCACCAGTATTGAAGTGAGTTTTCATCACTTGAGGCCAATTACCGAATTGGTCTTCAAGGCGAAACAGTTTGGTTGCAGGAAAACGGGATTGCTGTTCTTTCATAACATTTTGATCAATCACACGATAATTAAAGCTGGCGATAATTTGCTGGGCAGCCGGACGATACAGATAATTTAAATACGCTTTGGCAGCCGCTTCAGTACCATTCTTCTGGACATTTTTATCTACCCAGGTCACCGGAAACTCAGCCAGAATATTCACCGGAGGCACAATGACTTGGTAATTATCTTCACCATACTGTTTACGAATATTGTTGACCTCAGATTCAAAGCTAATCAGCACATCCCCTATTTCCCGCTCGATAAAGGAAGTTGTTGCCCCACGACCTCCGGTATCAAACACTTCCACATTTTGTAAAAAACTCAGCATTAGTTGGCGAACTTTAGCGGGATCATGCGGATTTTTTTGCTGAAAAGCCCCCCATGCAGCCAGATAGGTATAGCGTCCATTACCTGAGGTTTTGGGGTTTGGGAAAATGAACTTCACATCATTTCGTACTAAATCTTCCCAAGTCTGGATATGTTTGGGGTTATCTTTGCGTACCAGAAAAGCCATTGTGGAATAATAAGGGGAGCTATTATTCGGCAAACGCTGCTGCCAGTTGGCGGGAATGAGATTGCTGTGATCGTGCAAAACCTGAACATCTGTGACTTGGTTATAAGTAACAACATCAGCCCGCAATCCATGCAGAATAGTTAATGCCTGTTTAGATGAACCGCCATGGGATTGTTTGATGGCCAATTTATCCTGTGGGTTCTGCGCATTCCATTGCTTTTTGAATTCAGAATTCAAGCGAGAGAATAATTCTCGCCCAATGTCGTAAGAACTATTCAACAGCTCGACAGACAAGGTGCTGGAGCTATAAGCGTTGAGGCTGGCAAAAAGCAATAAGGTAGCTACTTTGCCCAATAGTTTATTTTTTATTGTTATTATTTTCATCCAACACCTTACTCGTCACGTTATTTGACAATCCTCTCTTTACTGTATCCAGAATCTTTATAACAAGGTAGTTTACTAGCCTATGTTTTATATACCGAATTTTTATGAGAAATGATGAAAAGCAATAAGGTGTAGGAAAAGACTTTTTTACTTGATATCAAACCATTTTTTGGAATTTTATCAAGATTTCCAAACAATACGTGAAACTTTCCAATTCTTCAGAACATCATCAGAAGGCATTAATCCTTCAGGGCCATCCCAAATTCCGGTAAAAACATAGCTGACGTGCTGGCTTTGCGGAGCAGTACAAACAACAGTAGGCTGTATAGTAAGATCATGGGATCGCTGACATTCCCCAAATGCCTTTTTATACAGATCAGAGAAAGGAATTCCTATTTTCGCCCCCCAAACTGTTTTAATCCCGTCATCCAATATATCAATACGATTAACTTTACCATCAACCAGACCGTGAAATTCCAATTTCACCTGACCATCTTTCATGCCCTGAACCACACTGACCAACTTACCATTTTGCATTTCCATGCCACTACGCAAACGGTATTTTCCCGCCAAACTTTGTTCGATCGCGGATTGAGTCATATCTGTTTGTTTATTGATTTTCCCCATTCCTTGCTCAGAAACACTCAAGGAACTGCCAAACCAGTTAAAAGGCGATAAGGCAGTAGGCCATGATGCTCTTAATGTTCCAGCACAGGCAGTTAACAACAAAGAACAGCCTACTAAGCTAGTAGCTACCATAATCTTTTTATATTTTAAATGACTATGTTTTAAATACTTATGCTTGGAACACTTAAATGCAAAAATTTTATTCATCATTGTTTTCTTACCTTTATCTCTATGGAACTCTGACTTGATGTCTATCAGACCACATTTTCAAAAAAACATTCAGTTGTGAATATACAACCGTTCATAAACAAACATACAATAAAAATGTTTAAAAAATATTATTTATTAAGCATTTAGCATCTATTTACAAAATAAACGGTATGCTTAAAAGGCATTAAGTTTCTATCTATTATCCACGATATATCTGAAACATTCTATTTTAACCGCCAATTATCTTAGTATATAACTCAGGAGAAAAATTATGTTAGATTTTAATCATACAAAAAATATTGATTATCAGAATGAATCTAACTGGATTGTATTGAAAGGCACTTCTAAACAGAAATATCAATGCTATTTGATATGTAAGAATAAAGAAGAAGATATTAAAGTAATTCCTCACATCAACAAGGACAAGAAAAAAACTATAACTTTAGAAAATCGCCTTGTTGTAAAAAACAGATACATGAGAAAACTGGTAAATTATATTAAGACCATAGCAAAAAAAATAATAGCCAAATAGCATAATACTATCCAGCCATCTCATGGTTTATATATTTAATAAACAGTTCAATCGATAATCAGGCGCTTGCTAAACATCATATTTTCTTGGCCTAAATAATCATATTCCATCTTTTCACACATACAGATTGTTGCATCATTCTCTTCTGGAACCATAATCAAAATACTTGGACAACCTCTTGCCAATAATTTTTTTTCAAGGCGGGAAATCAGCGCATTAGCTATTCCCCTACCCCTGAACTCAGGATGAACTCCCAGATAATAGGCATGACCACGATGCCCATCATAACCGCCCATCACTGTACCAACTACTTCCCCCGCAACTTCAGCAACCAGAAATAAATCAGCATTATGGGTGAGTTTACGCTCAATATCTATTTCTGGATCATCATCAGAGTTAATCAAATCACAACGTTCCCAAAGTGTGATAACGGCTTCAAAATCGTCTTGCCGAAATACTCGAATTTCCATAGTTAGTAAGCCTATTTAATAAGCAATTGAATCAACGTTAATTATCACTGCTTTTATTTTGGAATCAATATGAAAATGCGTTTGCTGGTACTAACAGGTATACTGCTGGTCTTCATAACTAACCAAAATGAAAGCAGAAATGAATATACCTAATATATATCAAGTGAAGACTTTTTTCCTCTCATTGCAGGATCACATCTGCAAGCAACTGGAACAGCTTGATGGTCAATCAACTTTCATGGAAGACTGTTGGCAACGAGAAGAAGGCGGTGGTGGACGGAGCCGTGTGTTAACTGAAGGTAAGGTTTTTGAAAAAGCTGGGGTGAACTTCTCACATATAGCAGGGGCTTCAATGCCGGCTTCTGCCACAGCCCATCGTCCAGAGTTGGCGGGTCGCAGTTATCAGGCCATGGGTGTTTCCCTTGTCATTCATCCAATTAATCCCTATGTTCCAACGAGTCATGCCAATGTGCGTTTCTTTATTGCTGAAAAAGAAGGCGAGCCTCCTGTATGGTGGTTTGGTGGTGGTTTTGATCTCACGCCTTATTATGGTTTTGAAGAAGATGCTATTCATTGGCACACCGTCGCCAAAAATTTATGTCAGCCTTTTGGCGATGATATTTATCCCAAATATAAAAAATGGTGTGATGATTACTTTTTTATAAAACACCGAAATGAACCTCGTGGCATTGGTGGTTTATTTTATGACGATTTAAATATGCCTGATTTTAATATCAGTTTTAGTTTCACGCAAGCTGTCGGAAATGGATTTCTATCTGCTTATTTACCTATTGTAGAACGAAGAAAATATATCGCTTGGGGTGATCGTGAAAGACAGTTCCAGTTATATCGCCGAAGCCGTTATGTTGAATTTAATCTTGTCTGGGATAGGGGAACTCTCTTTGGCTTGCAGAGTGGTGGAAGAACTGAATCAATATTAATGTCCATGCCCCCATTAGTACGTTGGGAATATGGTTACTCTCCAGAAATTGACTCTCCTGAATCTGAGTTATACACTTCATTTCTAATAAAAAAAGATTGGGTATGACAATTAAAAACAGGAATATAAGGCAATCTCTTTATTCCTGTTTTATACCTTGTTTTAAAAAAATAATTTTAAATTCCTAGCGTATTTATCATAACACTGATAAAAAAATTTATTATTTTTCATTAGCAATACCCTGCCATAAAAAATCAATACTCATACTAATGACTCTCCTATTAATTACAGCTAGTATTCAGATTCGGGCCCGAAAAAAAACACACACAACATCTAAAGACAAAAAAGGGTATTATTATGAGCAATAATCAAACTAATATATATAGCTTAATTCCTCCATTTGTTTTAGAACATATCTCTGAAGATTGTGATACATGTACTAATCAATATGTATTAAAAACATTAGATCACGTTTATCAATTAATGCATGCTCCTGCTGAAGAAACTATATCTCAACAGGAAAACCTAGCAGGCAAAGATGATAAACTGCACCGTACTATCTATAATGCTAAAAATAAAGAGAAGTTTCCTGGGGAAGAATTATCTCGCAGTGAAGGAATGTCAGAAAGTTCAGATGTTGCAGTTAATGAAGCATATGATTATCTTGGCAAGACTCATGAGTTCTATAAAACAGTTTTCGGTCGCAATTCTCTTGATAACAAAGGGATAAAGTTAATTGCTACAGTACACTATGGTACAAACTATCTGAATGCATTCTGGTCCAGAAAACAAATGGTATTTGGTGATGGTGATGGAAAATATTTCAATCGTTTTACCTCTGCCATTGATATCATAGCCCATGAATTGACGCATGGTGTCATAGAAAGTGAAGCAGGACTGGATTATATCTATCAATCTGGTGCGTTGAATGAATCTATCGCAGATGTATTTGGTATTATGGTTAAACAATATTTCAATAACCAAAAAGCCGATGAGTCAAATTGGTTATTAGGCGAAGGTTTATTAGGAGAAAAATTTAATCCAGATAACAAACCCGATGTCGCTTTACGCACCTTTATTAAACCAGGAACAGCATTTTCTGGAGATAAACAAGTTGGTCATATGGATCAATATGAAGAACTTCCTTTCATCATTGACAATGGAGGAGTTCACATATATTCAGGCATTCCCAACAGAGCATTTTATTTAGTAGCAATGGAATTAGGAGGCTATACCTGGGAAAAAGCGGGTAAGATTTGGTATAAAGCATTATTGGATAATCGCCTGTCTTCAGATGCAGATTTTGAGGATTTCGCCAAACTAACCGTTGATAATGCAGAGCATTTATTTGATAAAAAAACAGCAAACATTGTCAGTAACTGCTGGAAAGAAGTTGGCATTCTACTTTCCAAAAAAAATTAAATTAATTAAATATCAATTAAAATTATTACCAGTAACATCAATATAATATTGAAAATAGATAATAAAGGGTTAAGGACAACCCTTTATTATCTTTATAAATTAACATATCAAACCAAAAAAAATCACTCATTAGTAGCCAATTATACCATTTAGACTCATAATTAACATAGGCTACAATATATTTAACACCTAAATATTTATAACATCTAAAATAAGGATATTATTATGCGAAAAAATCAAGATAAACTAAACAAATCCGGTATCATTCCACCATATTTATTAGAATATGTTGTTAAAATCTGTGGTCAATTCGATAAAGCACATATATTAAAAACATTAGATCATGTTTACAATCTAATGAATAACCCTGTTGAAATAGATACTTTAGCTCATAGATATCAGCCAGGTGCTGATAATAAATTAAATAGAACTATTTACAATGCTGAACATGATAATCAATATCCAGGAAAAATATTAATTTTACGCGAAGGCATGACTGTAATCGATGATATTTCAGCCACTGAAGCTTATAATTATCTTGGTAAGACATATGAATTTTATAAGGAAATTTTTGGTCGTAATTCAATTAATAATCAAGGTATTAAATTAGTTGCCACTGTTCATTATCAGAAAAATTATATGAATGCATTTTGGGATAATAATCAAATGATCTTCGGTGATGGTTATGCTCCTTACTTTAATAATTTTACATCGTGTATTGATATTACTGCACATGAATTAACCCACGGAGTAATTGAAAGTGAAGCAAATCTTGATTATGCCTATCAGTCAGGTGCATTAAACGAATCTATCTCAGATGTATTCGGTATTATGGTGAAACAGTATGCTAATAACCAAAAAGTCAACGAATCTGATTGGTTGATAGGTCAAGGGATATTTGGTCCTGCACTCAACCCGGACAATGACCCTAATATTGCCTTGCGCTCATTCAAAAATCCTGGTGCAGCAAATCCAAAAGATAACCAAGTTGGTCATATGGACCAATATCAAGATTTATCCGTCAGAGATGACAACGGGGGTGTCCACAAATATTCAGGCATTCCTAATAAGGCATTCTATTTATTGGCAATCACATTGGGAGGATATTCATGGGAGCAAGCCGGAAAAATTTGGTACAACACATTATTGGATAAACGTTTATCCCATAAAGCCAGTTTTAATGATTTTGCACAGCTAACCGTTGACAATGCTAATATATTATTTGATAAGAAAATTTCAAATATTGTGACTCATTCGTGGAATCAAGTCGGAATACTGCTTTAATCATTAAAGACCAGGGAAGGTCTTGATTATATTTAAATATCCTACACTTCCTCTACTCACGCCTACCGTCTGAACCAGATTTTTAATCTTTTTTAAACTTACAAATCATCAATAAAACACCATCCTCTACTTAATTAAATCAATTATTTTACTACTTTAACTCATATCATAAAAATTTACATTTTTAGTAGTGACTAACATGGTTAATTTAGTTACCATTTAGGTTAATCAAATATAAACCAACACGACAACATATACAAAAAAGGTATTATTATGAGTAACAATAAATCTAGCAAACAAAATATAATCCCTCCTTATTTATTGGAATATATTGCAAAAACCTGTGATGATAATGATAAAGAAGGTATTTTGAATACATTAGAGCATGTTAATAAACTAATGGAAAAATCAATCTATGAAGCCTCCTCAGATCCTAAAGATGACCCTGTATTCTATAAAAATAGAAATATTCCTAAACCAGAAGGAAAAGGCAGCTATCAATTATCAGGAAAATAAATTTGGGAAGGAGATTTTTTTAAAATAAATCTTATTTTAGAAAAGCATTTCATCATAGAAACAAGTAAGGATGCTAAAAAAGACTTGGTTGAAATGAAGTGAGATATAGCATTACTCGTTGATTTATATGCCATTTAAGATATTCAATAATAAAAACACCCAAATTAATGCAATCAGACATACCATAAATTAATTGATGTTCTTGAAAAATCTTTTCAACTAATTAACTTTACTTTTAAAATTATTTTTAATGTTTATGATAGTCAAATTTTTTCTTAGAAAGAAGAAATCGAAAAATCACAAGGTTATGCTTTTTTATTTAAAAATAAAAAGTCATAAATTCACTCAATAATAAAGGGCTGAAATAGCCCTTTATTTCTGAAACAGCCCTTATTTATAGCAGGATTTTTAAATAATTAACGTTTTTTCAGATGTTCCATCAAGCGCTTACGTTTACGGAGCTGAGTTGCTGTTAATGTATTTTTCTTATCCGCATAAGGGTTGGCCCCTTCTTTAAATTGAATGCGGATAGGTGTTCCCATTACCTTCAAAGAACGGCGGAAATAATTCATCAGATAACGCTTATAAGAATCCGGTAAATTCGTCACCTGATTACCATGGATAACCACGATAGGCGGGTTATATCCACCAGCATGAGCATATTTCATTTTCACTCTGCGACCGCGAATCATCGGTGGTTGATGATCATCTTCTGCCATGCGCATTATACGGGTCAATAAGGAAGTGTTAACGCGGCGGGTAGCGCTTTCATAAGCTTCCAGAATTGACTCAAATAAATTCCCAACACCGCTACCATGTAGTGCAGAAATAAAGTGAACACGAGCAAAATCAACAAAGCCAAGACGTAGATCAAGCATATCTTTGACGTGATCTTTATCTTCCTGACTCATGCCATCCCATTTGTTTACAGCGATAACCAGAGAACGACCACTGTTAAGAATAAAACCAAGCAGAGAGAGATCTTGATCAGAAATGCCTTCACGAGCGTCCACTACCAGCAATACAACATTGGCATCTTCAATCGCCTGAAGCGTTTTAATCACAGAGAATTTTTCAACTGTTTCAGTGACTTTCCCACGCTTACGAACGCCCGCTGTATCAATCAAAATATATTCACGGTCATCACGCTCCATGGGAATATAAATGCTGTCACGGGTTGTTCCCGGCATATCATAAACGATAACACGTTCTTCACCCAGAATACGGTTGGTTAATGTGGATTTACCCACATTAGGGCGGCCAACAATCGCAAGTTTCAAAGGCAAGGTTGTAGGATCAAATGCTTCCTCTTCTTCCTGTTCAGCAGAAATATCCAGCTCAGCTTGCTCCATTTCTGCCCAATAAGCTGCGTTAGCTTCTTCTTCAGTCAGTTCTACTTCTTCCGTGTCTTCTTTATCAGAAAACGGCAACAGCGCATGTTCAATCAGTTGTGTCACGCCACGACCATGAGAAGCAGCAATGGAATAAATATCCCCTAGCCCCAGTGAATAAAATTCAGCTACAGAGGTATCAATATCAATACCATCTGTTTTATTCGCCACCAGGAAAGTTGCTTTTTCACGGCTACGCAGGTGATTAGCAATCGCATGGTCAGCGGGCATCAGCCCCGATCGGGCGTCAACCATAAAGAGAACGATATCAGCCTCTTCTATGGCCATAAGAGATTGCGTAGCCATATGCGTTTCTACGCCATCTTCTGTACCATCGATACCTCCCGTATCAATGATGATGAACTCCTGCCCTTCAACCTCTGCCCGTCCATACTTACGATCACGGGTTAAGCCAGGGAAGTCCGCTACCAGCGCATCTCTGGTTCGGGTTAATCGGTTAAATAAGGTGGATTTTCCAACATTGGGACGCCCAACCAGCGCAACGACAGGTATCATTTTTTTGATGCCTCATAACTAAATTTAAATCGATATCCTGCTGAAAGTGCCCTTTCAATGTTGTTCACCACAGCAAGATAAAAGATACTAAAAAGACGAAACGGCCCCTGTTACTATTCAGGAGCCGTATAATTTCGTGTTAATTAAAACACACTCTGGAATTAGCGAGTATACAGGTAAACTGTCCCGTCCTTCGCTTGTATCATCAGTTTATCGCTGGCAACAACCGGGCGGCTCAGCAGGCCAGAACTATCAACCTTGTGCTGCACCACAAATTTGCCATCAGCCATATTCAACCAATGCAGATAACCTTCACCATCACCAACAACCAGATAACCATTATACATTTCTGGAGCTGTCAGGTTACGGTGCAAGAGAGCATTCTGCGACCATAAAGTCACACCATCACTCTTGCGCAAGGATAAGATACGGTCATTTTGATCAACAATGAAAATATTGCTGTCAGTGATAACCATATCATTCACCGATCCTAGTTCACGTTTCCAAATGATCTGACCTGAACGCATATCCATTGCCACTAAATTGCCGTTATAAGCAATGGCATAGATAATATTGTCAGAAATGACCGGGGTCATATCAATATCATTCAGGCGAGCTATTTCGGTAGAACCCGTTACCTGAGAAATACGCTGTTGCCAAATCAGTTGCCCCTGAGACAGCAAAACGGCACTGATCCGGCCATTGTCTCCACCTACAACGGCCGCACCATAGGCTACGGCAGGAGCAGATTCACCACGAACTGATAATGAAGGCGTATTCATGTTAACTGACCAAGCAACGCTACCATCAGTTTCGTTCAATGCCTGCAACATACCATTGCCAGTATGAATCAAAACAAAGCCATCACTCACTACAGGACGGGACAACGCTTCACCAGCAACCGTTGATTCCCATTCAATTTTGCCGTTCGTTGTATCCAGTGCGACGACTTTTGCCTTTTCTGTTCCGACATACAATCGATTACCGGATACAGTCAAACCACCAGAAAGCAGCGCTGGCAAGCGAGATGAGAGTAAACCTGCTTTTTCTGACAGATCTATTGCCCACAACTCTTTGCCGCTGTCTATATCAAGTGCTTTGATAACCCCATTACGATCAGCAACGTAAACCGTTGAACCCTGCCAAGCTGGTGATAAATGAGAGTAATACTGCCCAGTGCCACTCCCAACGGATTTATCCCAAACGATACGAGGTTTGAATTGATTTTCAACCTTCGGCAACGGTGACATTGTTACCGTATCCTGTTCGCTTGAACAACCTGCCAGCAGAACAGAAGCAACCAGCCCAACTAAGAGTGTTTTTCGCAGTTGCATTATGAAGTTGACTCCCTTAGTTGGATAAATTATTAAGTTTAATTTTCATGAACTCTTTGATTACCTGAGGGCCATCAGATCCAAGCCCCATGGAATATGCTGCACGCGCGCCAGCGATATCTCCTTTTTTGGTCAGAATATCCCCACGAATATCCTCAACCATCACCTGCCATCCCTTGCCTTTAACCAGCTCCAGCGTTTTCAACGCAGCATCCGTTTTATCTTCCGCCAATTGAACCCGAGCCAAACGAATGTCAGACAATGCTTGCATGTCCTTATCTTTGGCTTTACCAGATGCCACCAGCAAATTTGTCTCTGCCTGAGCCAAATCATTTTGGGTAATAGCCTGTTTTGCCAGTTCCAGATCCGCCATAACACCGTAGATATTATTCGTTTCATTAGCGAATTTTTCTACGGCAACAACGCTTTCTTTCGACCCCGATGCCAATGATTTGTTCAATTTTTCAAATACTGCCGCCGTGCCATGTAATTGGTTTGTTTGATGAGTCTGCCAGTAACGCCAACCAATCAAAGCACCAATGCCTAACACTAAACCAACAGCAAGATATTTACCGTTAGTAGATAAAAAACGCTTTATCGCGTCAACTTGTTCAGTTTCAGTGGTATAGACTTGCACTAGAGTCTCTCCTTAGCCTAACAGCGCGCTCAAACGCGCTGCGACCGTTTGTTGTGACAACGTTTCTTGCTCACCGTTTCGTAAATCTTTCACTGTGACATTGCCAGCTTGAATCTCATCTTCCCCAAGGATCAAGGCAACTTTAGCACCGTGTTTACCCGCACGCGCCAACTGTTTCTTAAAGTTGCCCCCACCATGATTGGTCATCAAACGCAATTCTGGCAGTTGATCACGGATTTTTTCTGCCAATATCAATGCCACTTGCTGGCTGCTTTCACCAAAGGAAGAGAGATAAACATCGGCAACTGTCAGGTCAGCAACAAAATCAGGATTAACTTCCTGCACTAACAGAACCATACGTTCCATGCCCATTGCAAAACCAACTGCTGGAGTTGCCTTGCCGCCCAATTGTTCAACTAAGCCATCGTAACGACCACCAGCACAAACGGTTCCCTGTGCACCCAAAGCCGATGTCACCCATTCAAAAACGGTACGGTTGTAGTAATCAAGGCCACGAACCAGACGCTGGTTGATACGGTATTTGATACCTGCGCTATCAAGTATCTGGCACAGTCCATCAAAATGTTCTTTCGACCCACTATCAAGATAGTTAAACAGCTCTGGTGCATCATTAAGAAGTTGCTGAATTTCAGGATTTTTGGAATCCAATACACGCAGTGGGTTGGTATACATACGGCGCTGGCAATCTTCATCCAGCTTCTCTTTGTGCTGTTCAAGGAAAGCGACCAGTGCTTCACGATAACTTGCACGGGCTTCCAGTGAACCAATGGAGTTCAGTTCAAGTGTAACGTGATCAGCAATACCCAGTTCACGCCACCAGCGTGCTGTCATTAAAATCATTTCAGCGTCAATATCCGGCCCTTGCAGACCAAACACTTCAGCTCCCAGCTGATGGAATTGACGGTAGCGGCCTTTTTGTGGGCGCTCATAACGGAACATAGGCCCGATGTACCATAAGCGTTGTTCCTGATTGTACAGCAGACCATGCTGAATACCGGCACGGACACATCCTGCCGTATTTTCCGGGCGCAGGGTCAGGCTTTCACCATTGCGGTCGTCAAAGGTATACATCTCTTTTTCGACAACATCGGTCACTTCCCCAATAGCACGTTTGAATAACGGGGTCTGCTCTACAATCGGCGTCCGAATTTCGCTAAAACCATAACCTGACAGCACGCGCTTCACCGTAGATTCCACTCGTTGCCAAATGGCTGTTTCAGCAGGAAGGCAATCGTTCATGCCACGAATAGCTGGGATATTTTTTGTCACGTTTTATCTCTTATTAAGATTTATATAATGCCGTCGATTATAAAAGCGAATGTTTATCTTTCAAGTTGCAGCTTGGTTATCTGAAACTCGAAATCCATTGGATTATAGATAAAGGGCATAAGATAAAAGGCATAGCTGGTGCATGATAACATGCGCCAGCATTAAGCATCTTATTCATCAAGCTGATTGACGTTAATCCGGTTGTTAACATCAAGGACAGCTGCCTTCGCTCGGATTTTTGCTTCAAGCTGATCAATCATATTTTTATTATCAAGACGCTCTTTTTGACGAATACCATCTTGGTAAAAGCCGCTTTTTGTTTTCGCTCCCGTTACGCCAATTGTCGAAACTTCTGCCTCCCCGGGACCATTCACGACACAACCAATGATAGAAACATCCATCGGTGTAATTAAATCTTCAAGGCGCTGCTCGAGTGCATTAACCGTACCGATAACGTCAAACTCTTGACGCGAACAAGTTGGGCAAGCAATGAAATTGATGCCCCTTGAACGAATACGCAATGATTTCAGTATATCAAAACCGACTTTAACTTCTTCCACCGGATCTGCGGCCAACGAGATGCGCAGTGTATCACCGATTCCTTCTGACAATAAAATACCAAGACCAATTGAGGATTTCACCGCACCAGCACGAAAACCACCTGCTTCAGTAATGCCGAGATGCAACGGTTGATCAATTTTTTGTGCCAGTAAACGATATGCTCCAACCGCCAAAAAGACATCAGATGCCTTGACGCTCACCTTAAATTGGTCGAAATTCAGGCGATCCAGAATATCAACATGACGCATTGCTGATTCAACCAATGCTTCTGGTGTAGGTTCGCCGTATTTTTCCTGTAGATCTTTTTCCAGCGATCCACCATTGACCCCAATGCGAATTGGAATATTATTGTGGCGGGCACAATCCACAACCTGACGGATACGCTCTTCGTTACCGATATTGCCGGGATTGATGCGCAGACAGTCAACCCCGTATTCCGCGACTTTCAATGCAATGCGGTAATCGAAATGAATATCAGCCACAAGAGGAATATTGACCTGCTGTTTGATGGACTTGAACGCTTCGGCTGCATCCATTGTTGGAACTGAAACACGAACGATATCAACACCAACACGTCCTAACGCCCTAATTTGATTGACTGTCGCCTCAACATCAGTTGTCCGTGTATTCGTCATTGATTGCACCGCAATCGGGGCGCCATCCCCTATGGGCACATTACCGACATAAATACGCGTAGATTTACGTCTTTTTATCGGTGATTCATTATGCATTTTTACATTACTCCCCTACATCCCTGTATTTTGTTTATAAAAATTACAACTATGCTGTGGTGAATAATACACGCTGTGATAAATAATACACACAGGCAAACATGAATTCTTATTCAATGTTTGCCCAAATTTAAGGGGGTTATTTCAGTTGCAGTTTAGCAGTGGCATGTTTCTTCACAAATGAACTTAAATCCACTGGTTTTCCTTGGAACAGAACCTCAACCTCTGCAGGCGCGCCAATCGTCAATGAGTAAAGCGATTTACCGGAAAATTTCAGGCTATTACCTTTCTTTTTGATGCCGCTGAACAGCACCTTGCCTTTGGCATCTATGACTTGCAGCCAGCATTCCCCTTTGAAATTCACAACTAATTCGTTGTTGCCCACCGCACTGATATTATTCACATCAACCGATGATGGACTTACAACAGAATTTTTCTCTTCTGCATTAGTGGCAGAAACCATATTTTCTGATGTTGCATTTGTTGCTGGCTGAGCTAATTGATTTGTTGCCGATTGATTAACAGGCAATGATTCTGCTTTAGGCTTGGAAGATACCGGAATATTGCTGCTTACATTTCCGTTTACTACCGTACCATTTGCTTCTGCTGGTGACGTTTTTCCTTGAGAAGCATTATCTTGAGAAGCATTATGTTGGGAAGCCACCCCGGATTGGCTGTCTTTAGCCGGAGCGGATGCATCATCCCCTTCAGTGCCTGGCGCTGTCGAAGAACCCTTTTCAGAATCTGTTACCTGAGTACTCTTGGTACCAGATTGTTCAGACATTGGAGACTGTGCTGTTTGTTGTGCTTTATAGTCCTGCCACCACCACAAGACTGTCATCCCTAACAACAAAATGATAACAACCCATGTTATCTTCATTAACCAACCATCACGCTTCTTGCGTTTTTTCCCTGCTGAAAAACTTTGCATAGGAGACGTTTTTATAGCCTTGGATGGCATCTGTTTATCCAAAATGCTCAAGATTTCCGACTCAGGTACTTGAACCAATTTCGCATAGGTACGAATATACCCACGCAAAAATGTCGGTGAAATATTTGACGGGATATTATCTTCTTCAATATCACGAACAGTGGACAGTTTAAGACACAAGCGATCTGCCACAGTTTGCTGAGAAAGCTCATGCTTTTCACGAGCCTGACGCAAAATCTGACCTGTTGTCAGATTGGCTTCTTCTGGGTAAGTTTCAGTCTTCATTATTAGCTAGGGACACTGGTACTGTTCTGGGTTTAAAGAATTTACACAAATTAAATTAATAGAACACATCACTTAATTTGTGTAGTGAAATCATCTAACGACTGCATCGAACGTAGAAAATCATCTATCACAGCTATAACGGCTTGTGCTATTTTTCATACTTTCCGTGATCAATTGCTCCGCTTTTTCATACTGCTTTTGTTCACAAAGAAAAATATAGTAGTGACGCACTACAGTATCACTTCTAGCCGTATACTGCATAGCCATTCTATAGTGCTGACTGGCGGTTTCCGGTCGGCCTGCATATTGTTCATGCAGTGCCATACCTAGATGTGCTTCTGAATGAAGAGGCTCCGCCAGCAAGACTTTTTGAAAATGATATTTAGCGGCCGGCAAATTTCGTTCCGACAAATAAGCCCTCCCTAGCTGCAATCGTGTATCTATGGCAACAACCTGATGAGCGCGATGCGTTGCTGGTTCTACACATCCCGTTAACAGGCTAAAACAAACTATAGTCCAATTTATTGATTTCCGTATCATACCATTTTCATTTATAAGATTATGTCAAACTTCGCCAGATTTTTAGCCATTAATCGATATTAAACAGAAAATTAGACTGCTTTTACCTGAATAGGTTCACCTGTCAGACGTTTTTTCAGTGTTCGTTTTGTTCTATCAATCACATCACCGGCAAGCTGCCCACATGCGGCATCAATATCATCTCCCCTCGTTTTACGTACGATGGTTGTAAAACCATATCCCATCAGCACCTTGGAAAAACGATCGATTCGGCTGTTCGAGCTGCGCCCATAAGGTGCGCCTGGGAACGGGTTCCACGGAATCAGGTTGATCTTGCTAGGAGTATCTTTCAGGCATTCCGCCAATTGATGAGCCTGTTCAACGCTGTCATTGACATGATCAAGCATTACATATTCCACCGTAACACGTCCCTGATTCGCATTGGATTTTGTCAGGTAACGACGCACGCTGGTCAGAAACTCTTCAATATTGTATTTGCGGTTAATGGGTACGATTTCGTCACGAATGTCATCAGTAGGTGCATGCAAGGAAATTGCCAGTGCAACATCGATCATGTCACCCAATTTATCCAGTGCTGGAACAACGCCAGAAGTTGACAGTGTCACTCGGCGTTTTGACAGACCAAAACCAAAGTCATCCATCATGATTTCCATTGCTGGCACAACATTGTTCAAATTGAGCAATGGTTCTCCCATTCCCATCATCACCACGTTGGTTATAGGACGGCGACCACTGGATTTCAGTGATCCAATAATCTTGGCGGCACGCCAGACTTGACCTATAATTTCAGAGACTCGCAGGTTGCGGTTAAAGCCCTGCTGAGCGGTAGAACAAAATTTACACTCTAAAGCACACCCCACCTGAGATGAAACACACAGTGTTGCGCGATCATCTTCTGGGATATAAACCGTTTCAACCTGTTGATCACCTACAGTAATCGCCCATTTTATAGTGCCATCAGAGGAGCGTTGCTCTTCTGCAACTTCTGGTGCTTTGATTTCAGCAACTTGTTGCAATTTTGCCCGGAGCACTTTGTTAATATCAGTCATCAGTTCGAAATCGTCATAGCAATAATGGTAAATCCATTTCATGACCTGATCGGCACGAAAGGGTTTTTCTCCCATATCGATAAAGAATTGACGCATTTGTTTACGGTTAAGGTCGAACAAATTGATTTTACCGTTTTTCTTTTCAGGCATGACGGATACAGAGGAGGTTTCAGGTGATACGGTTTCGTTAAGTTGGGACATTTTTACATCGCCTCGTTGTTACACTTTCGGCTCTATGCTGATCTGATTTCAGCACTAAGTTTTCATGCGGTAACTGCCAATTCAATGATCATTCTCTTTTTAGGCCAAATTGCATTCCGCCAAATTGAATGGACATTGAAATAAAATAATAAACGCCCCGCTGAATCAAATCAGTGGGGCGCATCATTGTACAAACTTTACTGTTTATATGCTACTTAGATGCTACATGTAGCTAAGGGCTTTAAAAGCGAGGAAAAACTTCATCATCACTGAAAAAGTAAGCAATCTCGCGGATTGCAGATTCAACAGAGTCTGAACCGTGAACCGCATTTTCAGTAAAGCTGTCTGCATAGTCTGCACGCAGAGTACCTGCCAAGGCATTATCAGGATTAGTGGCGCCCATCAGATCACGGTGACGTTGAACCGCATTCTCACCTTCCAGAACTTGTACCATAATTGAGCCAGAAGTCATGAACTCCACCAGACCATCAAAGAAAGGGCGGCCTTTGTGTTCAGCATAAAAACCTTCCGCCTGCTCGCGAGTCAAATGCAGCATTTTGGCCGCGATGATTTTAAACCCTGCGCTTTCAAAGCGAGCATAGATAGAACCGATAACATCTTTCTTAACTGCGTTGGGTTTAATAATGGAAAAAGTACGTTCAATTGTCATTGGGTAACCTCTTTGGCACTTTCAGCGATGATTTATTGTAATTTTTGCGCCCCAAACAAAATCGGAGGGACAGCTCTACCCTGTATCAGATATCTGACAGGAATAAAAATAGGCGTTGATTATAGGAGGAGACTTTCTGCTTGCCTACAAAAAACACAACATTTTATTAAAACTTTCTTAGCGAAAATTATCATTTTTTAGCATAAATCACATTTTTGCTTGATTACATCCGTCAAGTTAAACTGCTTTACTGATATTTAACCTTAATATTGGATAAAATATCTGCACTGTGTGTTATTTTCTCTTGTCTTATTGATTCTATAAAATAATGCCTACTCAGGCGAATAAATCCTAAATAGGTATTCTGATCAAGATCATTGAATTGGTGTTTTTTGACTGAATATCAATTATAAAACCGTATCTGTGACACATTGAACAAAAGGTTTAACCACATCGGTCATTTCCTTGTTTAACGGTTTATTAGTTTCATCAGAAACTTTAAGGTCCCCCTTTAGTCTCTCATTAGTATCTTTGGTTGTTTTATCCAATGTACCAATAATGCTAATGGTATATTTACGGTCTGTGGGTAATAAATCTGTACATTTTATCAAAGCTCCCTGTTGGGTAAGCTCTTGGTTATGTTTAACACCTGTAACTGATCTATCAGCAAAAGATACAGGAATATAAAATGCACCCAGCAATAGAACATATGAAAAATATTTCACTTTATTTCCTCACTGTTGACATTTAATTAATCTTCCAATTTATTTGGTATAATGATTGAATCACAGACTAATCTTCCTTAAATTCCAATATATCCCCAGGTTGGCAATCCAAATATTGACAAATGGCATTCAGAGTAGAAAATCGAATACCTTTAATTTTCCCTGTTTTCAGCAGAGAAAGATTCTGTTCAGTAATACCAATGGCTAGAGCTAAGTCTTTAGATTTAACCTTACGTTTTGCCATGATCACGTCAAGATTAATAAGAATTGCCACGGTATCTCCTATAAAATACTCTGGTTTTCTTCATATATATCACATGCTTGATAAAGAATACGCGAGATAATAGTCAGACAAACTGAAATGAAAATCGCAACAAAATGGCTGGAAGTTAAACTAAATGAAAAAAAGCGTTCGCCTACTGGCGCAGACATTGTTAACCACAACGTTAAGAGAGGCTCATACAAAATAATACTCCATAAAACCACTCCCCAACCTGCGTATTCTAAATATTTAACCGTACCCTTAGAGAAATAATCACCTTTTCTATAATTGCCGAACAATCGATAAAAAGCCCAAAAACTACCAACTAACGATAATAGTGGGATGGTCGATATCAATATTCCTCCCATTAACTTCCATGCACTAAAAGTGTCCCTATCAAAATGTGATAATATTCTCCCAGTCAGGGCAAACTCCAATCCATATTTTTCCAGAATTAATTTTGGTTCCAGCCAGCTAAGAACATTCGCCACCATCACAGCAATAATAATCAATAACGATAATTTAGACATCACTAAACTAAGTGTCGTCATTCGTGTAAGTTTTGAAGTGTGCATTATGCATATCATCCATTTTCGAATTTGGATCAAATTATAATCAATAATTGCTGTAAAACAATAATTATTTACCGTTAAACATGAAGTAAATTGCATGCATTAACAAAAACATGGCTAACACCATGTTTTTAATGAAATTATTTATGGATAATTTAATGCCGAAAGAAGTTTAATGCCAAAAACAGTGACTGAATCACTTCAACGCAAGCGCCAAGGTTAAAAATAAAAAATAGCGCTATGTTACAGAATATAACCACTATTGATTGACAACAGGAATGGTATTACGTAACCAACTACCTAGTTTACGCTGATAAAAAGGTTGAGTATGCTGAATCAAATAATGGCTAATGCCTTCTTCTTTTTCATCCAGCAGGCAGAAATCGACAGATTCGTCTTCATCAAGATATTCGCAAGCCAATTCACCTGCTTCTTGAATCAAGAAATTAATCTCACTATCTGTCAATGTCGCGCTGAATTCTAATCCAATTAACAAATTGGGTTTTTCATCCACATTTTTATCATGGGCCATGACTAAAAAAGCTCGCCGAACAGATTTATATTGTTTGAATAAATCAATCAGTGACTCAATAAGCTTAGCTGGCTGTTCTTCTGGCTGACTCAGAGTAATACGGCTTCCGCTAGGAACCTTTATTTCGGTAGCGATAGGCCCATTTGATAAACTCATGAAAATCTCCGAACAATGTTGTTTAACTAAATGTTGTTTAAATAAATATTTTTTAAGTTAGTGCTGTTTGAATTGAAGTAAAAACCATTAAAAATTTCAACAATAGCTCCCCATAAGAGGAGCTATTCAGAAAGCTATTTTTAATTTATTTCATTAATTTCATTAATTTCATTATCTTGCTTTTGCCATCAATAAATTAGCAATCGTGCGCACACCATAACCTGTTGCCCCCGCAGACCACTGTTCAACAGATGATTTACGGTAAGTCGCTGAACAATCGATATGTACCCAACCTTTTTTGTAATTTTCTACAAAGTGAGACAAAAACGCTGCTGCTGTGCTTGCTCCTGCCGAATGTGCTGGTGACGCAATATTATTCAGATCAGCAAAGTTGGATGGCAGTTGGCTACGGTGGAACTCCGCCAGTGGTAAACGCCAGAATAATTCATTTTCATTATCTGCCGCCACCATTAAGTCAGATACCAATTGATCATCAAAGCTCAGTACTGAATGGTAATCATTGCCTACTGCCATTTTTGCTGCACCAGTCAGGGTGGCAGCATCAATAATAAGTTGCGCTTTTTCTGCGCTGGCATCAACCAAACCATCAGCCAGAACCAGGCGACCTTCCGCATCCGTGTTCATCACTTCAACCGTTTTACCGTTGCGGTAGTGAATGATATCTCCCAATTTGAAAGCATTACCACTCACCATGTTATCAGCGATGCTCAAAAACAGTTTTACGCGATGTTTCAATCCACGGCTGATTGCCAGAGCCAATGCTCCCGTTAATGTCGCAGAACCACCCATGTCTGATTTCATAGAATCCATGAAATTCGAAGGTTTAATACTGTATCCACCGGAATCAAAAGTAATGCCTTTACCAACCAAGCAGGCAAAAACAGGTGCTTTTGCATCTTTTGTCGGATTGAAATCTAAGGCCAAGAACACAGGATCACGGGAAGAGCCGCGACCGACAGTATGTATCCCGGTATATCCCTGTTCATGCAATTCATTTCCTTTGATGATTTGATAACTAACAACATCTCCCGCTACATCAGTCAGTAAATTAATCGCTCTCTGGGCAAGCTGTTCTGGCCCCAAATCTTCTGCCGGAAGGTTGATGGTATCACGTACCCAATCAATGAATTTGATCCTTCTTTCCAGCTCTTGTTTTTCCGTCGCGGGTAGTTGCGGCCACTCAATTGTGCGCAATCCCTTAGGTGAACGGAAACCCAACCAGAATGCCCAACTTTTTTCCAGATCCCAATCATCACCCACTAAAGCAATATTGCGAATTCCTTGCCCATCAATTTTGCGTCCAGCGCGTTGGATTGCACCCAGCTTTCCTTTGCCTTCCAAATGGATAGTGATTCCCTGCTCGTTTGAACTAATTAATGCTCTTTCACCCCAGCAAGCGCTAGCTGGCTCATAAGACAGTGTTATGGGCATGATTTGCTTTGTCATTTTTTCTCACTTCTTATCTTATTTGTTCACTATGTCACATCGCTCACTGTTTCACAGTGAGGGTTTATTGATATAAAAAAACTGGCGATTGCCAGTTTTCCATTAAATTCAAACTATGCCAAGCCATTGAGTAAGGATCGGTGAGCTTGCGCTATTTTTTCTTGGGCAAATTTCGCACTACTCGTATTCATCCAACCATACTAGCAAAATAGCTTCCAATATTTTTTCATTGGATTTCTGTGGATCATCATCAAAACCATCCAGTTCACAAATCCATTCATGCATATCGGTGAAACGCACTGTTTTAGGATCTAAATCAGGAAATTTATCATACAATGCTTCGCCGATATCACGACAGTCAGACCATTTCATGTTCCGTTCTCCTGTCAGTGTTCACGCGCATGGTTAATGGTGTATTTAGGGATTTCAACAACTAAATCCTCATCAGTAACTTTGGTCTGGCAGCTCAATCGGCTTTCCGGCTCCAGCCCCCATGCCTTATCCAACATGTCATCTTCCAGTTCAGAGCTTTCTTCCAATGAATCAAAGCCTTCTCTGATAATACAGTGGCAAGTGGTACACGCACAGGACTTTTCACAAGCATGTTCAATTTCAATGCCATTGCGTAATGCAACATCCAAAATTGACTCGCCTTCCTTAGCGTCCAATACTGCTCCTTTAGGGCAAAGTTCGTTATGAGGTAAAAATACAATTTTAGGCATAATTAAATCTCATCCACAGAATGACCCGCCAAAGCCCGGCGGATTGATGTGTCCATACGGCGTGCTGCAAATTCCTGCGTTTGTTTGTCCAATTGTTTAATTGCACTTTCAATCGCATCAGGAGATATCCCCTGAACACTTTCAATTAATACTTGTGCAGCAGCATCAATGGCCGTTTGTTCTTCTTGAGTCAGTAAATCCGCATCTTTTTCCAATGCACTGGTTAAACTTTCCAGCACCCGAGCCGCTTCGACTTTCTGTTCAGCCAATTTACGTGCCTGGATATCTTCCTGTGCATTAGTCATGGAATCTTTGAGCATGTGAGCGATTTCTTGATCCGACAAACCATAGGAAGGTTTCACCTGAATAAAGGCTTCAACTCCCGTGGATTTTTCCAGTGCGCTAACACTCAACAGACCATCCGCATCAACCTGAAAGGTTACACGAATGTGTGCTCCACCAGCCGGCAATGGCGGAATACCACGCAGTGTGAAACGCGCCAGTGAACGGCAATCATTGACCAATTCCCTCTCGCCTTGCACCACATGAATGCTCATCGCGCTTTGACCATCTTTGAACGTGGTAAATTCTTGCGCTTTTGCAACGGGAATAGTGGTATTACGTGGAATGACTTTTTCCACCAGCCCTCCCATTGTCTCCAAACCAAGTGACAACGGGATAACATCAAGTAACAGCATTTCGCTGTCTGGTTTGTTGCCTACCAGAATATCAGCCTGAATTGCAGCGCCAACAGCGACAACTTTGTCTGGATCGATAGAAGTCAGCGGCTCACGGCCAAAAAATTCGCCTACCATAGTGCGCACCAACGGAACTCGCGTTGAACCGCCAACCATGACGACCTGCAAAACTTCATCAGTTGTTACGCCCGCATCTTTCAGTGCCCGACGGCAAGAGAGTAATGTGCGTTTGACCAAAGAAGTAATCAATTCATTAAATTCGGAGCGGGTAATACTGCCTTGCCAGTCAGCAATACTGATTGCTGCCCGATCTGCCTCACTCAAGGCAATTTTGGCTTGAGTGGCAATGTCCAGCAACTGACGCTGCAATTTGTGGTCGTTATCGCTGATTCCAGCCTGATCACGTATCCAATTTGCCAGCAGCGAATCAAAGTCATCTCCACCGAGGGCGGTATCTCCCCCTGTTGCCAGTACTTCAAACACTCCCCGGCTAAGGCGGAGAATGGAGACATCGAATGTTCCGCCACCAAGATCGTAAACGGCGATCACACCTTCCTGACCGGAGTCAAGGCCATAGGCAACGGCGGCCGCAGTAGGTTCATTCAAGAGGCGGAGAACATGCAAGCCAGCTAAGCGAGCAGCATCTTTAGTTCCCTGACGCTGTGCGTCGTCGAAATAAGCAGGAACTGTGATCACGACACCATCAAGTTTACCATCCAAGGTTTCTTCTGCCCGTTGTGTCAACGATTTCAATATTTCAGAAGAAACCTGAATAGGATCTACTAACCCCGCTACAGTATTGATCAATGGCAAACCATTTTCACTTGCCTGAAGCTGATATGGCAGGTTGGGATAACGTTTTTGAATGTCCGCCAGAGAGCGTCCCATCATACGCTTGACTGAGCTGACAGTATTAACAGGATCAGATGCAGCTTGCTGACGCGCCTGCCAACCGACTTGAATGTCTTCTTGACGATATTGTACAACAGAGGGAAGCAAGTGACGGTTATCACCGTCTGCCAATGTTTCAGCCTGACCGCTACGGACAGTCGCAACCAAAGAGTGAGTCGTACCAAGATCAATCCCCGCAGCCAGCCGACGCTGGTGCGGTGCGGCAGATAAACTAGGTTCGCTGATTTGTAATAAAGCCATGTATACCCCTATAAATCTATATCAGCCGAAATCTATTCAACTGAGAGCTATTCAACTGAAATCTATTCAGCCAAAAGTTATTCTGAACAATATGATTCAGCTAAAAAGTCTGCTAAAAATCATCCAATAACCGCTCTTCCAGTTGTTCAACCTGCTGCTGTAATTTATCCAGAAAGCGTAATTTACGGACTGTATCGGCTGCTATTGACCATTCGGCAGCATTTAGTTGCTGTTCCATCTGCTCACTACGCGTTTTAATCATTTTATTCAAGTGAGATGAAAAACCGTTCAATGCTGTTTCTGGATCTACGCTATGTTCAATGGCATCAAGCTCTTCACGTAATTCCAACTGCTGCATCAGGAAGGCCGTATCCTGCATCGTATTCTGTTCGTTGGATATATCGAACCCCTGCTGAGATAGCATGTATTCAGCACGTTTCAAGGGATGTTTTAGCGTCTGATAACCGTCATTGATAGTAGCGGCTTGTTGAAGTGCCAGCGTTTTTTCACGTTCTGGCTGGTTGGCAAAACGATCAGGATGAAACTGGCGTTGCAATTCCTGATAGCGGGTCGCCAACTGTTCACGATCAATCGCATAACGTGTGGGCAGCCCAAATAAAGTAAAATAGTCCATAAGTTACTCTTGTTTTGCAAATACAATTAGTTTCGCAAAATGCAGGGTCAAAAAATGGGGTTAAACGTGGAAACTTTCCCCACAACCGCATTCGCTGGAAACATTGGGGTTGTTGAATTTAAAGCCTTCATTCAGACCTTCTTTAACAAAATCCAACTCAGTACCATCAAGGTAAAGGATGCTTTTACCGTCAATGATGACTTTCACGCCCTTATCTTCAAAAATTTGATCTTCTTCATTAATTGCATCAGCAAATTCAAGTACATATGCCATACCAGAGCAGCCGGATGTTCTCACTCCCAAACGCAACCCTACACCTTTTCCTCGATTGTCAAGAAAGGCCAAAATGCGTTGAGCTGCACTTTCTGTCAGGGAAATTGACATACAACACCTCACTTTAAAACTAGTAAAGGTGGATATTGCTGCAATATCCACCAGAATTATTTTCTTTTTGCGAATTCTTTCTTTATGAAAAGCGTTATTTGGCTTGGCGCTTGCTCTTGTAATCAGCAATAGCAGCTTTGATAGCATCTTCTGCCAAAATAGAGCAATGGATTTTCACTGGTGGCAATTCCAATTCATCAGCAATCTGAGTATTTTTAATCTTCTCAGCCTGTTCCAATGATTTACCTTTCATCCATTCTGTTACCAAAGAACTGGATGCAATTGCAGAACCACAACCATAGGTTTTAAAACGCGCGTCTTCGATGATACCTTCATCGTTGACTTTTATTTGCAGTCGCATAACGTCACCACAAGCGGGTGCGCCTACCATTCCACTACCCACTGAAGGATCTTCGCTGTCGAATGAACCAACATTACGTGGGTTTTCATAGTGATCAATTACTTTGTCGCTGTAAGCCATGTCGTTACTCCTGAAACCGTCTGATTAATGATGAGACCATTCGATGGTGCTGAGATCCACACCCTGTTTGAACATTTCCCACAATGGAGAAAGATCGCGCAGGTGACCAATCGCGTTATAAATCAACTTGATTGTATAGTCTATTTCTTCTTCTGTGGTAAAACGCCCCAAAGAGAAACGAATAGAACTGTGTGCCAGTTCATCATTCATGCCCAGTGCACGCAGGACATAAGAAGGCTCCAGACTCGCTGAAGTACATGCTGAGCCGGAAGATACCGCCAAATCTTTCAATGACATCATCAATGATTCACCTTCAACATAGTTGAAGCTGACATTCAAAATGTGTGGCGCACCTAGTTCCAAATCACCATTCAGGTAAACTTCTTCAATATCTTTAATGCCGTTCCACAAACGCAGACGCAAACCATGCAGACGTTCTGCCTCTGATTCCAGCTCTTCTTTTGCAATACGGTAAGCTTCACCCATGCCAACAATCTGATGAACAGGCAATGTACCTGAACGCATGCCGCGCTCATGACCGCCACCATGCTGTTGTGCTTCAATACGCACACGCGGTTTACGGCGAACATACAACGCACCAATTCCCATCGGCCCATAAAGTTTATGAGCAGAAAAAGACATTAGATCAACTTTCAGCTTGCTGATGTCAATCGGCAATTTACCAACACTTTGAGTTGCGTCAACATGGAAAATAATGCCACGACTACGGCACATTTCACCAATGGTCATGATGTCCTGAACAATACCGATTTCGTTGTTAACGTGCATGATGGAAACCAGGATTGTATCTTCGCGCATGGTTGCTTTCAGCTCTTTCAGATCCATCATACCATTGCTCATCGGTGCCAGATAAGTGATCTCAAAGCCTTCGCGCTCCAGCTGGCGGCAAGTATCTAAAACCGCTTTGTGTTCAGTTTTGCTGGTGATGATGTGCTTGCCTTTCTTCTGATAAAACTTTGCAGCACCTTTAATTGCAAGATTATCTGATTCTGTTGCACCTGAAGTAAACACGATTTCACGCGGGTCTGCTCCAATTAAATCAGCAATTTGATTACGCGCAATATCAACCGCTTCTTCAGCTTGCCAACCAAAACGATGTGAACGGGAAGCCGGATTACCGAAGATCCCGTCAATAGTCAAATAGTTCATCATCTTTTCAGCAACACGTGGATCGACTGGTGTTGTTGCTGAATAGTCCAAATAAATGGGTAATTTCATTGCTCACATGCTCCGTAAGACACTTTTAATACTTTCATTGCCACACAAGTATTTGTATTTGCCGCAAGGTTACGCTCGCAGGTTAACGTTAATCATCTCTTGAGACCTACCGTTGGTACGGCGCTTATCGCTGTCTTGACGATCAGCAACATTTAATACTTCTTGGTTATTCACTAATTCTTCTAAACTGATGCTACTCAGAAAACTCGTGATGCGCTCACTGAGGTCACGCCACAAGGCATGAGTCAAACACCGATCGCCACCTTGACAGCCTTCCCTGCCCTGACAACGAGTGGCATCAACGGATTCATCAACAGCTGAAATCACTTCGGCAACGAAAATTTTACCGGTTTCTCTGCCCAATAAATAACCGCCACCTGGACCACGGACGCTAGAAACCAGACCATTTTTACGCAGGCGGGAAAACAACTGCTCAAGATAGGAAAGGGAAATTCCCTGACGTTCAGAAATGTCGGCTAATGGCACCGGCCCTTCTTGTGAATGCAACGCCACATCCAGCATGGCTGTTACTGCATAACGTCCTTTTGATGTCAGTCTCATAACAAAAACTCCGTGGTAAAATATGGGTAAAATTGTGGCATTCCTGACTATTTTAGTCAACTATTTAACCAAGTAATTTACTCAACTATTATTTGGCTACCTTTCACTTTTCTCACCTATCTACTCGGCTTTCCGATATTTTTTAACCGCATCAGTTTATTTTTTATCCCATTTTTCCATAGAAGTCAGTATACCACGCAGGATATTCAGTTCTTGGGTTTCTGGTCGCGCACGGGTATAAAGACGTCTTAATTTATTCATTATCTGACCCGGATGTGCTTTGCGGATAAAGCCAGATTCATGCAATACCTGCTCAAGATGCTGATAAAAACGCTCCATATCTTCGACAGGCGGATACTCTGCCCCGTGCTCTGGAGACGTTGCTTCTTCTGGCTGTTCTTGAGCCGCAAGATTCGCCATACGAATTTCATAGCTAACCAATTGAACAGCCATAGCCAAATTCAACGAACCGTATTCTGGGTTGGTTGGAATATAAAGGTGATAATTACACTTCTGTAGCTCTTCGTTAGTTAAGCCTACACGTTCACGACCAAAGACAATGGCAACCGGAGAGTGACTGGCAGTTTTGACGCAACGCTCGCCACATTCACGTGGTTCAACCATTGGCCAAGAGAGGGTTCGGGAACGGGCACTGGTTCCAATGACCAACTCACACCCAGCCAATGCCTCATCCAACGTATTCACGATCGTTGCATTGCCGATAACATCACTTGCACCGGCTGAAAGTGCGATAGAATGAGAATCAGGTTGGACAAGAGGATTCACCAGATATAGATTGGTCAATCCCATCGTTTTCATGGCCCTAGCGGTTGATCCCATGTTACCTGTATGGGAGGTTTCTACCAGAATAATGCGGATATTCTCTAACATGACGGCTTTTAAATTCAGTATAAGAGCCGAATATCTTAACACAGCATTAGTCATTTTGACGAACTACTGCTATAATGCGCGCCGATTTGTTTCTCGTTCTTTAAAATTCTGGTGGAAGATACCCCATGCATCCGATGTTAAACATCGCTATACGCGCTGCGCGTAAAGCCGGCAACTACATTGCCAAAAGCTACGAAACTCCTGATGCCATTGAAGCAAGCCAAAAGGGCAGTAACGATTTCGTCACCAATGTTGATCGTGAAGCAGAAAAGCTGATCATTGACATCATCCGCAAATCTTACCCTAAGCATACGATTATCACCGAAGAAAGTGGTGAGCACTTAGGAGAAGAAGACGATTTCCAATGGGTTATCGATCCACTGGATGGCACCACCAACTTTATTAAACGTCTTCCCCATTTTTCTGTTTCGATTGCCGTGCGTATTAAAGGCCGCACTGAAGTGTCCGTTGTTTACGATCCAATGCGCAATGAACTGTTCACCGCAACTCGTGGTCAAGGCGCTCAATTAAACGGCTACCGTCTGCGTGGTGCCAATGCCCGTGATCTGAATGGAACTATCCTTGCAACTGGTTTCCCATTCAAAGCTAAGCAGCACTCCATTCCTTATATGAATGTGCTGAGTAAATTATTTGAACGCTGTGCGGATTTTCGCCGCACTGGCTCTGCGGCACTGGATATGGCGTATGTTGCTGCGGGACGCGTAGATGGCTTCTTCGAAATTGGCCTGAAACCGTGGGACTTTATGGGTGGTGAACTGCTTGTACGTGAATCAGGTTGCATCATCACTGATTTCGTTGGCGGACACAACTACATCAACTCCGGTAATATCGTTGCGGGCAGCCCACGTATCGTTAAAGACATTCTGTCTGAAATGCGTGAAGAATTGACGGAAGCATTGAAACGTTAATTATTAAATAAATATAATTTGAGCAATGTTATTTTCAGGGCACCTAATTTGGTGCCCGTTTTCTTATTTTCGCTTTTAATCAGTGTGAAGTGCATGAGCTTCAACTTTTGGTCTCAGAAACAGGGCTGGCAACGCAACCAACGCCATAACCCAAAATATGCCACTTCCTATATGCTCATACATGAAACCAGCAATTATACTCATGACGGCAATACCGCCTCCCATGGCTAAAGCAGAGTAAGTTGCCTGCAACCGAATAATTTCGTTTTCTTTTCTGGCACCAATAAAGCGCATTGCTGCCAAATGGCAAACAGTAAAAGTGCCACAATGCAGGATTTGAATAATAATCAATACTGGTAATTCGGTTGATATTCCCATTAATCCCCAACGAATAACACCACAAATTCCTGATAACAGCAGCAAATTACGTGCACTCCAACGGCGAAATAGCTGTTTGCTGAAAGTAAATATTACAACTTCCGCCACAACTCCCAATGACCAGAGATAACCAATGGTTGATGAGGAATAACCTGCCTGCTCCCAGTAAATGGAGCCAAAACTGTAGTATCCCGCATGGGCAGCCTGCAATAAAGTTACGCATACTAAAAACTGCCACACTAATTTTTCGGATAAGAGTTCTTTAAAAGAAACAGTATTCGTATTTGTAGCCTTAATTTTTCCTATCGGCATGACAGAAGGTTTCAACATCATTCCCAATAGCATGGCTGTGATACTGAATAACAAAAAAGCAAGAATAATACGATGTGTTCCAAATAATTCACTGCCAATCCAGTTAATTAAACTGTCAAGAGATATGTTCCAACCAAAATCCAAACGACTGACTGAGAAATTTATTCCATCGGCAGACATTAATATACCCGTTAACGAAGAGCTAATAATAAATGCAACCGATCCCCAAACTCTTACCTTGCCATAATCAAATGTAAATTGTTTTTGCCATGTTCCTGCCAAAGCATCTGATAAAGGGACTAATGGTGAGAAAAATAAGTTGAAACCTACCATGACAAAGAAAAGCCATGCCCAGTGACTACCAAATACAAAGCCAGTGGCAAAAAGTAATGCCAACAATGAGAGGAAACGCAGTGCTTTAATTAATTTAGAAGGATCTTTTACTGTAGGAGAGATAACCAGACTACCGATAAAACGGGCAACCATTCCAATACCTAGCAGCATTCCTATCATTGAAGCTTCAATACCTTCACCTTTCAACCAGACAGACCAAAAAGGCAAAAATATTCCAAAAGAGAAAAAATAGGTGAAATAACCTAGCCCTAGCCAAAATGTTGATGGAACAACCATCCAAATGCCCCTATTTTTTAATGCAAAAAACCCGCTCAAAACTAATGTTATGAGTCGGGCTTAGTACTAAACTACATTTTATTTTAAATTATGCGTAAACCGGATATTTTGCGCAGATATTCAATACTTTTTGCTTAACACTTTCAATGGTCGCTTCATCATTGATGTTATCCAGTACATCACACATCCAGCCTGCCAGTTCGCGAGTTTCAGCTTCCTTAAAGCCACGACGGGTAATTGCAGGCGTTCCGATACGAATACCTGAAGTGACAAATGGACTACGCGGATCGTTAGGCACGCTGTTTTTGTTAACAGTGATATTGGCACGCCCCAACGCTGCATCAGCATCTTTACCCGTAATGTCTTTATCCACCAGATCCAGCAAGAACAAATGGTTTTCGGTTTCTCCGGAAACAACTTTGTAACCACGTTGCAGGAATACTTCTACCATCTCTTTCGCATTCTTAGCAACTTGATGTTGGTAAACCTTAAATTCAGGCTCCATCGCTTCTTTCAATGCAACTGCCTTACCAGCAATAACATGCATCAATGGGCCGCCCTGAGAACCAGGGAAAACAGAGGAATTCAGTTTCTTGTAAAACTCTTCATCGCCACCTTTCGCCAGAATCAGGCCTCCGCGTGGGCCAGCCAGCGTTTTATGCGTTGTGGTTGTTACAACATGCGCATGAGGAACTGGGTTTGGATAAACACCAGCAGCAACCAGACCAGCCACGTGAGCCATGTCAACGAATAGGTAAGCACCAATTTCATCGGCAATTTCACGCATCTTCGCCCAATCAACAATACCAGAATAAGCAGAGAAGCCACCGATGATCATTTTAGGCTGATGTTTTTGTGCCTGAGTACGAATATCTTCGTAGTCGATTTTGCCTGCTTCATCAATACCATAAGGAACGATGTTATAAAGCTTACCGGAGAAGTTAACTGGAGAGCCGTGAGTCAGGTGGCCACCGTGCGCCAGATTCATCCCTAAAACAGTATCGCCGGGCTTCAGCAATGTCATATACACCGCAGCATTTGCCTGAGAACCAGAGTGCGGCTGGACATTAGCATAATCTGCACCAAACAGCTCTTTTGCGCGGTCAATCGCCAGTTGTTCAACTACATCGACATATTCACAGCCACCGTAGTAACGTTTACCCGGATAGCCTTCCGCATACTTGTTAGTGAGCTGAGATCCTTGAGCCTGCATAACTCTTGGACTAGTGTAGTTTTCAGAAGCAATCAATTCAATGTGTTCTTCTTGACGACAAACCTCCTGTTCCATCGCTTGCCACAGTTCGGGATCGTAATTCGCAATATTCATTTCACGCTTTAACATTTGGTTCTCCTGACTCAGCTACATCTCTAAAAAATACCCCTGAGGGCCAGAATGTCACACAGTGTAAACTCTTTTTATCGAATGAGATAGTCTTGACAAAACAAATTACGCAAACGTTTGCATGGCGTATTAATAGCCCATTGGAAGCTGAACAACCTAGTATTGAGCCAATGATTTCAGATTTATCAATGATATTTGTGATATTGATCGAGATTTACAGTGATATAAATTCTAATTTTTTGATTTAAATCAATATGATTATCTTTTTTCAAATTGACATGTTCCCAAACCCTATAAGTTGCATTTAAAATGCAATTTATAGACTTCGGCATCATTTGAGAAAAATTTAGGAGATCCCCATGCTAGACAGTCAGGTCATCGCAACCATAAAATCCACCATTCCATTAATTGTTTCTACAGGCCCTAAGCTAACTGCACATTTTTATGAACGCATGTTCAAGCATAATCCTGAATTAAAAGATATTTTTAATATGAGCCACCAGATCAATGGTGATCAACGTGAAGCTCTTTTCAATGCCCTTTGTGCATATGCTGCCAATATCGATAATCTGTCAGCACTATTACCCGCTGTAGAAAAAATCGCCCATAAACATGCCAGCCTCAACATTCAACCTGAGCATTATCAAATTGTAGGTACTCACCTTTTGGCGACACTTGATGAAATGTTTCATCCCGGTGACGAAATTCTCGATGCTTGGGGAAAAGCCTACAACGTATTGGCTGGCGTATTTATTAATCGAGAAGAGGAAATTTATCAAAGCGGTGAGTCCTTGGAAGGCGGTTGGCGTGATATACGTCAGTTCCGTGTTAGCCGGAAACAATCACAAAGTGAAGTCATCACTAGCTTTGAGTTTGTCCCTGTTGATGGTGGCAAAGTGATGGATTACAAACCAGGGCAATATTTGGGAGTCTATATAGAAGATTCAGCATTTGAAAACCGTGAAATCCGCCAATATTCACTGACCGCCGCACCAAACGGAATCAGTTATCAAATTGCCATTAAACGTGAATCTCAAGGCAAGGTTTCAAATCACATGCATGATAATGTACAGGAAGGGGATATCGTAATGTTGGCAGCGCCACGCGGTGATTTTTTCCTTGACGTGCAAACTGACACGCCAGTGACACTGATTTCTGCTGGGGTTGGTCTGACTCCAATGATGAGTATGCTGCAATATCTGCATAACCAACATCATACTGGCTCAGTAAATTGGTTCCACGCAGCAGAACATGGTGGTTACCACGCTTTCGCCAATAAAGTAAGCGAGATGTCTGAATCCATGCCTAATTTGTATTCACAAGTTTGGTATCGTGAACCAAGAGATTCCGATCAGAAAGACATTCATTATCAACACATTGGGCTTATGGATCTATCTCTCGTGAAAGACGCAATAATGGTGGAAGGGATGCAATTCTATTTCTGTGGCCCCGTAGCTTTCATGCAACATATCGCCAAGCAATTGTTGGCAATGGGCATTAATGAACAATATATCCATTATGAATGTTTTGGCCCACATAAAGTGATGTAATAAAGATTACTAAATATACAAAACAAGTGATAACGGTTTTAACATCAGGTATTCCCACATTCCATCTCCCATTAGAATGTGGGTTAACTGACAATATTTTCGTTATCACTATCTACAATTAATTTAATTTCAATTGATTCAGTTTCAATTTATTCAGTTTCATTGATTGAATTTCAGTTAATTAAATTAAATCGCTTCTTCGTCCTGTTCACCAGTTCGGATACGCACAACACGAGCAACATCGAAAACAAAAATTTTGCCATCGCCAATTTTGCCTGTTTGTGCAATCTGCATAATTGTCTCGACGCAGGTATCAACAATATCATCCGGTACGACAATTTCTATTTTTACTTTCGGCAGAAAATCCACCATATATTCTGCACCACGATACAGCTCAGTATGTCCTTTCTGACGACCAAACCCTTTTACTTCTGTCACGGTCATACCAGTGATACCTACTTCAGCCAGCGCTTCACGCACATCATCCAGCTTGAAAGGTTTGATAATTGCATCAATCTTTTTCATGAAGTTTTCCTGTTATTACCAGTTCTTACGCCCGAAACCAGAAGTAATCGGGTAGCGCCTGTCTTTACCAAAATCACGGTGCGTAATGCGTGGGCCAATAGGTGCCTGACGACGTTTATATTCATTGCTGTCAACCAGCCGGATCACCTTACGGACGATGGTTTCATCAAAACCTTCAGATACCAAATCAGCCACTGATTTGTCTTTTTCAACATATCCTTCAAGGATAGCATCCAACATGTCGTACGGAGGAAGGCTATCCTGATCCAGTTGATCCGGCGCTAACTCTGCTGATGGTGGACGATCAATCACACGCTGAGGAATAGCCGGAGATACTGTATTACGATATTTAGACAATGCAAATACCATAGTTTTAGGAACATCTTTCAAAGCATTAAAGCCACCAGCCATATCACCATACAGGGTTGAGTACCCTACTGCCGATTCACTTTTGTTGCTGGTCGTCAGTACCAAGCGGCGACGCTTGTTAGACATTGCCATCAAAATCACTGCGCGGCAACGTGCCTGCAAATTCTCTTCTGTCGTATCTTTTTCTGTTCCCGAAAACACCGGTTCAAGCTGTGTCATAAAGGCATCAAACATGGGTTCGATGGAAACAACGTCAAACTCAACGCCCAGTAATTCTGCTTGTTCTCTGGCATCGTGAATACTCATTTCTGAGGTATAGCGGAATGGCATCATGACCGCCTGCACATGATCTTTCCCTAAAGCATCCACGGCAATCGCCAATGTTAGCCCTGAGTCAATTCCACCAGACAAACCAAGCAAAGCACCTTTAAAACCGTTTTTATGCACATAATCACGCACAGAAATCACCAAGGCCTTATAGATTTGCGCCAGTGGTGGCAATTGAGGAATAGGGGCCGCCATTCGCTCAATATTCATATCATTGAAACGGCATTGTTCAATGTGTTCCTCAAATGCCGCCATACGATGGGTAATTTCACCATTTGCATCAAAGACCTTAGAGCAACCATCAAAAATGAGCTGATCTTGTCCCCCTACCTGATTGAGATAGATGATTGGCAATTGGATGCGCTGACAGTGAGACCTAATTAATGTACTGCGGATATTCGGTTTTTCACGATTATAAGGAGAAGCGTTAATGGATAAGATGATTTCTGCGCCAGCCTGTTTCAGGGCATCAATCGGAGCGTCAAACCACAAATCTTCACAAATCAATAAACCGAGGTTATAACCCTTGAATGGTATAACGCAGCTTTGATTCCCCGCTTTAAAATAACGCTCTTCATCAAAGACGCCATAGTTTGGCAGTAACTGTTTAAAATAACGTGCCACAACTTTCCCTTTCCAAAACAGGGAAAGTGCGTTATAGAGTTTGCCATCCTGTTGCCACGGATGCCCTACCAAAATACCAACCTGAGAACTTGCTTCTTGCAAACGTACCAATTGTTCACGACAGCGCTGATGTAAATCAGGGCGGAACAACAAATCCTCTGGAAAATAGCCAGACAGCGCCAGCTCAGAAAACATAACCAGATCAGCACCTTTTGCTTGCTGTTCCTGAACTGTCTGCAACATACGTTCGCTGTTGCCTTCAATGTCTCCGACCAGCCAATTTAACTGGGCAAGAGCGATATTAAGAGTACGACTCATAGAATGCGGCTCTCCTAGGCCATAAATCATCTATCTGCTTTACTGAGCTTCTGCTGCAAAGCAATTCATCTCTATACCCTGTATTGTTCAAGCTGAAATTTGAAACTCATAGGGGTATATAATTTCTGTTCAGTGTAAGAATTTATGGGGTTGCAGAAAAGTTATTCCTTAAAATCGTTCGCCTCCAACTCATGGCGTGCTAATAACTTATAAAACTCTGTCCGGTTACGTCCGGCTATGCGAGCAGCATGGGTCACATTACCTTTGGTTATTTGCAACAATTTGCGCAGGTAATTCAATTCAAATTGCCCACGGGCTTCCACAAATGTCGGCAAGGCCGTATTTTCTCCTTCCAATGCCTGAGTAACCAAAGCATCACTAATGACCGGAGTCATCGTCAATGCTACACACTGTTCAATAACATTGACCAATTGACGAACATTGCCCGGCCAGCTTGCTGCCATCAGACATTTTATGGCGTTGGTGGAAAAGCTGCGAACAAAAGGTTTATGACGCTTGGCTGATTCACGTAACAGGTGATTGGCCAATAGAGGAATATCTTCTGAACGTTCATTCAAGGAAGGAATTTTCAAGTTAACAACGTTCAATCGATAATAGAGATCTTCACGAAATTCATTACGCTGCATTGCCTTAGGCAGGTCGCGGTGAGTAGCAGAAATGATTCTGACATCAATGTCTATATTCCGGTTACTCCCCAAAGGACGAACCTTGCGCTCCTGCAACACTCTCAATAGCTTAACTTGCAATGCCATCGGCATATCACCGATCTCATCAAGGAACAATGTTCCTCCTTGCGCTGCTAAAAATAGCCCTTCCCGGCTGCTGACTGCGCCCGTAAATGCACCTTTGGCATGACCAAATAATTCAGATTCCAGTAATTGCTCAGGTAAAGCACCACAATTAATTGCAATAAAAGGCTTCTTCGCCCGTGGACTAGCACGATGAATAGCTTGGGCCAGCACCTCTTTACCGGTTCCACTTTGCCCATTAATCAGAATACTAACGTCAGATAGAGCCACCATCTTTGCCTGCTCCAGTAGACGCAACATCAGAGGGCTTCGAGTGACAATCTTCTCGCTCCATTGTCCATCTATAGCTGGTGTTGACAGTTCCAGTGCATCATCAATGGCTTTATAAAGTGCATCACGATCAACGGGCTTAGTCAGAAAACTAAATACACCTTGCTGCGTTGCTGCCACAGCATCAGGAATAGAACCATGTGCAGTCAGAATAATAACCGGCATACCGGGATGCTGTTTCTGAATCTCCGCAAACAATGCCATACCATCCATTTCATCCATGCGTAAATCACTGATCACGATATCTACTTTTTCTTTTATCAGTGTGCGTAGCGCTTCATTTCCACTCTCTGCGGTCGTGACACGAAATCCTTCACTGGTCAAACGCATTCCCAATAGTTTTAGTAAGCTAGGATCATCATCAACTAAAAGAAGATGGGCGGGATTGCGCACTGTCATTATTATTCGGCTCCTTTTTCTTCTGAGGGATTGGCTTTCGCTTTAGCATCCACATTTGCTGCCGATTTGTCTTTCGGCTTTGCCTGATTATTTAATGAAGCACCAGTATTAGATGAAGTGCCTGTATTGGATATAATCTCCGCGTCATTCACTTGTCCCATTCCACCTTGAGTAGCAACATTATTTTGTTCTTGTTTACGGGATGAAAGTTGGCGTTCAATATCTGTCAGATTTTCTAGTTTGCGGGATATTTCGTTAAATTCACTTTCTAAACGTACCCGCGCTTCTTTCAATCGGTCAATTTTATTATCACTGTCAAGCTGAAATCGCTGGAATTTAGCCTTTTCTTCGGCAAGATTAATTTTCAGGTATTGCTGCTCACGCCACAATTGGAGTAATGGTCGCAAAGCTACAGGAAATTGTGCGCTATACCGATTAAAGTTTTCCACAATTCTCTTGCGTTCAGGTAATCCAGGAGCCGTTCTGTCAATCAAAATGCTTTGTTTAAACATTTGATGCCAATCAGTCAGAGTAGCCGGAGTTAAACGTTCCTCCATCTCACGAGCTTCTGCCGCAGATAATCGATCTGTGCAATCTATAAATCTCAGCCAATAAAGCCCGTTTTCCATCGTTGATGGCTTCGTTATGTCCCAGATTAAATTACAATTCTTAAGACGATAATCCGTGGCACTTTGTTCAGGCAGAATAGACTGCGTAATCGTCGCCAAATTGTCTGATCCACGAGTACCAACACAGCCTGCCAGTAAACAGGGAACAAATAATAGCAACATAGCACGGAAACGTAGGGTCGAAACATGTGCCAGAATAGGCAGCATCTCCGTCATAAAGCGGTAAGTAAACCTGTTATACATAATTATTCAGTCATTCTCCGCAGTTAATGGCAGTTCAACCCGAAAACATACGTCAGCAAACTCGGATTCTATCAAGTGAAGTTCTCCCTGCATCTGTTTAATACAATCTTGCGCAATGCTTAAGCCAAGACCACTTCCTTTAACTGCACCTTTTCGTTGCAGTTTTCCTTGATAAAATGGCTCAAAGATCATACTTTTTTCTAATTCAGGAATAGGTGTTCCTGTATTGGCAATATCAATCTGAATATTTTTACCCATTTGCCGACTAAAAATCCAAATGTTACCGGATTCAGCTCCATAGTGCACTGCATTGGAATAGAGATTATCAATCACCCGTGTCAATAAACTAGGCTCAGCCCAACAATAATCCATATCCATTTGAATTTCTGTGTAAATATTTTTAATCCGCGCAGGTAATTGATGTGACAATACAACACCATCCACAATTTCTTTTAAAGAGACAACCTGATTCTCAGCAGGACCATCCGCCAATTTACGATTATATTCAAGTAATTGTTCAATAAGCCGCTGTAGATGTTTACTGCTACCGTCCAGAATACTGACAACTTCTTTTTGATCCGCCGTCAGAGGCCCTGCAATTTCATCAGCCAATAACTCCGTCCCTTCACGCATACTTGCCAGAGGTGTTTTCAGCTCATGAGAGATATGGCGCAAAAACTCATGACGCTGAGACTCAAGCCAGGATAAACGCTCACTCAGCCAAATAATGCGCTGGGCCAATGACCGCAATTCCCGAGGCCCTTTAAAAGAGTCAATCTGATTTTCCAATGACTGCCCTTCTCCCAGCCGATTGATCATCCTCTCAATGCCCTTTACTGGCCCAATGATCATACGTGTAAACAAAGCTATCAAAAAAGCGCTTAACAAAAATAAGATTAGGCTTTGCCAACCAAAAAATCGCCCTTTATCAGCGATATCCTTTTGCAGTTGTTCACCACGACTAGAAACAATTTTACGGGTTTCCTGTACAATAAAACTATTAGCCTTGGAGAATTCTTCAAGTAATTTAGATGAAGTTGGTTCTGGCAAGCCATTACTACAAGAAATATTGACCAGCCCCGATAATAACTTATCGAATTTCTTCGTGTACTCCGCATTAGCCAACATCACCATCTGACTGTCCAGCATATTCATGTACTGCCTGTATTGGCGTTGATAAAGCTGTTTCAGCCTATCATCCCCTAAGACACAGTATTGACGGTAGCTACGTTCCATCTCAAGGGCTATTCGAGTCATCATTTCGCTACGATGAGCATCTGTCACAGCTGAATGATTAATCGCAGCCGCTTTAGTACTGAGCTGATCAAGACTTTGATAAGCCTGATAAGCCAGAACCAGCAATGGCAACAACACCAACCAGAAAGCCATTACAACTAATTGGCGTAATGAGCGTGGAAATAAACGCCATTTTTTCAAAGAAATCATCTTATAACCTGTTTACATTGAAGCTAATTATATTGAAGCTAACCGACGCAAGCCGGAGGATAAAGTCTGCCAGATGATAAATGCTACAATTACTTTTTCTCTTAATTTTAATTTAAAGAAGAAAATAACAATTAGCCGAAAATAAAAATAATAGTTGAAAACAGTAAGTAATTGATAGCAGTAGCTAATTGAAAATTATGCGGATACATACACAAAACATGATGGACAGGAATAACCTGTAATAATGACGGCGGGATAGTAACTTCTTTACTATCCCGCCAGTGAGGATCCTTCATGCTGCTCAATGAGCATGTAGGTGGTGCCTCACTCCACGTGTCGCCCTGTGTTTGATAAAGCCCGAAGGCGAGTATCATGAAGTTGGACGGTAGGCACCTTACTTTGGCGTCATTCTGGGCTTATGTGGCATGTTTCCACCTGATTGTGGGCCTACATAAAAAGTTGAATGAGCAACTGCTTGTTATTATGCACATTACGTGCCAGTTTGCAAATAAATCCACCAACCAATTGATTTAATTGAAAATAAATAAAAAACCAAATTCATTTAATTTTTTTATCAATATTTCCTAATATTTGATAGTGTCGCCTATTTATGACAATCAACCATAGAAAAATATTTTAGCAATAATATCAATCAAATAAATGTCTCTTATTTGAGACATTATAAAATGTAATTGTCGCGATATGGAGACACGGCCATAAAATTCATTAGTAACACCAAATTAACAATTATTCTCAAAATAGCCTATCTTCTGTTTCTGCTATCACTCCAGAAAGTAGCAAATAAAAATAAAGGCCCTGATAAATTATCAGAACCTTTTTTAATAAAAATTAAATAAGAAAAAATTAACTAAAAATCAAATAGTTAAATAATTCAGCCTAATTGTTTACGTGCATTACGGAAAATACGCATCCACGGGCTATCTTCTCCCCATTCTTTAGGATGCCAAGAGTGGCTGACAGTACGGAATACCCTTTCAGGATGAGGCATCATCACCGTGACTCTCCCGTCAAGGCTGGTCACAGAGGTAATTCCGTTCACAGAACCATTTGGGTTTGCTGGATAGTTTTCCGTCACTGAACCGTAATTATCTACAAACCGCAATGCCACTTGTTGATGTTTTTCAAGTTCCATCAAACTCAGGCTATTTCTAAATTCCACCTGCCCTTCACCATGAGCCACTGCTATCGGCAAGCGAGAACCCACCATATCTTTCAGGAACAGTGAAGGGCTGTTAGCTACTTCAACCAAACTAAAGCGGGCTTCATAACGCTCTGAACGGTTACGGACAAAACGCGGCCAGTGTTCTGTCCCCGGAATCAATTCATGCAGATTAGATATCATCTGACAACCGTTACACACGCCGAGGGTCAAAGTATCCGGCCTAGCGAAGAAATCGGCAAAATCATCACGTACCCGTGAATTAAACAGAATGGATTTTGCCCAACCTTCACCCGCACCAAGCACATCCCCATATGAAAAGCCACCACAAGCAACCAATGTTTGGAATTGATCTAATGTGATACGTCCATCCAATAAGTCGCTCATGTGGACATCTACTGCCTCAAATCCAGCCCGATGGAATGCAGCCGCCATCTCAACATGAGAGTTAACTCCCTGTTCACGCAGAACAGCAACACGCGGGCGCGTCTGTTTCGAAATATAACAAGCAGCAATATCTTCTGCGGGATCGAAAGATAATTTCACATTCAGGCCAGGATCATTCACATCCTGTTTTGCCTGATGTTCTTGATCTGCGCATTCTGGGTTATCGCGCAGACGCTGCATTTGCCATGTTGTTTCTGCCCACCACAAGCGCAATGTGCTGCGATTCTGACGATAAACTTCCATATTGTCGCTGGATATAACGAAATCATCACCTGCCTGAGCTTTCCCCAGATAATGTACGCATCCACTCAATCCATACTCTGCCAACAGATTTTCAACTTGCTTTCTGTCAGTCTCACGAATTTGAATAACTGCACCCAATTCTTCATTAAACAACGCAGCCAAAATATCTTCATCAAATGCACTTATATCGATATGCAATCCGCAGTGACCGGCAAAAACCATTTCAGCCAATGTAACCAGCAATCCACCATCCGAACGGTCATGATAAGCCAGCAATTTTTGTTCCGAAATCAAATGCTGGATCGCATTAAAGAAACCAGCCAATTGTTCGGCGCTGCGAACATCGGCAGTTTTATCTCCAAGTTGACGATAAACTTGCGCCAACGCAGTCCCACCCAGCGCGTTTTGTCCTTTCCCCAGATCGATAAGCAGCAACGCATTATCATCTTCGATAGACAATTCTGGTGTTACTGTGCGACGTACATCTTCTACCCGAGCAAACGCGCTGATCACCAATGAAAGTGGTGAAGTCATTTCACGTACTTCTCCGTTTTGGCTCCAGCGTGTTTTCATTGACATCGAATCCTTGCCAACCGGAATGGTCAATCCCAGCGCCGGACACAACTCTTCACCCACGGCCTTCACTGCGGCATATAAGCCCGCGTCTTCGCCAGCATGGCCTGATGCCGACATCCAGTTCGCTGACAATTTCACTCGTTTCAGATCCTGAATATAGGCTGAAGCGATATTGGTCAGTGCTTCACCCACCGCCATACGTGCCGATGCTGCAAAATTCAGCAATGCAATGGGCGCACGTTCGCCTATTGACATGGCTTCGCCATAATAACTGTCTAAACTAGCGGTAGTAACAGCACAATCTGCAACTGGGATTTGCCAAGGGCCAACCATTTGATCGCGGGCAACCATGCCTGTTATGGAACGATCTCCAATCGTAATCAGGAATGTTTTTTCAGCAACAGCAGGTAAATGCAAGACGCGTTTTACCGCTTCTGCGAGATCAATGCCCCTGCGATCCAAATTTTGCCCCTGTGCTTGCAAAACCTGCGCATTTTTCAGCATCTTCGGCGTCTTACCGAGCAACACATCCAGCGGCATATCAATTGGCTGGTTATCAAAATGGTTGTCATTCAGCAGTAAGTGCCTTTCTTCCGTTGCCTCCCCAACAACAGCATAAGGAGCACGTTCACGACGGCATATGTCTTCAAACAGAGCCAGTTGTTCTGGTGCTACAGCCAAGACATAACGCTCCTGGGATTCATTGCACCATAATTGCAATGGACTCATTCCCGGTTCATCATTAAGAATATTGCGTAACTCAAAACGCCCCCCGCGACCGCCATCACTGACTAACTCAGGCATAGCATTTGACAAGCCACCCGCTCCTACGTCATGGATAAATAAAATTGGGTTTTTGTCACCCAATTGCCAGCAACTATCAATAACTTCCTGACAACGCCGCTCCATCTCCGCATTGTCACGCTGCACAGAGGCAAAATCCAAGTCAGCATCAGATTGACCGGACGTCATTGACGATGCGGCTCCTCCGCCCAAACCAATATTCATGCTTGGTCCGCCCAACACAATTAATTGTGCACCGACCGAGATATCACCTTTCTGGACATGCTCTTCACGGATGTTTCCGATTCCCCCAGCCAGCATGATAGGCTTGTGATAACCGCGCAATTCTGTACCGTTATGGGAATCGACTTTTTCTTCATAAGTTCTGAAATACCCAAGTAATGCCGGACGCCCAAATTCATTATTGAACGCGGCACCTCCTAATGGACCTTCCAGCATGATATCCAATGCACTGACAATCCGATCAGGTTTACCGAAATATTCTTCCCACGGCTGTTCAAATCCAGGAATTCTCAAGTTTGAGACCGAAAAACCGACTAATCCGGCTTTGGGTTTGGCTCCTCGCCCAGTTGCGCCCTCATCACGGATTTCACCACCTGAACCCGTGGCTGCGCCGGGCCAAGGCGAAATAGCTGTTGGATGGTTATGGGTTTCCACTTTCATCAAGATATGGGCTGGCTCTTGGTGGTAATCATAAATTCCAGTTGTAGAATTAGGAAAAAAGCGGCCAACATGAGAGCCTTCCATCACCGCCGCGTTATCTTTATAAGCAGAAAGCACATAATCCGGCGTCTGTTCAAATGTATTTTTAATCATTTTGAACAAAGACTTGGTTTGAACCTTACCATCAATAATCCAATCTGCATTGAAAATCTTGTGGCGACAATGTTCAGAATTTGCCTGAGCAAACATATAGAGTTCAACATCCGTTGGATTACGTCCCAACGCCTGAAAAGCTTTCATCAGATAGTCAATTTCATCTGCAGCCAGAGCCAATCCCAGTTCAATATTTGCCGCTTCCAGTGCTGCCCGCCCTGATTGCAGGATATCAATCTGTTTCAACGGGGCAGGTTGCTGGTGAGAAAATAGGGCTTCAGCCTGTTCAAATTGAGTGAACACACTTTCCATCATGCGATCATGCAATAATGCCGACAATGTTTGCCATTGCCCGTCATCCATTCCGGTACTCTGAATATAATAGGCAATTCCCCGTTCTAAACGGACAATCTGGCTCAAACCACAATTGTGAACAATTTCTGTCGCTTTCGATGACCAAGGAGATATCGTGCCCGGACGAGGCGTAACTAATATTAGTTGTCCTTTAGGCTCAAGTTCGGCCAGAGAAGGACCATATTTTAATAATTTATTTAATTTCTCTTGTTCATCCTCTGTAATTGGGACGTTAACTTCTGCAAGATGCACATATTCTGCATAAATTTCGGTAACAGGGAGATGATCATCTTGACACTGAGAAAGGAGCTTAGTGATACGAAATGCTGATAAAGCAGGTGAGCCACGCAGAATTTCCATAATAATAGGTTCTCTCATCTTAGAAGCAAAGCCTGACTGATGCCTCAGGGAAACTGCACGCATTATAGAGGAATGTTCCTTCCGACGAAACCGTTTGCGTGGTTATTTATCAAACCAACCATGCACTCATTGGAGTGCCAAAATTGATTTAATAGGGTTGCACATCCGCATTTTGTTACGCAAAATTCTCGATTACTGGAAATTTAACCATGATATCATCTTGCATTTCACGCGGGTCTCAATCGTTCTGGAAAGAGATAACTATTTGAATAAAGTAAAGATAAATTATTTTGTTATCGTAATTATCGCGCTCCTCTCAGCTGCTATTATTGGCCTCAATATCAATTGGCCCAATAAACAGCAGGAGCAAATAAACAAAATTCTGGCACGAGGAGAGTTACGAGTGAGCACTATCAGCTCCCCTCTAATCTCTCTTAACAGTAAAAATGAACTAACGGGATTCGACTATGAACTAGCCAAGCAGTTTGCTGATTATCTGGGAGTTAAACTTGTCATCAAGTTTCGTTCTAATATTAACCAGCTTTTTGAAGACTTAGAAAACGATAAAGCCGATTTTTTAGCTGCTGGACTTATCTATGATAAAAACAGGCTGGATCAAACACGCACGGGTCCTACTTACACTACGGTCGGACAACTACTGGTTTATCGTAAGGGGACGACACGCCCACGCTCGTTTAGCGATTTAAAAGGCAAATTAATCGTCACGGCAGGTTCTACCCATGTCAGCGAGCTGAAAAAGTGGAAAGAGACGTCTTATCCTGAATTAACCTGGGAAGAAACGTCACACGAAAATACACAACAATTGCTTGAACAACTCTCTGAAGGGAAAATCGACTATACAATTAGCGATTCCATCAATTTAGCTTTGCAACAGCGCATTTACCCCGATCTGGCCATTGCTTTTGATGTCAGTGCAGAGCGTCCTCTGACTTGGTATTTAAAGCGCAATGGCAATTATAGTCTCCACTCAGCTATGCTCGATTTCTTCAATGATTTGGCTAAAAAAAATACCATTGCGCAGTTACAAGAAAAGTATTTCAACCATGTTGGTTCATTCAATTATTTAGATACCATTTCATTGATTCGCGCCATCAATAAACGTTTGCCAATATATCAGCCAATTTTTCAAAAATACGCTGGGGCGCTTGATTGGCATTTAGTGGCAGCCATCGCCTGGCAAGAATCACATTGGGACCCATTAGCTACTTCACCTACTGGCGTTCGTGGTCTGATGATGCTCACTCGCCCGACAGCAAAATGGGTAGGGGTCAATGATCGGCTAGATCCAGAAGAGAGCGTAAGGGGAGGAGTCGCTTATCTGAACCATCTGATAGAGCGTATGCCAAAAACCATTCCTGAGGATGAGCGTATTTGGTTTGCTCTCGCAGCTTACAACATAGGATATGGACACGTCCTTGATGCTCGTAAATTAACTATTGAACAAAAAGGTAATCCAAACAGCTGGGTTGATGTTAAAACACGTCTTTTGCTGCTCAGCAATAAAAAATACTATCCCAAAACTGCAAATGGTTATGCTCGTGGTCATGAAGCTTATCTATATGTTGAAAATATTAAACGTCATTATGCGAGTCTGGAAGGATACCTTAGCGCAAAAGCCAGACGCGAGAAAACAGAAGAAAATGACAAAGCGGAGGATGCCAAAATGAAAATTACTCACGCTGAATCTCACGAAAAAACGCCGGAGAATAAAACACCGGCGCAACCTGAAGAACCTAAGTCATAGCTGATATTATAATCGCGGCTGAATTAAACTGAAATTGTCAGTTAATTATGGCATTCCCTGTTGTTGGGATTTCAATTTTCTCAACGCCTTATGTTGCTCCCTACGTTGTTTAAAAAAAGAACTCAACATAGTGGAGCACTCTTCCGCCAAAACACCAGCAGTAATTTCAATTTGGTGATTCATACCAGGATGACGCAATATATCAACCAATGATCCCGCAGCTCCCGTTTTCATATCGCTGGCACCATAAACCAGCCGCTGTATTCGGCTGTGTACCATTGCTCCTGCGCACATGACACAAGGTTCCAAAGTGACATACAGTGTCGTATTCAGCAGACGATAATTCTGCAATTGAGTTCCGCCCTTTCGTAATGCGATGATTTCTGCATGGGCGGTAGGATCATGGTCTGTGATTGGGTGATTAAAACCTTCAGCAATAACCTTATTATCAGCTACTAATACAGCACCAACAGGGATCTCACCTTTTGCTTGTGCTTGCATTGCCAAATTCATTGCCTGACGCATCCAATATTCATCACTATAATTTTCAGTCACTGTATATATTTCTGTCACTGCACATTCTCTTACTTATGAAAATTTCGCTTATTATACCCATAGGTTTCGAGTTACAGTGCCACCAACAAAGCCACAATTTGAAATCCATACAGGTTCGCTTGCTAGCCGCCTTGAAGCTTTAAGAAAAACACCTTACGAGGGATTGAAATGGTATTAAATCTTTTTGTTATCAATATCCACTACTGGATTGTTGCCGCCATAAATGCGTCCCGACCAACGCCTTCCAGGGAGAGAAATCTGCCAGCCATTTTTCTGCTTGCTCAGCGCTGACTTTGTCTTCCTGCCTGAGCAGATATTGGAGATTACGTCTTACGGCAACATCACCATGTAATGAACCATCCAAGTAATTGAATCCCCGTAACAGGGCATAATTAATTGTCCACATACCAATGCCCTTGATGGCAAGCAAGCTATTCGTCAATCGCTCCACTCCATCTGCACTCTCTGGAATGTTTAGCGCTATTACACCAGAATCAATGAGTTGGCAAACATTCAATAAAGCATTGGCCTTACCCACAGAAAAACCACACTGGCGTAGTTCATGTTCTGAACATTGCATCACCTGCTTATGATTTGGGTGGCACAATAATCCTGAAGAGTGTGGGATACCCACCGCCTGAATAAAACGCCGTCTAATGGAAATTGCTGCACTTAAACTAATTTGTTGTCCGATAATCGCCCAACTGAGAGCTTCAAATGGTGTTGCAGCTTGGTAAATTCGTAAACCCGCCTGTCTGGTAACCAACTCGCCAATAACGGGATGTTCTTGATATATGGATTCGAATATATCAACAGATTGTTTCAAACCAAGCATATGTGAAGCTAGAGCCGATAACGCTTCATGTTGTGAAGAACAAATTTTGTCATCATCAATATCAAGCTGTATTTTCGCTCTATTTTTTTCAATTGTGATTGTCAAGAGAGCTGGTTTTTCGTGCCAAATAATCCCTTTTTTAATTTGATTCTGTTGTACGGTTTCAGAAATGCCCATTTCATCCCTTTGATGAAAAGCCAAAAAATCCCTCATGTGATAATTATTAGGTAATATAATTTCCGTTAAACAGCTTGCTTTCATCAGAGCAACTCCAGATAAACACAGTATTAAGCTAACGATCTAACAGACTTCAAGTTTAGATACAAGGCGGATTCAATCCATTATGCAACATCGCCAATATTACATTTAAGTAATTCTTCATTTAAACATTTTATTTGATATTTTGACGGACTCAACACTAATAGGTAGATACCCATTCCCATAAATAAGATCATACTTAAAATAACTAAAAATAAATCAAAAGCACTCCCAATCGTATTATTTAAGACACCTACCTTTAATAAAAACACAACCAACACAGTAAATGCTAATGTGAAAAAATATGCTGAAAATATCTTTTCAAACCAATAAGTAACATAATAAAAAGAGCCAATATTGACTTGAACTATGCCAGAATTTAACACAGTAAATGATCTCAATTTCCTGAGGCTGTCTATACACTCTGAACTCAACCCATCTTGTTTCAGCTTGATAAATATATTCCTAAATTTATCAGATTTTATTTTCGTGACATCAAACATTATCTCAGATGCAATTTCGTATTTAATATAGTTCTTACTGGGTTCATCTAAATAAGCATTATACTCATTTAGATACTTAATGTACTTTACTGCTCTTCTCTCTCTAAAAACACTTACATCTGCATAAAGTTTCTTTAATACAGACAAAATAATACCAATAAAAGTCCCAATAGATCCCAAGACTTTCACGATATCATTACCATGTTTTACGATGTATTCAATCATGTGTTTACTCTAAAGAATATAAAGCATACTTAAGTATATATCATGATAAATGAACAGGATCGCTTTCTAAGCTATGAGTGAAAATTCTCAATCAGTGCTACGGGAAAAGTACAAAACCCCGGGGGCAGTCCATTGCATTGATGCTAATCAAACAGATAAAGATACTCTCAATAGCTGTGAAAATCCCAGATGTGCTAACATATGCCCCAGATAGTTTTCTTTGTAAGATGCATTTCTTTGTAAAATACTTTTATTTGCAAAATATACTGTATGGAATAACAAGGGACGGTCTAGAGTAACAAATCAGGAATAAAATTAAGTCTTTTAATTGAAGACTTAATTTATGTAAGAGGTTGAAATGGCACTATTAATTACCAAACGCTGTATCAATTGTGATATGTGTGAACCCGAATGCCCTAATCAGGCCATCACAATGGGCGCAGAGATCTACGAAATTGAATCTGATCGTTGTACCGAGTGTATCGGGCATTACAAAAAGCCAACTTGCCAATCTGTCTGCCCGATCACCAATACCATTATCCTTAATCCTAATCATCAGGAAACCGAAGAGCAGTTATGGGATAAGTTTGTGCTGTTACACCATGCTGATAAGATCTGAACTTAACTTTCCAATATCACTGTCGCACAAGCATAACGCCGTTCATCTGCCAGTGTGACATGGATGGATCTGACATTCAGTTTGTTAGCCAGCACTTCAGCCTCTCCATGAAGTTTTAATGTGGGTTTCCCCAGTGGATCGTTAATCACTTCAAATTGGTTAAAGGCCAGTCCATTGCGGATACCTGTTCCAAGCGCTTTGGCCGCCGCTTCCTTAACTGCGAAGCGCTTCGCCAAAAAACGGATAGGCTGGTTATTTTGTTGATATTGTTGCCACTCTCCGTCGCTCAGAACACGCCTTGCCAGACGTTCGCCTGAACGTCCGACAATTTCGTCAATACGGGATATTTCAACAATATCTGTGCCTAATCCAATAATGGCCATTAACGGCGAGCTTCCCGCAATAACGTTTTCATATCCGCAACAGCAGCAGACAAACCACTGAATACAGCGCGGCCAATAATGGCATGCCCTATATTTAGTTCATAAATTTCAGGTAAAGCTGCAATGCGCTGCACATTGTGATAAGTCAATCCATGACCGGCGTTGACTTTTAGACCTTTAGAGGCCGCGTAGGTAGCTGCTTCTTTGATACGCTGAAATTCTTTTTCTTGCTGTGTTTCATTCTCTGCATCAGCATATGCGCCAGTATGAATCTCGATAAATGGTGCTCCGACTTCAACAGCTGCATCGATTTGTTGGTGATCCGCATCAATGAATAAAGACACCAAAATTCCCGCTTCTGATAAGATTTTAACAGCCGCAGCAATGTGCTCCTTTTGTCCAAACACATCCAATCCACCTTCGGTTGTTACCTCTTGACGCTTTTCAGGTACTAAACAACAGAAAGCAGGTTTGATTTGGCAAGCAATCCCCACCATCTCATCTGTTACCGCCATTTCAAGGTTCATACGAGTTTGAATTGTTCTTTCTAATAATTGAACATCTCTGTCAGTAATATGGCGGCGATCTTCACGCAGGTGAACCGTTATACCATCAGCTCCCGCCTGCTCTGCAACAAATGCAGCCTGAACCGGATTGGGATATTGTGTCCCACGGGCATTACGTAAGGTTGCAATGTGATCAATGTTGATACCTAACAATACCTCAACCATTTTTAGCTCCTGCAATAACATAAGATTTAATAAAGTCTACACTTTTCATCATGAAAAAGCGGCTTGCTTTAGTTTTCATTTTTCTTGTTGGGGTTATCAATTTTTTTACGTGCTAATTGACGAAATAGTTCACGGCTTTTTAACGGTTTTCCTCCCAAATAAGGCTTTAAGGCAATGCGAGTGAAACGTTTTGCCGCTTTCAAAGTCCTGTGATCAGGAAATTTGCCAATTGCCAACGCCTTTAGTTCATAACCAGTAAAACTGTATTGATCCACAACCAAACTGGCGATAAACCCTTTTTCTTCACGATAACGGTAAGTCATTGTGTCCGCTACAGGTTCACCACTTCCTGCACAGTGAAGATAATCAACACCGTATCCCATATTGGTTAATAACGCTAATTCCAAACGACGCAATGCGTACTCCGGCGTGTATTCACTCGCCGCAAGGATTTGCAAACATTGGAGATAATCAAAAAAAAGTGCGGGATATGCCGTTCCTTGTTCAAGGACTCGGGATAAAAGCTCATTTACATACAACCCGCTGTAGAGCACACTTCCCGATAAGGGGAGAGCCAATGAAATAGGCTCTGCATCTCTTAATGTCTTGATTTCCCCCCGCCCACTCCAACGAATGAGCAGCGGGGTAAAAGGTTGCAAGCAACCTTTTAGATTGGAGCGACGGCTGCGTGCTCCTTTCGCCAATATTCGTATGCGCCCTTCATTTTCAGTAAATACATCCAGTAGTAAACTGGTTTCACTGTAAGGGCGTCCATGAAGTACAAAGGCTCTCTGCCAGCCGTCCACATATCAGCCTTATAAGTCGTCGATGTAACCGAGGCTGCGAAGCGCCCGTTCATCATCAGCCCAACCAGCTTTCACTTTTACCCACAATTCTAAGTGGACTTTCATATCAAACAGCTTTTCCATATCTTGACGAGCTTCTGTACCAATCGTCTTGATTTTGCTGCCTTTATTACCAATCACCATTTTTTTCTGGCCATCACGCTCTACCAGAATCAAACCATGGATCGTATAACCACCACGTTCATTGGCAACAAATTGCTCAATTTCTACTGTCACTGAATATGGGAGTTCATCACCCAAAAAACGCATCAGTTTTTCACGGATGATTTCTGACGCCATAAAACGCTGTGAACGATCAGTGATGTAATCTTCAGGGAAGTGATGCTCTGCCAGTGGCATATGGTCACGCACTAATTTGGCAATGGTATCGACATTCATGCCTTTTTCCGCACTAACCGGTACAACATCGATAAAATTCATCTGTTGGCTGAGAAAACCGATATGTGGCAGAAGAATGGTTTTATCTGTCACATTGTCCACTTTATTAATAGCCAGTAAGACAGGGCAACGTAAATGACGCAACTTGTTCACCACCATTTCATCATCAGGTGTCCAATGCGTACCTTCCACAACAAAAATAACCAGTTCTACATCACCAATAGAGCTGCTCGCCGCACGGTTCATCAATCGGTTGATCGCACGCTTTTCTTCAATATGAAGACCCGGTGTATCAACATAGATGGTTTGGTAAGCTCCTTCCGTATGAATCCCCATAATGCGATGCCGCGTCGTTTGAGGTTTACGGGAAGTAATAGATACTTTCTGACCCAATAACTGATTCAGTAAAGTTGATTTACCGACGTTGGGCCGACCGACTATTGCAACGAATCCGCAATAGTTTTTTTCTTCGCTCATTCAAGCTCCAGTTGTTTTAATGCTTGTTCTGCAGCCGCCTGTTCTGCCTTGCGGCGACTGGAACCGACTCCTCTGACAGGCTGTTCAAATCCACTGACCTGACAGTGAATTGTAAATTCCTGATCGTGTGCTTCCCCACGAACTTGAACAACCAGATATGTAGGCAATGGCAAATGACGCCCTTGCAAATACTCCTGTAAACGTGTTTTAGGATCTTTTTGCTTATCGCCTGGGCTAATTTCATTCAAACGAGTTTCATACCAAGTCAGGATAATCTTTTCGATGGTCTGAATATCGCTATCAAGAAAAATAGCGCCAATTAAGGCTTCAATGCTATCCGCCAAAATGGATTCGCGACGATGTCCCCCACTTTTTAACTCACCCGGCCCCAGCCGCAGGCATTCACCTAATTCAAACTCTCTGGCCAATTCCGCCAAAGTATTGCCACGCACCAATGTTGCTCGCATACGACTCATATCCCCTTCATCAACACGGGGGAAACGATGGTAAAGCGCATTGGCAATGACAAAACTCAGGATCGAGTCACCAAGAAATTCCAGACGTTCATTATGCTTACTGCTGGCGCTGCGGTGAGTCAACGCTTGAAGCAACAAATCGTACTGTTTAAAGGTATATCCTAGCTTATGTTGTAACCGATTCGTTATTATGGAGTTCATGTGCTACCAATTCAGTTAGAATTCATCAAATAAAAGCACACGCAACAGACCTGTGAGGCCAGACCTATCTAGCAATATTCACCTTACGGCAAACCTTACAAAACTGTTGCGTTTGCACTGGCTCCCAAAGACATTCATCATCTTGGGAACCAGTCATCTTGTTTGAAAGAATATTCTACACTGTGAGATAAATTAATGCTGCGCTAATATATAAATATTAGTGAATTCCACCAATTCGACTAAAGCGCACACTAGTAGGCCACTTATCTTCCTGTTTTTCGAAACTCATCCAAATGGCGGTTGCACGGCCTACCAGATTTTTCTCCGGTACAAATCCCCATGAACGGCTATCGTCACTATTGTCACGGTTGTCACCCATCGCGAAATATTGGCCTTGGGGAACGACCCAAGTACCAACTGGCAAGCCATTTTGGCGGAAGCTAGGGATGCGTTGTATTATAGGAATAGTCAAAATATGGTGTGACACATCACCTAAATTTTCTTTTCTTTCGTCCTGACGGAGAGTATTCTCCCCTAACGGATCATCAACGGGAATTTGATAAACTCCACTTATACGAATCCCTTCTGATGTCACACCTTCTTTTATCGTCCATTCACTTGGGAATGTGTTCTTATAAGTAACAGGTAAATCTCCCTTGCATTCCACATTCCAACCACAGTCCGGGTAAATCTGAAGCTCTTTTTTACTGTAATCGTAAACGATCTTATCTCCGGGCAAGCCAATGATTCGTTTTACAAAATCTATGCTTGGATTTTTCGGATATTTGAAAACAGCAACATCTCCACGCTTAGGCTCACCGGTTTTTATTAAGGTTGTTTGCGTAAGTGGGTCTTTTAAACCATAGGCAAATTTTTCAACCAGAATAAAATCCCCGATCAATAATGTCGGCATCATTGAACCAGAAGGAATCTGAAAAGGCTCATAAACAAAAGAACGCAGAACCAACACAATAGCTAACACCGGAAAGACAGATGCAAGTGTTTCAACCCATGAAGGTTTGTTAAGCTCTTTAGCCAAAACTTCCTGAGCTTCTGCGCCTGCCGCCTGTTCCTGAATGTGGGCAAGCTTTTTTTTACGTTCTGGAGCGAATTTGAATCGCTCCAGGCACCAGAGAATACCGGTGATTAACGTTGCTAACGTTAATACCAAGGCAAAAGTGTTAGCCATTTAAGCTCCTTACGACCTTGTTAATTATCTTTGCCAACATGCAGAATCGCTAAGAAAGCTTCTTGAGGCAGTTCAACATTTCCGACCTGCTTCATGCGTTTTTTACCTTCTTTCTGTTTCTGCAATAGCTTTTTCTTACGACTGACGTCACCACCATAACATTTCGCCAGTACATTTTTACGTAACTGCTTAACGGTAGAACGCGCAATAATGTGAGTTCCTATGGCAGCTTGAATTGCAATGTCAAATTGCTGGCGTGGAATCAACTCTTTCATTTTTTCCACCAGATCACGTCCACGATATTGAGAATTGTCACGGTGAGTAATCAAAGCCAGAGCATCAACGCGCTCACCGTTAATCAAAACATCCACACGAACCATGTCTGAGCTCTGGAAGCGGATAAAATTATAATCCAGAGATGCATAACCACGAGATGTTGATTTCAAGCGGTCAAAGAAATCCAGAACAACTTCAGCCATTGGGATTTCATAAGTCAGAGCAACCTGATTGCCGTGATAAACCATATTGGTCTGCATACCACGCTTTTCCACGCAGAGTGTAATGACATTACCAAGATATTCTTTCGGCAACAACATATGACATTCTGCAATCGGCTCACGCAGTTCCCCAATATTATTTAATGCCGGCAACTTGGATGGACTATCAACATAGATAATATCACCACTGGTTGTCTCAACTTCATAAACAACTGTTGGAGCCGTTGTGATCAAATCGAGATCATATTCACGTTCCAAACGTTCCTGAATGATTTCCATATGCAGCAATCCGAGGAAACCACAGCGGAAACCAAAACCCAATGCGGTAGAGCTTTCTGGTTCATAGAATAATGAAGCGTCATTTAAACTCAATTTACCCAATGCATCACGGAATGCTTCATAGTCATCAGAACTAATTGGGAACAGCCCCGCATAAACTTGCGGTTTAACCTTTTTAAAACCAGGAAGTGATTTTTCCGCAGGATGGCGTGCAGTTGTCAATGTATCCCCAACTGGTGCCCCCAGAATATCTTTGATGGCACAGACCAACCAGCCTACCTCACCACAATTCAATACATCACGATCAATGCGTTTCGGTGTGAAGATTCCCAGACGGTCAGCGTTATATACCTGCCCTGTACTCATTACTTTGACTTTATCACCTTTGCGCAAAGTACCGTTTTTAACGCGGACAAGTGAAACAACGCCAAGGTAATTATCAAACCATGAGTCAATAATCAGAGCCTGCAATGGTGCATCAGGATCGCCCTCTGGTGAGGGTATCTCTTTCACCAGACGCTCAATAACGTCTTGTACACCGATACCTGTTTTTGCAGAACAACGAACAGCATCTGTTGCATCAATACCAACAATATCTTCGATTTCTTCAGCAACACGCTCTGGTTCAGCAGCTGGGAGGTCAATTTTGTTCAGAACCGGAACTACTTCCAGATCCATTTCTATGGCGGTATAGCAGTTAGCCAATGTTTGAGCTTCAACACCCTGACCCGCATCAACAACCAACAATGCACCTTCACAAGCAGCCAGTGAACGGGAAACTTCATAAGAGAAGTCAACATGCCCTGGCGTATCGATAAAGTTTAATTGGTAGACTTGCCCGTCATTTGCCTTGTAATCAAGAGTTACACTTTGTGCCTTGATCGTGATTCCACGTTCACGTTCAAGATCCATTGAATCCAGTACTTGTGCTGCCATTTCACGATCGGACAACCCCCCACAGATTTGAATAATCCGGTCAGATAGCGTGGATTTACCGTGGTCAATGTGGGCGATAATGGAGAAATTTCGTATTTGCTTCATTATTTAATCTTTTTTGCCTTAATATTTCTGAATCACTCGCCTATGGACACACTGATCGACATAAAGCGACAATTTATTGGTTTGGCCACCGGCCTGAGGAGCCGTATTCTACATGCCAAAACAGTGAAAACCTAGTCATGCCTATGGTTTTCAGTATGACCCAGTCGTTTTCAGTATGATAAATAAAGTTGAAACTCGTATGGTAAAACAGATTATTCTTGCTGTAGAACCTTAATCGCATCAGGAGGTAAACCAATTTGCAACACTACAGGCTGGTACGTTTGCAGATTATCCCAATACGCAGCAATCTTGCGGGCAATGAAGAAACCAGCGATTCCACCGCCAATTCCTCCTAGACATATCCATAATTGATCCATCGTCCAAGATTGGAAAAGAGCAGATCCCAAAAACAGTCCCAATAACGGTGTCAGATAAACCAATATGGCTGAACGTAGCAAGCTGCTTTCAGGAATACCTACTTCAACTTTCTGACCTGGTTGAAGTGGTTGAGAGATCTCCAATTCCAACTGATGGATGCTTTCTGGCCCTATTTTCTCCAGTAAATAAGAGCCACAGGCTGCTTTAGCCTGACAACTGCCGCAGCCTGAAGATGAACCGTAACGTAATAATGCACGGCCTTTTTGCCAACGGACAACAGTTGCCCATTCTTTAATCATTAGTTTTCTCCTGTAAACGTCACGCTTGCTGCAATTTGTTCGGCTGTTGCGAAAGGCAGTTCACCAATGACTGTTATACTATTTTTACCTCTGGCCAAAGTATAAACCGTTCTCCTGCCTTGTCGAAATAGTTGTTTATCAACCACCTTTTTATTTGAGTTCATGACATTTACAGAAAAATTAAACAACCCATCACTATACATGATGGATTGCAACCATTCTGTCTCTGATAGCTTTCGGCTGTTACGGGAAATTTCTTTGAAGCCATCAGGCACTCCTCCAACCAGCCAATTAAACGTTAACTTATCAGATGGTGGGATAAGTAACATAGGCGGTAATTTCAAATCTATAATCGCGCTGAGTTCCGTTTTAATATGGTCATTCACTGTTAATGACACGACACGGAATTGCTCGATGACTGTTGTATTATCCCTATCCAATAGATCTATCAACAAGGGAAGGTGATTTTTATCATCAATCAGAAGATTATAGTTATAGCGGGATTCATCTTTCGATATGATGCGTACAAAACTCACGGGATGGTCACCAACGTGCGTACTTCCCGCATCAATGAAGCGATAAAATTTCTGCAAATGTGCAAAATCAGCAAAGATAATCGGTGGAAGGTAGTCGACAATATGAGTGCCACGGATACTAAATGAATCCAGCCCTGGCTCGTAATAACTAATTTGGTTACCACGCTGGATGATTTCTCTACGTGAACCATCCATTTGTATGATTTGGGCAATAGCTTGCTCATCAATCATGGCATGACGGTAACGTAAGGGTACGAGGAATCGCCGCTCCAAGTTGATGAAGCCAAGCTCATAATCCAGCGTCTGTACTGCCTTACTCATATCCTGCAACAAAGCCCCAGCGCTGCTTTGCTGCGCTGGGGCTCTTAGAGGATTAATCAGGCTACTTGATAATAAAAAAATGAAAAGCCAAGTACGTTTCATTACTGTTATCGTGGACCATTGTTAATTAACTATTATTGTTAACTTATTGCTGTGACTATTGTGATACTTGCTCTTCAAGAAGCTGATTAGCCTGTGTGACATCACGATTTCTTTCAAAGTGAATTCGGCGGTCGAGTTCATATTGCTGCAACATCGCATCAATTCGTTTATTACTTTCACGCACTCGCATATTCAAATCACTACCGAAAGTTTCTTCTTCGGCTGGAGTCGCTAAACCAACTGTTGACGTTGCACCCATCACAGGTAATGTATTAAAAGCCGGTGCCTCAAATTGGTTCTCTGTTTCAGAATTACTATCGTTATTATAGTGCTGGACGCCGATAATCACGCTCAGAGATACACAAGCAGCAACACCAATTTGTGTAATTTGGCTCTTCCATGTGCGGATTTTGTTCCAGAATGGCATGTTCGCCCATGTTTCGGGCTTTGGCTGAGATTCCGGAACAGCCGCTGGATTAATGTGAACGGGTTCTTTTTCAAGAGCCAAAGCTACTTGACTCGCAATATCCAAATGTAATACATCCCCCACATCACCACGCAGCACATCACGTACAAGATGATATCTTTCCCACTGTTTCTGCATGATCGCATCTTCAGAGACCAAATGAACTGCTTCACTATCAAGAGCTTCTCCATCCATTAATGCGGAAAGTTTCTCTCTTTGCATGCCAAAGTACCCTTAAATATTATTTTGTCCCACTACTGTTGGATCAGTGGTTGAACTTTATTATCAATGGCTTCCCTTGCCCGGAAAATTCGTGAACGTACAGTGCCTACAGGACATTCCATGATGTCGGCTATTTCTTCATAGCTCAACCCATCCAACTCCCTCAACGTAATCGCTATCCTTAAATCTTCCGGGAGCGATTCAATAGTACGGAAAACCACTTCCTTTAATTCTTCAGACAACATTAAGTTCTCAGGGTTCGAAATTTCTTTCAATGAACTTGATGTATCATAATTTTCTGCGTCGTTGGCATCCAGATCATTGGATGGCGGGCGACGTCCCTGAGCAACCAAATAATTTTTCGCAGTGTTGACGGCAATACGGTACAGCCATGTATAAAAAGCGCTGTCCCCCCGGAAAGAAGAAAGTGCCCGATAAGTCTTGATGAAAACCTCTTGAGCAACATCAGGTACATCGCCTTGAGGTACGTAACGAGCAATCAGACTCGCTACTTTGTGCTGATATCTTATCACCAGCAAATTAAATGCTTTTTGGTCACCCTTCTGGACCCGTTCAATCAGCATTTGATCCGTTAACTGCTCGCTCATCCGAGGTTCACTCTCCTGAGGTAAAACTCCACATTTATACTTAAAATAAACCAATATATGTTCTGATTTCCCGAACAAGCATGACTTTGAGTATGAATTCGCTGTGAAGTTCAACTTTAGCTGTAATTTTATATTACAACCACCTGTTATTCTCGTATTACACTTCTTGTATTTTATTAATTATAAATGAGATTAATTTTCGTGATATTTACTCAGCGCTGCATTGAGCTACACAATATGAGGAATGCAATCTACTGGATATCTATTGAATACCTAGTACAAATCATAGTCTCTATTTCACTGAACACGTGATTTTAATCTGAGAAAAAGAAAATTCTTATTCCATTACACCGAAAAATCTGGTTAACCATCTCAATAGTTCTATATATTATCAATAATAAAGGTAAAAATCTGTTACTAACTGACGGAATTCGTCTGAATATGCACCATCCGAGGAGCGAATAGTTAATTCACACACTTGTACTTCCTGTTCTTGCAAGGATAACCCCAGCAATAGGCGATGCAATGGCTTATCCTGCCTATCACGGACATTAACTCGGAAATGGGTAAACCATCCCAAATCTGATGCCATTTTTTCAAATTGTTCACCAATCTCATAAGGCAGTACCAGACAAAATAATCCCGTCGGTGTAATCAATGCTTGCACACATTCCAATAATCCTTGATGTGTCAATGATGACGTATAACGGGCCTGATTGCGTGCTTCGTTTCGACATGCAATAGCAGGCTCAAAATAGGGTGGGTTGCTAACAATCAAATCGTATTGGGAACTCATTTCATGTAATTCATTTTGTGCTAACTCATTTTGTTGGATATGCTGTCGCACGAAATCATGAATATCCTGCTGATGTACTGTAATACGGGAAGGCCACGGTGATTGCTGCATGTTACCAACTGCCTGCGTTGCAGCAAGAACATCCAGCTCCACCGCATCAATAATGATATCTCCTTTTGTACGCTGAGCTATCATCAAGGCAATTAAACCGCTGCCACATCCGATATCCAGACATCTTTTCCTGTTATATACTGGTGCCCAGGCTCCCAACAATACACCATCCGTCCCGACTTTCATTGCACATTTATCATGTCCAACAAAAAACTGTTTAAATGTAAAACCACCACAGCGAAAAGTGGGTTTCTGTATCAATGCCATAACACATATCTGCTGAAATTAAAATTTGTCATAGCATAAATCTTATGGCCGAAGGATAAAAGCAACCTGCCCATCGGATGCTTTTATAGGATGAAGAATGCGCCTAACCTGTTTATAATCGGTAGAATGACATTATAAATCAATTTGATATATTATTAAGGGGTGCTATTGGGGTGCTATAATGAACGTAGCACCCAGTGGCTCTTGAGGGGTTATTACAAGATTATTTTCTTTTAAACTGTATCCTCTCCAGTTCTTTCACGGCAAGCTCTCTTTGTTCGTCAATATATTCGGCGAGATCATGCAAATGAACGATTCGTGGTGACTTTTGGCTATCGTTCATTTTGTAGGTTGGGATTTTTAGTTTGCCCTCGTTAGCCTTACGTTCTGCCGTTGTCGGACTTAGCTTAAGATATTTCTCAGCTATAACTGATAATGGGATTTGCGATGTTTCAAACTCCGCCATTAATAGAAACACTGTATTCATTTTCACTTTTCCCCTCCTTTCTGATAACCGTTCTCCATAATTGCTTTCGCCACTCCTGCTGGAGTTGCCTTATCACTCCATGTTGCATCAAAAATAAGGCTGTTCAGTTCCGTACTGAGAATGTCATCCAAATTTCTTGGCCTTTCGGAGTAGGGCATCTCATCGGGCACCCCATTCATAATGTCGATAATGAGTTCAGCGATTTCCTTTTCTCCCCGTGCTGGCTTGCGGTATCCGGCCTGCCATACTGCATCGGTGATATCAGCAGGATCACCCCAGACCGAAGCGATGATTTGGGTGAGGTGGAATGAGTTATTGATCATGACTGGCTCTTCTCCATCAATTCACTCGGTATCTCAACCTCGTCGCCCAATTTTGCAGCGACTACAGCGCGGCAAATGGCGATTTGTGGCGTGTTGCCTGTTTGCGTTTTAAAAATAGAAAAATCATCAATTAACACTACTCTACAATTTGCCACCCAATGATCGCCTCTAAATGCCATGTGAGTTAAATTGTCGATGTATTTATCAATCAACTGCCCACACTGCGCCCAATCGGTTGAGGGTTTAAATGAATAATACCTGCTGTTTTTATCTACAAAATGTCCGCTGGGTAATTCTAGAAAACCTTCATTATTAATTTCTGCTCCGAGAGCCAAACACACAGCCCAATCCAACGCCCGTCCCGTCAGTTCCGATGTTTTGATTTTCATCTCAATTCTCCTGTGTTACTGGTGCGGGGATATCATCCATGTAGCACCAGTGGGTGACTTCTGAATTATCGTGTTTTGTCCATTCGTCTTTGTCAGAATCCCACCAGTCATAGCCTATGCTGGTTATGGATTGACCATATCCTCCGGTGTAGGTGTAATAAACAAGGCATAGAGGGCTAAAGCCGCCATCATCCTCTGGCATTCTTTCTTTGACACTGACCCAAGGAATTCCTTGAGTTTTCTTGTTTTCAT
>NZ_FOVO01000012.1 GCF_900115195.1 Xenorhabdus japonica
GATTGTAAATCACAAACGATCATCAATGTTCCTACCTTTATGTACTGAAGGCACATCACTGAACTAACTGTTCAATTTAGACCCGTTTGCCCTAGGACTCACTCTCTTGCTGCTGCGATGCACCTTGAAATTCATTGGGTGTAGTGGTATTCATCAATGACCAATAATTTCATCACTTGAACATCCTTGTTCTACTATGGTTAGATTTAAATAATTGGCTTAATGGTTAAACATTAGGAGGATGAGCATAGAAATATAATATGGTGAAGAATAATAAATTATATGAATAATTTTATTGGTTAATATATGCTCAGTTGTTCATTTTGGACACTCAATATATTGAGTGCCCAAATACTTTAGAATATCTAAATCTATTGTTAATGTTTAATATAATCGAGCTGGCTGTATACTGAGGTTTCTATTTTTTCAATCTCGGCCTGCAAAATGAGAATAAGTTGCTTCGCTACGCCGGTTGTCAACCATAATGTTTTGTCAACACTGATATTTTTTGTGTTTTGATCTTGGGTGGTTGAGTAATAAAGACGTATCATTATGGCATCATAGGCATCGACAGTGCTAATGTCCCAGCCTACAACAGGATGAGTCTGAATTATTTCATTGTTTTCCATAATAACCTCCTAATCAGACTACAGAATCATTATTGATATAATTGACTAAGAGCAACAGAACTCATCTAAGATGAGTCCCTCGCAGTATAAACCTTTTTGGCAAGCTAATAAGTGAAAATAACGGGATTTTTTGCATTATAGTTGATAGGAATCATGGTAAGTCATTTCCGTAACTTATAAGACCGGAATTCTGCGGAAATCAAGAACAATTTCCGCACGAGTGAGTGATAGTAATAAAGCTTGGAGATAACGCTACTCACATACCTTTACATCCCATCTGGCATCTTCTCCAGCGAGGAATGGAATTAATTTTTCACCACCACATTCGATATATTCAACGACAGGAGTTGGTTTGCGTGTGAGTTCGATAAAGCCATCATTAATTGGCAGGCCATAAAATGCGGGGCCATTTAGGGAACAGAAAGATTCAAAATATTCCATTGCTCCCATTTCTTCAAAAACAGTGGCATAGGCTGCCAGAGCGGTTGGAGCATTGAAAACGCCTGCGCAGCCACAAGAAGATTCTTTGCGGTGTAGTACATGAGGAGCCGAATCCGTACCTAAGAAGAAGCGGTTACAACCACTGGCAACTGCTGCTCGGAGTGCTTTCTGGTGAATATTGCGTTTCAGTACAGGTAAGCAGTAAAGGTGGGGACGAATACCACCAACCAGCATATGGTTGCGATTGAACATTAAGTGCTGTGGTGTTAGTGTCGCACCTAATTTATCGTTGCCTTCAAGAACGTATTCTGCGGCTTCTTTGGTTGTAATATGCTCAAAAACAACTTTTAATCCAGGAAACTGTTGGCGCAATGGTTCCATTACTTGTTCAATAAAGCGCGCTTCACGGTCAAAAATATCAATATGAGAGGCTGTGACTTCCCCATGGATCAACAATGGCATACCTATTTTTTCCATCGTTTCCAATAAGGGGTTGAGCTTTTTGATATCAGAAACACCATGGCTGGAATTAGTTGTTGCATTAGCTGGATAAAGTTTACAGGCAGTGAAGATTCCCTCTTTATAACCAGTTTCAATTTGATTACTGGCTGTTGAATCTGTCAAATAGCAGGTCATAAGAGGTTGGAAGTGATGATCTGACGGAGTAGCTGCGATTATCTGTTCCTTATAGGCTTTGGCGCTGGCAATATCTGTCACTGGGGGGGCAAGGTTGGGCATGACTATAGATCGGCCAAAAAAACGGCTGGTATGAGGTACAATGGTTTTTAGCATATCTCCATCACGGAAATGAACATGCCAGTCATCAGGGCGGCGAATTTTAATTGTGTGTAATTCAGTAGTCATGGAACCGGCTCCAAAATATAGGTGAAAAACGGTGGATGCTGATTCAGCACTCCTTAAGCCGGAGGAAGATGATAAAGCGAAAATAGCTAAATAGCTATTATTGAATGATAATATTCTCTGAATTTTGGGAAGTTAGAATTTTAAATTTATCTTGGCTAGGGTATTCAGAGGAAATTATCGTATCAAAAAAGAAAATATGGAAATAACAACACGAGGGTGAATTGAATTTGGCTCCTCCAGCTGGACTCGAACCAGCGACATACGGATTAACAGTCCGCCGTTCTACCGACTGAACTATGGAGGAACTCCTTCAAAACGAGGCGGATATTAACGGTATTTTTCACATCTGTCAAAGCAGAAAACACCAATAAGTGTTTGATTGCTGATAATTTGTGCATTGTGCTTTTTTTGACTTAAAATTGAATGCCTTACGATAAATTGGGAAATAGAAGTAGGTCATAAGGGCAAGAAGTAAGAAACCGAAGGAGAAAAAAAGAAGAGAGATTTTTAAAAGAGGGGAACTTAAAAAGAGGAAAAATTCAAAACAGAAAAGTAAAAAGCAGAAAGCAAAAAACCTGATTAGCAAAACTAATCAGGTTCTTCAAAATATTTGGCTCCTCCAGCTGGACTCGAACCAGCGACATACGGATTAACAGTCCGCCGTTCTACCGACTGAACTATGGAGGAATTGAGTTGTTCTTGAGAACGGGGCAAATAATACAGTGAATGATTTGGCATTGTAAAGCGAAAAAAATAAAAATAGTCTCAATCGGCTGAGTTATCATCAATGTGGTGTTTTTTTGTTGTTTTTTGACTAGGGGGTGTTGATGTTTATTGTTTATCATTTACTCAATCCACATCGGTAGCCATATAATGACAAACGCCAGTGCCAACATACTGGCGTAATTCCGTTCAAGCTTATCGTATCTTGTGGCTATTGCACGAAAATGTTTCACTCTGGCGAACGCATTTTCGACTAAATGCCGATAACGGTATAAGCCGTTATCAATTTTCTTATCCGATTTTCGGCTATTTTTTCGATAAGGTATAACCGTTTTCGCCCCGTGTTTTTCAACAAAACGTCTGAACGCACCGCTATCGTAACCTTTATCTGCAATCACACAATCTGATGCCGGTGAATGGGCAACCAGACTTTCCGCATGTACAATGTCATGCGTTTGACCGCCTGACAGCTCAAAATGGACGGGCAAGCCGTAGTTGTCTACGGCTAAATGAATTTTAGTCGAACGTCTGCCTCGACTCTTACCGATGGCTTCATCTTTCCAAATTCATCAGGTAAATCCCGCCACGGACATCCCGTTCTCATTCGATAAAGGATCCCTTCGAAAGTCAGGTAGTGCTCTTCTTTGTGGTAAATACATCCACGTTGTTGCATCAATACAGCTAGCTTATTCCATAAGGATTTTGATAACACGGTTCTTGGCATGATGGGCTGGGATAATCGTTTTTTCGCGAAGACAATGATACCAGATCATCATGCTGTTCAAATTCCCCTCACAAAACGTCAACACGCCCTAAAAATCTCTGATCTTTTGAATACTTATTGGTCATATAATCTTTAGTGGTATTTTGTTTATCTTGTTAAAACTCGACTTATTTTATGATTAACACTTTTATCTCTATTTTTTATAAGTATGAGCTAAATAAGCATAAGCTCTTACAAAATAGGAATATAACAGAATTGGTTTTCAATAGATGCTGGCAACAAGTGCAGAATGTGCTGATCTTAAGAAGAGAGGATAAAAGATCGGGAAGTATAAAAAACGGCTTCCTGATTGGGAAGCCGTTTAATACGATTTAGACTAAATTATCTTTCTTAGCCTTAACATCACGCTTGACTTATTCAGCGTGACATTTGAATTTGGCTCCTCCAGCTGGACTCGAACCAGCGACATACGGATTAACAGTCCGCCGTTCTACCGACTGAACTATGGAGGAATTAGGGATTTTCCTGAGAGCAGGGCGAATATTAGCGATGAACTAGAATAGTGTCAACGCAAAAATTCTTTTTTCTTACCGTTTGCTCGTTATATGAACTTTCTGATTTATTATTGTACTACTTTATTAAATTCCTGCGTTTTTATTAACCATATTAATGGGTTGAACATAAGGTGACTGTTCTGAGCAGGCAAGTATAAACACATCATAAAAACAAATACCCTGCTTTCTATGTATGATATGTTTTATGTCATCTTTGATTTCATTAGGTATTCTAGGATGAGTGAGTATCTTATTGATAGCTTTTTTAGAGACTTGCTCGTTGACAAACCACTCACCATTATAACAGACACGTAAATCGAGTACGTCAATATCTTCGAAATGATAGATTGGTTTGATATCAAATAGCAGAACGGCGGCCATAGCGATAAAAGCTAGAGTAAAGGTAAAAAGAGACCAAGTGCCAAAATAGGGCGCGTACCACATGAGCATAGCAAGAAAAGCATAAGCGATAACCATCGCCAGACACAGGTAAGGGTGGTGGCGAATAAAAATGCTGTTGAAATGCACTTTACCATCACGATGCTCTTTAAGATTGATCCGCTCAAGATCCTGAATCAATATCTGTTTTATGATTTTCATAATACTAACCCACTTATTTGTAGACTCATTTGTATAAATAGTATTGTAAAAAGTGCTGTAAAAATTGTAATTGGATTGAAAATTATGACATTTTCAAGGTTAGCATGTACTGAACCAATATCTGTATAGCAATTGCTTTAATTTATTTGGCAAATTGTTATTGTTGGCGGGCAATATCCGTATTTTTGAGGAGACAAAAATTGAATATATCAAATAAAATTATAAAAACACCTCTTTATTATGTTATTTTGTTCTAATATTGAGCATCTGAGTTTTTTTTAAAACGATAATACACAAAAAGGTTGCTATTCGTGTGCGTTAATGCGTTAATGCGTTTGGCCTGATTAACAGACCTACTTTATGTACGACATCTTGAGTTAATGAGTTATGTGTAAGTGCTATCCCTGGTAGCCTTTGTTGACCGTTTCCTTCTTAGTGCCTCCATAAGTAATAGCTGATAATGGCCAACACATGCCCGAGGTGGCGAGTTTTTTTTGATATATAGGAAAGTCAAATGTCTGACAAAATGAAAGGTCAAGTGAAGTGGTTCAACGAATCTAAAGGCTTTGGTTTCATCACTCCAGCTGATGGTAGCAAAGACGTATTCGTACATTTCTCTGCCATTCAAGGTAACGGTTTCAAAACTCTGGCAGAAGGCCAGGATGTAGAATTCACCATTGAAAGTGGTGCCAAAGGCCCAGCAGCAGCAAACGTAACTGCTATCTAATTTCGCCTTTATGCCTTACTAAGCTCGCCAGCACAAAGTGCTGTGGCGGGCTTTTTGTTTTTCTGTGCCACGAACTTTATCTTACGTATTCGATTCTAAAATTTTCTAGGTTATTTAATTAATAAAAATAACGGAATGGAAATAATAGGATATAAGCCATTAATTTAAATCAGTTGTTATTATATGACTGAATATCTTATTATTGAAATTATATTTCACCGTTACTATTCAGTAAAACAGAAAACCATCACTGTTTTGCAAAAATCTCCCCGGATTGAAATCTTTACTTAGTAATTTTAACTGATTATATACTCCCAAAAATTCTATTGGATACCTATTAATTGGACAGTCAAAGTTTTAGTTTAAGTAAAAAATAATCTGGTAAGTTATTCATTTCTTCTTCGACTACAATCAGCTTTTTTCTGATTGCAATGGTTAATACAGCAATAACTGTATAGCGCTAGCTGGCTATTGACCCGTTTAGTGCTGGCCATGATTGTCAGTTCTAATCTGGTAAAGGGGCTATTGCGATGTCAAAGAAAAAAGCCATTACTAAATTTAGATGCAGAAGGTGAGAAAGATGCTTCTGTGCTTCGCTGAACTTGGTTAACCCGCTTCTACTAAAGTGATCCTAATAACTTAATGAATCAAGCAATTGTTAGGTATTGATGCGGTAATTCTGACATCGATTATCTCCGCCGCTACAGAAAAATTGATGAGTTACCTTTTGATTTTGTTAGACACAGGTTGTCAATTTCCATACAGGATTTGTATAGAAATCATCAGTTAATCTGCAAGGATGCCGCAGAAGAAGCACTATCAGTTTGCTCATCTATAAGGACAAAAGAGAAAATTATTCCTCTCACTGAAGAAAGCCGTAACAATGTAATAGAATTAGTTAAAAACTATAACGAACAAGCTTTCAGGGTGTTAATCATAGCAAGAAGGAGTTAAGTCACGATGAAGTGAAACCTCTGCTTTCTGTTACTGACAAAAAGGGATGGTAATAGAAAGTTTATTAGCATTTTTAGATCTACCAAAAGAAAGTGCTGTAATGGCAATTTTGGTATTAAGAGAAGGTAGTGTTTCAGTTAAGATGCTTACCGGAGATAATCCTGTTGTTACCGTTAAAATTTGTCGAGATATGGATTTAGATTCTGGAAATATTCTTATTGGTTCTGATATTTAACTAATGAGTGATGAAGACCTTTCAAAAGGAGTGGAATTAAGGTTGGTCTTTTGTAAGTTAACTGCCCTGTAAAAACCATGCATTTTAAAGTCATTAAAAAATAATGGTTATACAGTTAGTTTTCTTAGAGATGAAATAAATGACGAGCCGGTATTACGGGATACTGATGTTGGAATTTCAGTTGATATAGCGCCGGATATCGCAAAAAAGTCAGAAGATATCATTCTGCTTGAGAAAAATTTGATGGTATTAGAGGAGGGGGTAATTAAGGAAAGGGAAACGTTTGGGAATACCATCAGGTATTTAAATATGAAGGCTAATTCAAATTTTGGAAACGTATTTTTTGTATTGATCGCCAGTGCATTTATTCCATTTTTACCGATGTTATCCATTAATTTGCTTGTACAAAACCTAATGTACGATATTTCACAACTGTTTTTGCATGGGACAAAATGGACAAGGAGTTTCCGAAAAAGCTTCGTAAATGGGATGCAAAAAATATAGAGCATTTTATGCTTTGAATTGGTTTACATTATCTATTTTCAATATCACGACTTATGCTGTGATTTGGTATATATTTGCAGTGAACAGTATAGAATATCAAGTATTATTTCAATCAGGGTGGTTTGTGGAAGGACTATTGTCACAGACTTTGGTTGTACATGTGTTGTACGTATATTGTGCACACAAAAAATTCCCTTTGTGTAAAGTACGGTAATATTTTCTATTTTAATAATAATTGCAATGAGTATCTATATCCCATTACCCCACATTTAATACCCTAATTGGGTTACAGCCACTATCATGGGAATATCTTTTATGGTTAATTGAAGCACTAATAAGCTATTGTATCATTGCTAAATGATGAAGCGGTTCTACATTCATTGATTTGGTGGATGGTTGTAAATAATTCTCATTACTTTATATCTTATTCTGTATAGGTTAAGGGATGAGTTCATATAGAGTGTATGTCTTTATGACGATCATTATGATGAACTTTTTTCAGATATTTAGAATAGGTTTTGATGTTATTCTTTGAACATGAACCGTCTATCACAATATAAATGAATTTAAGGCGATAATAGAGTTATATTTACCTGTTATTTTTTTATTTGAACGCTAATTTAATCTATCTATTGTTATTTTTTAAAGTTAAATAGAGGGAATTACTTTTTAATATCTGTTTTTTATTTCTTTTTATTTTTGGTTTTATTCTTCTTTTAATTAGGTTTTATGTAATAAGATGTTGTTACTAAATTTGCATTTAGGAATTATTTTGTGTTTGTATTTTTTGTTATTCAAGCCAATTAATTTTTAGCCAATACACTACTGTGTTTTGGAGTATGGCTACCGATTTATTTGTTTTAGAAAACCAAAAAAACATTTATCCTTCTTATCATTTGAGGGGTGGGTGAGAAATAAATTAATTAATATTATTAATGTTTGTGTGCATAAGATAGACAATGGGAAAAAATAATCAGCAAGAAGCGATTAGTTAAATTTATGTCACTAACTGGCTATACATGTGTTTACTTTGTTTAGATAAATTTATTAATTGTAATGTCTGGAAATGGCCTGTCTAGCTCTTAGAAAGCTTGAATTTTGTTTAATTAGCAAAGTATTGCTAGTTGTGTTTGTTAGATGATAGAGATGCAGATGTTTTTTTATTTCAATATCATACTGTATTTTATCTTATTTTTGTGATCTGTGTGATGTTTACATTTAAAGTAGGGATGAGGGCTTGCTTTCTTCTGTTTGAAAATAACACGATCATAAACTAAAAATGATCAGACTGATAGCTTTTTAATAACTAGTATTCACATATAATTAATAAATTAAGCATGACAATGATCTAAATCAAGTTATAGTGGAAGATGAGTGCATACCCACATTATCAAGACGCAAATTTTATTAACATTCTAATAATTTAGCTAAAGTAGATATTTTTTATCGTTATTTTAAATTTATAAGTTTAATAGATCGTATAAAATAAAAAACAATCCCTAATATTTTTATTTAGATAATTTAACTTATTAATTGTAGACTATTTCTCGTTTTTTGTTGCTTGAATAGTTAATGAGCTAGAATCATAATAAAAAGTATAAGTTTTGTGATCGTGATCACATAGTATTTAAAAGGACATATATTCTCCGTTGTATAAGTTGATGATTCAGGAGTAAAGTTAATTAGCATTAAGAATATTCTTAATCAATTTTGGCAAGTGCATTACCCAGATGACGCAATAATACTTTCACAACCCATTACCGAAATATTTTAGAAATTGGGCGATCCCAAGAGTAATACAAAGGACAGTTACTGCTCTGGCTAAAGATGTATATTTCAGTTATGTCGGAGATTATTGAATCTCATGCTACTGGTAATTTTGTCGTGAGTGATTCTTTGATCACTTAATTTAATTTTTTCATGTAATCGGACGGGATATATAGAAATGAGTACGGTTGAATTGCTCAAACATATTTATGACATAAATTTATCGTATTTGCTTTTAGCACAACGGCTAATTAACCATGAGAAAGCATCTGCGATGTTCCGTTTAGGTATTAGTGAATCTATGGCTGATACGTTGGCCGAGCTGACATTACCTCAGTTAGTAAAATTAGCTGAAACAAACCAACTGATTTGCCATTTTCGGCTTGAAGACCACGAAACCGTACAGCAGTTAACTAAGGAATCGCGGGTGGACGATCTGCAACAAATTCATACAGGTATCTTGCTGTCTACTCATCTTTTTCAGCAATTATCTGCTCAGGGTGACACTTCAATCAAGAAAAGAGCGTAAAGATGGTTGAAAAAAGTATTGTTCAGGAAGCGAAAGATATTCAGTTGGCAATGGAACTCATCACTTTAGGCGCACGATTACAGATGCTTGAAACTGAAACGAAACTAAGTAGAGGCCGACTAATCCGGTTATATAAAGAATTGCGGGGAAGCCCTCCGCCTAAAGGGATGTTACCTTTTTCGACGGATTGGTTTATGACTTGGGAACAGAATATTCATTCGTCAATGTTCTATAATGCTTACCGTTTTCTGTTGAAAAGTGGACATTGTGAAGGTGTAGAGGCTGTTGTTAAAGCTTATCGGCTGTACCTTGAACAATGTCCTCCGAGTAGTGAAGAGGGACCTATTTTGGCATTAACCAGAGCTTGGACATTGGTTCGTTTTGTTGGTAGTGGAATGTTACAGCCAACACAATGTCGCTGCTGTGGTGGAACTTTCATCACACACGCTCACCAGCCAGTAAATAGCTTTGTTTGTAGCCTTTGCCAGCCTCCTTCACGGGCAGTAAAAAAACGTAAACTTTCCCTTCAACTTGCCGATACTAATTCACAACTGCTGGATGGATTTGCTCAGCAAGCTATGTGAATTTAAATGGGAAAGTAAATGCAGGTTACAGGTTTGATAATAAACTCTGTGACCTGTTATCACATCCTTATTAATTTGTCAACTTGCCCTGTTTAAATCCCATCTGTTCACCAACTTAGCTAAAGGATATCGCGTGTTAGTACTTTTAGGATATATAGTGGTTTTTGGTGCGGTAATTGGAGGCTACCTACTTGTCGGTGGTCACATGGGCGCACTTTATCAGCCAGCGGAATTTTTAATTATTGCAGGTGCGGGAATTGGCGCTTTTATCGTGGGCAATAATGGCAAGGCGATAAAGGCAACACTGCGTGTTTTACCAAAAGTATTGCGTAGATCAAAATACAATAAGGCGATGTATATGGATCTTATGGCGTTACAATTCCGCCTGTTGTCCAAGTCTCGCCAGAATGGGCTGCTGGCTTTGGAGAGAGATATTGAAAACCCACAGCAAAGCGACATTTTCACACAGTATCCTCGTTTGTTGAAAGATCAGTATTTGATGAATTTCATCACTGATTATATGCGCTTGATCATCAGCGGTAACATGAATCCCCATGAAATTGAAGCCTTAATGGATGAAGAAATCGAGACTTACGAACAGGAAAGTGAAGTACCAGCAACTAGTTTGGCAATGGTAGGAGATTCACTGCCTGCGTTCGGGATTGTTGCTGCCGTAATGGGAGTTGTTAATGCATTGGGATCTGCGGATCGTCCGGCAGGAGAATTGGGAGCGTTGATCGCACATGCGATGGTGGGAACATTCTTGGGGATCTTATTGGCTTATGGTTTTGTTTCTCCTCTGGCTACACTTCTTCGTCAACGCAGCAGCGAACAGGTCAAGATGATGCAATGTATCAAGGTAACACTGCTTTCCAGTTTGCATGGTTATGCACCACAAATTGCGGTTGAATTCGGCCGTAAAACATTATTCCTCACAGATCGTCCTTCATTCACAGAACTTGAAGAACATGTTCGTCGGGTTAAATCTCCTGTACAACAAGAAATTGAAGAATAACTATGAGAGAGAATAATGTTTCCGTTGTCAGAATAAAAAAGCGTAAAAAACATGACCCAGGCCATGTTGGTGGATCATGGAAGATTGCTTACGCTGATTTTATGACTGCAATGATGGCATTCTTTTTGGTCATGTGGCTGATATCGATTGCCAGCCCACAGGAATTGACCAGCATTGCAGAATATTTCCGTACCCCTTTACAGGTAGCGATCAATAAAGGGCAGCAAAGCAGTGATAACACTAACCCGATCCCTGGGGGAGGAGATGATGTTTTCCAACAGAACGGGGAAGTTTTCCGTCAATCCAAATCCGTTGAAGCCAACGAAGAAACTCATCGCCTGAATCGATTACGCCAACAACTTGATCAATTGATTATTACAGATCCTCGTCTTAAAGAGCTCCGCCCTCATCTATTGATTGACATGATGGATGAAGGTTTACGCATTCAAATTATCGATCGGGAAAATCGCCCAATGTTCATGATTGGCAGCTCAAAGGTTGAAAGTCACATGAGCAATATCTTGCGGGCAATTGCGCCGATTCTGAACGGCATTCCAAACAAAATTAGCCTTTCTGGTCATACCGATAGTTTACAGTATGCCAACGGTCAGCGAGGTTACAGTAACTGGGAGCTTTCTTCTGAACGTGCCAATGCGTCAAGGCGTGAATTGCTGATAGGTGGTCTGGATGGAGTCAAAGTCCTGCGGGTTGTGGGTATGGCATCCACTGTCAGTATGCAGAAAGGTATTGATCCCAATGCACCGGTTAATCGTCGTATCAGCATCATTGTATTGAATAAAGATGCAGAAAAAAGGATTGAGCAGGAAAATAGTGGTGGTAACGCCATGACCGCTAACAATAGTATGGATATACAAGAAGTCATCAGAATGGATTCGAATGAGGGAACGACTGCTCAGCAACCTACCGAACAATCCCATGTGACCATAAAACATGAAATCATAAAATCGGAACAGCCATCGGCTGAACCGTTGAGTGATACTAAGATGACAGAGTAAGTAACGATGGATATTACCGCGTTTTATCAGACTTTCTTTGATGAAGCAGATGAACTATTGGCTGATATGGAGCAGCATTTATTGCTGCTCAATGCCGATGAACCTGATCGTGAACAGCTGAACGCAATATTTCGCAGCGCCCACTCCATTAAAGGGGGCGCTGCGACTTTTGGTTTTACTAAGCTGCAACAGACTACACATGTTTTGGAAAATCTGCTCGATAGTGCCAGACGTGATGAAATACGTTTGACTATTGACATTATCAACCTGTTTTTAGAAGCGAAAGATATTATGCAGCAACAATTGGATGCCTATAAAAGTTCTCAGGAGCCGGATGAAGATACATTCAATTATATCTGCGAGACACTGCGTCAGCTTGCATTAGAACTACAGCAAGAGCAGCAGCAGGAAGAAGCATTTTTTGCAGCAACATCTGTAGTTCAGACCGAACTTATCACAGAAGACGTTGTAAACGAAGTTGAGGAAAAACAATTTGTAGCATCAGTTCAGTCCGAAGAAAATCAGCCAGAAGAGAAACATGTCTCGGCAGATAAATCCAATCATGGGCGGATACGTGTTCATTTATCTGGACTGAAAGAACGAGAAGTCAGTTTAATGAAGGATGAGTTGGGGCATCTTGGTGAGATTTATGATGTAGAACAGACTGCAAACAGCCTTGAAGCATCATTGATTACGTCTGCGACAGAAGATGATATCACGGCAGTATTGTGCTTTGTTATTGAGCCTGAGCAAATAACTTTTTTACCAACAAATGAATCTCAATCGGAAAGCACGGACACTGAAACGGAACAAGATGCTGTAGCAAAAAGTGATGTTGTAGCAAAAACTGTGGCAGAAAATAGTACAGCAGACAGTGATACGACAAACAATATTGCAACAAGCAACAATGCAGTAAACAGCAGCACAGCAAAAAATACGGCAGCAGAGGCTACCACAGCAGCAAATACAATAGATACAAATAATCCACAGCCGACTAATACCCCGAAAAAAACAGATGTACATGAAGTCGGGCGTCCCGCTCCACGTCCAGCAGCGGGATCGCCACGTCAACGGGCGGAATCGTCCAGTATCCGTGTCGCGGTTGAAAAGGTTGATCAGCTTATCAATTTAGTGGGCGAATTGGTCATTACCCAATCTATGCTGGCACAACACTGTAACGGTCTAGAGCCGACAAAACACAGTGAATTACTCAGTTGCATGGCTCAATTACAGCGAAATTCCCGTGATTTGCAAGAATCCGTCATGTCAATCCGCATGATGCCAATGGAATACGTTTTTAGCCGTTATCCGCGCTTGGTGCGGGATTTGGCTGGGAAACTCAATAAAAAAGTGGAATTGACACTAATTGGTAGTTCGACAGAACTGGATAAAAGTTTGATTGAACGGATTATCGATCCCCTGACGCATCTGGTACGCAACAGTCTTGACCACGGTATCGAAAGTCCGGAAAAACGTCTCGCGGCTGGAAAATCAGAAACGGGTAATTTGACTCTGGCAGCTGAACATCAAGGCGGAAATATCTGTATTGAAGTTATTGATGATGGTGCTGGTCTAAACCGAGAAAAGATCTTGGCAAAAGCACAATCTCAAGGTCTGAGTGTCAATGAGAACATGAGCAACGAAGAAGTGGCTGTGCTGATTTTTGCTCCCGGTTTCTCTACCGCAGAAGTGGTAACAGATGTCTCTGGCCGCGGTGTTGGCATGGATGTGGTCAGGCGCAATATTCAAGATATGGGCGGACAAATTCAGATTAACTTCCAAGAAGGGAAGGGAACTGTTATTCGCATTTTGCTGCCACTGACATTAGCGATACTGGATGGCATGTCGGTTAAAGTTAATGGTGAAGTTTTCATCCTGCCATTGAGTGCAGTGGTCAGTTCATTGCAGCCACAGGATGAAGATATTTATCCGTTGGCGGGTGATGAAAAGTTATTGCAGGTACGTGGTGAATATTTACCGCTACTTGAACTGTATCGCATATTCGATATCTCGAATGGAGTGACTGATCCAACGAAAGGTATTGCTGTCATTGTGCAGAGTGCCGGGCGTCGTTATGCATTGCTGGTGGATAAACTGGTGGGGCAGCATCAAGTTGTTGTTAAAAATATTGAGAGCAATTACCGCAAAGTACCGGGCATTTCGGCTGCTACCATTATGGGGGATGGTAGTGTTGCGCTCATCATTGATATTCCTGCCTTGCAGAAACTTAACCATGAGCAGTTGGCTGAGCGCAAAGCGGATTTGGTGAATAACAAATAAGATTATCCAATCACACTAAAAGGTAACATCATGTCAGCCATAGAAGAATTAAATAAATTATCGGGCGAAACGATCGGAAAGGAGTATCTGGTTTTCACCTTGGGTGACGAAGAGTATGGAATTGAAATACTGAAAGTGCAGGAAATTCGCGGTTATGACCAAGTTACCCGTATTGCGAATACACCTGATTTTATAAAAGGGATCACCAACCTGCGCGGAGTGATTGTCCCCATCATCGATTTACGGATTAAATTCTCGCAGGAAAATATCACGTATGATGATAATACCGTGGTGATTGTCCTGAACTTGCTTAACCGTGTTGTTGGGATTGTCGTTGATGGTGTGTCTGACGTGCTGTCCCTGAAAGAAGATCAGATTTGTCCTGCACCAGAATTTGCGGTTACTTTATCAACAGAATACCTAACAGGACTTGGTTCTCTTGATGAACGGATGCTGATTTTGGTTGATATCGAAAAACTTCTTAACAGTGAAGAAATGGCTTTGGTCGATTCAGTTGCAAGAGGTTGATATTTTGGGCTGCTGCAATAAAAAACAGCAGCCCTTTTGTTCTAGATCAAAAAAATGCTGTAAAAAATCAATTTTTAGAATTACGCGTAAAGTTCCCTTTAAGTGTGCCGATAACACTGGCATAGCAATTTATTACAAAAGGGAAGTCATGTTTAACCGAATGAAGATAGTGACGGGACTCATCTCAGTCATCATATTGTTTGGTGCTTTGCAATTTATCTCCGGGGGATTGTTCTTCAAAGGGTTGAAGAATGATATAAAGGCCTTTGATTTAGTAGATAAAATGCGACAGCAGCAAACCTATCTGGATGAAAGCTGGGTTAACCTGTTGCAAGCCCGCAATAACCTGAACCGTGTTGGCATTATGTATATGATGAAAGGTCACGGTGTTGAAGGTAGTTATAAAGCTGAAGAAGCTTTGGCAGAAGCCAGAACTAATATTGCCCGTGCCGAACGGTTCTTCGAGCAATATGACCAGACTGAAAAAGTGTCTTTTTATGATCAAGAACATCTTCAACGTTTGAAACAGACCCATCATGATTATCTCAATGCACTTAAAGAGTTAGATAACATGCTGGTGCATGAAAAGTTTAAAGAGTTTTTTCTCCAGAAAACGACTGATTATCAGAACGCTTTTAATGAGGAATTCGACTTTTATCTGTCCCAGAGCGCAAAACTTTATGATCAGATATCACAGGAAGCTGACAAGGCTTACAGCAATGTCATCGCTTCGTTGATCTTTGTGATGACTCTGCTGGTTGTGGTCATGATAATAAGCTGGATTGGCTTACGTAAAGCATTGATCGATCCATTGAATCAACTGCTGGATAATATTAAGGCCTTCTCAAAAGGGGACCTGACCCAGACGATTACCGTATCTGGTAATAATGAAATGGGCATGCTAGCTGTTGGTCTCATGCATATGCAAACGGAACTGATCAATACGGTCAGAAGTGTCCATCAAAGCACCCAAACCATCTATACCGGTACTAGTGAAATTGCCGCGGGTAACAACGATCTTTCTTCTCGTACTGAACAGCAAGTGGCTTCTCTGGAAGAAACTGCTGCTAGCATGGAACAGTTGACTGCAACAGTAAAACAAAATGCTGACAATGCTCGTCAAGCCAGTAATTTAGCTGACAACGCCTCTGAGATCGCCCGTCAGGGAGGTAAAATGGTATCCAACGTCGTTCAGACGATGCATGAGATTGCAGACAGTTCTCGCAAAATTTCCGATATCACCGGCGTGATTGATGCCATCGCTTTCCAAACCAACATTCTTGCACTTAATGCTGCTGTAGAAGCTGCCCGTGCTGGTGAGCATGGACGTGGTTTTGCCGTGGTTGCCGGTGAAGTGCGTAATCTGGCGCAGCGCAGTGCAGAGGCGGCCAAAGAAATCAAGGCGCTGATTGAAGATTCTGTAAATCGTACCGATACAGGCTCTGAGTTGGTAGGAAGTGCTGGTGAAACAATGAATAAGATTGTCGATTCTGTGACTCGCGTGACTGACATCATGGGAGAAATTGCGTCGGCTTCTGATGAGCAAAGTAGAGGAATTACCCAAGTTGGTGTTGCTATTTCTGAAATGGATAGAGTTACCCAACAAAACGCGTCACTGGTTGAGCAGTCTGCTGCGGCTGCGGCGGCATTGGAAGAGCAGGCCAAAATATTGACCAAAGCTGTTGCGTTGTTTCAGTTACCGGAGCAGGCAGAAAGGATGCAGCCTGAAAATAGAAAACATGAAGTTTTATTGACGAGAAAATTGTCAATTCCTCCAGCTAATAAAACGAATACTCCTGTACTGAAAAAAAACAGTAGCGTGGAAGACCCATCTAATTGGGAAACATTCTAAAAAAATAATAGCGATAACTACGGCTGCATTATGCAGCCGTTAAACGAGGTGATTACATGTTAGGCAGGCTTCGCATATCAACCAGTTTGTATCTATTACTGATGATGTTTTGTGTTATGCAAATTATTTCGAGTGGTTTATCTCTGGGAATAGTTTATACGGACCAGTCATATATTGAAAAAATTGATCTGGGCACTCAACGGAGAGATACCCTTGGCTTGAGTTGGGCGGCATTGTTACAAACGCGTAATACTCTGAACAAAATCGCAATTGCTCAGAAAGTGGGACAGCCACAGTCTCAAATAGATGCAATGGAAGCATTGCTCAAAAGCGCACTGAATGAGGCAGACAGGAATTTTGCCAAATTCAGTTCATTACCCCAGATGGAAAAAACTGACAATAGCGTAATTTTATTGTCTGCGGTTGAACGTTCTTACCAAGAATATATCAACGCATTAAAAGAATTAAAAACTTATCTCTATGAAAATAATTTTCAGGCTTTTCTTGATCAATCTACAGAAGATTACCAGCGTGCAATGGAAATTGCATATAACAATTATATGCAGCACCTCGGCTCTAATATTAGAGAAGCGGTTTCTGATGGTGCGTTTTATTATAAAGTATCCATTGCCATGTTCTTTGGCGCTATCTTGATGGTATTTATTGTTTCAGTAGTGGCTCATTGGTGGCTGAGACGTAACCTGCTCAGACCATTTTCGAATATGAGAGCTTGCTTTCAGGATGTGGCCGAAGGTCGCTTAGATAAAGAAGTTGCCGTGACCACCAATGATGAAATTGGTGATATTTTCCGAAAACTGCGTGACATGCAGACCTCATTAATCAAATCCATTGCCTCTGTGCGTGAGAATACCAACCAGATGTATTCTGGCATTCAGGAAATCACGCAGGGCAATACAGACTTATCTTCACGTACAGAACAACAAGCGGCATCATTAGAAGAAACGGCTGCCAGTATGGAAGAGTTGACTGTTACCGTCAAACAAAACGCAGAAAATGCGCGCCAAGCTAGTGAACTGGCAGTATCTGCTTCCCAGACCGCTTCAAAAGGTGGTGAACTGACCACAAGTGTTGTGGCAACTATGGATGAGATCGCCAACAGTTCGAAGAAAATCAGCGCCATTATCAGTGTTATTGATGGCATCGCTTTCCAGACCAATATTCTGGCACTGAATGCAGCCGTTGAAGCGGCACGTGCTGGTGAACAGGGACGTGGCTTCTCTGTGGTAGCCGGTGAAGTACGTGACTTGGCACAACGTAGTGCTGAAGCAGCGAAAGAAATAAAAACCTTAATCGACGAATCTGTCAATCGTGTTAACCAAGGTTCAGAACTGGTTAACAATGCGGGGCAGACTATGGATGAGTTGGTTAGATCGGTAAATCAAGTAACTGATTTAATGGCCGAAATAGCTTCTGCTTCTGATGAGCAAAGCCGTGGTATTCATCAAATTGCCCAAGCTGTCAGTCAAATGGATCAAGTCACACAGCAAAATGCCACATTGGTGGAACAATCCGCGGCTGCGGCTTCTGCCCTTGAAGATAAAGCAGACATATTGGTGAAAACCGTAGCTCAATTCGAACTGCCTAGAAGCTTGGAAAATGAGCACGATTATCAAACGTCTTCTGCATCAAACATGACCGATGAGTATGTTGTAAGTCAGGTACATTGAGGTCAGATGAAATCCAATTTAATAGCTTCAGATACTGATGCTACTGCACCGCTGAACTTTATGCTTCAGCGGCATGCTTTGTCGGATGCGCAATTTGAGCGCATCTGCCAGTTTATCTATCAACGGGCTGGCATTGTATTGGCAAAAAATAAACGTGAGATGGTATACAACCGCTTAGTCAGGCGGCTTCGTGTATTGGGTTTTAATGATTTTGGACAATACCTGTCAATTCTGGAACAAGATAGCCACAGTAAAGAGTGGGAGCTGTTCATCAATGCATTGACCACCAATCTCACGGCATTTTTCAGGGAAATCCATCACTTTCCCATTCTGGCGGCACATGCCAGCAGGAAAAATGGAGGAACATACCGCGTTTGGAGTGCTGCTGCTTCAACGGGGGAGGAGCCGTATTCTATAGCAATGACCTTGTGTGATGCGCTGGGGCATCGGTCAAATCGGATAAAAATCATTGGCAGCGATATTGATACCAGTGTGCTGGAAAAAGCCCGGCAGGGTGTCTATCGATTGGAAGAATTGCAATATCTTACGGAAAGCCAAAAGAAAAAATATTTTTTCAAAGGAGTTGATCTCTTTGAAGGATATGCTCGGGTTCGCCCTTTACTGGCTGAATTGGTGAATTTTCAGCACTTGAATCTACTGGATTCTGATTGGGCGCTAGAAGGCAAGTTTGATGCGATATTCTGCCGTAATGTCATGATTTATTTTGATAAGAAAACACAGGAAAGGATCTTGCGCCGTTTTGTCAATTTTTTAAAACCGGATGGTTTGCTCTTTGCAGGGCATTCCGAAAACATCACTCAAATCAGCCGAGAATTCTACTTGCAAGGACAGACCGTTTACGGTGTAGGTCGGGCAAGGAGGGGTCATGAATAAAATAACTGTTCTTTGTGTGGATGATTCGGCGCTGATGCGTCAAATCATGCGGGAAATCATCAATAGCCACCCCGATATGGAAGTCGTGGATTGTGCACCAGATCCATTTGTTGCCCGCGATTTAATCAAAAAACACCGCCCACAGGTATTAACATTGGATGTTGAGATGCCGCGCATGGATGGAATTGATTTTTTGGAAAAATTAATGCGATTACGCCCCATGCCTGTCGTGATGGTGTCTTCTCTGACAGCAAAAGGTTCGGAAATCACATTAAAGGCACTAGAATTGGGCGCTGTGGACTTTGTGACCAAGCCACAACTGGGTATCCGTGAAGGTATGTTGGCTTATAGCGAACTGATTGCCGAAAAAATCCGTGCTGCAGCCCAAGCCAAAGTCAGTACTGCGGCACCTGAATTTGTGAGTGTTCCCCCCTTGACTTTTAAGCCGCTATTATCCAGTGAAAAACTGATCGCAGTAGGGGCATCAACAGGAGGAACAGAGGCAATCAAAAATCTGCTGCAACCCTTGCCAGTCACCAGTCCGGCTTTACTGATCACTCAACATATGCCCCCGGGTTTCACTCGCTCTTTTGCCGAAAGGCTTAATAAATTAAGCCAGATTACAGTAAAAGAAGCTGAGGATGGAGAACGAGTCTTGCCGGGACATGCTTACATTGCTCCAGGGGATCACCATATGGAGCTTTGCCGCAGTGGTGCCAATTATCAAATCATGATCACTAACGCGCAGCCAGTTAATCGCCATCGTCCTTCTGTTGATGTTTTATTTCGTTCCGTTGCCAAACATGCAGGGCGTAATGCCGTAGGCGTTATTTTAACCGGTATGGGCAATGATGGTGCTGCGGGTTTGCTGGAAATGAAGCAAGCAGGAGCTTATACGTTGGCTCAGAGCGAAAAAAGCTGTGTGGTATTTGGCATGCCACGCGCAGCGATCCAGTTGGGGGCGGTAGATGAAGTTATGGATCTTCAAAAAATCAGCAAAACTATGCTGGCCAAAATCAGCATGGGGCAATCGATTCGTATTTAATTGTTGTATTTGATGTTAATTTTTGCAGCGCTGTGCTGCCGGGTAAGTGAAATTCCAAGGAGTTTTTATGGCAAGTAAGGATCTGAGATTTCTGGTAGTCGATGACTTTTCAACTATGCGTCGAATTGTGCGTAACCTACTGAAAGAATTGGGATTCAACAACGTAGATGAAGCACAGGATGGAGCAGAAGCGTTGACTAAACTTCGCACTACCGAATTTGATTTCGTTATTTCTGACTGGAATATGCCAAATATTGATGGTCTCGAATTGCTGAAAACGATTCGCAGTGAAGAAAAACTGGCTGCCTTACCTGTTTTGATGGTAACGGCAGAGGCGAAAAAAGAGAACATTATTGCAGCAGCGCAGGCCGGAGCCAGCGGTTATGTTGTGAAACCGTTTACTGCGGCCATTTTGGAAGAGAAACTCAGTAAAATATTTGAAAAACTGGGGCTCTAAGGAGACAAAATGAGTGAAAATCCAGTCATGCCGAGAGATGCGGCGATCCCAACCAGCGAAATAATCAGTCGTATTGGGCAGTTAACGAGAATGCTGCGTGATAGTTTACGTGAACTGGGATTGGATCAAACTATCGCTCAGGCGGCTGAGGCGATCCCAGATGCGAGGGAGCGATTGAATTACGTTGTCCAAATGACGGCTCAGGCGGCTGAAAGGGTGCTGAACTGTGTTGAAGTAGCACAGCCCCGTCAGAATGAATTGGAAGCGTCTGCAAAAGACTTGACCCAACGCTGGGATGAATGGTTTGCAAACCCGAGCAATTTGGATTTAAGCAATGCCCGCTCATTGGTAACAGACACGAGAAACTACCTGAATCTCGTGCCTGACCATGTCTCATTTACCAATACTCAATTGCTTGAGATTATGATGGCGCAGGACTTTCAGGATCTCACTGGGCAGGTAATCAAGCGGATGATGGAAGTTATTCAGGAACTGGAAAAACAGTTGGTCATGGTATTGATGGAAAACATGCCCTCTGACCAGATGGCTAAGGCGAAAAAAGAGAACAACAGTCTTCTTAACGGCCCTCAGGTTAACCAGAGTAGTGCTGGCGTTATTGCCAACCAAGCACAGGTTGATGATTTGTTGGATAGTTTAGGTTTTTGATAACGAGTTCGAGTGCTTTAACGAACAGAGTTTTTATATTTTGATTGCGTTTGGGTGAGCTGAATGGCTGGCCCAAACGTCTGCTCCGACATTATTTTTCCCATCACTTTTCTATACTCATTATTTTTGAATATATCGGAAATAAAATTAGATCACAGCGTTATCCAATTTAATTTAGTGTATAAATATACACGAATCTAAATCATGCAGAGGAGAACGTTGTGAAGTCGATTGATAAGGTCATTAAGTTGAAAAATTCATTTATTTCTTACCATAAGGAATTTCAATAAAATCAGTAAAGTAACAAAAATCCAGTCTTCTTCCTGCATGGCACAAAACGGATTGCTTTAGGATTAACCATAAATATAAAAAATTATCTTAATCAAATAGATAAAGATACACTGATTATTGGATTAAGTAGAGGTACGTTAATTCCGCCTTATTTGGTACGTGAAGTTTATAAAAATGTGAAAAACAGTACATATAAAGAAATTAATAGTGGTCATGCGGTGCAAATTGAGAGGCCAAAAGAATGGATTGGCTTAATCAAAGATTTCACTTTTTCAACATCAATACTTTCTTATTAAGTTATTAATAGTGGAGTGGGAAATTAACCACCTTTTCTACCGGTAAATGCTTATAAATCGTTGATAACGACACATTGTAAATAATCGACAACTGTTTCCGGGTATGACCTTTATTCAGCAATCTGGCAGCTTGTTGTCGATCTTCCTCGGTAAATACCACGGGCCGACCACCAATTCGCCCCTGTTCCCGTGCTGCTGCCAGACCTGCATTGGTTCTTTCTACAATCAGTTCGCGTTCCATTTCTGCCAATGCACTCATTACATGAAAGAAAAATCGTCCCATTGCTGTACTGGTATCAATGCTATCAGTCAGGCTTTGAAAATGAATTCCACGTTCATGTAGCTCTGAAATGAGCGTCACCAGATTTTTCACACTTCGCCCTAGTCGATCCAATTTCCAAACCACCAGTGTATCACCGGATTTAAGATGCTTTAAAGCGCGTTTGAGCCCTGGACGATTAGCTGTTTTTCCACTGATTTTGTCTTCGAAAATCAACTCGCAGTTGATATTGACTAAGGCATTTCTTTGTAAATCACTATTTTGATCATTTGTTGACACTCTGATGTAACCAACTCTTGCCACAGAAAATCCTTTAGTTATCTGAGAAACTATTTACTCGGAAATAATACCTATTTATTCATTATAAAAAACCTTTAATTTTATAAAAGGAGAGATAAAAGTTTAGTAAGAGAGGGTTAATATCATAACAAGTGATGTTAATAAGTTATTATTAATGAGATTGATAGCAAGTAACTAGAACGAGTGATTTAATTCACAGTATCAAATTTTTCTTACCAAGAATAGTTAATTAGTCCTCGCTTATTTTCCCAAAATGCTCTTTATTTAATTGAAACGCTTTTGTTGCTAATTTGTTATATAAACTACCGAGGGTGTATATGGAACTGATTACACAATGGTTAGGTACAATAAACGAGATAGTATGGGGAGTTCCCATGCTAATTGGGCTTCTGGGTATCGGTATCTTCATGCAAATTCGCCTGTCCTTCTTGCCAATCCGTAAATTGGGGATGGGGTTCAAGTTACTCTTTCAAAAAAATAAACAACGGGGTGAAGGGCAAATCTCACCTTTCAATGCATTAATGACCGCCTTGTCAGCAACGATAGGGACAGGAAATATAGCAGGTGTAGCGACAGCTATTGTGATGGGTGGGCCAGGCGCAATGTTCTGGATGTGGATGACTGCATTAGTGGGCATGGCGACGAAATATTCAGAAGCGGTATTGGCGGTGCGTTTCCGTGAGACGGATAAAAATAGTAATTATGTTGGCGGCCCGATGTATTACATCAAAAATGGCTTGGGGGAAAAATGGGTTTGGCTGGGAACACTTTTCGCCTTTTTCGGCAGTATTGCGGGTTTTGGTATTGGCAATACAGTACAAGCTAACTCTGTCGCTGACGTACTGCAAAGTAACTTTGGTATTGAAAAAACCATAACTGCGGGAATTCTGGTCGTTTTAGTTGGTGCAGTGCTGATTGGTGGCATTAAACGCATTTCTGATGTTGCAGGTAAACTGGTGCCTATTATGACAGTCGGTTACTTTGGTGCGGGAGCTATCGTTTTGGTACTCAATGTTACAGCTATTCCTGATGCATTTGCTTTAATCATCAAATCAGCTTTCACTCCTGTTGCGGCACAGGGGGGATTTGCTGGTGCAGCAGTTTGGGCGGCAATCCGCTTTGGTATTGCTCGTGGCGTATTCTCTAATGAGGCGGGTATGGGCAGTGCGCCTATCGCTCACGCGGCAGCAAAAACCCAAAACCCCATTCGTCAGGGGTTGATTGCCATGCTGGGAACCTTTATTGATACAATCATCGTTTGTTCTGTAACGGGTTTAACTATTGTTATTACTGGTGGCTGGCTGACAGGCGAAACAGGCGCAACACTGACTGCGACTTCCTTCTCATCCGTGATCCCAGGAGGTAACTATATTGTTGCCGTTGCCTTGGCGCTTTTTGCTTTCACAACTATTTTGGGGTGGAGTTTTTACGGTGAGAAGTGTATCCAATATTTATTAGGGCCAAAAGCTATAGTGCCTTTCCGCATTGCCTGGATTATCGCGTTGCCGATTGGTGCCACTCAGTCGTTAGCTTTTGTCTGGTTACTGGCAGATACCCTTAATGCCATGATGGCGATCCCTAACCTGATAGCGATTGCGTTGCTCAGTCCGGTTGTCTATCGTTTGACGAAAGACCATATCCGTGATGTTAATGCAGATAGTATTGATATTAAGTCATCAATTAAAACAGATTGAAAAACGATTGGTATGGAATGAATCAAAAAGGACTAAATAAAAATGGAGAGATGGCTGATATCAGCCATCTCAGACTACTCATAATGCCCCAAATATCCCCGCAAAGTCCGCAGTGTTCCTGCCATTGAATTTCTTGGCTTTTGTCATGCTTAGCATAATTTTATCTGTCTTTTTTCAAAGGCAAATTTTCTGCATGTAATCACGAATGCTCACCAAGGAAAGCTGTGGCTGAAGATAGCGATCTCGAAAAAACTGAAGAACCCACGCCCCATAAACGGGAAAAAGCCCGTAAAGATGGGCAAATTGCGCGTTCCAAAGAACTCACTTCCATCCTGATGTTAGCCGGAGGCGTAAGCCTGCTCTGGATGAGTGGGCAGTCGATCACCCATGAACTTTCATTGATGGTATTCGAAGGATTTAATTTTGACCATAACATGGTCAGCAATGACAAACAGATGGTGCAGCAAGTCGGTCGATTACTGAAGCAGGCCGTTTGGGCGTTGTTGCCCGTATTTTTGGGATTGGTATTGATTGCCCTTAGTGCACCCATTTTGATGGGAGGGCTGATATTCAGCTCAAAATCCATCAAATTTGACTTGACTAAACTAAACCCCATTTCTGGCCTGAAGAAAATCTTCTCTATGAATGCGCTGGCGGAACTGTTCAAGGCTATCTTAAAAGCGTCGCTGGTGGGAGGTGGCGCAGCCCTGTTTATCTGGATGAACTGGCCTACCATGTCGAATCTGACCGCTCAACCTCTGCTGATGGCATTGAGCGATGCCATGATGATGCTGATTTTTGCTGGTTATATTGTCTTATTTATGTTGATACCGATGGTCGCGTTTGATGTGTTTTATCAAATCCGCAGCCATCTGAAAAAATTGAGAATGACCCGTCAGGAGATCAAGGATGAATTCAAGGAACAAGAAGGGGACCCACATGTAAAGGCGCGGATACGTCAGCAACAACGTGCGGCTGCGCGTAAACGCATGATGGCGGATGTGCCTAAGGCTGATGTCATTGTTACCAACCCAACCCATTACTCGGTTGCCTTGCAATATGACAGCAAAAAAATGGGCGCACCCAAAGTATTAGCAAAAGGGGCGGGGCTTATTGCCTTGCGCATTAAAGAAATTGGTGCGGAAAATCGTATCCCGTTACTGGAAGCTCCTCCTTTGGCGAGGGCATTATTTCGCCATGCCGAAGTCGGGAGCTTTATTCCTGCGGCGCTCTATGCAGCCGTTGCAGAAGTGCTTGCCTGGGTTTACCAATTGAAACGTTGGAAACAGGAAGGTGGCCTAAAACCGAAAACACCTGAAAATCTGCCAGTGCCGCCAGCACTGGATTTTGCTGGAGAAAATAATCGTCATGGCTAATCTGGCCTCATTACTACGTTTATCGGGAAATCTTTTACCGGGGAATATCAAAGGCTCTCAGTGGCAAATGCTTGCGGGGCCTATTCTGATCCTTATGATCTTGTCGATGATGGTGCTACCGTTGCCACCATTTTTGCTCGATCTACTTTTCACGTTTAATATCGCACTGTCCATCATGGTTTTGCTGGTGGCGATGTTTACCCGTCGAACACTGGATTTTGCTGCATTCCCAACTATCTTGCTGTTCTCAACTTTACTGCGTTTGTCACTGAACGTTGCTTCCACGCGAATAATCCTGATGGAAGGACATACTGGCTCAGCGGCTGCAGGACAGGTAGTGGAAGCCTTTGGTCACTTTCTAGTTGGCGGTAATTTTGCTATTGGTATCGTGGTCTTTGTGATCTTGATCCTGATTAACTTCATGGTCATTACTAAAGGTGCGGGGCGTATTGCCGAAGTAGGCGCACGCTTTGTACTTGATGGAATGCCCGGCAAACAGATGGCAATTGATGCTGACCTGAATGCCGGATTGATCGGTGAAGATGAAGCTAAAAAGCGTCGTACAGAAGTCACGCAGGAAGCGGATTTTTATGGCTCAATGGATGGTGCGAGTAAATTTGTGCGCGGTGATGCCATAGCCGGATTGATGATACTTGTAATCAACATTGTTGGTGGATTGATCGTCGGTGTTGCTCAACATAGTTTGACTCTGGGTGATGCAGCAGAAGTTTATACTTTGCTGACCATCGGTGATGGATTGGTTGCTCAATTGCCTGCATTAATTATCTCCACGGCAGCAGGTGTGATTGTAACCCGTGTGGCGACTGATGAAGATGTTGGTCAGCAAATGGTGACCCAGCTTTTCAATAACCCAAAAGTAATGATGTTAAGCGCCGGGGTGCTCGGTCTGCTTGGTTTAGTGCCGGGAATGCCTAACTTCGTCTTTTTGTTATTTACGGCTGCCTTGGCGGGAGTGGGTTATTGCCTATTGCGCAAAGACAAAAATCCTTTTGTTGCACAGCATGAAGAAATGAAAGCGGTGGAGGAACAGCAACAAACTACGGAAGCATCATGGTCTGATGTGCAACTGGAAGATCCGTTGGGTATGGAAGTAGGTTATCGCCTGATCCCGATGGTGGACTTCCGTCAAAATGGCGAATTGCTTGGTCGTATCAGTGGCATCCGCAAAAAATTTGCGCAAGAAGTGGGATATCTGCCACCCGTCGTACATATTCGTGACAACCTTGAATTGGCTCCAGCCAGTTATCGAATCATGATGAAAGGGGTCGAAATTGGTCGTGGCGAAGCACATCCGGGACGTTGGTTGGCGATTAATCCGGGTGGTGCTGTGGGTGAATTGCAAGGCGATTTGACGACAGATCCAGCTTTTGGTCTGGCTGCTGTCTGGATTGATGATAGCTTAAGAGAACAGGCGCAGGTGCAGGGATATACCGTCGTGGCGGCTAGTACCGTTGTTGCTACTCACTTAAACCATTTGTTATCACAGCATTCCAGTGAATTGTTTGGAAGACAGGAGGCGCAGCAATTGTTTGAGCGCGTCAGTCAGGAAATGCCGAAACTGACGGAAGACTTCATTCCTGATGTTGTTAGCCTGACAACTTTGCATAAAGTCCTGCAAAATTTGATGGCGGAGCAAGTACCGATCCGCGATATGCGTACTATTATTGAAACACTGGCAGAACATGCTCCGGTACAGAAAGATCCTTATGAATTAACTGCCATGATTCGAATCGCACTTGGTAGGGCAATTGCTCAGCAATGGTTCCCAGGAGCGGATGAGATCAAAGTCATTGGTTTGGATGCAGGGTTGGAAAGATTGCTGCTTCAAGCGTTGCAAAATGGTGGTGGATTGGAGCCGGGATTGGCGGAAAGTCTAGAACGTCAGGCGGCAGAAGCATTGGCACGTCAGGAAATGTTGGGTGCGCCGCCTGTATTATTGGTCAATCACTCATTGCGTCCACTGTTATCTCGTTTCCTGAGTCGTATACTGCCTAGGCTGGTTGTGCTGTCTAGCCTTGAAATCACCAATAATCGTCAGATCAGAATGACTGCAACGATTGGTGGTGCGAGGTAGTATTAGCAACTATACCCAATGGATATAAGGTGATCGCTGCGGTGATCACCTTTATTATGGAATGATAACGTATAATTAATCTTTAGGCTCTTGCTATTACAGCTTTTATTTCATTTCGTCTGGAACCAACTTAAAGAGCATTTTAATTCGTTCTTTATGGAAGTGATAATTAGAGCACATCTTATTGTTAGAGTTTTCTAAATAATATCTAGCCTGATTATTTAAAAAATTAATATCTTGATTGCACATTTCTGATATAAGGAAGTGAAAAGATCAATATATTAATGTCTCAATATATCAATATAGTTCATAATTATATCCTAAGTATAAAAATCATCTTTTATTCAGAAAAGGTATGTTATACAGTTGCGTAACTCTAATACATATTTTTATTTTTCTCAAATTATTATGGTTTTTTTAATCAAAGATAATAAATAAGGATAATATGTTTTCGCATCTTTCTATGGATGATGTACCGATCTGGTTGGGCAAAAACGTATTCTGGCAATTGACCTGACACATGAAGGATTTAAAGAAATTTTCCAGTAAGAAGTGATCAGCCATTTTGATTCTAAATTTTTCGATTCAATAGATACATGGAAAGAGATAGTGCAAAGGAGTGATGTAGTGATTCAATGGGAGCCAGAACGGGATATTTCATTGAATAAATTAGAACAGAGAACAATACAAATTGGTTTACGCAACAATCAATAAATTGTAAGTTACAGCGTAGCCAACAACGCTGTAACACCACTAATCATGAACTCTAATTTTCTAGTCAGAATATTATATGAGTATTTTTAACTAAAAATTAAATCGTAAATAAATTTTTTATTAACGATTTTGTGTAATCAATATTTTCATTTTTCGGTTCTCGTAAAAATGGAGTAATTACTACATTGGAGTTGGATTGATTATATGATTTTTTAATTATTCATTATATGAATATATGATGAAAAGTGTTTTTATCTAATTAGAATCTCAGCTTATCAGTAAAGTAATGATACCTCATAATGGTTATTATAAAAATATAGCCTAACTGAAATTATGGCTATTTTATACTAATAATTAATAAGATAATTTTTGGAAGTTTAAAGCCTCTAGAATGGTGTTGTCATAAACTCGAGAACTCTCTTTGAGTAATGTCCAGATGAATTTTCAAACTAGTTTGGTGCTCATTATATGAACTAAAAATTAAGCGTCTTGAGTTATTGACAGTATATAACGATCGAAATGAGATTTTTAATAGTTTTTATCTATTAATTGGTGCTAATAAATAGTTAAGAACAATTTTAATGGCAATATGAGTTAGTGTATCTTGCTTTTCCTTGATAATAGAGATTTTATTATTTTAGTTCATAGGATACGTTGATATAAGTCAAACTTATCTAATAATATCTGGCATGGAGGCTATGCTTATGTTTTTCCCAGATACGGATATTCTTCTCCGTAGTTTTTAGGTAACATCTTCATAACATAATGAGTGGCGTTTAAGCAAAAAATGCTTTTATGATTTTATACATATATAACCATATTAATTGATGGGAAAAGAATAGAAATTATCGAGCTGATATTTGGATGAAATGTGTATAGAGATATATGCATCCCCTAATTCTATTTCAATCATTGAAAATGTATTTATTAAGGGCTCATAATGTGAAGGGTTATATCTATTAAATAGGATGCGTTAAGTTCGTTAATATTAATTCATTGATGTTTTATGGGTTTTTAATCGAAAGATATTTTCATTTCGATAGGTTTTACACACGTAATATAAATGGAATAAAGAATGAAGTTATTAATGAAATCAGCTGTTATCGTGGCAATTTGGGGGTCTATGATTGTTTCTGCATTTGCTATTAGTAATACTGGCAGTATTACCTTTACTGGCAAAGTGACTAAAGGAACATGTTCTTCTGCGGTAGCGAGTGATTCTGGTAATGTCACTATGCCTGATGTCGGTGTAGGAGATTTTACAAATAAGGGTGACACAAAAGGTGATACAAATTTTCAAATTAATCTGAGGAACTGTAGTGTTAATCCATCGAGTAATTCTTCAGTAAAAATCAAATTTACTGGTGAGTCAGATACAGATGATAAAAAGGTGTTGAAGAATAGCGCATCGGGTTCTTCCGCAGCTGGTGTTGGTATTGGCATTTATAATAAATCTTCGGAATCGCAAATCGAAATAGGAGGAGGTTCATCTGTGGAAATTACTACTTTAACTTCTACGGATACTACTAAGGAACTAGAATTTATTGCTAAATATGTGGCAACAAAAAATAAATCTAATATTAGACCTGGTTCAGTGCGGGCTAACGCGAATTTTACAATAGAGTACGACTAATTCCAATTCCTTACATTTTCATTTTTTTATTGCAACTGTGATATTTCCACTGTTTTTGGTGGGAATATCCCTTATTTTTAATTTATGTAGGGATGGATATCGTTATGTCAAAATATTTTTTGATCGGGTTGTTATTTTCTCTGCCTGTTTTTCTTGCCGCTCCTGTTCACGCTGGGATATCGCTTAGTAATACTCGGGTGATCTATGAAGCCTCGCAACGTGAAGTAACTATTTCCGTCATCAATGACAGCAAAGAAAATGTTTATCTTATTCAGTCTTGGGTAGATATGTTTACTCCAACGGCTGAATCTTCTGATCGCAAAGTGCCATTTTTAGTAACCCCTCCTTTGTTCCGTTTAGATGGTGAACAAGAAAACCGTCTGCGAATTATTTTGACGAATGACACATTACCACGGGATCGTGAATCTATATTTTGGCTTAATGTTAAGGCTATTCCTGCCCTGAACGAAAATAAAACAAATCTCTTGTTGATCTCGCTGAAAAATCGGATAAAACTTTTTTATCGTCCAGAGGGATTGACAGAGCAACTTGCTGCTAATGCCTGTCAAAAACTTACTTTTTCCCAGAAAGCAGGACAATTGGTAGTAAAGAATCCAACGCCTTTTTATATCTCTTTTTATGACATTAAGCTCGGGAGTAGTTCAATATCGGAAGCTGGCATGGTGGCACCGTTTAGTCATCAGCAATGGGCGTTACCCATAGGTTCTGGCAATACCATTACTTGGAGAGCCATCAATGATTATGGTGGCATCACTGAGCCTCAATACCAAACATTATCATCCATACAATAACCTATCAGTTAGAAGATATTTGGTGTCATGAGTTTGATTATTCTTATTGTCTGTAAACGGCTGGCGTTGTTGATGATGATATTGTTAGTAGCATTGGTAGTGATGGCAACAGGGTTCCTACCTACCGTTGGGTATGCCAGTGAATATTTTGACATTAATGCGCTGGAGATCCATGATCCGTCTGCCCCTCCACCCGATTTAAGTTATTTTGCAGAGAAAGGGGGCAGTGCGCCAGGAACATACAGGGTTGCTATCCATGTCAACGATCAGGACAAAGGTACACAGGATATCCAATTTGTAGTGGGAGCCGAAAAAAAGCTTCAACCCGTCTTATCGGTTCAGCAATTGGTTGACTGGGGAGTCAATATATCTATTTTTGCTGGTTTGAATTCAGAATATCAACTTTCTGATTTAGCTGATTTTATCCCTTATGCCAATGCATCATTACAACTGGGACAACAAACTTTGCTGATCACTATTCCTCAGGCAGAAATGACAACGTCAGCCCGTGGTGCAATTGATTCATCGCTTTGGCAACAAGGGGAATCAGCGTTATGGGCTAGTTATAACCTTAGTGGTGTTGACATCCGGGGTAAAAGCGGCTCTGGTACAAATAATCTCTATATGAATTTACGTAGTGGAGTGAATTGGGGAAGCTGGCGCTTACGGAATTATTCTACCTACTATCGAAATTTTGGCAAAAGTAATGGCGATAAAGCGCATTGGGAAAATCTGAATACATTTTTGCAACGTGATATTCATTCTCTAAAAAGCCAGCTCGTAATTGGTGAGACCAATACACGAGGAGAGCTGTTTAGTGGATTTGCCTTTCGAGGTGTCACTCTGACATCGGATGATAACATGCTACCCGATAGTCAACGGGGTTTTGCTCCGGTAGTGAGGGGAATAGCAGAAAGTAATGCTCAGATCACTATTCGTCAAAACGGGCACATTATTTATCAGGCCAATGTTCCACCTGGGGCTTTTGTGATTGATGACCTTTATCCTATATCTTCTGGGGGTAATCTGGATGTGGTCATTCAGGAAGCTGATGGTTGTGAACGCCGCCTTGTTCAACCATTTTCATCAATTCCCGTTATGTTGAGGGAAGGGCAATTCAAATACAGTTTTACGGTGGGTGAATACCGCAATTCGTATGTATATGCCTATCAACCAATCTTTATGCAGAGTGAAGTTTATTATGGCTTGCCATATGCAACAACTATGTATGGCGGTATGCTGTTGTCTCCAAATTATCAGGCATATGTAGTTGGCGTAGGATACAGTTTTGGTCACTGGGGATCTTTGGCATTTGATATCACACAATCACAGGCTGATATTATCAATAAAGGTCAACAACGAGGCTGGGTCTATCGGGCACAGTATGCTAAAGACTTCGAAGAGACTGGTACTAATCTGTTTCTGACCAGTTATTATTACCCTTCACCACATTTTTATGATTTTCAGAACGTTAATAACAGTGCGGCATATAATGAGCCGTCATATCTCAATAAACATAAATTTCAGTTCACACTGAGCCAAAGTTTATCGGATTATGGCAGTCTCTATTTTTCCGGTTACTTGCAGAATGATTGGGGAAGCAGAGGCACTACCCGCAGTTTGAATGTCGGGTACAACGTAAATTATTCCGATATCCATTACTCGCTGAGTTATACCCAAAATATGAGTCCAGGTAACTCAATGGTCGATAATCAGCTGGCATTCAATATACAGATTCCACTTGATCGCTGGCAGCCAAGTAGCTGGGCGACTTATAGTATCAATCATAATCGTCGGGGTGATATCAACCAATCGGTTGGGTTGAGTGGCATGGCCTTAGATAAATTGAATTATTCTCTGCAACAGAGTCACAGTAATAACGGTCAGGGCACTAGCGGTAATATAAACCTTAGTTATAAAGCCCGTTATGGTGTGTTGTCTGGCGGATATCACTACAGTGATGATTCACAGCAGGTTAGCTATGGTCTCAGAGGGGGTGTCGTTGCTCATCGTCATGGCTTGACTTGGTCGCAACCGCTGGGTGAAACCATTGTTCTGGTCAAAGCATCTGGAGCTGCTGGCGTTAAAGTCACTGGCTATAACGGTGTTGAAACTGATGGACAAGGCCATGCAGTATTACCTTATGCCAGCCCTTATCACCGTAATCGTGTCGCCTTATCACCGAATTCTTTTGGGGAGGGGGTGGATATTGAGTCTAATATCCAGACTGTTATTCCAACACAGGGAGCCATAGTCTTGGCTGACTTCCAAACAAGGATCGGCCGCCGAGTGTTGTTTAATTTGACTCACCAGGGCAAACCTATTCCTTTTGGTGCAATAGCTACCTTGAATGAGGAAAATACATTCCACTCTTTTACTGCAAATCAGAGTATTGTTGGCAATGGGGGGGAAGTTTATTTCGGAGGTGTTCCAGAACAAGGTCAATTATCTGTTCAATGGGGGAGTGGTCAGTTTGAACAATGTAAAATTCCTTTTCTTTTGCCAAAAAGTAAAGCAATGGTGGTTTCAATAAAGGCTGATTGTCATCCATAAAGGTAAATCATCATATTTTTTAAGAAATGCGACATAATGATAATTTATAAATAAAGGTTGTTGATGAATATATCTATTTTTTCATGGTTACTGTTTGTACCAATATTTGTTTCCCCCTATGCGGGTGCTTATGCTGATGTCTCTTGTACAGCACCTTCTCAAGCATTGAATTCACATAAGATATCAGTTCCTGTACATGTGCCTGTAGGCCAAGAACTGGAAAAATCGGATAATAGATTAAGGCTGGATGCAAGCCCTATGATTACTTGTCAAGGTAAGTCTCTGGACAAGACTGAGGCTGTTCTTGGTATCAAGGCAACTGGAATTTTGTCACAATCTATCGGAGGAAAAAGCGTCTTTTTGTTGGGTGACAGTGGCATTGGGTATGCAATTAGAGGCTTAACTGGTAATCCTAGTGAGAGAAAATATATACAAAAAGGTGGTGATAGTGTGAAGCTTACAACTACTGCTTTTCGAGATCATAAAGAGCCAATTAATGTTGGAATTGCACTTGTATTTTACCGTATTGGTCAAATAAAACCTGGCAAATATCTTCCCCAGCCTGTGGCAATAGCGACTGTAAATTTACGAAATCTTGGTGGAAGTGGTTTAGGTAAATCTATTGAAGTAGGAAAGTTCAGCACTGGCAATATAGTCGTTGAATCACGATCTTGTACTTTTGATAACAATCCAATTCCTGTCGCATTAGAATCGATAACAAGCATGCAGTTACCTAAAGTAGGTTCTACTGCAGCGGAAAAAGCATTTAATATACCTTTAAATTGCGACGCACGTATTAAAGTTAACATGCTTTTGCGGGCAGGTTCTCAAGGAGCCTATGATTCCCCAAAAGGGATTATCAAACTTAATTCTAATGCCAATGCGGCTGGTGGTGTTGGTATCCAAATTTTGGATGGGGATAAGACAAACCCAATACCTCTTGGTACAAAAATTGAATATATCAAAACTATAATAGAAGGGCCTGTCAATATTCCTTTAAAAGCGCGTTATTATCGATATGGCAATGTTAAAGAAGGGGTAGCTAATGCGACAGCGACATTTACCATGAGTTATGAGTAATATCAACCTTCATTTATGATTGATATTAATATTCTATCTGCAAATAAGGTTACATACTTGTTTTAAAAAATTATGTAACTAAATGAATTTTATCTATTTTTAATAGCTCATTCCATTCTAATTTACCTATTATTTATCTGTAATCATTATTTCCATTGATGAAATATAATTGCTATGAAAATTTATTTTTGTTTATGATTTTGTGAATAAATTCACAATGCGGCACTAAAAAAAGTGTAGTGAGAATTGTTCTCTTTTTTGTAAGGAGAATAATATAAATATACAGAAACAGACCCCTTATTATTACTAATAAACCAAGAGGTCTGTAAAGATTACTGCTTAAGCAGTAAACGAATAATCAAACGCTGATCTTGTGGCCTGACAGTGCTGAATTGTGACGGGCTTGGCCGTCTGCACCATAAAGAGAAGGGCTGTGGTGACTTTTCAGAAAAGCAATTGCCTTACTGTTCAACTCAATATGTTGATCCAGCAAAAAACCATTATGCGAATTTAAATCACGGATGCGTTTAATAGATTGGCTAATTTGACCCCATAATACTGCCAATCTTTCACAGTCAGCATATGGTACATCTATTTTCAGCGTTTCATTTAATTGCTGGCGTTTTCGTTCAGCGTGATCAAGTGCCGAAAGCAAAAATGTTTTTTGTTCCGTCACACGATGTAAATGATTTGCCTCAATAAAACCTTCGCTCAGTATGCGCTGTTCTTCTGCCATAGTTTGCGAAAGCGAATTTAAGTGTGCGCTCTGCTGTTCAAGCAAGAGTTGAAGTTCTTTCATTTACGGCTCTTTATAATTTCGATGGTTTATTTATCATATTCCATGTTTTCAAGGGCCTCCCTGAATAGGGCATCAGCAATTTTACCGCTGTCCATCGTCAGTGTTCCCTTTGCAATGGCTTCTTTCAATTGTTGCACTTTCTGGATATTAATATCTTGGCTACTTGGTTGGACGAGCTTTTTCTGCGCTTCGCTCAGCTTGACTTGTGTATCGGCGCTTTTTTCGGCGACAGCCACAATTCTGCGAGCGCTCTGAGCACCTTCATTGGCATCGCGCTGTTGTAAAGCTGCAATGGCCAGTAGAGGTTGAGTGCGTTCAATACTCATAATTGTAATCCTTTAATCAGGCATTATTTATTTGTCTTAGGTAGCAGGCGATATACCGCTGGCATGCCTGTAAATCTTGGTCTGTTGATTATATCGGCTTGCAGAAATAAAACTTTAACCATTTATAACCCCATTTTTACACTGCCATTTTCTTGAGCTTTACCCGTAATAACCTGTCCGGAGTTCAGGCGGACACGGATATTATCAAAACTCGCGGCGTTGTTAATCGCTTTTCCTTCGTAACGCACCTGAAAATGATGTCCATCTACGGTGACGACCACATTTTGTCCGGCTTTAATCGCCCAGGGACGCCGAATCATGTTGCGTGTAATGAATTGTCCGGCAGGTATGTTGCGGATCGCAATACCATTTTGTATGGCCTTTCTGTTACGGATTATGTTGTTTGGCAGTTTATCTAAGGACCCTGTTTTTACTTGAAAATCTTTTTCTGTCAGGACGGCATTGCGGTTAATGGCTCGCTTAGAAACCAAATAAGGTCCAGTAACATTAATGTACGCCTGAAGAAAACGACGTTGCTGACCACAAGTTACAGGGATGGAAAGGTTACCCCAATTTTTGTTGCCAATTGACGGTTGTATTTCAGGATATTCACAAGTCGGCCATTGTTGTTCAGGCGTTTTGATTTCCACTGAGACTTTATGGCCCGGCGTGTGATGTATCTGCCTGAAATAGTCAGTTATCAATTGCGGTAAGTTATTCCCCCAAGCCAAAGAACTGCCAAAAAACAGATTAAGAAAAAAAGTAAATAACCCGATAAATTTTAACGCAGGCATTTCACCACCTTAACCTCATCAGCGAACCATGATCTCAAAAAATATTCATTACCTGTTGGATGTTAATAGTGTAACGCGATTGATTATTCGTTAATGGAATAAATAGCAATTCAATTTGTTTCTATTCTTCGAATCACCTTTTTCTTCTGCGTTTATTCTGTTAGCTGCTTGGAGCTTATACCCAGCAGATTTCATGTACCGAGCCGTTAATAAAGTGGTTACATGAATGATGAAAAGAGGGCGATAAGCTCTTGATGCATTATTGGGGGCAACCCCTACAGAACAGATCCAAGGGAGGAATATGCTCGATAAATTAGATGCCGCTTTTCAATTTCGACAAGAAGCGTTGGTACTTCGCAGCCAGCGGCAGGAAATTTTGTCTGCCAATATTGCCAATGCAGATACTCCTGGCTATCAGGCGCGAGATATCGATTTTGCTGATCAACTGGAAAAGGTGATGGCACATGGTCATGTATCGGGAAATGGAATTGAGCTAACTCTGACTTCCGATCGACATATTCCCGGTCAGTATGAAAAAAGTTTGGAGATGGATTTGCTGTATCGGGTGCCATTCCAGACAGCCATGGATGGAAATACCGTTGACATGGATATGGAACGTAGCAATTTCGCAGATAACAGCCTGAAATATCAAGCCGAACTGACTATGATGAATGCGCAAATTAAAAGCATGATGTCAGTTCTACAGTCACAAGGATAACGGGAATGTCTCTACTCAGTGTTTTTGATATTGCCAGCTCTGCGCTCACCGCTCAGTCCCAGCGACTGAACGTCAGCGCCAGTAATATGGCGAATGCCGATAGTATCGTAGGGCCGGATGGCGAGCCCTATCGTGCCAAGCAGGTAGTTTTCCGTGTCGCTGCGCCAGCAGGGCAGGAAATTGGCGGTGTTCGCGTCAGCGAAGTAGTGGATGATCCCACGCCTTTCCGTCTTGAGTATCAACCGGGTCATCCGCTGGCCGATGAGAAAGGTTATGTCCGTATGCCGAATGTGGATGTTGTCGGGGAAATGGTCAATACCATCTCTGCTTCCCGTAGCTATCAGGCGAATGTTGAAGTGTTGAACACTACTAAGTCCATCATGTTGAAAACGCTGACACTGGGTCAGTAACAGGAATTCCATTATGGCAGTAACCACTTCAATCAATGATTCATTGGATAATACTACGGTAGGTGAGCTTGCTCCCGCGAGTAAAATCAAACCACAAAGCAGCGACGATATTAAAGATAATTTCTTGAATTTATTAATCGCTCAGCTCAAAAACCAAGATCCAACCAATCCAATGCAAAATAATGAGATAACCGCTCAGATTGCACAGATCAGTACCGTTGAAGGTATTGAAAAACTCAATAAAACACTGGGAACTGTTGTCGGGCAGATGGACAACCATCAAGCAATGCAAACGACATCGCTGATTGGTCGTGATGTCATGATTCCCGGCGATAAGATTTTAGTCGGTTCCAGTGAAGAAAAAGGCATCGACATCAGTCGATATGGTGTTGAGCTGCCCCGACCTGCCGATAATGTCAAAGTCATAATAAAAAGCAAAGATGGCGCAGTTGTTCGGGAAATGAATATTGGCAATTTAAATGCTGGTGTTCATAAATTTTTATGGGATGGCAAAGACGCAGATGGCAGGGAAGTGCCAGACGGTGCGTATAACTTCACCGTTTCCGCAAGCTATCAGGGTGACGCGTTGGTGACACATTCGTTAACGTCTGCTCAAGTTTTAGGCGTTACGCGGAGTGAGGATGGCACTAAATTAGATTTAGGGCTGGCGGGTACGGTAACCATGGATAAAGTTCGTCAGATTCTTTAATTAAACGGAGGACATATGTCTTTTTCACAAGCGGTTAGTGGTTTGAATACTGCAGCGAGTAATTTGGATGTTATTGGTAATAACATCGCAAACTCAGCAACATTTGGCTTTAAATCCAGCTCTGCTGCTTTTGCAGATATTTTCAGCGGCTCAGAAGTGGGTTTGGGTGTTAAAGTTTCTGGCATGCTACAGAACTTTAAAGATGGCTCAACCACTAAGACTAATCGCCAGTTGGATATGGCAATTACACAGGGCGGTTTTTTCCGCATGCAGGATTCCAACGGTGATATTTTCTATTCCCGTAACGGTCAGTTCCAAATGGATGAAGAACGTAATCTGATCAATATGCAGGGCATGAAGCTCACAGGTTATCCGGCAGTAAACGGAGAAATTCAGCAAGGCAGAGCGGTGGAGCCACTTTCGATTCCACAGGATATATTGAATGCGAAAGCAACTACAAAAGCCGAGTTGAAAGTTACCCTGAAATCAACACACTCAGTAATTGATCAGACGACACATGCCTTTGATCCAAATAATCCAGATACTTTTAGCTACAATACATCTCTGCAAGTTTATGACAGTCTGGGCAATCAACATGATATCAATATATTCTTCGTGAAAAGAGACGATAATAAATGGGAATTTATTGCTAAGGATAATTCTGTAGAGGTTTCTGACTTTAAGAAATTGGGTGATGTGCAATTTGACGGCAATGGTCAAATGGTCGGCACCAATAATGCATTTACATTCGATGTAGCATCTCTGAATGGTTCAAATGATGCAAAAATCACCCTCGATTTTTCTGGTAGTAAACAGCAGAATGTTGGGACAGATGGTGCCTCCAATCCAGTACAAGATGGCTATACCGCAGGTAGTTTCTCTGAGTACACTGTGGAGGATGACGGCAAAATTTATGGTAAATATTCCAACAACGAGAGACAAGTATTAGGTCAGGTGGTACTGGCAAACTTTGCTAACCCTGAAGGTTTGGCTGCACAAGGCAATAACGTCTGGGTAGAATCCGGTGCATCTGGCAGCCCGGTTGTGGGTGTCGCAGGTTCGGGTAACTTCGGTAAGCTGATAGGTGGTGCGCTGGAAGCCTCTAACGTAGATCTGAGCCAAGAGCTGGTCAATATGATCGTCGCCCAGCGTAACTATCAATCCAACGCCCAGACCATCAAGACGCAGGACCAAATTCTGCAAACGCTGGTCAGCATGCGTTAATAAGCTCAGGCGGATAGCTTTATGGATCACGTTATTTATACCGCTATGGGAGCAGCACGCCAAACGCTGGAGCATCAGGCTGTTACTGCCAACAATCTGGCCAATGCGTCAACGCCGGGCTTCAAAGCTCAGCTTGCAGCACTACGCGCCGTACCGATTGAAGGTGAAACCCTGCCAACACGTACATTGACCGTTGCTTCTACCCCTGGCATGGATAGCCGTCAAGGACCAATGAATTATACCTCCCGCCCGTTGGATGTGGCTGTCGGACAAGGCGGCTTTCTGGCTGTCCAGCTTGAAGATGGGACGGAAGCCTATACCCGCAACGGCGGTATCCAGATTTCACCCGAAGGGCAATTGATGGTGCAGGGGCGCATGTTGATGGGCGAAAATGGGCCGATTGATGTTCCACCGCAGGCTGAACTGACTATTGCCGCCGATGGTGCCATCTCAGCCCTGATTGCCAGCGATCCGCCAACATTGTTGGGGCAGATTGGCAAACTGAAAATCGTTAAACCTGAAGCCAATCAAGTGGTACGGGGCGATAATGGTTTGTTTCACTTAACACCACAGGCGCAGGAACAGCAGGGCAATGAATTGGCGGCCAGCACGGAAGTGAAAATCATGCCGGGTGTACTGGAAGGCAGTAATGTCAATCCAGTGGAAAGCATGGTGAACATGATCGCCAACGCGCGTCGCTTTGAGATGCAGATGAAAGTCATACACAATTCCGATGAAAATGCACAGCGGGCTAATCAAATTCTCGCCATGAACTGAATCGGGAACAGGGGATAAATTCATGATCCGATCTTTATGGATTGCCAAGACTGGGCTGGATGCTCAGCAAACAAATATGGATGTTATTGCCAACAACCTGGCAAACGTCAGTACCAATGGTTTTAAACGCCAACGTGCGGTGTTCGAAGATTTGCTCTATCAAACCGAACGTCAGCCGGGTGCAATGTCATCTGAACAGACGAACTTGCCATCAGGTTTACAGATTGGTACAGGTGCGCGTCCGGTAGCGACTGAGCGGCTGCACAATCAGGGCAATTTGGCACAGACCGATAACAGCAAAGACGTGGCAATCAAGGGACAGGGTTTTTTTCAAATCCAGATGCCTGATGGCACAATTGGTTATACGCGTGATGGTTCATTTCAGCAGGATCAGAACGGTCAGTTGGTCACTGTCGGCGGTTTTCAGGTCGTGCCTGCCATCATTATTCCAGACAATGCCACCAAGATGAGTATCGCCCGTGACGGGATCGTCAGCGTGAATGTGCAGGGGCAAAGTGCGCCTCAGCAGGTTGGGCAACTGACGCTGACCACGTTTATCAATGAAAGTGGTTTGGAAAGCATCGGTGAGAACCTGTATCTGGAAACCAACAGTTCTGGTGTTCCGGTAGAAAATGCACCGGGCATCAATGGCGCAGGGTTGCTCTATCAAGGTTATGTTGAAACGTCTAATGTTAATGTGGCGGAAGAACTGGTCAATATGATTCAGGTTCAGCGAGCCTATGAAATCAACAGTAAAGCGGTGTCGACATCTGATCAGATGCTGCAAAAACTGACTCAGCTATAACCTAATTATTAATGGTGGAGGGGGAAAGCGTTCCTCCACTATTATCTACGATAAACTTAAGAGCATAGAAGATGGATACAATGCCCGTTGCCGAAAGCCATGCTAAAAACCATGTAGCTGGCTCCACTGGTTTACGGAAAAACCAGAGAAATAAGTGGCGTATCAGCATATCTGTGGCGGTACTCGCATTGTCGGCACTGACATTAGGGGGCTGTGCTTATATCCCGCACAAGCCGCTGGTGAGAGGGCAGACAACAGCAAACCCCGCCGAAGCGCCTGCTCCCACGCCAAATGGTTCAATTTTTCAAGTTGTCCAACCGGTCTATTACGGTTACCAACCACTTTTTGAAGACCGTCGTCCACGTAATATCGGTGATACGCTGACCATTATCTTGCAAGAGAACGTTAGTGCGAGCAAAAATTCTTCGGCCAATGCCAGTCGAAATGGAAAAACCGGTTTCGTGGCTGCCTTGACCCCTCGTTTCTTGCAGGGTTTGATAGGTGGTGAGAAAACCGATTTGGGCATGGAAGGCAATAATGAGTTTGGTGGTAAGGGTGGAGCGAATGCCAACAATACATTCAAGGGCACGATTACCGTGACCGTGAATAAACTGCTGGCAAACGGCAACCTGCATGTGGTAGGGGAAAAACAGATTGCCATCAATCAGGGAACGGAATTTATTCGTTTCTCTGGCGTTGTTAACCCGCGCACGATTACTGGCAACAATACAGTGAGTTCCAACCAAGTTGCAGATGCCCGTATTGAATATGTTGGTGATGGCTACATCAACGAATCGCAGCATATGGGTTGGTTGCAACGTTTCTTTATGAATATCTCACCGTTTTAAAAGAGGATGGTCAGGATGAGAAAATTAGTCGCCAGCCTTTTTACGCTTTTGTTGGTGTTATCCGGTATGTTCGCGTCTACCCGTGTTTTTGCGGAGCGTATTCGCGACTTGACGACCATTGAAGGAATTAGGGATAACGCACTGATTGGTTATGGTTTAGTGGTTGGGCTGGATGGAACGGGTGACCAAACCATGCAGACGCCTTTTACCACCCAAAGCCTGAGCAATATGCTGTCACAGTTGGGCATTACCGTACCACCCGGTACGAATATGCAGCTTAAGAACGTAGCTGCTGTAATGGTGACAGCAAAGTTGCCACCTTTCGCACGTTCAGGGCAAAACATTGACGTTGTGGTTTCCTCATTGGGTAATGCCAAGAGCCTGCGTGGTGGTACATTGCTGATGACCCCGTTGAAAGGAGTGGATAATCAGATCTACGCATTGGCTCAAGGGAATATCCTAGTGGGCGGTGCTGGTGCGAGTGCGGGCGGAAACAGCATCAAAATCAATCAGCTTGCAGGAGGCCTTATTTCGAATGGTGCGGTGATTGAACGTGAATTGCCGACGCAATTCGGCCAGAAAAGCACGTTGAACCTGCAATTGAATGATGATGATTTCAGCTTGGCTCAGCAGATTAGTGATGCGATCAACCGTCTGAAAGGCACAGGAACTGCAACACCACTGGATTCCCGTACCGTTCAGTTGCGTCTGCCAATCGAAAACAGCGAGCAGGTTAAGTTTCTGTCTCAAGTTCAGAATGTAAATATTCGTGTTAATGCTGGCGATGCCAAAGTGATTTTCAACTCCCGTACAGGATCGGTCGTCATGAATCGCAATGTCACACTGGATAGCTGTGCGATTGCACATGGTAGTCTTTCGGTAACCGTTGAACGTCAAACTGCGGTCAGTCAGCCTGATACACCATTGGCAGGAGGAAATACCGTCGTAACTCGCAATACAGCCATTGGCATTCAGGAACAGGGCGGTGCATTGCAAAAAGTCAATGCCAGCGCGAATCTGACTCAAGTTATACGGGCATTGAATGCACTTGGTGCAACGCCAACGGATTTGATGTCGATTTTGCAGGCGATGGAGGGCGCAGGCTGTCTGCGTGCGAAGTTGGAGATTATCTGATGAATGATTTTCTGACGATGCCCAATGCTGCTTACGATGTTAATTCGCTGCATTCATTGAAAGCTAAACTGTCACAGGAACCACAACAAGGGCTACGGCAAGTAGCCCAACAACTGGAAGGTGTCTTCGTTCAGATGATGCTGAAAAGCATGCGTTCCTCATTACCACAGGATGGTATGTTGAGCAGTGACCAGACGCGTTTTTATACTTCGATGTACGATCAGCAAATTGCACAAGACCTTTCTCAAAAGGGATTGGGGTTTGCTGATATGATCGTCAAGCAATTCTCTAACGCTAATAATATGCCTAGTGAATTGGCAGGCACGATGCCGATGCCGCTGGACAATGAAATCCTGCAAACATTACCGAAGCAGGCATTGGAACAATTCATGCGCCGGGCTATACCTGAAGACGCATCTTCATCTTTCTCCAATGGAGCCATTAAGTCGAAGCCATTGCCAATGCAAAGCGCCAGCTTTGTTTCCATGCTTTCCGTACCGGCACAGTTGGCAAGCCAGCAAAGCGGTATTCCTCACTTATTGATTATTGCGCAGGCCGCACTGGAGTCAGGTTGGGGACAACGGGAAATTCTGACCGCAGAAGGCAAACCGAGCTATAACCTGTTTGGCATCAAAGCGGGGAAACACTGGAAAGGGCCTGTCACCAATATTATGACGACGGAATATATTGAGGGTGAGCCGAAGAAATTACAGGACGGCTTTCGTGTGTATGGTTCTTATGTGGAAGCGATAACGGATTACGTCAAGTTGCTGACAGAAAATCCCCGCTACGTCAAAGTCGCTCAATCCACGACAGCAGAGCAGGGGGCGTACTCTTTGCAGGATGCGGGATACGCTACCGATCCTGGTTATGCCAAAAAATTAGTGTCACTGATTCAGCAGTTAAAAAATACCGGCAATCAGATGGCAAAAGCCTATGCCTATGATTTAGATAACTTATTTTAATCAATCTGATTTTAAGTGGTGGGTATCGAAATCAAGAGCATTTTTGTTCAAGGAACAGGGAGCTTTGCCGATAACTGTAACAGTGAATGACCTCCTATCAATGATAGGTTTAAAGAAAACGTAAAAGGATCTACACATGTCCAATAGTCTAATGAATACTGCCATGAGTGGTATTAATGCCGCGCAGGTGGCAATGGGTGTAGTGGGTAATAACATTGCCAACTCCAAAAACGCGGACTATAACCGACAGACTACCGTGATAACGCAAAATAATGGAGCCATGTCGCCAGCGGGGTTTGTCGGCAACGGAGTGGTTGTCAGCACCATTAACCGTGAATACAATGAGTTCATCAACCAGCAATACAATGAGGCACAAACTAAATACGCCGCATTGAATGCCCAGAACGAACAGATCACTAAAATTAATAATCTATTGGCAGATAGAAACACTAACCTGTCCAATTCTATCGAAGATGTCTTCAAGAGTTTGGGAGCTGTTGAAAGCAATGCGGAAGACAGCGCTGCCAGAACGACGGTGTTGGGTAAAGTGGAAAGCTTAGTTAGCCGATTCAAAGAAGCTGATGGTTTTCTGAGCCAGATAGATGACAGCATTAATTTCCAAATTGAACAAAATGTTAAAGGGATCAATCAATACGCGGAAGAAATTGCCAAGCTGAACAATGAAATTACGCGTATGCGTAGTACAGGCAGGGGCGAACCGCTGGCGTTGCTGGATAGGCGTGATGAAGCGGTTAACCAATTAAATCAATTGGTGGAAGTCAACGTCGTTAAGCAGGATGGTGACACTTATAACGTCTCATTCGGTGGTGGCATGATGCTGGTATCGGGCAATAAGTCCTATCAGATGGAAGCGATCCCATCCAGCACTGACAGTGGTCGTATCACGCTGGGCTATAACAATGGTACAGTCGGCACCAAAGAAATTGATGAACGCTTTATCTCCCAAGGCGCATTGGGCGGTGCATTACAAGTGCGCAAAGAAGAGGTGGATTCAACCCGCAATAAATTGAACCAACTGGCTTTGGTGATGGCGGATCAATTCAATCAGGTGCAGAATGGCGGTTTTGACCTGCACAACGAGAAAGGTGTTGATTTCTTTAATTTCACTAAACCTGGCGTCATTTCCAATAGCAACAATAAAGGCACGGCTGAGATTACGGTGGAATATACCGATACCACCAAAGTAAAAGCGAGTGACTATACCCTCAAATTTGAAGGTGGAGATTGGAAAGTTCAGCGTGTTTCTGACAGAGAGATGATCCCAGTGAAAAAAGGCGGGGATACGCTGGAGTTTGATGGTCTGAAAGTCAAGATCGATTCTGCCAAGGCAGAAGAACACGATGCTTACACCCTGAAAACGGTCAGCAATGTCGTGGCAACCTTGAAAGTGAATCTGAAAGATTCTTCCAAATTGGCGACGGCCAGTGTCAAAAATGCCGGCCAAAGCGATAACCGTAATACGAAGAAATTCCTTGAATTACAGAATAAGAAGTTGGTTGATGGAAAATCCTCCTTTGCAGGAGCGTACGCATCACTGGTCAGTACTGTAGGCACCTCTGCAAATAAAATTCAAGGGCATGTCGAAACGCAGGGGAACATCGTTGATAAGATAAATTCAACTCGCCAATCTATTTCTGGTGTCAATATGGATGAAGAATACGGCGAATTGCAACGCTTGCAGCAGTATTATCTGGCAAATGCCCGCGTGATCCAGACTGCAACAACATTGTTCGATGCGATTTTGAATATTCGTTAATCACCGTTTGGCTGAAGATAAAAAGGGAATGATATTGTGCGTGTAAGTACGAATCAATTATATACTCAGAAAATGAATGGGATTTTTGGCGCCCAATCAAAATTTATGAAATCGGGTGAGCAACTGTCGAGTGGTCGTCGGGTAATTAATCCATCCGATGATCCTTTGGCGGCTTCGCAGTACATCATGGTTTCTCAATCTGAATCGAAAAACCAGCAATTTGTCACTGTTCGTGACTTTGCCAAAAATACCATGTCAGCACAGTTAAACATTACCAATAATGTTGTAACAGCTACCACTAGTGTTTTGAGTGCATGGGTGGCAGCCTCAGATAAGACTAGTGATCAAGATCGTGCATCCTATGCACAGCAGTTGGAAGGTCTTAAACAAGAATTGCTGAATTTAAGTAATAAAACCGATGGGAATAATCGTTATATTTTTGCTGGCTACAAGACGGATGTACCGCCTTTCGTCGCAGATAGCAGTGGAAAGGTGAGCTATGTCGGTGGTCATGAACAAATAACGCAGAAAGTAGATGATAACCGTTCGATGATTATCGCTCATACCGGCCAGCAGGTCTTTTTATCCCAGCCCAGCAAACCGATCAAAGAACCTGATGGCAAAACTAACAGTGAATCAGATATTTTCGCTTCCATTGATATGGCGATCAAGGCACTGGACGTTTCGTACAGCACGGCAAGTGAGGACGAAAAAAACGAAGCCAAGGAATTGATGGATAAAGCTAACCGTGGTATTCGCAATAGCCTAGAAAACTTCTATTCCGTGCAAGCCGTGTTGGGTTTGCAGCTTGATGAGCTGGATAAGTTAGATGCGCTTAGTGATGAACGTAGGACATTGAATGAAGTGCGTAAAGGAGAATTAGTTAATGTCGATTTGGTATCCACTATTTCCGATTACCGCCAGCAACAAGCTGCATTGCAAGCTTCCTTCATCGCATTTACTGACTTAAAAGGCATGTCTTTGTTTGAGATGCATCGCTAACCAAAATTAGGTATATAGCGCTTTTCATTGTAGGCCCTTGTTCTTTCCCCATTGAATTTGGAAGGTGATTTGGGAAGTCAAGGGCTTATTTTTTGTTTTCATTTTTGAATTTGTTGCAGCTGCGGCATCAAAATAATGTTCGTTTTGGTCATCGAAACATTAAACGTCGGATACGGCCGATATCAGGCTTCAAATCATTTCGCCGGACCCAAACGATTTTAGCAGGGATAGAGCTCGTTTCAATGCTTCGTAAAGAGCAATACTTATAACCAGAAGAGAAGATATTGTCACCGGCAGGGAGGTTTTATCGATTGACTGCGCAAATAGCAATTAACCCCGCATTTGACATCTATAATGATTTTGTTCCAGATGTTGGTTAGAGGTTGATTCTTTCATAAAACAAGGGTGAACCCATAGTTCTAAAAGAGTGGTTCTAAAAGAATTGATTATCTCAAGTTTTATTTTTTAAGCATTAATTCCCCTAAAGGGGGAATTAATGCTTAATACGTTAATAAATCGTATCAATTTATATTTTAACACCATGATAGCCGGATAAAATTAATTCCCATTCCTGTTGAGCAAACCAAGTTTGAGTATCACCATTATAATGCATTTCATCGGGTAGGAAGACGCCATATTCAGAAGCAATGCCAGTGTAATTTGGCGAATTTCGTGCATCAATCAACGTACGGTATTTAGGAGCCACAGCAATGACATCTTTAATTGCTTCATCCACATAGCTGGTATTGAGAGGATCGAACGCTACCGAAAGCGGGTAATATAATCGCCATGGGATCTGACGGGAGCCAATGGCATGACTGATGCCAGTGATGATACGGGTAAAATTCATCTCTGATGCTTTGGCCGCTGCTAAACTCTCAGTTTCTGCTTCCCATTGGTTCCAATGTACTGCCAGAATGCGTGGATTTTTGCCCATCTTGCGCAATGACTCAACTGCCATGCGTAAGGTTCTAATCGCGCGGGGATAAAGGGATTCTACATCTTTTGGATCGCGCTCTGGTGCCCAGCGATTATCGGGAGGGTTATTTAAGTACATGCCCTGACCGCCGTAACCCATTAAAATCACATAAAGATCGGGTAAATTCAGCGTATTACCCTGATTAATATGAGCTTGCCAGAATTTAGCGAAACGGTTGGCGATATTGTAAGGATGATCTTGATTACCACGTGCTAAACCGACAGGAGCACCAATATTGGCATTACCAAAACTGGTCAATCCTGTCCAATTAATGGTAGTAAAGTTGACGCTATAGATTTCTGGCAGGGATAGAGTGAATACATTATTTAATCCCTGGGTAATTCTTTCATCTGGTAGCAGCAGTGTACCGTGACCATAGCTATTAGACTGCCCAAGAACGATGAAAAGAGGAGCATCATTGGCTTCCCATGACAAATATTTCATTTCGGGAGAGTGAAGCGGTTTGTATGTCATCATTGTCTCCTTAAAATATATGAATTAATTAGATGTCGCACTCCTTGCCAAAAAATTATTTATGTCAGATAAAGTATAAATAGTTAATCAATCCGATCTATTTTGCAATACGATTCATGTCTCACTGAAATTCCACAAGAGAATTTTCATATTGCTATCAATTAATGGTTCATCCAGCATAAAAAAAGACATAGCAGAATAAATTAGAAAAATATTTAGTATTATCTACCCATGCGGAATTATGTGATGAGATTTTATATCTTGTTCTTGAAAATGGCGTAAATTCGTTAATTGCATTTGATATTACACAGTGAGAATCCCGACATGCTGAAACATGTTTTTACAAAACTACCCAAAAATAGCACGGTTAATTGGCTTAATCCCCCGCCTTATTGGGAAACTGATATGGGATTGTGCAGAATGAAACCTGCATCTGGGACGGATTTTTGGCGGGAAACGTATTTTGGTCATACAGCGGATAACGGACATGCTTTATTGGCTTCTTTCTGTAGCAATATTGTGATTTCAACGGATGTTATTTTTTCACCTCAGCATGATTATGATCAGGCTGGATTAATGATCCGTTTGTCCGATAAAAATTGGATAAAGTTTTCCGTGGAACTGGAGCCAGACAAAACGATTAAGCTTGGTACTACAGTGACATCGCAAGGAATATCTGATTGGTCTGGTGAAGTGATAGCGACTATTGATACATTGATAGCTCCGATTACCCTAATTGCTGAAATATCATCGGGAGCCTGTTTGTTATCCATGAGACAAGGTGATGAATTGGCACAAACCGTCAGAATCACACCATTGCCGCTAGTAAAATCCAATGAAGCATGGGCTGGTATCTATGCTGCTTGCCCACGGGAATCCGGGTTTATAGCTAACTTTGAAAACACATCAATGAGGACAAGAAAATGATTCGATTTGAGGATAAGGTTGTCATTATTACTGGCGCAGGCAGCGGCATTGGCGAAGCTACAGCAAAGCGTTTTTCACAAGAGGGAGCCATTGTTATATTGGCTGGGCGAGATACCGATAAGCTTAACCGTGTATTCAGTGAATTGTCATCGAATAAAGCGTTGGTGATTCAAACAGATGTAATAAACCGTGAGTCGGCCAAACACATGGTTGATGAGACGATCAGACATTTTGGCCGGATAGATATTCTGGTTAATAACGCAGGTGTATATGCGATTGGCGATTTATTGAGTGTTTCGCAGGAAGAAGGTAATGATGTTCTGGCTACTAATCTTAATGGTGTACTCAATTGTAGTTATTTTGCGTTGCCGCATTTAATCGAAAGTAAAGGATGTATTGTTAATAATGCCTCCGTATCAGGGTTAGGGGCCGATTGGGGAAGTGTTCATTATTGTGCGGCAAAAGGCGCAGTGGTTAACTTAACCCGTGCCATGGCGTTGGATCATGGAGCACAAGGTGTTCGTGTCAATGCGGTGTGCCCAAGTTTAGTGATGACACCTATGACTGCACGTTTTGACGATGAAACTCTGCAACATTTTAATAACCGCATTCCGTTAAAAAGAGCGGGTCAACCTTCCGACGTCGCAGCAGCCATTGCATTTTTGGCCAGTGATGATGCCAGTTTCATTAATGGTGTGAACCTGCCGATAGATGGTGGGGTAACCGCATCCAGTGGTCAGCCTAATTTTAATTGAACAAATTTAATTGAAGATATTGCCTATTGAATAAATGATCGAAAAAGCGGCTCCACTATCCTTGGAGCCGCTTTTTTCCGGTTAACGGTTTGAATTATTCGATACGGTTGAGTGACTTAGGTTTGTTGTCTTAGCCAGTTCACATACCTTAGCCAGTTTACATAGTATGGGATGTGTGAATAGTGTTATCAATGGAATTTCCATGCCTTGCTCACGCATACGTGCCAAGAATTGTATCGCTATTAGCGAATGTCCTCCCAATGCGAAGAAATTGTCATGGCGGCCGACCTGTTCCAGTTTTAACAATTTCTGCCAGATCTGGGCCAGTGCTTTTTCCACATCACCGATGGGGGCTTCATAGCCAGAGGTTACAGCGGCAGGTTGCTCAGATGCTGGCAGTGCTTGATGATCGTATTTACCATCAGGAGCTAATATTAACGTATCTTGTAGGTAGTCGGCCTGCGTGTTTTTGAAATCGGCTAATAGCTGTTGGCGTTCGGCGGCAGACATAATGGGTATGTCCATGATTGGCTGTTGAGGTTGATTTTCCAGCGCCTCAACCAGACTTGCCAAAGCAGTAGTCATATAACCTATCAGACGTGACGGATCAATTCCTGACACAGCTTGGGCAGACAACAGAAAGCTTTTGCCCAAATTATCTACAGCCAAATAAAGGGGATAGTTAGTCCTCTCCTGTCCTGTGACCAGACGTATGCCTTCCCATCCGGTATTGGTCGTATTCGATTGGCCTTGTTTCGATTGGCTGTGGCGATAGTTAAGGAGTGCATTGAAGAGCGGCAAGGGAGGTGTGACTCCGCTACAGCGTTGAGCCAGTGCCAGAGGAGCCTGCTCGTGCTCAAGTAATCGCGCCAGACTGCGGTAGGCCGTTTGCACGGTTGCCTGTACGCTATTTCCGGCAAGCCGGAATCGCACAGGAAGGGTATTAATAAACAATCCCAGAATCCGCTCGATATCGGCACTTTCCTGCATACGTCCCAGTAAAACTGTCCCGAAGACAACATCATTGCGCCCACTTATTTTTGCCAGAACTTGTGCCCATGCGACATGGAACAGTGCTCCGGGGCTGACGCCCTGATGGCTTGCCTGTTTGCGGATACTTCTGGACAATGCTGCATTAAGTGGCTTGATAACCTCAGTTATCTGTCTATCTCCACTGTAGACATCCAGTATTCCGAAAGGGGCGGTCGGTGTGTCCACGTCGGCGAGCATCTCACGGAAAAAGGCTTCGTGGTCTGATATTGGTGCACGCAATGACTGGGCAATAAAGTGACGATAAGGCAGTGCAGGAGGCAATTGCCCGGTACGCTGGTGCAAAAGCTCGTTGATTTCAGTAATGATAAGACCCAGCGACATATGATCATTAAGTATATGGTGACAGCAGAAGGCCAGTAACCATTCACCTTGATGCGGATCATAGGCGATATCGGCGGAGAATAATGGTGCCTGACTTATATCAAGACGGTGCCGGTATGGATCTGTATGCGCCAGTAATTGAGATGGTACGCTCTTATCGCTGTCTGGCACAAAGGTGTTGATGCGCAGGGAAGCCTGATGCCAGACAACTTGTACTGGCTGTGTTAAGCCTTTCCAGCAAATGGCAGTGCGCAGAATATCATGGCGGTTAATGATCTGTTGCAAGGCCGCCAGAAAAGCATCAAGGCGATCGCGGGTGTCGAAAGCAAACAAGGTATGCAACAGATAAACGTCTCCTTGTGTTTGCAGCAGATGGTGGAATAGCATTCCTTCCTGTAATGGTGCGAGTGGGTAGATATCCTGAATATTGGTGACACCATCAGGAAGGGTAGCGGCGATAGTATCAATTTCGTGTTGTGTCAGAGAAACCAGCGGCAGCATATCGGGAGTGATGGCGGTACAGCCATCAGGAATGAGATTGGGCGGTACGGTATACGTAGTTGCATTCTCTTCGGCTACCTGCATTACTTTTGCCATCTCAGCCAGTATTGGTGCGGAGAATACTGTACGAATATCAAGACTCCAGCCTAGGTTACGAAGTCGTTCAATCAGGCTGATTACCATCAGCGAATGACCGCCCAGCTCAAAGAAATTATCATAACGACCCACTTTTTCCAGCTCTAATAATGTTTGCCAGATTTCAGCCAGCGCGATTTCTCTGTCACCGAGCGGCGCTTCATAAACGCGGGTCACGATTGACGCTTGATCCGGCATCGGCAGTGCCTGACGGTCGAGCTTGCCATTTGGTGCGAGTGGGAACGCATCCAGTGTCACAAATGCGCTGGGTAGCATATATTCGGCAAGATGCTGTGCGAGTTGTTGTCGCAGTTCCGCTGGCACGAGCTCTGTATTGGGTTCTGCGATCAGATAAGCAATAAGACGCTTATCGCCCCCTGTTTTTTCATAAGAAGCATCCTCGTGGGCAAGTACGATAGCCTCTCGCACACCGTAGCATTGCATCAATCTGGTTTCAATTTCTCCTAGTTCGATACGGAAGCCGCGTAGCTTGACCTGAAAATCATTGCGACCAAGGTACTCAATATTGCCGTCAGATCGCCAGCGAGCCAAGTCGCCGGTTTTATACATGAGCGCGTTGGGGTGTTCGCTGAATGGATCAACGACAAATTTCTCCGTTGTCAGTTCTGGTTGGTTTGAATAACCACGGGCGACACCCATACCACCGATATAGATTTCGCCGCTTACGCCAATAGGAACCGGCTGACCGAGTGCATCCAAAATATAGATACGTGTATTGGACAGTGGCCGACCAATCGGGATGTTGTTGGTGATAGATGGAAGATGTTTGTCATCTATCATCATCTTGCTATCTATCATCATAGCTGTGGCAGTGACGGTGATCTCAGTGGGGCCATAGGCGTTGAACCAGCGGCAGGGTTGTATTTCTGGGCACGACAGCCAGTCCATTAAATAGCGGGGTTCTACTTTATCACCCCCAACAATAACGGTGCGTAGGCAGGGGCTGAAACCGCTGCGTCCTGCCCTTATTTCTTGCACCCAATGGTGCCAGAAGGCGGTCGGTATATTTATAATAGTCACTTTTTGTTCACGTAAAAAATCAACAAAAGTGATATTTGGTATCTTGATATGAGGTGGACGCAGAACCAGTGTGGCACCCGATGCCAGAGTAGGGAAAATATCCGACACCGAAATATCAAACGCGACGGTGACAAATTGCAGTATCCGATCGCCCAATTGGGGTTCACTGATCTGAAACTGGGCATGGATGAGGCTCACGACATTGTGATGTTCCAGCATGACACCTTTTGGATGTCCGGTTGAGCCAGAAGTATAAATAATATAGGCCAAATGGTGTGGCTGTAGTCCTATTTGTTCGCTGTCCGGATTATGCGCAGGCTGTTTTTTTATGTGGTTTTGATGAGTTTCATCGTCCAACAACCAGATAGGAATGTCTTGTATGGGTAAGCGTGTCTGCAAGTGTTTCTGAGTCAGCAGTATTACGGGTTTGCAGTCGGATAACTGATAAACCAGTCGTTCGGTAGGATATTCTGGATCGAGCGGGATGTAACCGGCACCTGCTTTTAAGATCCCAAACAGGCCGATGATCATGTCTAAACCCCGTTCAACATGAATTGCCACACGATCATCAGGGCGCACACCAAAAGCAATCAAGCTATGTGCCAGTTGATTGGCGCGTTGGTTCAAATTGTGATAACTCAAAGATTGCTCTTCAAAAACGACCGCAGTGACATCCGGCGTACGTTGCGCTTGCGATTCGAACAATTGATGTATCAGCGTATCTTGCGGGATATCTGTTGGAGTGGGGTTGAATTCCACCAACAATTGTTGTCGCTGCGAAGCTGATAATATTGGCAGACGAGCAATGGTTTGTGTCTCATCGGTTGTCATGGCAGTCAGCACATTAGTGAGATAACCCACCATGCGCTCGACTGTCGTCCGATCAAATAGACTTGATGCATATTCCAGATAACCATTGAGTCCATCCATAGTTTCGGTCAGTGACAGTGTCAGGTCAAAGTATGCACTGTGATGTGGCTGCTCCACCAAGGAGACAGCTAAACCAGATAATTCAAGGTGTTGGGGAGCGGTATTGTTGAGAGCCAGCATGACCTGAAAGATCGGGCTGTAACTCAGGCTGCGCTCAGGTTGCAGGATTTCCACCAATTGTTCAAAAGGCAGGTCTTGATGTGCATAGGCCGCCAGTGCCCGTTCACGGACGTGGTCAAGCAGATCTGTTACGGAGTTGCCTGGCTCCAATTCAACACGTAAAGGCAGGGTATTGACGAAAAAGCCGATCAGCCCCTCAAGTTCACTCTGTGAACGGTTGGCGACGGGCGTACCAATGACGATATCATTCTGTCCGCTCAGGCGGGCAAGCACGATCCCCCAAGCTGCCAGCAAGGTCATAAATAACGTCGTATTCTGACGTTGTCCCAGTGCCTTAAGAGCAGACAATAAGTCTGCATTCAGGTGAATGGGCACGAGATCGCCTGAGTAACTTTGCTCTGGTGGACGAGAGTAGTCGGTGGGGAGAGCCAGCAATGTCGGTGCGTTCTGAAGCTGATTTTGCCAAAAATCCTGTTGTGCAGTGAGGATCTCTCCTTGTAGCCATTTTTGTTGCCAGACAGCATAGTCGGCGTATTGGATGGGGAGGAGCGGTAAAGGCGCCATATTTTCCCCCAGTGCAGCACGATAGAGTGCGCTCAGCTCGCGGAGCAATATGCCCATCGACCAACCATCGGTGATGATATGATGCTGAGTGAGGATCAGAATATGCTCTTCATCAGACAGTTGCAGCAATTGGCCTCGAATCATTGGCTCATTGGCAAAATCAAATGGGGTTTGTGTTTCGAGTTTCACCAACTCGTTAATACGGATTATGCGCGAAGTTTCGTCTAATCTGCGCAAATCCTGATAGGTCAGAAAAAAATCAGTATCTGCGCTATCGATATGTTGGTAAGGCTGTTCATCAATCAGAACAAAACGAGTGCGCAAACTTTCATGTCGGCTGACGAGACGGTCAAGCGCAGCCGTAAACGCAGCATGATTGAGATGCCCGCTGAGATGCCGAACTATCGGGATTTGATAGGCCAGATTGGCTTCTGTATTGAGGCGGGTGAGGAACCACATGCGTTGTTGAGAGAAGGAGAGTGGCAGTGGTTGGCTGCGATCGGTAGCCGGAATAACAATTTGGGTTGCCACAGGTGTGTCGGTGAGTTTAGTAGCCAAGTCAGTAAGGACAGGGTGAGCAAAGAGTTGCTGCAAATGCAATTCCCGCGCCAGTGTCTGGCGTATTCGTGTGGCAAGTTGGATTGCAAGCAGGGAATGACCACCGAGTTCAAAGAAATGATCATGACGGCCAACTTGTTCCAATTTCAACAGTTCTTGCCAAATTTCGGCCAGCCCCGTTTCCATGTCTCCGATGGGCGCTTCATAATTGCGGGTTACCAGTGCCGTATGGTCTGGTATTGGCAGTGCCTGACGGTTGAGTTTGCCATTGGATGTCAATGGAAAGGCATCAAGCGTCACAAAGGCACTGGGCAACATATAGTCGGCAAGGTGTTGTGCCAGTTGCTGGCGCAGTTCTGCCGATATCAGTGTTGTATTCGGTTCGGCAAGCAGATAAGCAACTAAACGCTTTTCGCCCCCTGTTTTTTCATAAGAAGCATCCTCACGGGCAATCACAACTGCCTCGCGTACATTGTGACATTGCACAAGTCTGGCTTCGATTTCGCCGAGTTCAATACGGAAGCCGCGTAGCTTGACCTGAAAATCATTACGACCAAGGTATTCAATATTACCGTCAGGCAACCAGCGAGCCAGATCGCCACTTTTGTATAATCGGGCATCAGGATCTGTAGAAAAAGGATCAGAAAGAAAGTGTTCTGCGGTTAGCTCTGGAAGGTTCAGATAACCGCGGGCGACACCGATTCCGCCAATGTAAAGCTCACCTGTAACACCTATTGGAACAGGTTTTCCGTGGTTATCGAGAAGGTAAATCTGGGTATTGGCGATGGGTTTCCCTATGGGGACTTGCCCGATATACCGATCCGGTACACATCGCCAGGCAGTGACATGAATCGCTGCTTCAGTAGGGCCATATAAGTTATGCAATTGACAGTGGGCAAAATGGGACAGACATTTCTGTTGCAAGGTATATGGAAACGCTTCGCCACTGCATAAGATGTGACGCAGGGAAGAGCAGCGTCCGGCGGGAATAGCATCAAGAAATAGTTGTAGCATGGCAGGTACAAAGTGGATGATAGTAATCCTGCGCTTTTCTATCTCGGACAATAAATAGTGTGGATCTTTATGACCATCGGGGCGAGCCAAAATTAATTGTGCGCCAAACATCAGGGGCGGGAATAGCTCCCAAACGGAAACATCAAAACTGAACGGTGTTTTCTGCAAGACACGATCCTGCGGGGTTAATTGATAAGTCTCCTGTGCCCAGAGTAAACAATTCACGACACTGCGGTGCTCATTCATTACCCCTTTGGGCAAACCCGTCGAACCAGAGGTATAAATCACATAAGCCAAATGGCGTAAGGTCAGGCCAAGAGCCTGGGGGGCTGGGTTGTTGGTTGGCATGTCCGCAGTAAGGGAGGCAAGATTGTCGAGATCTACAATAGGTATGGTGCTGATCGGCTGCTTGAGTAACGTTGTTTGGGTAAGCAAGGCAACAGGAGCGGCATCCTCAAGTATATAGGCCAGTCGTTCGGCAGGATAGCTTGGATCGAGTGGAACATAGGCACCGCCGGCCTTAAGGATAGCGAGTAATCCCACCATCATGACAGGACTACGTTCAGAACAAATCGCTACCCGATCATCCGGGCGGACACCTAAGGCAATCAGATAATACGCTAAACGATTGGCTTGACGGTTCAGCTTATCGTAGCTCAGCAATTGCTCTTCAAAGACGACTGCCATTGCATCGGGATTATGCTGTGCTTGCTTTTCAAATAATTGGTGAATAAACACGTCTTGCGGGAAATCAACCGCTGTATTTTGAGAAGATTGAATCGTGTTGAAATCCACCTGCAACTGTTGACGTTCCCTAACAGACAAAATAGAAATATCCAGAATTGGCTGGTGGGGTGAGGTTCCCAGCGCTTCGACCAACCCTGTCAGGGCCGTGGTCATATAGTCAATCAGACGAGTCGGTTCGATGTCTGATACGGTTTGAGCAACCAAACTAAATCCATCTCCCCAATCATCTACAAACAAACCGATGGGATAATTACTTCTCTCTTCTTGCATCAACAGGCGTATGCCTTCCCATTTAGCAAAGGTGGTATCCGATTGACTATGACGATAGTTGAGTAGCGTGTTGAAGAGCGGCAAAGGTGGTATCACGCTACTACAATGCTGCGCCTGTGTCAGTGTTGCCTGTTCGTGCTCCAGTAACCTCATCAAACTGAGGTAGGTCTCTTGAACGGTTGTCTGCGCGCTATTACCCGTAAGCTTGATCCGAATGGGTAAGGTATTAATAAGCAGCCCCATAATTTGCTCGATACCAGCGCTACCCTGCATACGTCCCAGTAATACCGTACCGAAGACCACATCATCACGCCCACTTACTTTTGCCAGCACCAGAGCCAAAGCAACATGAAACAATATACTGGAGCTGACACCCTGACGTCGGGCTTGTGTGCGGATAGCTTTGGCAAGTAGCGCATCAAGAGGCTGTTTGGACTCCGATATCGGCCTATCCCCACTGTGAATATCCAGTATCCTGAAAGGAGCCATCGGTGCATCTACATCAGAGAACTCTGTACGGAAATAGGCTTCGTGAGCTGAAGTCGGCACATACAGGGATTGGGCGACAAAGTTACGGTAAGGTAATACTGGGGGTAACTTTTCAGAAGGTTGGTTGTCAGGATGCCCACTTTCAGTATGGCTACGCAATGTATGGCTACGCAATAATGCATCGATTTCATCAATGATACGTTCCAGTGTCATATGATCACAGATTAAATGATGGAGACACAAAGCCAGCAACCACTGACCCTGATGCGGATCATAGGCAATGTCGGCAGAGAATAGCGGTGCCTGACTCACATCAAGGCGGTACTGATGGGGATCAGTATGTGATAGTAATTGAGAAGGGATATCTTGTTCGCTATTCGGTAAAAACGTATTAATGTTCAAAGAAGCCTGCCGCCAGACGACTTGTACCGGCTGTGCCAGCTCCTGCCAGTAAATTGAAGTGTGCAGAATATCGTGACGGTTAATGATCAGTTGTAAGGCAGCCAGAAAGGTATCGAGCTGCTCGCGGGTGTCGAAGGCAAGCAAGTTGCGTAACAGATAAGTATCCCCCTGTTTCTGTAACAGATAATGGAACAAAATTCCTTCCTGTAATGGCGAAAGCGGATAGATATCTTGGATATTGGCCGCACCACCAGGAATGGCGGCGGCAATGGCATCAATCTCGTGCTGGGATAGGGAAACTAAAGTCAACATGTCGGGTGTTATAGCAGTACAGCCGTCAGGGATGAGATTGGGCGGCACTGTGAACGTTGCCGCATGTTCTTGCTCCGCATTTCCTTGAGCTGTATTCTTCTGAGCCGACAGTATCGCCTTTGCCATCTCGTGCAGTACTGGCTTGGTGAATACAATTCGGATATCAAGAATCCACCCCAAATCGCGCAGTTTTTCGATCAGGCTAACGGCTATCAACGAATGTCCGCCAAGCTCAAAAAAGTGGTCGTAGCGGCTGACACATTTCACTCCAAGTAACATTTGCCAAATTTGGCTCAGGGTGATTTCTGCTTCTCCTATAGGGGCTTGGTAACTACGTGTGACGATTGCAGTATGATCTGGTTTAGGGAGTGCCTGACGATCGAGTTTGCCATTGGGTGTCAGCGGGAAGTCGTGGAGTATCACAAAGGCACTGGGTATCATGTATTCTGCAAGATGTTGCGCAAGCTGTTGCCGCAATGTCATTGGCTCCAGCTCAACATTTGCCTCAGGCAGCAGGTAGGCAACCAGATGCTTTTGAGCCGATCCGCTGTCATGGGACAGGTTTTCACCGGAAAGATTTTCGCAAGGCAGTACCACGGCTTCACGCACGCCGTGGCATTGCCGCAGTCTTGCCTCGATCTCTCCCGGTTCAATGCGGAAACCGCGCAGTTTAACTTGAAAATCATTGCGGCCGAGATATTCAATATTGCCATCGGGTAGCCAACGCCCCAGATCACCGGTTTTGTACATACGTGCGCTGTGCGCAGAAGAGAACGGATCGGTGAGGAAACATTTAGCGGTGAGTTCGGGGCGGTTCAGGTAGCCGCGGGCAACGCCGACACCAGCGATATAAATCTCTCCCGCTATCCCTAGTGGAACGGGCTGACCGTAAATGTCGAGGATATAGATTTGGGTATTGGGGATGGGATGACCAATCGGCGGTGCATGGTTTTCCCGATTATCATTGTCTCCCTGACTTTCACCCCGACAGCTTTTGCATAGGTAAATCGTGGCACAAACAGTAGCCTCTGTCGGGCCATACGCATTGATCATCTGTCGCCCTTGCTCCCAGCGTTTGACCAATGTAGGCGAGCACGCTTCTCCTCCCACGAGTAAGGTTTGCAGTGTTGCCGGAATGGTATCCATTGTTGCCAGAACGGTGGGGGACAAGAGCGCGTGAGTGATGGCGTGAGTCTCTAAATAGTGGGACAGCGTTGTTCCCGGCAGAAGATTGTCCCGTTTGGCAAGGTAGAGGCCAGCTCCCGCCAATAGTGCCATACAACATTCCCAAATACAGGCATCGAAACTGTTTGAGGCAAATTGCAAGATTCGGCTGTCTGGAGTGATGGCCAGAGTGTCTTGCTGAGTCGTAATCAAATTACACAAACTGCGATGTTCGATCATTACGCCTTTGGGTTGCCCTGTAGAGCCAGAGGTATAAATGACATAAGCCAGATGACGGGAGGTCAGCCCCAGTGATTGAGCCTCTGGGTTTTCTTCCGATCTTTCACCTAAAACAGAACATCCTGGAGTATCAAGTAGTATGGTGGGTAGGGTATTGTTCCACGTTTCTACCATCGTAGTCTGAGTAATCAAGGCTACGGGAGCTGAATCATTGAGCATATACGTCAGCCGTTCGGTCGGGTAAGTCGGGTCGAGAGGCACAAAAGCGCCACCGGCCTTGAGGATACCCAATAAACCGATCATCATTTCCAGACTGCGTTCAATACAAATCGCCACCCGATCATCAGGGCGCACGCCGAGAGCAATCAGATAGTGTGCCAGACGGTTGGCTCGTTTGTTCAGTTCATCGTAGCTCAGCGATTGTTCTTCAAAGACCACGGCAATGGCATCCGGTGTGCGTTGCACTTGTGCTTCGAACAATTGATGAACCAGAATATCCTGCGGGAATTCGGTTTGGGTGGCGTTGAAATCCACCAACACCTGCTGGCGCTCAGTGTCGGACAGAATCGACAGATTGGCTATTTTTGTATTCGTAAGAGATGGCATCTCCAGAGAAGTAAGAGCAGCATCAAGCAAGACAGCAAGACGGGACTGGAGCGCCATAACCTCTATGGTACTCAAGTAATCCGGAGAAAAATAGAAATCAATGGAAAGCGGGGAATAGTCTTCAAGACGAGCAGTATCTGTGTATTGCTTGACTCTGACAGAAAGAGGGTAAGGAGCACCAGAATGTAGGTCGAAAAGTTTCACTCTGGTGTTTTCTCCTTCCATTTGCAGATTAGCTTTAAACGGTTCGAGAGATAAAGTCACGTCAAATAATCGAGCATTCCCGCCTTTCTGCTGGATATGTGTTTGTCGATTGAGGTCTACAATGGGAAAGCGTTGGTGCTTGTAGCAAAGACGCATTTCGGTCGCGGCTTTGTGCATGACATCACGGAAAGTATCTTCCGGTGAAATGGTTACGCCAATGGGGATCACGGATGCGAACATTCCCATCGTGTGCTTTTGTCGCGTATTTTTGCGATTGTGTACGGGAATACCAATAACAATTTCATTCACATTCGCCGTCCGTGCGAAATAGCAAGCCAGAACGGCATACATGAAATGCAGGAGGGGTAATCCCTGTGCGCCAATGTTTTTTTCAATACGTTTAAAAAGCACCTGATCGACTGACCAAGTAACAGGTTGAAAAGTAACTGCTTTGGCTTGTTGGTGGTTTTTAGTGTTATTGGAGTTAACCGGCTGGATCAAGCGGGGAGGCAGATTCTCGTAACGCTTCATCCAAAATTGCATATCGTGTGAGTAGTGTTCAGAAGCAAGATAATTGAGGTTATCCGTAATAAAATCCAGATAAGAGTGAGCTGAGCTATTCATTGTTTCTCCTTTCATCAGGCGGTTATAGGCATCAATAACCTTGTCAATGAGTATGAACAGACCAGCACCATCAATGATCAAATGATGACAGCAAAATTGCCAGTACCGACAGTTGTTGCTTACCCGCAATAATTTGGAACGCCACAGCACCTCATTCAAGTGAAATGGGCGCATAAACTCGGCATCCATGTATTGTTTTACTCTGATTTCAGCATCGGGATACGATGAAAAATCGTGTATATCCACGGCTACAGGGAGAGAATGAACAATCTTTTGGGCGGGTAAAGCATGGGGGTTGATAAATTGCAAACGTAGAGTGTCATGGCAATAAACAACGGCTTCAAAGGCTCGGGCAAATAATGCTTCATTCAACTCTCCTTCGACGCAGATAAAAAAGCAGAGATTGTAGTTGGAAGAGTTGGGATGGATAGCCTGATCAAACCAGATGGCTTGCTGAGGTGAGCTAAGAGGGTGTGCACGAGAAAAGAGAGAACCGTTATCATCAATTGATAAGGAAGTATTTGGGAAGTGATTATGGCTGTATGTCATATTCATTTTTCCTTCGTAATAGTTTGATTTTAATTTGGTTCATTTATTTGAAAGTAAGGAAATTATTGCTCCGGTTAATTTCATTTTTGCTAAAAAATGAACTGGATATGGATGGTTAAGTTGGATTTTTATACTGTTTTATGCGATCAATTATGAATATTAGTAGTTAAATTAACTGAACTATTTTGTCATGTCGATATTTTTTGTTTATCCAATGTTTTTTAACAGTCAGAAGGAGCCTTCCTATTATTGAAGGTAGATTTCCACCCAATATAAGGCGGGAGGAGAAGGTGGGAGGAGATGTAGCCAGAAAAATACTGTTTGTTTACAGCACTATTTCACTAACGATCACCGCCAGGCGATCGAATATTTCGCCAAATAATCGCTCAGTAAATGGCACCATTATCGGGAACAGCAGGGAAAGTGTGAAAATTCCCACTGTCAGAGTCAGGGGAAAGCCGACCACAAATACGGAAAGTTGGGGTGTCATGCGGTTCAGTATTCCCAGTGAAAAATTCAAGACCAGAAGCAGGGTAATCATTGGCATTGCCAGCATCATGCCATTGATAAAGATCAGGCTGGCACTTTGGGCTAATAATAAAAAACCTTTTGGATTCAATTGAGTTGGTTTAATGGGAATAGAATGAAAAGTATCTGCCAGAATTGACAATAGCCATAAATGCCCGTCAAAGGCCAAAAACAGCAATAACATCATCATATTTAGAATACGGGATAAAATAGGCATATTCGGGCCACCTGTAGGATCAAAAAAGGTGGCGAATGAAAGTCCCATTTGTAAGCCTAGTACTTCACCAGCATAGCGTACTACGGCAAAGGCGATCTGCATGGTCAATCCCAAAGCCATGCCAATCAATATTTGTTGTATTAAAACCCAAATTCCAACAACAGAAAAAATCGGAATTTGAGGAGAAGGGAAAGTTGGAACAAGTATGGCTGTGATTGCTAGTGCTAAGCCAATTTTGACTTTTATTGGTACCTGTTTTTCACTGAAAATGGGCGCTGTGCTAAATAACGCCATCAGACGCACTAATGGCCAGAAAAAATCACTGACGAGGCGGGAAAGTGTTTCAGTGTCAAGCGGGATCATAATTAACCGATAATATGCGGAATGCTAGTAAATAAGGCGCGCATGTAATCCAGCAGTAAGTTTAGCATCCATGGCCCGGCGGCGATGATAGTAGTGACGACGGCTAAAATTTTCGGAATAAACGATAAGGTCATTTCGTTTACCTGAGTTGCTGCCTGCAATAAGCTGATGATCAAGCCACAAACCAAGGCAGACAAAAGGAGTGGTGCAGCCAGAGCCAGCGCCACTTTCATTGCTTCAACACCAAGGGCCATTATCGATTCTGGAGTCATAATTTTCTCAAGCCATTGTTTAGATATAAAAGCTTTGCGCCAGCGAGCCAAGCAATAATTGCCAGCCATCTACCAAGACAAACAGCATGAGTTTGAACGGTAGTGATATGGTGGCTGGTGGAACCATCATCATCCCTAATGCCATTAAAACACTGGCAATAACCAGATCGATGATCAAGAACGGAATGAAGAGCGTAAAACCAATCTGGAACGCAGTTTTCAATTCACTGGTAATAAACGCGGGGACGAGTACGCGCATTGGAACAGAATCCGCAGTTTCAAATGCCTCTTGATCTGCAAGACGGGCAAATAGTGCCAGATCATTTTCCCTTGTCTGACGCAGCATGAATTGGCGCAGAGGCTTGGCGCCGTTATCCAACGCGACTTCCAGAGTGATATCATCCTTGCTATAGGGCAGGTAGGCGTTTTTATAAACATCATCGAATGCCGGTGCCATGATGAAAAAAGTCATAAACAGTGCTAAACCCAGCATAACTTGATTAGGCGGAGCCGAAGGTGTCCCCAATGCATTGCGCAGCAAGCCGAGTACAATGATGATGCGGGTAAAGCTGGTCATCATTAGCAGAGCGGCAGGGATGAACCCCAATGCCGTGATGAAAATCAGGGTCTGAACAGGCAATGACCAACTTTGTCCGCCATTGGCTAAGGGTTGGCTTATGATGCCAGGCAACTCAGCAGCCGCGTTCATGGGGAACAGCGGCAGCAAGAGCGCTATAAACAGAGTTGTCAAACGTATTTGATAAAACCACGAGACAAATTTCTTGCCTGTCATTCGGTTGCCTGCCATAAAAAAAACTCTATTTTTCATCATCGTCATTGTTATTCTTGCTTTTCCGCTGGAGCGTATTTTTTAGCATCTGACCAAATGGCAGCGACTTAATCGCGGTTCCCTTTTCCACATTGTCAGGCGGTGCAGGCATTTGATGCAGCATGTTGATCTGTTGAGATGTAACTCCCAAGACCAGCCAATTATCTTCAATTTCTACGACAACGACCCGCTCTTTTGGTCCGAGGGAGCAACTTGCCTTAACGTTCAGCAAACGATGATTTTTGCTTTTGGCAGGTGCAAAACCCAAACGGCGAACTAGCCATGTCATGAAGAAAATTAGTAATAAAATACCACCCAGTGCACTGCTGATTTGCATCAGTGTTTGACTGGCGGGAAGGGGTTCACTATTACCGGCTATCGTGTTAACAGGCGCAGCATCAGATGCCGCACCATGTTGAAAAGAAGTACGAACGGAAGGCTGGTTCGCCATCATGGTTAACGACTCAAGCGACGCATGCGCTCAGAAGGAGTGATGATATCTGTGATACGGATACCGTATTTATCGGATACGACTACCACTTCTCCCTGTGCGATCAAATAACCATTAATCAGAATATCTAATGGTTCACCTGCCAGTCCATCAAGGGGAACCACTGAGCCTTGTGACAGTCTCAACAGTTGTTTGATGGTCATTTTGGTGCGTCCCAGCTCTACAGATAGCTTAACGGGAATATCCATGATCAAATCAATATCGGAGAGTTGGGCTAACGCATCCTGCGCTTCCAGATTCTCAAATATTGACGCGCCGCCGTCAGAGGTTTGCTGTGCGGCCTGTTGTTCCAGCGCTTCTGCCCACATATCTTCAGTCAATTTGGTATCTGTGGGTTGTTTAGCATCACTCATTGGGCTTTTCCTCATCCAGAGCAGTTAAAACAGGGTTAATCAGGTGTTCAACACGCAGGGCATATTGCCCGTTCAGTGTTCCATATTGACTGGTGAGCACAGGCACACCATCAACGTGAACGATTAGGCGTTCAGGTTTTTCAATCGGCAGGACATCGCCGCTTTTCAGTTCAAGGATTTTTGATAGCCGCAGGGGGATATCAACAAAATTCGCCACCAGTTCTAACTCTGAATGTTGGACTTGTTTCACCAAAGTTTCACGCCACTGGCTATCTTCCTGACGCGCATTTTCCACAGGAGGATTGGTCAGACGTTCGCGCAGGGGTTCGATCATGGCGAATGGAATACAAATATTGAATTCCCCAGTCAATGCACCGATCTCCACCTGAAACGGTGTGGTAACCACGATGTCGTTCGGTGAAGTGGTGATATTGGTGAACTTTATTTGTGTCTCGGAACGTACGTATTCCACGTCAAGTTTAAAGATGGAATCCCATGAATCACGATAGGCATCCAGCGCCAGTTTCAGCATCCGGTTGATAATCCGCTGTTCGGTATAAGTAAATTCACGGCCTTCCACTTTGGTTGGAAAACGGCCATCTCCTCCGAACAGGTTATCAACAGCGATATAAACCAGGCTTGGCTCGAAAGCGAATAGTGCGGTTCCCCTCAATGGTTTCAGATGAACCAGATTGAGATTGGTTGGCACAGCCAAATTGCGGGCAAATTCGTGGTAAGGCTGGACTTTTATTGCACCAACCGTAATATCCGGACTACGGCGCAGCATGTTAAACAGCCCCATCCTGAATTGGCGGGCAAAACGTTCATTGATGATTTCCAGTGACTGCAAACGTTCGCGTACAACACGGCGTTGTGTATTGGGATCGTAAGGGCGAACCTCATTTTCCCCAGACGCAGTTTGTTCTACATCATCAGCAGAGGCACTGTCACCATTGAGCAGAGCATCAATCTCTGCTTGGGAAAGAATATTGTCACTCATAGTGATTATCGCAGAATAAACGTGGTAAATAATACATCGGTGATTTCCTGATCAGGTTCACCGGGTATTAATGTCGGGTGTAGTGTCTGTTTGATATCTGCCATTAAATGCATCTTGCCGTCATCTTTTGCCAGAGCAGTAGCTTTCTGGCGAGATAATAACAGCAGCATGCGGCTACGAACTTCTGGCAGATAATTATGGAGGCGCTGACGGGTTTCTTGGTCAGACAAACGCAATGTGACACCAACATATAAAACACGATCGAAATGATCTTCGTTGTCGATCAAATTGACAGTAAAAGGCTCCAATGTCATAAATATTGGTATATCAATGGCAGTAGCTTGCTCTTGCTTTGTACTGTTATTGGTTGACTGGCTCATTACCCACCAGCTGTACCCTCCAATGGCAGCACCAAGAACAGCAATCAGTATTAACAGTATCATCCAAATTGGATTTGTGCGTTTATGCTCGTAGCTATAATCAGACATGGACAGACAAATTCCTGTTTTCCGTTGCGAATAAGTTTCCGCGCATTCCATGACGGAACCCTTATCCATCAAATTCGATACCAATTATCCCGCGTCTTTGTTCCGGCAATGGCTGGAACAAACGAGGAAAAAACTATTAACTCACACGTTTGTTATCGGCCTTTTTCGTTTTATTGCAGTACATCATAAAATTAGGCGAATAATTAGGCAGATAATTAGGCAAAGGTATCAACACCTCCTTGAGTCGAGGCGAGTTGTTGAGGTGTTATCCTGATAGCTGATGCATGGGAGGTCGTGTTCCCTGTTGCAACCGCTAAACCATGATCTTGGTTCTCTGCATGGGAATTGGGATTATTATTCGGATTATTGGCGTGGTTATTCGTATGGTGCTCTGATTGCCCATATCCCTGAGCATCGTTGTTGACACTACTTTGCGATAATTGAATGCCATTTTCAGCCAGCGCATGGCGTAGTCCCGGCAAAGCAGCCTCCAGAGCAACACGAACATTTTGATGGGCGGAAACAAAATGCAATTGTGCTTGATTGTCTTCGACGCTCATGCGAATGTGCAGCGCACCCAATTCCTGAGGATGTAAACGAAGTTCTGCCTGTTGCAGACCATTGCGGTTAAAGAACAGCACATGCTGATTGAGTTGTTGCTGCCACTCTTCGCTACCAAGATGGGCATTTAATAGAGGTGCAGTTGTGCTGCTCAATTGAAATTGTCCTATTGGATGCTGCCCGGCTGAAAGTAGGGGAGAGGTTGCCAATAGCGCAGGTGAATCAATAGAAGCGACTTCTGCCGTAGGAGGAGCCGTCAATGCAGGTGCTGCCTGAATTGCCATCTGGAGCAGATTCGACTCTTTGTTGCTTGGAGCTGCATTTTTGAGGAGAGCATTACCAGACTCAATCTTACTATTGCTATTATTAGTCACATTAGTAACCGCAAGTTTGGTTTGTCTGGCGAGCGGAGTCCATCCAGATTGAAGATTCGCTAAACCCTCAGCCTTATTACTCAGAGGCGTTTCCTGTTTAGCTGAAAGCTGAATGCTTTCATCTTGCTGTTCAATTTGTAGTTCAATATCAGTTAATTTGCTATCTTTGGCACTTTTGCCCAGCATAGCATTTACAGCGCTGCTTTCACCATTCTGCAACTTATTTTTTAGCAATTCATTTTTTAACAATTCATTTTCCAATGATTCATTGCCAATCAATCCATCAGTATCTTCTGGAAGAACCATAGAGTTTGTATGTGGGGCGAGAAGTCCTACAAGCTGGATCGGTATTGCTGCGCTTAATGCTTCGGCTGATAAGAGATCTTCATCTTTCAATACCGCAAATTCAGCACTATTTTCTTGCGGTGCTGTTTCTACTTGTGATCTACTTTCAATTACCGTGTTATCTAATGCTGATGTCAATAGTGACCCGTTTTCTACTGTTTTATCAGAGGTAAATTTCCCCTCTCTCAGGCTATTTTTGTCTGCCTGACTATTTCTATCTGCCGGAACATTCACCTGAATATCTGCCTGAACGGGGGGCTTCCGTACAGAGGCTGTTTCTGCATTAAGAAGTTGCTCAAATTGAGAAGAATGGTTACCGATCACGGAATTATTCAAAGTCGCCTGATTTTTGTCCGGGCCTTTGTCCGTGGGTTTTAAATTAGTAGGCAAAAGAGTGAGATTCATTGTTTCATTCTCCGTTGTGCACCACGTTGTGCGTACTCGTCCATTTGTTTTTGCTCCATGCGATTTTGGTGTAACTTCAAATTATGCTCTGCCCGTTGTTGCAGTGTATCGAAGGCGTTCAGGCGTTGTTGTTTTTCCTGCCATTGTGATATAGCTTGCTCAAGACGTGTTTTCCATTGATTGAGCTGTAATTTGTGCTGTTCAATTGCTATTTCCAGCGTTTTCATAAACTGCTGATAATTTTGCCAAGTCGAGCAGGACATGCCGTTGCTGAGTGTGTCATTCAAACGGGAACGATATTCATCCTGATAATTCATTAACGCCGTGAGTTGTTGCTCCATTTGCTGGTGACTTTGCCGGATTTTTGCAAGTTGTGATGCGGCTTTTTCTGCCGCATCTTGGGCAAGTTCACGCAAAGTCACGAGAGGGGAGTGTTGTTGCATGTATTTCCTCGTTTTAATCACCAAACAGACATAAGCGTTACTGAATTACATCAATAGCAATGTTATATCGAAAAAAGTTATATCGGCACCGTATCGATAAACGTTATACCCCTTGTCTTTCAAATTGCCTCTTTGTTGGCTGCGCTCACCCCGGTCACCGTTATTATGAACATAGATTGTTATGAGCATAGATTATCCATGCTCCCGAGGATTCGCTCCCTGACTGCCGCGACGCACCTTGAAGTCCATTTTGGATATATGCCTTTTGGCAAAATATTCCTCGTCTGGCTCCCCCATAGACAAAACATTATGTCGGACAATCACTATGTTGACCAATCACTATGTTGACCAATCACTATGTCGGTAATAACTGTTGAAGCTGAGAACAGGCCGGCTCGTACTCACTGCGTTCGTCAATGCTTTGTTGCAGAAATTGAGCTATATGGGGATAAAGCTGAATCGCCTTGTCAAGTAAGGGATCACTGCCTGCTGCATATGCACCAACGTTGATCAAATCTCGGTTGCGCTGATAACTGGAAAGCAACTGTTTGAAATGTTGTACCCGCCGATAATGGTTATTGTCGATCAGCGCAGTCATGGCACGACTGATGGAGGCTTCGATATCAATCGCAGGATAATGACCTGATTCCGCCAGTGAACGTGATAACACAATATGACCATCCAAGATGGCACGTGCAGAATCGGCAATCGGATCTTGCTGGTCATCACCTTCTGTCAGCACGGTATAAAATGCAGTAATGGAACCGCCATCACTGACACCATTACCCGCTCTTTCCACCAACGCAGGCAACTTAGCAAATACAGAAGGGGGATAACCTTTAGTTGCTGGGGGTTCACCGATAGCCAGTGCAATTTCACGCTGCGCCATGCTGTAACGGGTCAGGGAATCCATGATCAGCAGAACATGTTTACCCCGATCACGAAAATCTTCAGCGATGCGGGTCGCATAAGAGGCTCCTTGCATTCTCAGCAACGGTGAAATATCGGCAGGAGCGGCGACGACGACAGAGCGTGATAATCCTTCTGTGCCCAAAATGTTTTCGATGAAGTCTTTAACTTCACGACCACGTTCACCAATCAATCCCACAACGATCACATCTGCTTGGGTATAACGCGCCATCATGCCAAGCAGCACACTTTTACCGACCCCTGAGCCAGCAAATAATCCCATGCGTTGTCCACGCCCCACGGTCAGCAGGGCATTAATGGCACGAACGCCAACATCCAGCACACTGCTGATGGGCGTTCTTTGCAGAGGATTGAGTGGGGTTGTCGTCAGGGAGGCGCGATAGCTGGTATCAGGGGCAGGTAAACCATCAAGAGGGCGACCTACACCATCAAGAACTCTGCCGAGCAATTCTGGCCCGAGAGGTAAGCGACGTCCGCTCCCCGTATCTTCACCATAAGAACGGGCATAGACGCGGGCACCCGGCACAATGCCTTCCAGTTCTTCCAGTGGCATTAACAACAGTTTTTCGCAGTTGAAGCCGACGACTTCGCTTTCAACTTCTTCAATGGTACTGCCATTTTGACGCTCGATCAGACAGGTGGCACCGAGGGGCATATGCAAGCCAGTGGCTTCTAGTACCAATCCTGTGGCGCGGGTCAGGCGTCCATAGCGGCGTACTTTTGGTGTTTTTTCCAGGCGCTTTTCTAATGAATCCAATGTTGCCAGCCAGCGCCCAAGTCTTGCCGTCATCACAATTCTCCCGGTGCTGCCAGACGGCACATTTCATGCCAGCGAGTCGCTAAACTGGCATCCATATCTCCCTCATCGGCACTGATTTTACAACCGCCCGGATGCAGTTTGTTATCGGCAATCAAGCGCCAGCCGTGCAGTGCCAGAAGTTCCCCCAGTTGCTGTTCAACCAGAGGAATGTTTTGTGGATGGACACGTAATTGTGGTTTCCCGCTGAACATAGGTTCTTGCTGGATAAATTCGCGGATCTGATTCAGCAGGGCAGTGCCATCACATACAGCGGGCTGCCCCAGAATATGGTGAGCAGCGGTTAATGAAAGCTGCATCAGGCGAGAAGCAATAACAGTATCCAATCCATCCATTGAATGGCTAAAATCCGCTAGCAATGCTTTCCACTGTTCGATAACAACTTGCTGTTGTTGTTGAGCTTCCCGCAAACCTTGTTCCAGTCCTGCCTGTCGGCCTTCCTGAACCCCTTGTTCATAACCCTGCGCCTGTCCTTCTATAAAGCCCTGCGCATGACCAGCTTGACGAGCTTGTTCTTTCAGCTCGTCCAGTATTCTTGCTTGTTCAAACAGCCGATCCTGTTCGCTTGGCTCCTGTTCCTCATCTGTGGGTTCCAGTTTTGCCCGCAGCGTTTCCCACTGAGTCAGTTCGCCCGGCTGCCACGGCCGCCAGTTTCCATTATTTGACTTATCAGACATAGGTATCGTCACCACCATTCAGGAGCATTTCGCCATTTTCTGCCAGACGACGAACAACAAGCAGAATGGCTTTCTGTTCAGCTTCCACTTGGGACATACGTACAGGGCCACGAGTTGCCAAATCATCACGCATGATTTCAGCAGCACGTTGTGACATATTGTTGAGGAAATGATCGCGTAATGCTTGATCGCAACCTTTCAATGCCACCAGCAAGGAGTCGGTTGTAATTTCCTGCAACAGGCGCTGGATACTGCGATCGTCCACGCCAATAAGATTTTCGAACAGGAACATTTCATCAATGATTCTCTGTGCCAGTTCACCATCGTAGGTACGAACCGCATCAATGACACTTTCTTCCTGTTGGCTTTTCATCAAGTTGATGATTTCTGCCGCAGTACGAATACCACCCATTTTGCTGCGTTTCAGGTTTTGTCCGTCCAGCAGGTTGTTCAGCACTTCTGTCAATTCCGCCAGAGCGGATGGCTGTACACCGCCAAAAGTGGCGATACGCAGCATTACATCATTACGTAGACGATCATCCAACAGGGCAAGAATATCGGCTGCCTGACCACGGCTCAGATGAACCAGAATGGTAGCAATGATCTGCGGATGTTCATCGCGGATCATATCGGTCGCCATCTGCGGCTCCATAAAGTTGAGGGTTTCGATGCCCGTTGTGGTATCACGGGATTCAATAATATCCTCAAGCAAGCTGGAAGCTCGTTCTTCACCTAATGCTTTGATCAGTACGCTGCGCAGATAGTCGTTGGCGTTGATGCTAAGGGCAGTATACTGCCCCGCATCTTCTTCAAACTCTGCCAGTACTCCAACCAGTTGCTGATTGGAGACTTGTTTCATCCCCGACATTACAATACTCAGTTGTTGTACTTCCCGGGAATTCAGGTGCTTGAACACCTCGGCCGCCTGATCTTCTCCCAGGGTCATTAACATGACGGCACTTCTTTCTGTTCCGCTCAGGCTCATTGTTCGTTACTCATCCATTGACGGATCACCAGCGCGACGACGCGAGGATCTTTTTCTGCAAGTTCACGGATACGCTGGCTTTGAAGCTCAGCATTGACACGTTGGCGAGACCGTTGACGGTGCATTTTTTCGTCCATTTCAGCATTGACTTCTGTTTGTGGCTTATGCTGTTTTCTCTGTGCTTCCATTGCGGCTTTTTCCACAGCCCGTTTTTTGGCGATTTGTGGCATGATCATTTTGCGCCACAGTAACCATGCGACTAGAGCTAACAGTAACCAACGGCCTGCTTCCAACAGTTTTTCCAGTAGGACAGGGTGCTGCCAGAATGGCAGAGGTTCAAATGTTTCGGCTGTGTCATTGAATGGTGTGTTAACCACATTCAGACTATCGCCGCGGTTAGTAGAGAAGCCTATAGCTTCACGGGTCAGAGCCTCGATCTGTGAAAGCTGTTCTGGTGTCAGCGCTTGTGTTTCAGGGCCATTTTTCCCCTGAACAGAGGCATAGTTAACTACGACTGCAACCGAAAGACGCTCCACTGCGCCAGCCTGTAATTGAGTATGACGAATGGTGCGATCCACTTCATAGTTGATGCGTTCGTCATAACGGTTATTGCGGTTGTTACTTACCATGCGCTCGTAACTATTGTTACTGTTAGCGTTATTGCGCTGCTGGCCAGATTTTTCGTCACTGTTATCTTTGGCATTTGCATTCGGTTTTTCAATCGGGGCTCTTAGTGAAGCACTTGGCTGATTCGACAAAGCACCCGGCACACCGCCCACCAATGGTCCGCCGCTTTGCTCGCTGGAACTGCTCTGTTTGGAGCGAATAGAAGCCTTATTTGGTGGCTGATTCGGTTTATACTCTTCCGCTGTTTCTTCGCGGCGAGAGAAATCAATTTGAGCTGTTACCTGCGCATGGACATTGCCACGACCAACCACAGGCGCCAGAATGGTTTCAATGCGGTGTTGAAAACGATTTTCCACTTCTTGCGTATATTTCAACTGGGTTGTATTTAAATCGCGGCCAGTGGCATCGCTCTGCGTTAGCAAACGTCCTGATTGATCCACAATCGTGACATTACTTGCTGGCAGGCCGGCAACACTACTTGAAACCATATGCACGATGGCGTTGATTTGTCCTTCGTCCAGCACACGGCCTTGCAGTAATCCCACAGTCACTGAAGCTGATGGCGATTTTTGTTCACGAACAAACAGAGAAGGCTTAGGCAAAGCCAGATGAACCCGGGCACTCTGAACTGGGCCAAGTGATTCCACGGTACGAGCCAACTCACCTTCCAGCGCGCGTTGGTAATTTACCTGCTCACTGAACTGGCTGATACCGAATTTCTCTTTATCCAATAGTTCGAAACCCGCAGCTCCTCCTTTAGGCAGTCCTTGCTGAGCCAGTTTCAGGCGAGTCTCATGTACCTTCTCGGTAGGTATCATGAGTGCAGATCCGTTTTCGGAAAAACGATAAGGGACGTTCATTTGAGTTAATTGCGTAACGATTTCGCCGCCATCCTTATCACTCAGATTGCTGTAAAGCACCCGATAGTCGGGGCTGCGCAACCAGAGAAAAAGAGCGACGACGATAGTGATGGCAGCAGAGCCAGCAACTAATAGCGGAACTTTTGGATCAGCTTTTATCCTGCTGATAATAGCGTTGAAACCTTTTTGGTTTTCAGCGCCGGTTGTTGCTGCACTCATAGACGATCCTTGCCTTGCTGGTCAACATGAATACTAAAAGCGTGGCGTAACAAAACAGACTCCCCATACGCAAGCGAAAAGATTCTTCCTATTATTAATTCCATCATTATTCGCTGTTCACACCTCTTTTAATGGCACAATAAGCTTCGAATTTTTACTTTAATTACCCGCTTTAGTTTGGAAGGGCTGTGCTACGGTGGCAGCGTGGAAAACTGCCAACCAGCCCACGGCTAATATGGCACTTAATCACGTAATCAATAGGGTGATTTAACGCGAGGTTTTTATGTCAATTCAGGCAATTGAAGGTGTACTGCAACAGATGCAGGCTCAGGCATTACAAGCAGCAAATATTGCCAAACCTATTTCAGTACAGGGTGGTTTTGCCAGCCAACTCACTGCCGCAGTAGGAAAAATGAACGAAACACGCTTGAGCGCAGAGAAGAAGACACAAGATTTCACACTGGGAGTTCAGGGTGTGGAGCTAAATGATGTAATGGTGAATATGCAAAAAGCGAGTATTTCTCTGCAAATGGGTATTCAGGTGAGAAATAAGCTGGTTAGTGCGTATCACGAAGTTATGAATATGCAGGTTTAATTAGCGAACATAATTAGTGTTCATAGCAGAGTTCTCTTCTATTTTATTATGCAGAGCATTAATTTCTCATTTTTAAATTTTATCTGAAAGCATCTTGCAAGAGTAGAAATACATTGTTTGAGATGCTTTTTTATTTGTTGCATTATTTTCCATAAAATCTTTGGCTGAGTCAGTAGCAAAGATTTTATGTCCAATTGTTTTAATTCTCTGTAAAAGATTATATGTAAGTTATCTTGATTGTTTGCAAAAGATAAATAAAATAAAGTGCCGAATTAGATCAATCAAAAAAACGATGGTGACGAATTGACACCACCTAAAATGAAACAAATGAATGACACTATTAATCAGTGTTATTCTTAAATAGAATCACTGGAACCGTTGTTATATTTATTTTGATTCTGTTGTAGTCAACTCCATTTCATAGTTGCTAACAGGGAACTGCCCGTATGTATCATGTAAGAGTTGTTTACAGCTTTCCTGTTTAATCAGGTCGCTGAGTTCATTTAACCTTTTTTGCAACAATTTCTTAGTTTCTTTTTCATTATCCAAGACAGTTTGCAAAATTTTGGTCAATTGCTGCTGTAATGAAAATGGTATGTCTGAGTTTTTTGATATTAAAGTAATCACTTCTACGGCCTTCAGATAAGTGATTTCCATCTCAACAAGTTCATCCCATTGTTCATTTCTGGCTAAATCAATCATTTGCTTACTTAAACTAAGGATCCGCTGGTAAGCTGACAAAAGATCCATATCATTTTTCATTAAACAATGTCCTGACTGGCGTTGTAATGAGGACCTATTTGCCGCCAAGAATCTGAAATCTCGGTAAGTAAATCAATTACTTCGGTAATGGCCTTCTCATCATTGCGTAAATTGGCATGGAGTAAACGGCGACCTATATAATCATATAAATCAAAAAGATTCTGAGCAATCTCGCCGCCTTTCTCGAAATCTAACCCCTCTTTGAGACCATTATCAATGATATTGATCGCCTTTGAAATAGCTAAACCTTTCTCTGGGATATTACCCTGTTGCATCAGAATAATTGCACGACGTAGGGCGCTGAGCGCCCCATTGAACAATATCTGAATCAACTGATAGGGAGAGGCATTCATAATTTCGCTCTCAAGATCTACCTGAGTATATAATTGACTTGCCGAACGTTGATACATTAGTGTCCTTTTTTATCTTAAAAGCTGGGCCAGGGATAAACTTGCTTGATTCATTGAACTGGAGAATTTGTCCAGTGCTGTAAATTGTTTTTTATAGCGCGCCATTGTGGCATCGATGTTTCTTTCGGTCTGTTCTGCTTGTATTTTCAGTGTTTTCAGTTTCTTATTGATACCATCGGTTGCTGTTGCGATAGTCCCTTCCTGGCTATCTAGTGTTTTTTTCAATAAATTATACGTTTGAGTTGCAAAGCCGGTTTTTTCTCCATCACCCATAAAGAAAGCCTTAACGTTGGCAGGTTTCTCTTTCAGGTTTTTTTCCAGTTTTTCGTTACTGATTTCCAGCGTACCATCCAATTTTTGTTTGATGCCCAATTTATTCAGGGTGGCAATATCAGCAACATTTTGTGCTGTAAACAGTTGTTGTCTTAGTTGGTTTTGAATACTTCTCAATGTACTGTCACTAAGTAAGACACCATTATCTTTCGAAGCCGCTTCACCTGTTGCAACAGGCTTGAATTTTGTCAGTGAAGTAAAAGTGGTTTGTACTTCATTATAAGCATCAACCCACTTTTTGATTGCTTCTTTCATTGGCCCGATATCGCGGGAAACAACCAATGTTTCTAGTTTTGAGGTAGTTCCGTTTGCTTCTTTTTCTGTAACTTTTTTCAGATTCAGAATAACACCTTCTGGTGCATCTTTTATCTCATTAGTCTGGCGTTCAATTTCGATTTCATTAACACTCAGTTTGGCATTTTGAGCACCTACTGTTTGTATTAGTGCACCCGTACCTTTAGTCCCATCATCATTAGAAGTGTAATTCAGGAAATCAGAAAGTCGTTTATCATCGTTATTCTTGAGATTATCTTCACCATCAACCTTAATGGTCATGACCGATTTGGTGCCGGTCTTTTTGGCTGTCAGGATTAGATGATTTTTATCATCTGTAGCCTTTATAATGCTAGCATTGACATTACCTTCTTGTTTATTGATGGCATCACGGATCTCAACAAGTGAAGTCTGATCGTCCTTAAGAGGAATTCGCATTTCCTCTTTTTCGCCTTTCTCGTTTTTTTGAGTGATAACGATGGTACGTGTTTGCCCTTCACCCAATGGTGTTGCTAATACAGCTTTTACATCAGGAAATTCCTTAGATTTCAAAGATTGAGCCTTGGCAAGCTGTTGAACTTCAATAACATAGTTACCCGGACTGGCTTTGGAATCCGTACTTGGGGTAAATGTTTTATGATCTTCGCTGGTTTTGGTGGTATTGAGTTTATCGAATTTTTTGAGTTCTTCAGATGCACTCTTTAACTTTTCCAAACTGCCTTTTAATGTGCCAAAACCAGTTAGCTTAGCGTTATAACTGCTTTGTTCCTGCATTATTGGCTCTAAACGTTTTCTTTCACTTAATTCAAGTGTATCCAGTAATTTTGGATCTATTCCAGATGCGATTCCTACTGCAGAAATGCTAGCCATATTGACTCCTTTTAATAAAAAGCATCACTGGACATGTTATCGGATTAATTTACGAAAAGTTTACTGACAAAATAATTTTTTTGATGGATGGAATAGTTGATTAGAACAGGCGCTATTTGGGTTATCAGAAAATATTGTGAAAAAAATAAAAAAGTTTTTCAAGAAATATTAAAGGTTCTTTTTAAGCAGCCGATAAAACTGTTGGCGGTGATGAACACCGTGAGCAAATAGGCTCAAACTAATTATATCGGCTTGATTTTAAAAGGAACTCTACTATGGCATCAGTCATTAATACCAACTATTCATCTCTGCTGGCTCAGAACAACCTGACCCGATCTAAAGGCGCTTTAGGTACAGCTATTGAGCGTCTGTCCTCTGGTTTACGTATTAACAGCGCGAAGGATGATGCTGCTGGTCAAGCGATTGCTAACCGTTTTACTGCTAACGTTAAAGGCCTGTCTCAGGCTTCTCGTAACGCAAACGACGGTATCTCCATTGCTCAGACTACCGAAGGTGCTCTGAACGAAATCAATAGTAACCTGCAACGTATCCGTGAACTGGCTGTTCAGTCTACAAACGGTACTAACTCTGAAAGTGACAAGAAATCCATTCAGGCAGAAGTCGATCAGCGTCTGGCGGAAATTGACCGTATCTCTGAGCAAACTCAGTTTAATGGTGTAAAAGTACTGAGTAAGAATGATACTCTGAAAATTCAGGTTGGCGCTAATGATGGTGAAACAATCGATGTCAAACTGGAAAAAATTGATAAAGGAACATTAGGTCTGGGTGATTTTAGAGTTGCATTAGAACAAACTGCTGCGGAAAAAAAAGCAGTAACAGATGCTGAGACTAAAGTAAAAGCGTCTGAGAAGGCAGTGGCAGAAGCAAAAGATGCTACTGCAAAAGCTGCAGCAGAAAAAACTCTTAAAACAGATCAAGATGCTCTTGAAAAAGCAAAAGATGCAGGGAAAACACCTACAACAGAGCCATTGGCTAAATTAGACGACGCTCTGTCTAAAGTTGATAGTCTGCGCAGCTCTTTAGGCGCAGTACAAAACCGTCTGGAATCCACTGTTAACAACCTGAATAACACGGTTAATAACCTGAGCGCCGCTCGTAGCCGTATCGAAGATGCTGACTACGCAACTGAAGTTTCCAACATGAGCCGTGGCCAGATCCTGCAACAGGCTGGTACCGCTGTTCTGGGTCAGGCGAACCAGATCCCACAAACCGTTATGTCTCTGCTGCGTTAATTTTTATTTTCCAGTTGAGCATTTATGCAGGGCAACCAGCATAAATAACGCATATAAAATAAGGATCGGTTCGCCGATCCTTATTTTTTTGGTTATTTTTTTATAAAGATCGTCAAGGACAGCCTGAAACTTGCTATGCATTTGGGCGGACATCAAAAATTTCGCATAGGTGAAAAAGAAGTGCTTTTACTTCATTGTTCAAACGATTGTACCGATTAGGTGATTGGATAATGGTATCCAGTCTCTTATCCAAAGGTGTCTGTTGTTGTGAGCGATTTGTATACCGCCGAAGGCGTGATGGACAAAAATAGCCTCTGGAAGCGCTATGTACCCCTGGTTCGCCATGAAGCTTTGAGGCTACAGGTAAGATTACCTGCCAGCGTAGAACTCGATGATTTGCTTCAGGCCGGTGGCATCGGCTTACTGAATGCGGTGGAGCGTTTTGATTTCCTACAGGGAACAGCGTTTACCACCTATGCGGTACAGCGCATCAGAGGTGCAATGTTGGATGAGTTGAGGAGCCGTGATTGGGCTCCGCGTAGTGTGCGGCGTAATGCACGTGAAGTCACGCAGACCATCCGTAAACTAGAGCAAGAGTTAGGCCGTCCAGCCAGTGAGCAGGAAGTTGCTAAAGAATTAAAGATTAATCTGATAGAATATCGGCAAATACTGTTAGACACAAATAACAGTCAATTGTTTTCTTATGACGAATGGCACGAAATTCATGGTGAAAGTTGTGAGCCAGTGATTGAGGAAGAGCATGAGACAAATCCTCTCCAACAATTACTGGGAGGTGATCTTCGTCAGCGGGTAATTGATGTCATTGAATCATTGCCTGAACGGGAAAAGATAGTTCTTACGCTGTACTATCAGGAAGAACTGAATCTTAAAGAGATCGGCGCAGTGCTTAACGTGGGGGAATCCCGTGTAAGCCAGCTCCACAGTCAGGCGATAAAAAGGCTGAGGGCGCGTTTGAATCCAGAGAAGTAACTTTTTGCTTGTTTGTTTTTTTATTAAGACTATACACAGGGCTTTATCTCTTATGTCTGTTACAACACAAAAGAAACGGCCTCTTAGCCGTTATATCAAAGACTATAAACATAGTCAGACTCATTGTCTGCACTGTCATAAAACGCTCGACCGTATTTCTCTTGTTTTTAACGGTCAGGTCATCAATAAAGAAGCTATTTCTGAGATGACTGAATTGGTGGATGACAAAACCTGGAATGAGTTACAGGGTAAATTTGTAGCGCTGTGCCGCTTTTGTAGTGAAATTTATTGCAATAGTCAGACTGATCATTTCGATATTATGTCATTTAAACAGTACCTGTTTGAGCAAACAGAGATGAGTCATAGTACTGTGCGTGAGTATGTGGTTCGTTTAAGGCGTTTGGATGAATTACTGACTTCAAGTAATTACCCGACAGGTGAGTTTAAGCCGAAAGAAATTCAGGAAAAACTCAGCGAGAAATTATCTCAATCTGCTTTCAGCAATTACAATATTGCACTGCGTAAATATGAGCAATATCTGAGCTGGCAACAGAGCGGTTATTGATTAATTATACCGATATATAATGTTGTTGGATTGAAAAGATTTCAGGGGGGAATGCGATTGTCACACATTCCCCTCTATGTTTTTACGTTATTTTTACTGCTATATATTTAATTGATTATATTTCTATAAGAAATTAATCTTAATTTGAATTATTTAGTCGCCTATGTTAGCCAATTGTCATCAAGCTGGCATTACCGCCTGCCGCTGCCGTATTAATACTTAATGAACGTTCATGCAATAAACGTTCCAACAGTAAATTGGTTTCGCCACGGGCAAACCCCTGTACGGAGATAATCGGCCCTTTACGTTGTGCAATCACCTCACAAACCTGACGCAATTGATCGCAATCACCGTGATAAATAACTGCTTCCATTGTTGTTTCTTCATTCTGCCAATCATTGACCCAATGGATATGTTGATGAATTTCATCTGGTAACTGGCGTTGCAATTCTTGATGCAGTTCGTTTTTTTCCCAAATGGCCTGACAACCGACAGAAAGTACTGCCGCTAATTGCACCAATACATCTTGCTCGTTATCAGCAAGGCAAAGAACATGCCCGCGCGGCAGCAGGGTATAAGTATTGCGCTCTCCGGTTGGCCCAGGCAGTAAGCGTGTTGTTCCGCCTTGTGCCAGTAAACTGTATTCCTGAATGACCTGACCCAGTGCTTCATTATTCTGCCTGATTGCCCAATCAGCCAGTTTGTGGAGAGATGAATGCAGGGCAACACGGGCTTTGGTATCAAGCTCATATTCTGCGTCTTGTCGTTCCAGCGTTTGACTGGCAGCATTGAGAGGGCGCTGTGACAGCAAGCGATACAGATACAGCGGCCCACCGGCTTTTGGCCCTGTACCTGACAGGCCTTCGCCTCCAAATGGCTGTACGCCGACGACTGCACCGACGATATTGCGGTTGACATATAAGTTACCGACTTTTGCTTTACTCGTGACGTGCGCGATGGTTTCATCAATACGAGTATGAACACCCAAAGTTAAGCCATAACCAGCAGCGTTGATTTGATCCAGCAGCTTATCCAGCTCATTGCGTTTAAAACGAACGACATGCAGAACCGGCCCGAAAATCTCTTTTTTCAATTCATCAAAACTTTCCAACTCAATCAGCGTTGGTTTGACGAAAGTGCCTTGTGACCATTCTTGGCTGTCCATTGCATTTTCATATGCCGCCTGATAAATCGTCCGGCCTTTAGTGCGCATGGTTTGAATATGACGTTCGATACCTGCTTTTGCTTCTGTATCAATGACAGGGCCAATATCCGTGGATAAGCGCTCAGTATTACCCATCCGGCATTCAGCCATTGCACCTTTTAGCATGGAGATAGTTCTTTCAGCAACATCGTCCTGAACACACAGGATACGCAGAGCAGAACAACGCTGACCGGCACTGTCAAAAGCGGAGGCGACGACATCGGTGACAACTTGTTCGGTCAACGCGGAGGAATCGACGATCATGGCATTTAAGCCACCGGTTTCTGCGATCAACGGCGTTGGGCGTCCTTGCGCATCAAGGCGACTGGCAATATTGCGTTGCAACAAGCTGGCAACTTCGATAGAACCAGTAAACATCACGCCGCGCACACGGTCATCACCGACCAGTAATGCACCCACCTTTTCCCCTTGTCCGGGCAGTAATTGCAGCACATCACGTGGAATTCCGGCTTGATGCAATATTTTTACCGCAACCGTAGCAATGAGTGGTGTTTGTTCTGCAGGTTTTGCCAGCACGCTATTGCCTGCTGCCAATGCAGCGGCGATTTGACCGGTAAAAATTGCCAGAGGGAAGTTCCACGGGCTGATACACACGACAGATCCCAGTGGGCGATGGGTATCATTGGCAAAATCCTGGCGAACTTGGCCTGCGTAATAATGGAGAAAATCCACTGCCTCACGTACTTCAGCAATTGCATTGTTGAATGTTTTACCTGCTTCACGAACCAGAATTCCGAGCAAGGATTGCAGGTTATTTTCCATTAACTCCGCTGCACGCACTAAAATCGCGGCACGCTCGGATGGTGGAGTGGCAAACCAGATTGCACCAGCATCAGTCGCTGTATCCAGCGCATGAGCAACTTCCTGTTCAGTAGTTTCACGAACATAACCCACTATATCGGAAGGTCTGGCGGGATTGTTCACTGGCTTAGTTGCAGGTAATTCCCCTGTATGCCGATAATCGCCTCCCAGCAAAGGTTCTCCGTTCCATGTTTCCATTGAAGAACTGAGCAGGGCACTGGAAAGGGAAGCCAGACGATGTTCATTGGAGAGATCCAGTCCCGATGAGTTAACACGGTTTTTGCCGTATAAATCACGTGGGAGAGGAATCTTGGGATGTGGCAGGCCGATTTGCTCTTCGGTTTGAGCCAATTCTTGTACGATTTTTACCGGGTCAGCAATCAGTTCATCAATTGGCAGGGAATTATCTGCAATGCGGTTGACAAACGAAGTATTGGCACCATTTTCCAGCAAGCGACGTACCAGATAAGCCAGTAGTGTTTCGTGTGTCCCCACGGGGGCATAAATACGACATGGGCGATTGAGTTTACCTTCTGCGATCTTACCGACGACTTGTTCATAAAGCGGCTCACCCATGCCATGCAGGCATTGGAACTCATATTGCCCCGGATAGTAATTTTGTCCGGCCAGATGATAAATGGCAGACAACGTATGGGCGTTATGGGTAGCAAATTGCGGGTAGATCAAATTAGGGACAGAAAGTAGTTTTCGGGCACAGGCGAGGTAAGAAGCATCAGTATAGACTTTGCGGGTATACACCGGATAATCTTCCAGTCCGTCGATTTGAGCCCGTTTGATTTCACTATCCCAGTAAGCACCTTTTACCAGACGGATCATCAATCTGTGGCGACTGCGCTGTGCCAAATCAATCATGCTGTCAATGACGAAAGGACAGCGTTTCTGGTAAGCCTGAATGACAAAACCAATGCCGTTCCAACCCTCCAGTTTCGGTTCGAAACACAGTTTCTCTAACAAGTCGAGAGAGATTTCCAGACGATCGGCTTCTTCTGCATCAATATTAATACCGATGTCATACTGACGTGCCTGTAAAGTCAGAGAAAGTAAACGAGGATAGAGCTCATCAATAACACGTTCATATTGGGCACGACTATAACGTGGATGCAGGGCTGAAAGTTTGATGGAAATTCCCGGCCCTTCATAAATGCCGCGGCCATTTGACGCCTTACCAATAGCGTGGATCGCTTGCTGATAGGAAACCATATAAGCTTGCGCATCTTCTTTGGTCAATGCGGCTTCGCCCAGCATATCGTAGGAATAGCGGAAGCCTTTCTCCTCTAGTTTGCGGGCGTTGGCAAGGGCTTGTGCGATGGTTTCTCCCGTAACGAATTGCTCACCCATCAAGCGCATTGCCATATCTACACCTTTGCGCACCAATGGCTCGCCGCTTTTGCTGATAATGCGGTTCAATGAGTTGGATAACTTGGCTTCATTATGGGTAGATACTAACTTACCTGTGAACAGCAATCCCCACGTTGCCGCATTAACAAACATGGAGGGGCTTTGGCCCAAATGGGAATGCCAATTGCCGTTGCTGATTTTATCGCGGATCAGAGCATCGCGGGTTGCTTTATCGGGGATGCGCAGCAAAGCTTCGGCAAGACACATCAGTGCCACACCTTCCTGTGAAGAAAGTGAAAATTCTTGCAATAATCCCTGAACCAAACCTGAGCGGCCAATACCTTGTTTTTGTTGGCGTAGCTTTTCGGCGATGGAATAAGCGAGTTTATGAGTTGCCTTAGCTTGTTCTTCAGCTAGTTGTGCACATTGCAGTAGCATTGGAACCGCTTGGGTTTCTGGGAGGCGATAGGCCGCAGTAATTGCAGAACGTTTCACCGATTGGGGTAAAATATGCTCGGCAAAATCCAGAAATGGTTGATAAGTCGTCTCAATCTGTGATTCTACTTCGGAAATCTTTTCTTCTTTGTTATCCTGACTCGCTGATATTTCTGGGATATTTCCCTCATTTTCCAGACGTTCAAGATAATTAAAAATAGCTTGCTTAATTAGCCAGTGTGGTGTGCGTTCAATTCGTTGTGCGGCGGCTTTAATTCGATTACGCGTTGCTTCATCGAGCTTCACGCCCATAGTGGTACTACCCATTTTCACTCCTTAATAGGTAAGACTAAACCAAGTTGCATAACAATATCTTCTATGTTGCAACTTTGTGCAACTGTGTTAAAAGCGGTCATTCTAATTTTGTGAAATTAATCTTGTTTTTATTATTTTCTCAGTGAAATTTATTGTTTATTTTACTGATATTTATGAATTTTATTTGAATATTATAAGTTTAAGGTATAACGAGTTACTTAATTTAAGGTGCAACTTCTGGAGTGATAAGTGTGATTTAGTAAGCGTTTTTTATAAAAACTAAGTTAATTAGTTGTTAAAAATGTTTTGGCTAAACTAGGATAGAATGTAATTTTAAAATAATTACATATGTAAATAGTTCTGACAAAAAACTAATGTCATCTTCAGGTGCAACTTAATTATGACCTGATAAAAAAAGTGAGGTATTACTTAAAATTGCTTCAAATACAGATGGCATGATTTACGCAAATAACACATTTGCAGATACATGATTTATAAAAACACTATGGAGAAGAACCTGCATGACAGTAAATTCACCAATGCTCATTACCTTCATTATCTACATCGCTGCGATGTTGCTGATAGGATTCATGGCGTATCGCTCTACCAAAAACTTTGATGACTATATATTAGGTGGACGGAGATTAGGTAGTGTAGTAACAGCATTATCTGCTGGCGCTTCTGATATGAGTGGCTGGTTATTGATGGGATTACCGGGGGCTATTTTTCTCTTCGGTATCTCAGAAAGTTGGATCGCATTAGGTCTACTGCTAGGTGCATACCTTAATTGGCGATGGGTTGCGGGTAGATTACGCGTACATACCGAAGTTAGTAATAACGCCTTGACATTACCCGATTATTTCACTCATCGCTTTGAAGATAAAAGTAAAATCCTGCGTATTATTTCCGCATTGGTTATCTTGATTTTCTTTACCATTTACTGCGCATCGGGTGTTGTGGCTGGTGGCTTATTGTTTGAAAATACATTTGGTATCAGCTACGAAAAAGCGATTTGGTTGGGGGCATTGGCTACGATTGCTTATATCTTCCTCGGAGGTTTTCTGGCGGTTAGCTGGACGGATACTGTTCAGGCGACTTTAATGATTTTTGCTTTGATTCTAGTACCAGTTTTGATCTTATTCAATGTGGGGGGGGTTGACACTGCCATTACTATTATTGAGGCAAAAAATCCGGCATATTTAGATATGTTTAAAAACCTGAATATTATTGCCATTGTTTCTCTGTTGGGTTGGGGATTAGGTTATTTCGGTCAACCACACATTCTGGCTCGTTTCATGGCGGCAGATTCTCATCAGACTATTCATAAAGCCCGTCGTATTAGTATGACGTGGATGTTACTGTGCCTTGCAGGTACGGTGGCTGTTGGTTTCTTTGGTATTTCATATTTTGAAATACACCCGGAGCAGGCAGGGCCAGTATTGCAAAACCATGAGCGTATCTTTATTGAATTGGGCATTCTCTTGTTTAATCCATGGCTCACAGGGATATTGCTGTCCGCGGTACTGGCTGCGGTTATGAGTACGTTGAGCTGCCAGTTGCTGGTTTGTTCTAGTGCGCTGACTGAAGATTTCTATAAGGCATTTATACGTCCCAAAGCCAGCCAGAAAGAATTAGTATGGATTGGTCGCATGATGGTCTTGTTGGTAGCAGTTATTGCCATTGTGATTGCAACTAATCCGAACAATAAGGTATTGGCATTGGTCAGTAATGCTTGGGCCGGATTTGGTGCGGCATTTGGCCCTGTGGTTTTGATCTCGGTACTCTGGAAACGCATGACTCGTAATGGTGCGTTAGCGGGTATGTTAGTGGGGGCTGGTACTGTTCTGGTTTGGATGGAATTCCGTTGGTTTTCCCTGTATGAAATTATTCCGGGCTTTATTTTCGCGACGATTGCTATCATCGTGGTGAGTTTATTAGGAAAAGCTCCAAGTCAGGCGATACAACAGCGTTTTATTGAAGCAGAAGCGCATTATAAAACCAAATAATCTAATCAAATGAAAAGCCCTTGATAACTCAGGGGTTTATTAGTTTATACCTATCGTAATTGAAGATGCTTGATTTTTCCATATCAGCTCAAGATTGTGCCCATGAAAATGACCCTGACAGATGCCCAAAAAGAGGCTCTCGAATTGATGCACGATACGACGCGTGATGGGCGCGTACGTGACCGCATTAAGGCCGTGTTTTTGATGACAAAATGGCTTCACCGTCAGGGATTCAGCGACAAGAAGCCGATGGGAACGCCTCATAAATTCGATGCAGATAAACAGCAACAATTTATTGA